>MKVN01000001.1:0-47528 GCA_001898855.1 Micrococcales bacterium 73-13
CGCTCGAAGCGCCGCCCCGCCGCCCGCTCGGTCAGGAACCGCGCGAGCGCCTCGGTCTCCGGCATCTCGGGCATGTGCTCATCCTCGCACCGCTCCGGCCACGGCGAGGTCGAGCAGCGTCGCGCAGCCGATCGGGCTCATCGGCCGGTGCGCGACTCCACGTAGCCGGCGAGGTTGGCGAGCGAGGACGCCATCCCGACGGCGTGGTCGGCGGCGGAGATCCCCGGCGGCACGTGCTCCGCGCGCAGCTCGACGAGCGTGCCGTCCGGGGCCGGACGCAGCTCCCAGGTCATCGTCATGGTGCCGGCGTAGCCCGCGTCCTCGCTCGGGAAGTCCACCGTCTGGACGATCCGCTCCACTGGCACGATCTCGACGAACCGGACGTCGGCGACGTCCGAGTCCTCGCTCGCCTTGCCGCGGCCGCTCGCGTCGGCATAGGTGAGGACGAGCCGGTACGAGCCGCCGGGCCGGATGTCGGCGTGCTCGAAGCGCCCGCTCATCCCCTCGGGCGGCAGCCAGCGCAGCAGCGCCTGCGGATCGACCATCGCCGCGAACACCGCGGCGGGCGCTCGCCGCACGAGGCGGCTCGCCCGGTCGACCCTGGTCATGACGCCCAGTATGCGCGCGACGGCTCAGGAGGCGCCCGCGCCGCTGCCGACCGGCACCGGCACCACCTCGAAGACCGCGGTCGTCGGCGCCGCCTGCGCGAAGCCCTCGGGCGTGCGCTCCGGCGCCGCGCCGACCATCTTGAGGAACCGGCCGGGCATGCCCCGCTCGCCGAACGCGACGACGACCCGCTCCTTGTGCGCCGGGTCGGTGACCTCGACGAGCCGGACGGCCTCGATGTCCCCGGCGACGTCGATCGCGGCGTCGCCGTCGGCCCTCGCGTTCTGCGCCCAGTTCGCCGTCCCGATCGCGGCGACGACGTACGTCCGGCCGTCGACCTCCACCGGGGTGACCGGGGTCGAGCGCAGCTCGCCGGACTTGCGGCCGTTGAGCGTCAGCACCACGACCGGCCCGAAGCGCACCCCGATGCGGTTGAGCCCCTTGACGACGGCGTCGCCGTACGGCTGGATCCAGGGAAGTCGCTCGTCCATGCCCGCGATGCTACGGAGGCAAGCTCCATGGACCCTGGCCGGCCGAGGCATCAGGACGAGCAGCGGTGCCGACCGGGGGACGACATCAGGCGGCTCGGCAGCGAACCCCTCGGCGCTACGTCTCGTCGGCCCGACGCAGCTGCGATCCCGCGATCACGAAGAAGGCGCCGAGCCCGCCGACGAGGGCGCTCACCCCGTAGGCGAGCACCGAGGTCATCAGGGAGGTGCGCAGGGAGGCCGCCGTCGACAGGGCGGCGCTCTGCTTTCGCAATTCGGCCGCCTCGTCGCTGCCGCCCTCGACGTCGCGCAGCGCGGCGCTGATGTCGGCGAAGGTGCGCCCGCCCGCGCCGCGCTCGGCATTGCCCTTGATGACGAGCGCCTCGACGTAGGCTGTCACCGGATCCTGGACGCGCCTGCCCGCGAGCAGCGGCGCGTTCCCGGGCACCGTGATCTTCTCGTCGCGCAGCTGCTTCGTCACGGTGAGCCATGCGCCGGCGCCGGCGGCGAGGAGCACGGAGCCCGCGGCGATGGCGAGCCCTCCGACGCGGCGGAGGGTCGGGATGGAGGGCGGCGACGTCATCATCGTCCTTTCACGGGAGGAAGCGCTCGGGGGAATCCTCCCTGATCTGGAGGGTACCGAGCATCGCCGGCATCGGCACGCCCTGCTTCGATCCCCCGGAGATGGCGAGCCGACCGGCGCTCGTGTCCAGATCCTCGCTCCGGACGCCTAGCTGTGGCGGAACTCGACCACGTCGCCGTCCTGCATGACGTAGTCCTTGCCCTCGATGCGGGCCTTGCCCTTCGCGCGGGCCTCGGCGACCGAGCCGGTCTCGACGAGGTCGGAGAACGAGATGACCTCGGCCTTGATGAAGCCCTTCTCGAAGTCGGTGTGGATGACGCCCGCGGCCTGCGGCGCCTTCCAGCCCTTGCCGATCGTCCAGGCGCGCGACTCCTTCGGACCCGCGGTGAGGTAGGTCTGCAGGCCGAGGGTGTCGAAGCCGATCCGCGCGAGCTGGTCCAGGCCCGACTCCTCCTGGCCGGTCATGGCGAGCAGCTCGGCGGCCTCCTCGGGCTCGAGGTCGATGAGCTCGGACTCGATCTTCGCGTCGAGGAAGACGGCCTGGGCCGGCGCGACGAGGGCGGCGAGGCGCGCCCGGGCCGCCGCGTCGGAGAGCACCGACTCGTCGACGTTGAAGACGTAGATGATCGGCTTCGCGGTCATCAGGCCGAGGGTCCTCAGCTGCGCGAGGTCGACGCCGGTCGCGCGCGAGAGCGGGACGCCCGCGTTCAGCGCGTCGCGTGCCGCGATCGCGGCCTCGAGCACCGCCGGCTCCGCCTTCTTCCCCTTGACCTCCTTCTCGAGGCGCGGGATCGCCTTCTCGAGCGTCTGCAGGTCGGCGAGCGCGAGCTCGGTCGTGATGACCTCGAGGTCGTCCTCGGGGTTCACCGCGCCCGCGACGTGGACGACGTCGGGGTCCGCGAAGCCGCGGACCACCTGGGCGATCGCGTCGGCCTCGCGGATGTTCGCGAGGAACTGGTTGCCGAGGCCCTCGCCCTCGGAGGCGCCCTTGACGATGCCGGCGATGTCGACGAACGACACCGTCGCCGGCAGGATGCGCTCGGAGCCGAAGATCTCGGCGAGCCGCTTCAGGCGCGGGTCGGGCAGCTCGACGACGCCGACGTTCGGCTCGATCGTCGCGAAGGGGTAGTTCGCCGCGAGCACGCCGGCGCGGGTGAGCGCGTTGAACAGGGTCGACTTCCCGACGTTCGGGAGGCCCACGATGCCGATCGTCAATGCCACGGCGTACGAGCCTACCGGCGGGTAGCATGCGGAGGTGCCGACCGTCGTGCAGCGGGTGGAGAACGCCGCCATCGCGGCGGCGGTGCTCGTCGGCGCGATCGCGCTCGGCTGGCCGTGGTGGGTGCTGCTCGCCGCGTTCCTGCTCTGGGACGCGTCGGCGGCGGGCTATGCGGCCGGGCCGAGGCACGGCGCGTTCTGGTACAACCTCGTCCACAACTACACCGGACCGGCGGTGCTCGCGCTCGGCTGGGCGGTCGGCCGCCTGCTCGGGGCCGATCTGTGGATCCTGGGCCTGATCGCGGCGAGCTGGGCGTTCCACGTCGGGGTCGACCGGGCGCTCGGCTACGGGCTGAAGCTCGCGTCGTTCACCGAGACGCATCTCGGGCCGATCGGCCGGGCGCGGCGCGGCCGCGATTGACGTCGGAGCGGACGCGTCACCGACCGGTCGCGACCGGCGCCTCGCTAGGCTGACCGCCGTGGACGACCCGAACGACGACGCGGACGTGCAGGCGGTGCGCACCGCCGAGGACGCGGCGCCGCGGCGGCCGCTGCCGGTATCCATCGCGGTCGTCCTGGTCATGGTGCTCGCCGGCTTCGGGGTGCTCGAGGGCGTCCTCGTCCTGCTCGCCCGCTACGACGAGACGACGGTCGCGGCGGGCCTCGTGATGGCCGTCTCGCTCGCCGGCGCGGCCGGCATCCTGCTCTCGCTGCTGCTCGGCGCGGTCGCGGCGGCGGTCTGGCGCGGCTCGCGGGCGGCCCGCATCCTGGTCACGGTCTTCGCCGCCGCCGCGCTGCTGCTCGACGTCATCACGATCGCCGGCTCGCCGGCCGACCTGTGGTGGACGAACCTCGACGCCGTGTTCTACCTGTTCGTCATCGTCGCGCTGTGGGCGGGGCGGCGCACCGCCGCGTTCTTCAGGCAGGGGCTCCGGGCGCGCGCCGCAGTCGCAGCGGCCTCCTGAACCAGGCGCGGCCGATGAGCCGCCGGTGCACGACGCGGACCAGCTCGATGAGCCCGATCCCGATCGCGCAGACGATCGCGACGAGCAGCGCCCCGTCGAGGCCCGGGTCGACGAACTCGAGGAATCCGCCCGCGAACGGGATCGTGAAGACGAGGACGAGCCCGATCATCATCGCGCCGATCACGAGGCCCTTGACGAGGCCGATCGGCCGCGAGAGCACGCCGAGGATCCAGAGCCCGAGGATCGCGAGCACGAGCGTCGCGCCGGTGCGCAGCGGCGCGGTCGGGATGCCGAGCGAGGTCGCGGCGCTCGCGTAGGCGAGCAGGGCGACGGCGACGATCGCGCCGGTCGGGAGCGCGAAGGCGAGCGATCGGCGCAGGAAGCCCGGGGTGTACCGCGGCGTGTTCGGCAGCAGCGCGAGGAAGAACGCCGGGATGCCGATCGTCAGGCCGTCGATGATCGACATCTGCCGCGGCAGGAACGGGAACACCATGAGCGCGGCGCCGAACAGCACGGCGAGCAGCACCGCGTACGAGGTCTTCGTGAGGAACAGCATCGAGACGCGCTCGATGTTCGCGATGACCTGGCGCCCCTCGGCGACCACGCCGGGCAGGTGCGAGAAGCGGCCGTCGAGCAGGACGAGCCGGGCGACCGCCTTCGTCGCGGGCGAGCCGGACTCCATCGCGATGCCGATGTCCGCCTGCTTGATCGCGAGCGCGTCGTTGACGCCGTCGCCGGTCATCGCGACGGTGCGGCCCCTCGACTGCAGCGCGACCACGACCGCCTTCTTCTGCTGCGGCGTCACCCGGCCGAGGACGATCTCGCGCTCGAGCACCTCGGCGATCGCCGCCGGGTCCTCCGGGAGGTCGCGCGCGTCGAAGCCGTCGCCGGCGGGCAGGCCGAGGCGCCGGGCGATCGCCGCGACGGTCCTGGGGCTGTCGCCGGAGATGATGCGGACGTCGACCCCCTGCTCGGCGAAGTAGCCGAGCGTCTCGGCGGCGTCCGGGCGGACCTGCTCGGCGAAGGTGAGCAGCGCGACCGGCTCGAGCCCGCTCGGCAGCCGCTCCTCCTCGGCCGCGCCCGCGTCGAAGGGCGCGGCGGCGCGCGCGAGCACGAGCGTGCGGCGACCGGTGTCGGCGAGCGCGGCGACCCGCTCCATGAGCGCGCCGTGGCCGGCCGGGAAGACCATCTCGGGGCCGCCGAGCACCCACGATCCGACGGGGCCGGCCTCGAACGCGACGGCGCTCCACTTCCGCGCCGAGGAGAACGGGATGCGCGCGGCCGGCGCCGTCCGGGGCGCGTCCCCGAAGCGGCCGGCGAGGGAGCGGGACGTCGCGTTCGCGTCCGCCTGCTCGCCCCACCAGGCGAGCGCGGCGTGCCACGACGGCGCGACGGCGTTCGCGGGCCCCGTGCCGCCGGAGCGATCCGCCTCGTCGAACGGATGCGCGTCGTCGAAGGCGATCTCGCCCTCGGTCAGCGTCCCCGTCTTGTCGAGGCAGATGATGTCGACGCGGGCGAGGCCCTCGACGGCGGGCAGCTCGTTGACGAGCACCTTCCGGGTGGAGAGCTTCACGGCGCCGACGGCGAAGGCGATGCTCGTCATGAGCACGAGCCCGAGCGGGATCATCGCGATGACCGCGGCGATCGTGCTCACCGCGGCGTCCCGCCAGGCGCCCGACTCGATCGCCTCCGCCCAGCCGCCGAGCGCGAGCATCTGCGCGTTGAGCACGACCAGGCTCACCGGGCCGACGAGCCAGGTGATCCAGAGCAGCACGCGATCGAGCGACGCCCGCAGCTCGCTCGCCATCAGCGAGAAGCGCTTGGCCTCGTCGGCGAAGCGGTTCGCGAAGGAGTCGGCCCCGACGCGCGACGCCCGGGCGATCCCCTCCCCGCCGACGACGATCGAGCCGGAGAGCACCTCGTCGTCCGGGGCCTTGTCGATCGCATCGGACTCGCCGGTCAGCATCGACTCGTCGAGCTGCAGGCCGCGGGACTCGAGCACGACGGCGTCGGCCGGCACCTGATCGCCCGCGCGCAGCACGAGCAGGTCGTCGAGCACGACCTCGCGCGGGACGACCTCGACGTCGGCGCCGTCGCGGCGCACCCGGGCGAGCGGGGCGCTCAGCAGCGCGAGCCGGTCGAGCGACCGCTTCGCGCGGAACTCCTGGACGGAGCCGATGATCGAGTTCGCGACGGCGCTGAAGCCGAAGAGCGCGTCCTGCCAGCGGCCGAGCACGAAGAGCACGACGAAGCAGCCGACGACGATCGCGTTGAACAGGGTGAACACGTTCGCCCGGATGATGCTCCAGGCGCTGCGGCTCGAGGCCTGGTCGAAGGCGTTGACGCGGCCGTCGGCGATCCGCTCCGCGACCTCGGCGGCGGTCAGGCCGGGCGGCTCGGCGCTCGCGAGGGACGTCGCTGGCATCGTGGTCCCCCGGATCGTCGGATGAGGCGGCGGGCAGGGCCCTCACGAGCATGATAGGCAACGCGCCGAGGCGCCACACCCGCGCCGGCACCGCCGCGCCGAGGTCGCGACGTCCAGGCGAGCCCGCGCCCGGGTGACGCCGTGTCTAGGCGACGTCGCGCCGCCAGGTGGTCGCGCGCGAGAGGACGAGCAGCACGGCCGCGAGGGCGGCGAGCACGAGCCCGCCCTGCCACCAGGACAGCGCGGCCGAGTGCATCCCGGCCGCCGAGGGGTCGAGCGCGCCGAGCGAGCCGAAGAGGCCGGCTCCGACGAGGGCGTCGCTCGCCGCACCCGGCAGGAACTTCCCGACCTCGGCGCTCCACTCCCAGACGGCGCCGACGAGGCGCAGGATCGGCTCGAGGAACTGGGTGAAGACGAGCAGCAGCACGATCGCGACCACCTGGTTCGCGACGAGGCCGCCGAGGCCGACGCCGACGAGCCCCCAGAGGGCCATCGCGAGCAGGGCGCGCAGGATCAGCCCCCAGGTCTCCGCGCTGCCGAGCAGCGGGTCCCCGCCGCCCACGGCGATGACGGCGGCGCCGAGGCCGACCGAGGCGAGCAGCCCGACCACCCCGTACAGCGCGCCGAACGCCGCCCCGGCGATCGCCTTCCCGGTGACGACGACGCCGCGCCGCGGCTCGGCGAGCAGGGTCGGCGTCAGCGTGCGGTGGCGGTGCTCGGAGGTCACGATGAGCGCGCCGAGCAGCACGGGGACGAGATAGCCGACCGAGGTCGCGGTCGAGTAGACGAGGTCGGCGACCGCGCGCGGGGGCAGACTCGACCCGCCGCCGAGCGCCGCCCCGAGGTCGCCGAGGAAGAACGCGAGGAATGCCGCGACGAAGGCCGTGTAGCCGAGCAGCACGAGCCCCAGGATCCACCAGATGCGCGTGCTGACGACCCGGAGGAGCTCCGCGGCGACCGAGCGGCCGACCGCGTTCACGATCCCGCTCCTCGGATGAGCTCGAGGAAGCCGCCCTCGAGCCCCTGCGTCTCCGCGGCGAGATGCGTCACCGCGATCCCGGCGGAGAACGCGATCCGCCCGACCTCCGCGGCGTCGACGCCCTCCACGAGGAGCGCTCCGTCCGGCGCCGCGCCGACGACGCGGGGGCCGAGCGCCGCAGCGAGGTCGGCGCGCCGCCCCGCGTCGACGACGATGCGCGGGTGCGTCGGCGCGAGCCCGCCGACCGGGCCCTGGTAGACGCTCCGGCCGCGGTCGATGACGACCAGGTCGTCGACCGCCTGCTCGACCTCGGAGAGCACGTGCGAGGAGACGAGCACCGTCCTGCCCTCGGCGGCGAGCGTGCGCAGCAGCGACCGCACCCAGCGGATGCCCTCGGGATCGAGGCCGTTGATCGGCTCGTCGAGGACGAGCACGCCGGGATCGCCGAGCAGCGCCGCGGCGAGGCCGAGCCGCTGCCGCATGCCGAGCGAGTAGCCGCCGACGCGCCGACCGGCCGCCGCGGTCAGGCCCACCTGCTCGAGGACGAGCGGCACCCGCTCGCGTGCGATGCCGCCGGCGGTCGCCTGCAGCCGCAGGTGGTCGCGGGCCGTGCGGCCGGGGTGGAAGCTCGTCGCCTCGAGCGAGGCGCCGACCTCGCGCAGCGGTTGCGCCAGGTCACGGTAGCGCCGGCCGCCGATGGTCGCGGCGCCGGACGAGGCGGCGGCGAGGCCGAGGACGATCCGCAGCGTCGTCGTCTTGCCGGCGCCGTTCGGCCCGAGGAATCCGGTGACGCGGCCCGGCCGCACCGTGAAGCTCAGGTCGTCGACGGCGAGGACCTCGCGGTAGCGCTTCGCGAGGCGGCTCACCTCGATCGTGCTCGTCACACGGCAATGATATTAGTTCTATCTGTACTAGAACAAATGCGCAGCGCCGTCACGACCGCCCGTGCGCATCGGATCTTCGCGGGCACGACGGCGCGCCGCCGGGCCGTTGTCGGGGGCCGGGTTCAGGCTGGGCGTGTGCCCGACCTCAGCGCGCTCGACTTCACGGCGATCGACTTCGAGACCGCGAACCCGTCGGCGGCGAGCGCGTGCTCGGTCGGGCTCGCGAAGGTGCGCGGCGGGAAGGTCGTCGACCGGGAGGGCTGGCTCATCCTGCCCCCGGAGGGCCACGACCACTTCACGGAGTGGAACACGCGCATCCACGGACTGCGCGCCGCGGACTGCGCCGACGCCCCGCGCTGGATCGACCAGCTCCCCCGCCTCCTCGAGTACATCGAGGGCGACCCGCTCACCGCGCACAACGCCGGGTTCGACATGGGCGTCATCAAGTCCGCGTGCGAGGCGTCCGGGACCGCCACGCCGGAGTTCGACTACCTCTGCTCGCTCCAGATCGCGCGGCGGACGTACACGCTCGACTCGTACCGGCTCCCGATGGCGGCCTCCGCCGCCGGGTTCGACGACTTCCCGCACCACGACGCGCTCGCCGACGCCGAGGCCTGCGCGTGGATCATCATCGACGCGGCGAAGCGGCACGGCGCCGCGACGCTCGCCGAGCTGGGCGCCCTCGCCGGCGCGCGCATCTCCCACCTCGCCCCCGTCGCGGCGTAGTCGGCCCCCGCGGGTCGAGTAGCCGCGCAGCGGCGTATCGAGATCGTGATGTCCGGAGTCCATGCGACCCTGTCCGCATGGAACCCTGGCTCGCCGCCCTGATCGCCGCGATCGTCGGCCTCGTCGTCGGCGGCGCGATCGCGTGGCTCCTCGCGTCGAGGATCGCCGCGGACCGCTCCCGCCGGGCGATGGCGACCGGTGCGGCGTCGGCCGCGGCCGAGCGGGAGCACGCGATCGCGCTCGTGGCCGCCCGGCACGAGGCCGCGATCGCGCAGGAGCGCACCCTCGCGGCCCAGGCCTCCGCGGAGGTGCAGGCCGAGCTCTCGGCGGCGCAGGCCTCGGTCGAGGCGCTGCAGGCGCAGGTCGCGGCCGCGGCCGCGCAGCACAAGGAGCTGGTCGACCGCGGAGCGCGCGACGCGGCGGCGCAGCAGGCCCGCGAGGCCGCCGAGTCGAAGGTGCTCCAGGCGCTCACCCCCGTGCAGGAGACGCTGCGCACGATGCAGTCGAAGGTCACCGAGCTCGAGCAGCAGCGCGCCCGGCAGCACGGCGAGCTCGCGCAGCAGCTCAAGGCGGCGACCGAGGGCGAGGAGCGGCTGCGCGCGACCGCGGAGGCGCTCGCCGCCGCGCTGCGGAACAACGCGGTGCGGGGCGCGTGGGGCGAGACGCAGCTGCGCACCCTCGTCGAGTCGGCCGGGCTGCTGCCGCACGTCGACTTCACGGAGCAGGCCACGATCTCCGTCGACGACACGGCGCGCCGGCCCGACATGGTCGTCCACCTGCCCGGCGGCAAGCAGATGGCGATCGACGCGAAGGTGCCGTACAACGACTTCATCGAGGCCTCGGCGATCCCGCCGTCGGCGACCGGCGACGACGAGACGCGGCGGCGCAGCCTCATCGCCGCCCACGCGAAGCGGGTCAGGGGCCACGTCGACGCCCTCTCCGGGCGCGGCTACTGGAACGGGCTCGAGGTCAGCCCGGACTTCGTCATCGCGTTCATCCCCAACGAGGCCCTGCTCTCGGCCGCGAACGAGGGCGACGCCGGACTCATGGACTACGCGCTGTCGAAGGGCGTCGTCCTCGCCTCCCCCGTCAGCCTCTGGGCCGTGCTCAAGACGGTCGCCTTCACCTGGCGGCAGGACGTGCTGACCGAGGACGCGAAGCGGCTGTTCGACCTGAGCCGGGAGCTCTACACGCGCCTGACGACCCTCGCCGAGCACGCGGAGAAGCTCCGGCGAAGCATCGACGCGACCGTGACGAGCTACAACACCTTCGCGAGCTCGCTCGAGAGCCGCGTGCTGGTGACGGCGCGCAAGCTCGACGACCTCGACGAGTCGAGAGTGATCGCCGAGCCGAGACTCATCGAGACGAGGCCGAAGCCGCTCACCGCGCCCGAGCTCGCGGAGGCCGTCGAGGTCGAGCTGATCGAGGGCTTCGAGCTGGACGCGCCGGGCTAGTCAGTCCTCGAGCCACTTCGACGCGAGATGCGTCGCCTGGATGCGGCGGATCGTGCCCGACTTGGCGCGGAGGATCAGGCTCTCGGTGTGGACGACCCCGCCCACCCGCTCGACGCCGCGCACCAGCGAGCCGTCGGTCACGCCGGTGACGACGAAGATCGAATTGTCGCCGCGCACCAGCTCGTCGGCCTCGTAGATGTGGTCCATCCGGAGGCCAGCCGCCTCGCCGCGAGCCCGCTCCTCGGCGTCCAGCGGGGCGAGCCGGCCCTGGATGAAGCCGCCGATCGCCTTGATCGCGGCGGCCGTCGCGACGCCCTCCGGGCAGCCGCCGATCCCGAGGCACATGTCGATCCGGGTGCCGTCGAGCGCCGCGTTGATGCCGCCGGCCACGTCGCCGTCGAGGATCAGCCGGGTCCCGGCGCCGGCCGAGCGGATCTCGTCGATGATCCCCTGGTGGCGCGGCCGGTCGAGCACGGCGACGACGACCTCGCCGACCGGCTTGCCGAGCGCGCGGGCGAGCTCGCGCACGTTCTCCCCGACCGAGAGCTCGAGCGAGACCGCGCCCTCGCCGGCGGCGCCGGTGACGAGCTT
The DNA here is from genome assembly GCA_001898855.1 of Micrococcales bacterium 73-13. Taxonomy (GTDB): domain Bacteria; phylum Actinomycetota; class Actinomycetes; order Actinomycetales; family Microbacteriaceae; genus 73-13. The sequence continues at coordinate 10,920 of MKVN01000001.1, forward strand.
GTCCATGTAGAACACCGAGGAGGCGTCGAGCATCGTGCCCCGGTCGGAGACCGCGAGCATCGAGATCGCGTGCGACCGGCCCGCCGCCGTCAGCGAGGTGCCGTCGATCGGGTCCACCGCGATGTCGCACCTCGGACCGCGACCGGTGCCGACGACCTCGCCGTTGTAGAGCATCGGGGCGTTGTCCTTCTCCCCCTCGCCGATGACGACGACGCCCTCGAAGTCGACCGTGCCGAGGAACTTGCGCATCGCGTCGACCGCCGCGCCGTCGGCGGCGTTCTTGTCCCCCTTGCCGATCCACGGCACCGCGCGGATCGCGGCGGCCTCGGTCGCCCGCACCAGCTCGAGCGCGAGGTTCCGATCGGGGGCCTCGAAGTGGTCCGCGGCAGCGTTCATCGTCGACACGCTGTCGAGCCTAGCTAGACTCGGGACGGACCCGCACGAGCCCACGAAGGAAACGCCATGCCCGTCGCCACCCCTGACCAGTACGCGGAGATCATCGCGAAGGCGAAGGCCGGCGGCTACGCGCTGCCCGCGATCAACGTCTCCTCCTCGCAGACGGTGAACGCCGTCCTGCAGGGCCTCGCCGAGGCCGGCTCCGACGGCATCATCCAGATCTCGACGGGCGGCGCCGACTACTTCAGCGGCCCCTCCGTCAAGCAGCGGGCGACCGGCGCGATCGCGTTCGCGAAGTACGCGACCGAGGTCGCGAAGTCCTACCCGATCACCGTCGCGCTGCACACCGACCACTGCCCGAAGGAGGCGCTCGGCAGCTTCGTCGAGCCGCTCATCGCGTTCTCCGAGGAGGAGGTCAAGGCCGGTCGCGGCCCGCTCTTCCAGTCGCACATGTGGGACGGCTCGGCGGTGCCGCTCGCGGAGAACATCGAGATCGCGAAGGCGCTGCTGCCGCGGATGAAGGGTATCGGCGCCATCCTCGAGGTCGAGATCGGCGTCGTCGGCGGCGAGGAGGACGGCGTCGTCGCCGAGATCAACGAGAAGCTCTACACGACCCTCGAGGACGTCGAGCAGGTCGTCGACGCGATCGGGCTCGGCGAGCAGGGCCGGTACATCGCGGCGCTCACCTTCGGGAACGTGCACGGCGTCTACAAGCCGGGCAACGTCAAGCTGCGCCCCGAGATCCTCGGCGAGATCCAGGCGGGCATCGCCGCGAAGTACGGCACCGGGCCCAAGCCGCTCGACCTCGTCTTCCACGGCGGCTCGGGCTCCAGCCCCGAGGAGATCGCGACCGCGGTCCGCAACGGCGTCATCAAGATGAACGTCGACACCGACACCCAGTACGCGTTCACCCGCTCGGTCGCCGGCTACATGCTCGTCAACTACGACGGCGTCCTCAAGGTCGACGGCGAGGTCGGCGACAAGAAGCGCTACGACCCGCGCGCCTGGGGCAAGATCGCGGAGGCCGACATGGCGGCGCGCGTCGTCGTCGCCGCGCAGGAGCTCGGCTCGGCCGGCAGGTCCGCCTAGGCCGTCGCCGGGCACGCCGGCGATCGGCCTCGCTACGCCCGCGCCCGGCCGCCGAGCGAGCGGGCGTCGCCGTCGACCCGGAGCTCCTTCGGCAGCGAGAACATGAGATCCTCGCGGGCCGTCTCGACCTCCTCGACGTCCGCGTAGCCCGCGTCGGCCAGCCACTGCAGCACGTCCCGGACCAGGATCTCCGGCACCGAGGCGCCGGAGGTCACCCCGACCGACTCGACGTCCTCCAGCCACGCGGGGTCGATCTCGGCGGCGTAGTCCACGCGGTGCGCGGCCCGCGCGCCGCTCGCGAGCGAGACGTCGACGAGCCGCATCGTGTTCGAGCTGTTCGAGCTGCCGACCACGATGACGAGATCGGCCTGCTCGGCGACCTTCTTGATCGCGACCTGACGGTTCTGCGTCGCGTAGCAGATGTCGTCGCTCGGCGGGTCGTGGAGCTCCGGGAACCGCGACCGCAGCCGCCGCACCGTCTCCATGGTCTCGTCGACCGAGAGCGTGGTCTGCGAGAGCCAGACGAGCTTCGAGGCGTCCGCGACCTCGACCGTGTCGGCCTCGTCGGGGCCGCTGACCAGGATGGTCCGCTCGGGGGCGTGCCCCATGGTGCCCTCGACCTCCTCGTGACCGGCGTGGCCGATGAGCAGGATCTGGTAGTCGTCGCGCGCGAACCGGGTCGCCTCGCGATGGACCTTCGTCACGAGCGGGCAGGTGGCGTCGATGGTCAGCAGGCCGCGCGCGGCGGCGCCGGCCTCGACGGCGGGCGAGACGCCGTGCGCGGAGAACACGACGCGGGCGCCCTCCGGCACCTCGGCGACGTCGTCGACGAAGATCGCGCCGGCCTGCTCGAGCGTGCGCACGACATGGATGTTGTGCACGATCTGCTTGCGCACGTAGACCGGAGAGCCGTGGAGCTCGAGCGCCTTCTCGACCGCGACCACGGCGCGGTCGACGCCGGCGCAGTAGCCGCGCGGGCTCGCGAGCAGCACCCGTCCGCGCCGAGCCGCGGGCGCCGCGGCGCCGTTCGTGATCACGCTCCCATGCTACGGACCCCTCCTGTGCCCGCCCGGGTCCGCTGCCCGCCGGCTCGCCTCGAGCCCGGCCCGACCGCCGGCAACGGCCCGTAGTCTGGGGACGTGGCGAGGCGTTCGGCGACGGCGACGCGGGCGGCGATCCTGGACGCGGCGAGAGCGCTGTTCCGCGATCGCGGCTACGCCGGGGCCTCGGTGCGCGACATCGCCGCCGCGGCGCACAGCGACCCGGCGCTCGTGATCCGCCACTTCGGCTCGAAGGAGCGCCTGTTCCTCGACGCGATCGAGCCGGAGGCGCTGGTGCAGCCGCTCACCGCTGGCCCGCTCGAGACGCTGGGGCGCGACTTCGTGCGATTCCTGCTGGATCCGGACGACGACGTCCGCGGCATCTACCTCGCGCTCATCCGCGCGAGCGACGGCGCGGGCTTCGGCTCCCGGCTGCGCGAGATGCACGAGGTCGACTTCGTGCTCCCGCTGCGTGCGCGGCTGACCGGCCCGGACGCGGACCTCCGCGCGCGGCTCGCCGCCGCGCTCGCCGGCGGCCTGCTCTACTCGCTCTGGCTGGTCGGCGACGAGGGGCTGCGCGGCGCCGAGCCCGAGGAGGTCGTCGAGCGCTACGGGAGCGCGCTGCAGCAGCTCCTGACGCCCGGGAGCGACGGGAGCGCCCCTGGTCAACAATGTTGACATGGCGGTACGATCCATCCCGTAACCCGCATTCGTGAGGAGCGCGGCCATGCAGATCAGGGACAGGGTCTTCGTCGTCACCGGCGGCGGGAACGGCATCGCCAGGGAGGTCGTCCTCCAGCTGCTGGCGAAGGGCGCGCGGGTCGCCGCGCTCGACCTCCGGGAGCAGGGGCTCGCCGAGCTGACCGCCCTCGCCGACGCCGGCGAGCGGCTGACGACGCACGTCGTCGACGTGACCGACCGCGACGCCGTCGAGGCGCTGCCGGACGCCGTCCGCGCACGGCACGGCGCGATCGACGGCGTGCTGAACATCGCCGGGATCATCCACCGCTTCGCCCCGGTGTCGGACCTCTCGCTCGACGAGATCCGCCGGGTGGTCGACATCAACTTCTGGGGCACTGTCTACGTCGTCAAGGCGTTCCTGCCGGACCTGCAGGCCCGTCCGGAGGCGACGCTGCTGAACTTCTCCTCGATGGGCGGCCTGGTGCCGGTCCCCGGCCAGGGCGCGTACGGCGCCTCGAAGGCGGCGGTCAAGCTGTTCACCGAGACGCTCTACGCGGAGCTGAAGGACACGAAGGTGCACGTCACCGTGGTCTTCCCCGGCGGGGTCTCGACGAACATCACCGGCAACTCCGGCGTCGCGATCCCCGGCGGCATGACCGCGGAGCAGGCGGCCGAGGCGGCGAGGAAGGTGAAGACCACGACGCCGCAGGAGGCCGCGCGCCTGACCGTCGAGGCGATCGAGCGCGACCGGCCGCGGCTGCTCATCGGCGGCGACGCGAAGGCGCTCGACCGGATCGGACGGCTGATGCCGACCCGTGCGATCCGGATGATCGCCGACCGGATGAAGGCGCTGCTGGGCTGAGCCGACCCGCGTCGCGGGCATCGGCTACCCTTCCCGCATGGCCGCATCCCCGACGATGAGCGCGGAGGAGCCCTGGCCGGTCGCGCGGCTCGCCGGCGAGCTCAAGGGCTACATCGACCGCCTCGGCGAGGTCTGGGTCGAGGGCGAGATCACGCAGTGGAACGCCCGGCAGTCGGGCGTGTTCGCGAAGCTCAAGGACCTCGAGCAGGACGCGACGCTCGGGCTCACCGTCTGGCTGCGGACCATCCCGGACGCCGCGACCGAGTTCAAGGCGGGCGACCGCGTCGTCGTCCGCGCCAAGGTCGACTTCTGGGCGAACCGCGGCGAGCTCACGCTCAACGCGCGCGAGCTGCGGCACGTCGGGCTCGGCGACCTCCTCGAGCGGCTGGAGCGGCTGCGCCGGCAGCTCGCGGCCGAGGGGCTGTTCGACCCCTCGCGGAAGGTCCCCCTGCCGTTCCTGCCGCAGTGCATCGGACTCGTCACCGGGGAGAACTCCGACGCCGAGAAGGACGTCGTGCGCAACGCCCGGCTGCGCTGGCCGGACGTCCGATTCCGGACCCGGCACGCGCTCGTCCAGGGCGAGCGCGCCGCCGCCGAGGTCGCCGCCGGCATCCGGGAGCTCGACGCCGACCCCGAGGTCGACGTCATCATCGTCGCGCGCGGCGGCGGCGACTTCATGAACCTGCTCCCGTTCAGCGACGAGGCCCTGCTGCGCACCGCCGCGGCCTGCGTCACGCCGCTCGTCTCGGCGATCGGCCACGAGAACGACCGGCCGCTGCTCGACGAGGTCGCCGACCTGCGCGCCTCGACCCCGACCGACGCGGCGAAGCGCGTGGTGCCGGACGTCGTCGAGGAGCTGAGCCGCATCCGGCAGGCGCGCGCGCGGAGCCTGAACCGGCTCGCGACGCTCGTCGGCACCGAGATCGAGCGGATCTCGGCGCTGCGGTCCCGGCCGGCGCTGCTGGAGGCGAGCTGGATCGTCAGCAGCCGCGAGGAGGAGGTCGCCCGCTGGGCGGAGCGCGGCGCGCAGCTCCTGGAGCGGCGCGTCGAGGCCGCGCACGCCGTCGTCGCCCAGCTCTCCGGCCAGCTGCGCGCGCTGTCGCCGCTGCGCACGCTGGAGCGCGGCTACGCGATCGCCTATCGGGAGGGCGGCGCGATCCTGCGCTCCGCCGCCGAGGCGGCGGCCGGCGACCCGATCGGCGTCATGCTCGGCGACGGCGAGATCGCGGCCCGCGTCGAGTAGGGCGCCCGCGCCTACGCCGCGGGTCGAGCGCCGGCGGAGCCGGTGTACCGGGACCCCTCGCGGGCCAACTACATTGGAACCCGATGACCGATCAGCCCCCCGCCGACGTCGCGAGCCTGTCCTACGAGCAGGCCCGCGACGAGCTGGTCGAGGTCGTGACGAGGCTCGAGCAGGGCGCCGCGACGCTCGAGGAGTCCCTCGCGCTCTGGGAGCGCGGCGAGGCCCTCGCGGCCCGCTGCGAGGAGTGGCTGCAGGGCGCGAAGACCCGGCTCGACGCGGCGCGACAGGCCGCCGTCGCGGCGGAGACCCCGTGACCGATCCCGCCGCGACTCCGGTCGCGACCGCGCCGCGGCCGCGCACCGCCCGCTACCCGAGCACCGCGCTCGCGCTGATCGGCTCCGTCATCGGCTGCCTCGGGATCGTCGCGTTCATCATCCTGGTGGTGGTGCGACCAGACGCGATGTCGCCGCGCACCGTCGACTGGGTCGCCGCGGCGCAGGAGTCCGGCGATCCCGCGCTCCTGGCGCCGGAGCTGCCGGAGGGCTGGTCGGCGAATTACGCGGAGCTCGTCACCGACGGCGACACCCGAGTGTGGCGGGTCGGCTTCGTGAGCCCCGCCGGCGGCTTCGTCGGCATGTCCGAGGCGCTCGCCGGCAGCGACGCCTGGGTCGCCGCCCAGGTCGGCGACGCCGGGACGGGCGGGTCGGTCGGCATCGACGGGCTGCGCTGGACCACGGTCGACCGGCGCGGCGAGCGGGACCCCGGCAACCGCGCCTACACGATGGTGACGCGGCTGGACCCCCCGGACACCCGGGCGATCGCGCTCTACGGCACCGGCTCCGACGAGGAGTTCCGCGTCGTCGCGAACGCCGTCGCCGCGGCCGTGAGGGCGTCGCGATGAACCCCGCCGAGGCCTGGGCCGAGCTGCTCGCCGGCAACCAGCGGTTCGTCGAGGGCCGCGTCGACCACCCGCATCAGGACGCCGCGCGCCGCGCCGACCTCGCCGAGGGCCAGGCGCCGATCGCCACCATCTTCGGCTGCAGCGACTCGCGGCTCGCGGCCGAGCTCATCTTCGACCGCGGCCTCGGCGACCTCTTCGTGGTGCGCAACGCCGGCCAGGTGATCTCGGACTCGGTCATCGGCTCGCTGGAGTACGCGGTGAGCATCCTCGGCGTCCCGCTCATCGTCGTGCTCGGCCACGACGCCTGCGGCGCGGTCGCCGCCGCGATGCAGAGCACGCGGCCGGACGCGACGCCGTTCCCGGTGCACATCGCGCGCATCGTGCGGACCATCCTGCCGGCGGTGCACCGCGTGCGCGAGCGCAACCCCTCGACGCCGGCGTACGAGCTCGATCCCCAGGAGGTCGGCCGCGAGCACCTGCGGGACACCATCCGGGAGCTGCTGGAGGCCTCGCCCGTGACGGCCGAGGCGGTGGCCGACGGTAGGCTGGCCGTGGTCGGCGCGAACTACCGCCTGGCCGCCGGACGAGTCGAGCCCGACGTCATCGTCGGCCTCGTCTGAGCTGAGCAACCGCCGGTCGCGCGCATCGCGATCGGCCCGACGGAGGAAGCGCCCGTGACCGAGATCGTCGAGATCGACGGCAAGCAGTACCGCAAGGACCACGACACGATGGGCGACGTCTTCGTCCCCGTCGAGGCGCTGTACCAGGCGCAGACGCAGCGCGCGGTGGAGAACTTCCCGATCTCGGGCCAGGGGCTCGAGGAGGCGAACATCGTCGAGCTCGCCCGGATCAAGAAGGCCGCGGCGATCGTCAACGGCCGTCGCGGCATCATCCCCACCGACGTCGCGGAGGCGATCCAGGCCGCCGCGCAGGAGATCATCGACGGCCGGCACTTCGACCAGTTCCCGATCGACGTCTACCAGACGGGCTCGGGCACCAGCTCGAACATGAACGCCAACGAGGTCATCTCGACGATCGCGACCGCCTCCCTCGGCAAGCCGGTCCACCCGAACGACCACGTCAACGCCTCGCAGTCCTCGAACGACGTGTACCCCACCTCGGTGCACCTGGCCGCGACGAACGCGCTGGTGCGCGACCTCGTCCCCGCGCTGCAGCACCTGCACGCCTCGCTCGCGCGGAAGGCGCAGGAGTGGGCGACGGTCGTCAAGTCCGGCCGCACCCACCTGATGGACGCCACGCCGGTGACGCTCGGCCAGGAGTTCGGCGGCTACGCGCGCCAGATCGAGCTCGGCGTCGAGCGGATCCAGGCGGCGATCCCGCGCGTCGCGGAGGTGCCGCTCGGCGGCACCGCGACCGGCACCGGCATCAACACGCCGCTCGGCTTCTCCGCCGACGTCATCGCCGAGCTCGCGAGCGACATCGGTCTGCCGATCACCGAGGCGAAGGACCACTTCGAGGCGCAGGGCGCCAGGGACGCCCTCGTCGAGGCCTCCGGCGTGCTCAAGGTCATCGCCGTCAGCCTCACCAAGATCAACAATGACCTGCGCTGGATGGGCTCCGGGCCGAACACGGGCCTCGGCGAGCTGCACATCCCGGACCTGCAGCCGGGCTCCTCGATCATGCCCGGCAAGGTCAACCCGGTCATCCCGGAGGCGATGCTCCAGGTGGTCTCCCGGGTCATCGGGAACGACGCCGCGATCACCTTCGCCGGCGCCTCCGGCTCCTTCGAGCTCAACGTCCAGATCCCGGTCATCGCGAACGCGCTGCTGGAGTCGATCCGCCTGCTCGCCAACGCGAGCCGCGTGCTCGCCGACAAGACGATCGACGGCCTCGAGGCGAACGTCGAGCGGGCGAAGTTCCTCGCGGAGGCCTCGCCCTCGATCGTCACGCCGCTGAACAAGGTCATCGGCTACGAGGCGGCGGCGAAGATCGCCAAGCACGCCGTGGCGAAGGGGCTGACCGTCCGCGAGGCGGTCATCGACCTCGGCTACGTCGAACGCGGCGAGATCACGCTCGAGCAGCTCGACGAGAAGCTCGACGTGCTCTCCATGACGCACCCGTCTTGATCCGAAGGTGGAGGCTTGCGTAGCAAGGCTCGACCGAAGGATCAAGGTCGAGTAGCCCGCAAGGCGGGCGTATCGAGACCCCTTCTCCCTAGTCCCGGCGCCGTCGCGCGCCGAGTCGCAGCGCGGCCGCGCCGGCGAGCAGGATGACGCCGGCGAACGCGAGTGCGGCAGCCGGCTCCGAGCCGGTCGCCGGCAGGGCCGGCGCCGCGGCGGTCGGATCCCCGAAGACGACGGAGAGCCGACCGGGCGACGACACCGCGGTGTACCAGTGGTACGAGGGGCAGGCGACGATCGGCGCCGCGAGGTTCGAGCCCGCCTCGGCGCCGCCGTCGGTCGCGGTCGAGGCGGGCTCGGCATTGCCGCAGAGCGTCAGCGTGCCGGGGGTCGCGGTCACCGGATTCCCGTCGCCCGCGCCGATGCCGGCGCCGAGCCAGCCGCCGTAGCTGGCGTCGCCGCCGACCGCCATGACCGATCCGCCGGAGATCGTCACGGCGAAGCCGCTCCCGCCGTCGCCGGTCACGAACTCCGAGCCCCCGCCGCCGATCCCGGCCGCGTTCGACCAGACGCCGCCTGCGCCCGCCCCGCCGAACGCCGTCACGCTGCCGCCGGAGATCGTGACCGGGAGGCTCACGGTGCCAATGCTCGCCGAGCCGCCCCCGATCCCGGCTGCGCCGGCGCCGCCCCGGGCGGTCACCGTGCCGCCCTCGATCCGCACCTCGCGCACCCCGCCGAACGGCGCGGACGCATCGCCCTGGCCGCCGCCGATGCCGGCTCCGCCGTCGCCGCCGGTCGCCTCGATCGTCCCGCCGAGGATGACGATCGTGCCGGCGAACGACATGGCGCTCCCGCCGATGCCCGCGGCGCCGGGCGAGCCGATCGCGGTGAGCCGTCCCGCGCCGCCGCCGTCGACGTCGCGGATCACGATCCCGCTCGTCGCGTCGCTGACGTCGACGGCCGCGCCGGGGCTCGCGCTCGCGTCGACGACGAGGTGCGTGCCGTGGAGATCGATCGTCAGCGTGACCCCGGGCGGCACCTCGAGGTTCGAGCCGGGCGGGTTCGCGATCGTCCCGCCGACGAGCACGATCACGTCGCCGTCGGCGGCCCCCGTGACGAGGGCCTGCAGCGTGGCCCAGTCGCCCGCGCTCGTCACCGCGGCGTGCGCCGGGCTCGGCGCGGCGAGGGCGATGGCGCCGAAGCCGAGCGCGAGCGCGAGGCCCGCGGCGGCTCGGCGCACGATCATGCGGCGACCCTAGCAACAAAACCGATCGCTCGGTCGGAAATCTCGTTCCCTGGCCGCCGCCGCGATCGACGCGGCTAAGGCTGGAGGATCCGCACCGCCACGCCCACCGCGTCGCCGAGGCTCGTCCGGTAGACCTCGTGATGCAGCAGGTGCCCCTCGACCGCGGCGAACGACATCTCGGCGAGTTCGGACGCGCTGCGGTCGGTGCGCATCAGCCCCCGCTCCTGCTGCACCTCGTTCCAGGCGGCGAGCGCGTCGATCACGAAGCGGTGCACCGCCTCGATCCGGGCCCGGAAGGCCTCGTTCTCCCGGTTCGCGTAGACGAAGTCGGCGATCGCGTACGAGAGGCCGGCGTTCTCCCCGAGCGCGGCGAGCAGCTCGCCGAGCGCGCCCTCGAGCGTCGTCGCGTCCGAGGCCCGCGCCGCCGCGGCGAAGTCCCCCGACTCCCTCGCCACCTGCTCGAGCACCGCGAGGAAGTACTCCTCCTTGCTCGGGAAGTGGTAGTAGAACGCGCCGTTCGAGATCCCGGAGTCGGCGAGGACCTCGCGCACCGACGTCGCGGTGAACCCCTTCGCGGGGAAGCGCAGGAGCCCGAGCCGGATGAGCTCCGCGCGCGTCGCCTCGCGGTTCTCGTCGTGCTTGCTCACCTCGCCAGTCTCGCATTCGAGGGGAGGGAGCGGGACCGGCGGGACGCCGGGCGCCGGGCGGCCGCGGGAGACGCGCCGGCCCTAGGCGCGGCCGACCACGACCCCGTCGACGATCCGCGCGGATCGGAAGATCCCGTTGACCGTCGCGATGTCCTTCATGACCTCGTCGGAGGCGACGAGCGAGCGGTCCTGGTAGCCGAGGATCCACTCGTCGAAGGCCGGCACGACGACCTCCCGCGGCACCGGCGCCCCGACGACCCCGTCGTCGAGGACGCGCATCTCGCGACCCTCGACCGAGACCGGCTCGAGCCCCTCGACGGCCTCGACGGCGGGACGGACGACCGACTTGGGCAGCTTCGTCCACCAGGCGAGGTCGTCGATCGTCGCCGGGCCGCGGGCGGCGTAGAACGCGCGCGCGATCCTCGCGAGGAACGCCGCCTCGTCCTCGACCGACTCCCGCGCCCGCTCGACGAGCTGCTCCCCGCCCTCGAACCGTCCGAGGTGCAGCACCCCGGAGATCGCGAGCGTCGAGGTGAAGTGGTAGACGATGCCGGGGCCCTGGGGGACGCCGGCCTCGGCCCACAGCGCGGCGAGCTCCTCCCGCGAGTGCGGACGACGGTCGAGCGCCTCGATCGCGACCGATCTCGCGAGCTCGAAGTCGGCGTCCTCGAGGCCGAGGAACCGGCGCCGGCCGCGCACCGCCGCCTGCATCCGCGGACCCGTCGCGCGCGCGAAGCCCGCGAGGTCGTCCGGCCTCACCGCGAAGAGCGTGCCGCGCATCGGCCAGCCGCGCACGAGCTCGCCCGCGTCGAAGGCCGCGCGCACGTCGTCCGCCGTCGTGCCGGGGGCCGAGCGCAGCGCGATCGCCTGGAGCACCGCGCTCTGATCCTGGCCCTGCAGCGCGCCCGCACGCGCGACGACCGCCACGGGCGACAGCCCGGAGCCGCCGAGCAGGTGCGCCCGGGCGCGGAGCCGGCGCGCCTCGTCGGAGGGGATCTCGATCACGCTCCGACGCTACGCCCCGCCGCCGACACCCGGCGCCGGCGCTCCGTCAGTCGTGGAGGACCGCGACCGGCGGCACCGGAGCGCCCTCGAAGGTCACGACGTCGCGCCCCTCGATCGGGTCGGGCAGCTGGATCGGGATGAGCACCGTCTGGCGCATGCCCCCGGCCGCGGCGCAGGCGGCGAGGCTGTCCTGCCCGGTCGCCCCGGGCAGCCCCCAGTAGACGCCGATCTGGACGACCCCGTCGGCCGGAGCCACCGCGGCCGCGCGCGGCACGCAGCCGAGCGGACCGGTCGCGGCGACCAGGACGTCCGAGAGACCGTAGGCCGTGTACCCGTCGCCCGGGTAGGCGCCGAGCAGGCCGGTGGGCTCGGGGTCCCCGAGGAACGACCAGCGCGGCATGCCGACCAGGTAGTCGGGCGCCCAGCCCCGTTCGATCTCCTGGAAGCCGGCGATCCCGCCGGGGGCGAGATCGGCGGGCGGCACCGCTCCGGGGCTGACCAGCCGGTCGACGAGGCCGGGCACCGGGCTCCCCCACATCCGGTCGACCGCGGTCGGCTCGGTCGCGGCGCGCGGCTGATGGGACACCGCGCCCCAGGCCTGCAGGCCGGCGAACGCGAGCAGGCCGAGCAGGCCGAGCAGGCAGATGATCCGGGTGAGGCCGTGCACGCCGTCGCCGGGCTCGGCTCGGTCGGGATCGCTCGTCGACCACCCGACGAGCACCCGCCACTGGGTGCGCGGCGAGACCAGGCCCCAGAGCAGGATCGCGCCGAGCAGCCCGGCGGCGGCCCCGAGGATCCAGCTCGTCACCGTACGAGACTAACCGGCGCCCCGGAGGCCGGCGACGAGGGCTCAGGCGAGCTCGTTGCCCTCGAGCAGATCGGTCACCAGCGCCGCGATCGCGGAGCGCTCCGAACGGGTCAGCGTCATATGGGCGAACAGGGGCGAGCCCTTGAGCGTCTCGATCACGCTCGCGACGCCGTCGTGCCGGCCGACCCGCAGGTTGTCCCGCTGGGCGACGTCGTGCGTGAGCACCACCCGCGAGTTCTGCCCGATCCGGCTGAGCACGGTGAGCAGGACGTTCCGCTCGAGGCTCTGCGCCTCGTCGACGATCACGAACGCGTCGTGCAGCGAGCGGCCGCGGATGTGCGTCAGCGGGAGCACCTCGAGGATGCCGCGGTCGACGACCTCGTCCAGGACGTTCTGCGAGACCACCGAGCCGAGCGTGTCGAAGACCGCCTGCGCCCAGGGGTTCATCTTCTCGGCCGCGTCGCCCGGCAGATAGCCGAGCTCCTGCCCGCCCACGGCGTACAGCGGGCGGAACACCATGATCCGGCGGTGCTGCTGCTGCTCGAGCACCGCCTCCAGACCGGCGCACAGCGCGAGCGCGGACTTCCCGGTGCCGGCGCGGCCGCCGAGCGAGACGATGCCGACCTCCGGGTCGAGCAGCAGGTCGATCGCGAGCCGCTGCTCGGCGCTGCGGCCGTGCAGGCCGAAGACGTCGCGATCGCCGCGGACGAGACGGATCGCGCGCTCGCCGGAGACCCTGCCGAGGGCGGAGCCGCGGTCGGAGTGGATCACCAGCCCGGTGTTGACCGGGAGGCCGACGACGGCGTCCGTCGCGAGCGACTCCTCCTCGTAGAGCCGCGCCATCTCGGCGCTGCCGAGGGCGATCTCCGCTTGACCGGTCCAGCCGCTGTCCGGCGCCTGCTCGGCGCGGTACTCCTCCGCGGACAGGCCGATCGAGGCGGCCTTGACGCGCATCGGGAGGTCCTTGCTCACCACGGTGACCGGCAGGCCCTCCGCGGCGAGGTTCATCGCCACGGCGAGGATGCGCGAGTCGTTGTCGCCGAGCTGGAGGCCCGAGGGCAGCACGGCCTGGTTCGAGTGGTTCAGCTCGACCCGCAGCGAGCCGCCGTCGCCGACCGCGATCGGGAAGTCGAGCCGCTCGTGCCGCATCCGCAGGTCGTCGAGATGCCGCAGCGCCTGGCGCGCGAAGTACCCGAGCTCCGGATCGTGCCGCTTCTTCTCGAGCTCGCTGATGACGACCACCGGGACGACCACGTCGTGCTCCGCGAAGCGGAAGATCGCGCGCGGGTCGCTGAGCAGCACCGAGGTGTCGAGCACGTAGGTCTGCTGGCGGGTCCGCGACCGATCCCCCCTCCCCTCCGACTCGACGGTCTCGGGCGCTTCGCCCTTCGAGGTCTGACGGGTACCGGTCACGCTTGCTCCGTCCTGATCGGCTGGGGCAGGGCCGCGCTCCGTGCGGGCCCGACACGCACGACGCTATGCGGTGCGCGGCTCGCGGGCCCGCACGACACGCGGCCGGACCCGTCGGGTCGGCGGGGCCTCAGCGGCCGAGGCGGCGGTCGCGCTCCGCATAGGAGCGCAGCGCGCGGAGGAAGTCGACCTCGCGGAAGTCGGGGCCGAGCGCCTCGACGAAGTAGAACTCGGAATGCGCCGACTGCCAGAGCATGAAGTCGCTGAGCCGCTGCTCGCCGGAGGTGCGGATCACGAGGTCCGGGTCGGGCTGGCCGCCGGTGTACAGGTGCGCCCCGATCTTCTCCGGCGTGAGGTCCTCCGCGAGGGCCTCCAGCGTGCCTCCGTCGCGGCCGTGCTCGCGCACGATCGTCCGGATCGCGTCGACGATCTCGCGACGGCCGCCGTAGCCGACCGCGAGGTTGATGTGCATGCCGGCGCCGCCCGCCGTGCGCTGCTCCGCCGCGGCGAGCTGCGCGACGAGCCCGTCGGGCAGACCCTCCGCCGATCCGACGTGCTGGACGCGCCAGTCGCGGAACCGGGAGAGGTCGTCGGCGAGGTCCCCGATGATCGCGTACAGGCCGTCGAGCTCCTCCGCCGGGCGCTTGGCGAGGTTGTCGTTCGAGAGCAGGTAGAGGGTGACGTGCTCGATCCCGAGGTCGTCGCACCAGCCGAGGAACACGCGGTAGGCGTCGGCGCCGGCGCGGTAGCCGTGATCCGTCGAGTCGAGGCCGCGCTGGCGGGCCCAGCGACGGTTCCCGTCGATGATCATCGCGACGTGATGCGGCAGCCGGTCGGGGTCCAGCCGGCGGCGCAGCCGCCGCTGATAGAGGCGGTAGAGGAGCCCTCCGCCTCGTCGATCCACGGCCCTACGGTACTCCCAGCGCCATGGCCTATCCTCCGAAGGTGACGGTGATCCAGGACGCGGCCGCGCCCGGCGCCGAGCCGAGGCCCTCCTGGCGCGGCTGGATCCACGCCGCCACGTTCCCGGTGGCGATCGCCCTCGGGGTGGTGCTGCTCTGCCTCGCCGACGGCTGGTTCGCGAAGCTCATGTCGGCGGTGTTCTTCGCGTCCTCGCTGCTGCTCTTCGGCGGCTCGGCGCTCTACCACCGCTTCGACTGGTCGCCGCGGGTCAAGGTCGCGCTCAAGCGGCTCGACCACGCGAACATCTTCCTGCTCATCGCCGGCACCTACACCCCGATCGCGACGCTCGCGCTGCCCTTCCCGCAGTCGACCGTCCTCATCTCGCTCGTGTGGGGCGGGGCGCTCGTCGGCATCGCGTTCCGCATCTTCTGGATCCGCGCGCCGCGCTGGCTGTACGTGCCGCTCTACCTGCTGCTCGGCTGGGCGGCGCTCATGTACGTCGGCGATCTGCTCGCGGCGGCGCCGGTGTCGATGATCCTGGTCTTCGTCGGCGGCGGCTTCTACACGCTCGGCGCCGTCGTCTACGGCCTCAAGCGACCGAACCCTTGGCCGCGGCACTTCGGCTTCCACGAGATCTTCCACGCGTGCACGCTGCTCGCGTTCCTCTGCCACTGGACCGCGGTGCTGCTCGTCGCGGTCCGGCCCCCGGTGTTCTAGCGGCGCGGGCGCCGGCCTAGCCGGTGTAGGGCTTCGCGGCCAGGATCTCGACCTCGATGCTGCGGCCGTTCGGCGCGGTGTACGAGGTCTTGTCGCCGACGGACTTGCCGAGGATGGCCTGGCCGAGCGGGCTCTGCTCGCTGTAGACGTCGAGATCGGCACCGCCGGCGATCTCGCGCGAGCCGAGCAGGAACGTGGTCTCGTCGCCGAGGATCGTCGCCGTCACGACCATGCCGGCCTCGACGACGCCGTCGTCCGGCGGCGCCTCGCCGACGACCGCGTGCCGGAGCAGCTCGACGAGCACCCGGATCCGGGCCTCGATCTTGCCCTGCTCCTCCTTGGCGGCGTGGTAGCCGCCGTTCTCCTTGAGGTCGCCCTCCTCGCGCGCCGCCTCGATGCGCTTCGCGATCTCGGTGCGGCCCTCGCCGGAGAGCTGCTCGAGCTCGGCGGACAGCCGGTCGTAGGCCTCTTGGGTCAGCCAGGTGACGTTCTCGGTCATGGTTCGCCTCCTTCGCGGAACCCCGGACGATAAGAAGCCCGCCAGAGCCGGCGGGCGGGCGATCGTCGGACCATGCTACGTGAGCCAGCAGCGGTACGCCAACCCGACCTGCGCCGGCTCGGTCGTCCGCACCGTCTCGGTCAGCGCCCGGGTCGGCTGCGCCGCGCCGACCACCTCGACGACGCGCCAGCCGACGATCGCGTGCACCTCGTTCTGCGCGGCGATCGCGCAGCTGGCCGACTGGCCCTCGGCGAGCGTGACGCTCCAGGCGACCTCGACCGTGCGGTCGTCGAGGATGCGATACCCGGTCGACCGCCAGAACTCCTGGGCCGTCCAGGGCTGCGCCCAGAACAGCCAGACCACCGCCGCGACGACGAGGACGCCGGCGGTGACGACGACGCCGAGCATCCGGCCGCGCGCCGGCCGGCGGCCGTAGCGTGCGTCGAGGTCGGCGCCCGGGGTCTCACGGAGGGTCATGATGCTTCCAGCGTAGGCTGGTCGCTTGTGATCCCGACGCCGACGCCCACGCCCATCAGCGCCGATGCCGTGACGCCCGGCTGGGTCGGGTTCACGATCACGGCCGTCTTCATCCTGATCGCCGTCGCGCTGGTCTTCGACATGGTGCGCCGGATCCGCCGGGTCCGGTACCGCGAGGAGGCGCGCGACCGGATCGCGGCCGAGCTCGAGGCGCAGCTCGTCGACGAGCCGGACGGGCCCGCTGACCCGGTCGACGGGGACGACGACCCGCCCGCGGTCAAATGACGACGCGCGGCCGGTAGCCCGCGTCCCGCAGCCGGGCGAGCACGAGCTCGGCGTGCTCGGCGCCCCGCGCCTCCATGTGGATCTCGATCTCGACCTCGCTGATGCCCAGCTCGAGGTTGTGCCGGGAGTAGCGGACCTCCACCACGTTCGCGTTCGCCGCGGCGATGATCTGCGAGATGCGGGCGAGCTGCCCGGGACGGTCGGACAGCGGGATGTTGACCTTCAGGTAGCGCTGCGAGGCGACCAGGCCGCGGCCGATCACCCGCTCCATGACGAGCGGATCGATGTTCCCGCCGGAGAGGATGACCGCGGTGCGGCCGGAGTCGGTCACGGCGCCGGACAGGATCGCGGCCACGCCGACCGCGCCGGCCGGCTCGACGACGAGCTTGGTGCGCTCGAGCAGGACGACGAGCGCGCGGGCGATCTCGTCGTCGGTGACGGTGACGACCTCGTCGACGAAGTCGCGGATGATCGCGAACGTCAGCTCCCCCGGCCGCGCGACCGCGATCCCGTCGGCGATGGTCGCGGTGATCGGGACGAGCAGCGGCTCGCCCGCGGCGAGCGAGGGCGGGAACGCCGCCGCGTTCGCCGCCTGCACGCCGACCACGCGCACCCGGCGCCCCTCGACGGCGGCGCGCTGCTTGACGGCCGAGGCGACGCCGGCGGCGAGGCCGCCGCCGCCGATCGGGACGATGATGGTGTCCGGCGCCGAGGCCTCCTCCCAGATCTCCAGGCCGAGGGTCGCCTGGCCGGCGACGACGTCCGGGTGGTCGAACGGCGGGATGAACACGGCGCCGGTGCGCTCGGCGAACGCGATCGCCGCGGCGTTCGTGTCGTCGAAGGTGTCCCCGACGAGCTGCACGTCGGCGCCGTAGCCGCGGGTCGCCTGGAACTTCGGCAGCGCCGCGCCGACGGGCATGAAGATGGTGGCGCGGATGCCGAGCTCCCGCGCGGCGAAGGCGACGCCCTGCGCGTGGTTGCCGGCCGAGGCGGCGACGACGCCGCGCTCCCGCTCCTCGTCGCTCAGCTTGGAGAGCCGGTGGTAGGCGCCGCGGATCTTGTAGGAGCCGGTGCGCTGCAGGTTCTCGCACTTGAGGTACACCGGGCTGCCGAGGACCTCGGCGAGCGAGCGGGAGGTCTGCATCGGGGTGCGGTCGATCGCCTCGGCGACCCGGGACGCGGCGGCCTCGATCTCGGCGAGCGTGGGCGCGACGAGCATCGTGTCGGCGGCGTCCTGCGCCTGTCCAGGGGTCATCCCCCGCCTCCCTCTGCGATCCGGGCAGCACCATTTTGCCCTTCGGCCGGCGGCGCTTCCTGCGTGCCGCCTGCGAGCCGGCGGATCACGACGTTCGCGACGGCGACCAGCGGCACGGCGAACAGCGCGCCGGGGATGCCGGCGATGAGCGATCCGGCGGCCACCGCGAAGACGACGGCGAGCGGGTGGATCCGCACCGCGGTGCCCATGACGAGCGGCTGGAGGACGTGGCCCTCGATCTGCTGCACGAGCACCACGATCGCGAGCATGATGATCGCCGGCACCGGTCCGAGGTAGACGAGCGCGACGAACACCGCGAGCGCGCCGCTGACCAGCGCCCCGATGATCGGGATGAAGCTCGCCAGGAACACCACGACCGCGATCGGGATGACGAGCGGGAACCCGCCGTAGAACAGTCCGAGGATCCAGGCTCCGAGGCCGATCCCGACCGCGTCGACGGCGGCGACGAAGATCTGGATGCGGGCGAAGGTCGTGAGCGTCGTCCATCCCGCCCGGGCCGCGGCGTCGGTGCGCGGCCGGGCCCGCCTCGGGAACAGTCCGAGGAACCATCGCCAGATCCGCGCCCCGTCGATGAGCAGGAAGAGCGTCGCGAACAGCGCGAGCAGCAGGCCGGCGAGCACGTGGCCGGCGGTCGAGCCGACGCTGAGCGCGCCGGACCAGATCGTCGAGGTGTCGTGGCTGAACGCCGCCCACCAGTCGAGGATCGCCTGCCGGACGTCGCCGAGCTCCAGGTTGAACGGCGGTCCGGCGAGCCAGCCGCCGGCGTCGTCGAGGGCGACGAGCGTCGCCGCCACCAGGTCGTTCCAGCCGCCGCGGATCTGGAACACCACGAGCGTCACCAGCCCGCCGACCAGTGCGAGCGCGCCGACCATGCTCGCGGTCACGGCGGCCCACTTGGGCCAGCGGCGGCGCTGCAGCCAGCTCGAGAACGGCCCCAGCAGCGCCGCGAGCAGGATCGCGCCCAGGAGCGGGATGACGACGAGCCGGAACTGGATGACGAGCCAGACGACGACCGCGACGACCGCCACCACGAGCAGCACCCGCCAGGACCAGGCCGCGGCGATGCGCAGCCCCCTGGGCACGCTCTCGTCGTCGTCCACGTCCCGAGCATATGCCGTGAGCGGAACGTCGGAGGCGGCGGATAGCGTGATGGGGTGGCAGAACGGCTCACCGCGGGGCAGGCGCGGCGCATGCTGCTCGCCGCGCAGGGGTTCGGCCGTGCCCGCGGATCGAGCAGCCGCGGCATCGAGGCGGCCGCCCGCCGCCTCGGCCTGCTCCAGCTCGACTCGGTCAACGTCTTCGAGCGCAGTCACTACCTCCCGCTGCACGCCCGGCTCGGCGCCTATGACAAGGCGCGCCTCGACCGCATCGCGTTCGCGAGCCCCGGCCGCTGGACCGAGTGGTGGGCGCACGAGGCGGCGCTGCTGCCCGTCGACGACCTGCCGCTGTGGGCCTGGCGCAAGGCGGAGTACCGTGCGCGCGATCCGTGGTTCCCCGGCTTCGCCGGCGACCACGAGGCCCTCCTGCGAGAGCTGCTCGAGATGCTCGCGGGCGAGGGGCCGCTCGCGGCGAGCGACGTCGAGCACGAGGAGAACCGCCGGCACGGGCCCTGGTGGGGATGGTCGGCCGTCAAGCGCGGCCTGGAGATCCTGTTCCGCCGGGGGGACGTCGTGTCGGCCGGCAGGACGCGGTTCGAGCGGCGGTACGCGCTCCCCGAGCAGGTGCTCCCGGACCGGTTGATCGGGGTCGAGACGCCCCGGGACGAGGCGATCCGCGAGCTCGTGCGGCGCTCCGCCGTCGCGCTCGGCGTCGGCACGGCGTCCGACCTCGCCGACTACTTCCGGCTGCGCGGCGACGACACGCGGACCGCGATCGCCGAGCTCGCCGAGGCCGGCGAGCTGCTCCCGGTGCGCGTCGACGGCTGGCGGCAGGCGGCCTGGATCCATCGCGACGCGAAGCGGCCGTCGCGGATGCGCGCCGCCGCGCTGCTCAGCCCCTTCGACCCGGTGGTCTGGGACCGCGAGCGCGCCGAGCGGCAGTTCGGCTTCCGCTACCGGATCGAGATCTACACGCCGGCGCCGAAGCGCGTCTACGGCTACTACTCGCTGCCGATCCTGCTCGACGACCGGCTCGTCGGCCGCATCGACCTGAAGTCGGACCGGAAGGCGAGGGTGCTGCGCGTCCAGTCCGCGTGGCGGGAGGAGGGCCCGGAGGCGGCGCACGCCGACCCCCACCGGATCGCGGCGCTGGTGCGCGCGGCGGCCGAGTGGCAGGGGCTCGAGGACGTGACCGTGTCCGACTGGGGGACGCTCGCCGGCGAACTCCGCGCCGCGCTCCGACAGGCGCCGAACGGTCTTGCGGATTCTGCTTGAGATTCCATGCATTGAGAGTAGAATCATAGTCAATGAGTGATATTCCAATCATGGATGACGAGATGGAGCGACGCATCGGCATCGCGATCCGTCAGTGGCGCATCGACGCCGGCCTCTCCCAGGACGAGCTCGCCGACCGCGCGAGCCTCTCGCGCTCCGCGGTGCAGGCGCTCGAGACCGGCCGCGGCTCGCGGCTGGCGACGCTCATCCGGGTGCTCCGGGCCCTCGACCGCGCCGACGCGCTGGACGCGCTCGCGCCGCGGACCGGGCCGTCCCCGATCGAGCAGCTCGCCGCGCAGCGCCGCGCCGACCGGAGGACGAGCCGCGCGCCGCGCGTGGGCCGCCGGGGCTGACCATGGCGTTCGAGCACACCCGCGTCATCGAGGTCCGCTACGCCGGGCGCACCGTCGGCGCGCTCGCGCCGGGCGCCGGGGTCACCGCCTTCCAGTACGACGCGGCGTGGCTGCGCACCGGGACCGAGCTCGCGCCGTTCCTGATGCCGGTCTCCGGGGGTCCGCGCGTCTACGAGTTCCGCGGGCTGCGGGCGGAGACGTTCTTCACGCTGCCGCCGACCGTCGCCGACTCGCTCCCCGACCGCTTCGGCAACGCGCTCATCGACGCCTGGATGCAGCGACAGGGCATCACCACCGGCGAGGTGACGCCGCTGGACCGGCTCGCCTACGTCGACGGCCGCGCGATGGGCGCGCTCGAGTTCGAGCCGGCGAACGGGCCGGCGGCCGAGCCGCCGACGATCATCGACCTCGCGGCGCTCACGGTCGCCGCGCGGGAGGCGGTCGCCGGTCGCATCGGCGACGACGACGCGGCGGTCGCCGCCGCGCTCCAGACGCTGCTGCAGGTGGGCACCTCCGCCGGCGGGGCGCGGCCGAAGGCCGTGCTCAACCTCGTCGACGCCACCGGCGAGTTCCGCTCCGGCGTGTTCCCGCCGCGGGCGGGCGAGTCGGCCTGGCTGCTCAAGTTCGACGGCGCGACCGACGAGGGCACGCTCGCCGAGTCCCGGCAGTACACCCGGATCGAGTACGCCTACGCGCGGATGGCCGGCGCCGCCGGCATCGGGATGAGCGAGTCGCGGCTCCTGCACGAGGGCGGCCGGGCGCACTTCATGACCCGGCGCTTCGACCGCCCGGCTCCCGGCATCCGGGTGCACATGACGACGCTCTGCGGGATGCGCGCGCTCGACAACGACCTGGTCGGGGCGCACGACTACGCGCAGCTGTTCCAGACCGTCGTCGAGCTCGGGCTCGGCGAGGACGCGCTGGTCGAGGCGTTCCGCCGGATGGCGTTCAACGTGATGGCCGTCAACCACGACGACCACACCAAGAACCACGCCTTCCTGATGGACGCCGAGGGGCGCTGGTCGCTCGCGCCGGCGTACGACGTGACGTACGCGAACGTCCCCGGGCACCCGTATCTCGGCCGGCACTGCCTCGGCGTCGACGGCGAGTACGTGCTCGTCGACCGGGACCGCATGCTCCGGCTCGCCGACCGCTTCGCCGTCCCGTACGCCAAGCGCGAGCTCGAGCGCGTGCGGGAGGCGGTCGAGCGCTGGCCGGAGTTCGCCGCCGAGGCGCAGGTGCCCGTCGAGCAGGTCGCCGCGATCGCGGCGGCGCACCGCACGCTCGGGCGCGGGATCGCGCCCTGAGCCGGCCGGCGGGCCCGGCCGCGTAGCCTCGATCCATGCGGTGCGGCTACCACGAGCGGGGCGAGTGCCGGTCCTGCACGCTGATGGGCACGCCGCACCGGGCGCAGCTCGCGGCGAAGGAGCACCGCGTCCGCGCGCTCGTCGACCGCCCCGGCCTGGCGTGGCTGCCGGCGGTCGCCGGCCCGGAGGACGGCTTCCGGAACAAGGCGAAGATGGTCGTCGGCGGCACCGTCGCGGCGCCGACGCTCGGCATCCTCGACCCCGATCGGCACGGCGTCGACCTGCGCGAGTGCGGCATCCTCGACCCGGCGATCGTCGCGGCGCTGCCGGCGCTGGCACGGTTCGTCACGCGCGCCGGGCTCGTGCCGTACGACGTGAACGCACGGCGCGGCGAGCTGAAGCACGTCATCACCACCGCGGCGCCGGACGGCGAGCTCATGACGAGATTCGTGCTCCGCTCGACCGAGTCGCTGCCCCGCGTCCGGAAGCACCTGCCGGCGCTGCTCGCGGAGGTCCCGCGGCTCCGCGTCGCGACCGCGAACCTGCTGCCCGCGCACGCCGCGGTGCTCGAGGGCGAGGAGGAGATCGCGCTCACCGAGGCGACCGAGCTGCGGATGCCGGTCGCCGGGATCGCGCTGCGGCTGCCGCCGCGGGCGTTCTTCCAGACGAACACCGCGATCGCGGCGGCGCTCTACCGGCAGGCGCGGGCGTGGGCGGATCGGGCCCTCCGACCCGAGCCGGCGGACCGCGCCCACCGGATCTGGGACCTGTACTGCGGCATCGGCGGCTTCGCGCTCTCGCTCGCGGAGCCGGGACGCGAGGTCGTCGGCATCGAGACCGGCGCCGAGGCGATCCGGGCCGCGACGCGAGCCGCCGCCGAGGCGGGGATCCGGGCGACGACGTTCCTCGCGGCCGACGCGACCCGCTGGGCCCGGGAGCAGTCCGCCGCGCCCGACCTGGTCGTGGTCAACCCGCCGCGGCGGGGCCTCGGCGACGAGCTCGCCGACTGGATCGAGGCCTCCGGCGTCCCGAGCGTGGTCTACTCGAGCTGCAACCCGGACACCCTCGCCCGCGATCTCGCCCGGATGCCCTCGCTGCGCCCGAGGGAGGCGCGCGTCTTCGACATGTTCCCCCAGACGGAGCACCTCGAGGTCATGGTCCTGCTCGAGAGGAGGCAGGAATTCCCCGACATCGCCGCCGCGGCGGGCTAGAAGCCGGCGCCGATCCTCCGCAGCCGCTCGACGCGCTCCGCGATCGGCGGGTGGGTCGCGAACAGTCGCGCCATGAACCCCGGCTTGTTCGGATCGGAGATCCACATGTGCGCCATCGAGGTGTTCTGCCGGGCCATCGGACGGCCGTAGGCCTGGAGCTTCTCGAGGGCACGGGCGAGCCCCTCCGGGTACCGCGTCGTCAGCGCGCCGGTCGCGTCCGCGAGGTACTCGCGCTGGCGGGAGATCGCCGCCTGCACGACCGCGGCGAGCAGCGGCGCGACGATCATCGCGACCAGGCCGAAGATGAGCAGGATCGGCCCGCCGTTGTTCCTCGAGCCGCGGCCGCCGAAGATCGCCATCCGCAGCAGCAGGTCGGCGATCATGCCGACCGCGACGACGAGGCCGAAGACGATCATCGAGACGCGGATGTCGTAGTTGCGCACGTGCCCGAGCTCGTGCGCCATCACGCCCTCGAGCTCGGTGTCCTCCATCAGGTCGAGCAGCCCGGTCGTCGCCGCGACGGCGGCGTGCTTCGGGTCGCGGCCGGTCGCGAACGCGTTCGGCGCCGGGTCGTCGATGACGAACACCCGCGGCATCGGCGTGCCGGTGGTGATGCAGAGGTTCTCCACGATCCGCCACAGTCGCGGGTCGTCGGCCTTCTGGATCTCGCGGGCGCCGGAGATCGCGAGCGCCTCCGCGGAGGCCGCGAAGTACTGGATCAGCGCGTAGGCCGCCGCGATCACGACGACGACGATCGC
Source organism: Micrococcales bacterium 73-13 (assembly GCA_001898855.1). GTDB lineage: Bacteria > Actinomycetota > Actinomycetes > Actinomycetales > Microbacteriaceae > 73-13. Next base: position 34,487 of record MKVN01000001.1, read on the forward strand.
GATCGTCCAGCTCCGGTAGATCCACGCCGCGAGCGCGCCGAGCCCCCCGATGATGATGAGGAAGAACAGCAGGATCAGGACGGTGTTGACCTTGTTCTTCCGGACCGCGGAGTACAACTAGCTGCGTCCTCGTGCCGCGCCGGTCAGAACTGCACGCGCGGCGGCTCGGCGATCGCCGCGGCGTCGGCGACCTCGAAGAACTCGCGCTCCCCGAAGCCGAGGCGACGGGCGATCAGGTTGTTCGGGAAGACCCGGATCTTCGTGTTGAGCTCCCGCACGCCGCCGTTGTAGAACCGGCGCGAGGCCTGGATCTTGTCCTCGGTGTCGACGAGCTCGCCCTGCAGCTGGAGGAAGTTCTGGCTCGCCTGCAGCTGGGGGTAGGACTCGGCGACCGCGAACAGCGACTTGAGGGCGCCCTGCAGCGCCCCGTCGGCCTGCGCGGCCTGGCCGGGCGTCAGCCCCGGCGCGATGGTCGCGGCGCGGGCCGCCGTGACGCTCTCGAACACCGCCTTCTCGTGCGCCGCGTAGCCCTTGACCGTCTCGATGAGGTTCGGGATCAGGTCCGCCCGGCGCTTGAGCTGCACGGTGATGTCGCTCCACGCCTCGTCGACGCGGACCTTGAGCGTGACCAGGCCGTTGTAGGTCGCCCAGTAGAAGATGCCGACGATGATGCCGAGCAGCACGATCACGCCGATGAGGATCCAGAGCCAGAGAAGGTCCATGGCGGGAGTCTACGGGGTGCCACCGGCGAGCGGGCTGGGATTCGCCGTGCCCCGACTCGGACTCGAACCGAGACTGGAGCGGGTTTAAGCCGCCTGCCTCTGCCGTTGGGCTACCGGGGCGGCTTCAGCGTAGCGGGAGCGCGCGCGCCCGGATCGGGTCAGCCGGCCTTCCCGGCCGGGGCGCCGGAGCCCGCGGCGGACGACGGCTCGGGCTCGGTCGCCCGGGACCGCGACTTCGGGCGCATCGCGTACTCCTGGAAGACCGCGCGCGGCCGGCCGAGGGCGAGCGAGGCGATGTCGCGGCCCAGGAAGAAGTTCCAGAACCAGCCGGAGGAGACGCGGATCTTCCGCTCCCAGGTCGGGATCGCGAAGCCGTGGTACGTCCGGTGGGCGATCCAGGCCGGGAAGCCGCGGAGCGAGAACCGGCCCTTCTGCATGACGCCGTCGTAGAGGCCGAGGCCGGCGACGGCGCCGAGGTTCTTGTGGAAGTAGTCGATCGTCGCCTCGCCGCGCATCACCGCGACGATGTTCTTCGCGAGCCGCTTCGCCTGCCGCACCGCGTGCTGGGCGTTCGGCACGCAGAGCCCGCCGTAGCCGTCCCCGGACAGGTCCGGGACCGCCGCGACGTCGCCGGCCGTCCACACGTCGGGCACCACGTCGCCGTTCGCGTCGACGACCCGCAGGTCGGCCTGCGCGGTGATCCGGCCGCGGTCGTCCTGCGGCAGCCCGAAGGCCTTCGCGGAGGGATGCGCCATGACGCCGGCGGTCCACACCAGCAGGTCGGTCTGGTAGGCGGTCCCGTCGGAGAGCTCGATCACGCCGTTCTCGGCGGACACCAGCTGGGTGTTCAGCCGCACGCTGACGCCGCGCTTCTCCAGGTCCCGGACCACCCACTCGGCGGTGCGCTCCGAGACCTCCGGCATGATCCGGCCCATCGCCTCGATGAGGTCGAAGCTCGTCTCCTCCCACGAGATCGTCGGGTACTTGTGGACGAGGTAGGAGGAGAGGCTGCGCAGCTCGGCGACGGTCTCGACCCCGGCGAAGCCGCCGCCGACGACTGTGACGTTGAGCAGCCGGCGCTTCAGCGGCGAGTCCCGCAGGTTCGACGCGCGGTTGAAGTTGCCGAGCAGGCGGTCGCGGACGCCGACGGCCTCCTCGATGTTCTTCATCCCGAACGCGGTGTCCGCGACGCCGGGGATGGGGAAGGTCCTCGTCACCGAGCCGGCGGTGACCACGAGGATGTCGTAGGGCTCCTGCCAAGGGTCGCCGTCCTGCGGCGTGATGGTCGCCACCTTCGCCTCGGGGTCGACCGCGGTCACCCGGGCGCTGACGATCCGGGTGCGCTTGAGGTGCCGACGGTACGGGACGACCGCGTGCCGGGACTCGATCGACGCCGCTGCGACCTCGGGCAGGAACGGCTGGTAGGTCATGTAGGAGAGCGGGTCGACGAGGACCACCGATGCCTCGCCTCGGCGGAGGTGCTTCTCGAGCTTCCAAGCGGTGTAGAAACCGGCGTAGCCGCCGCCGACGATCAGGATCTTGGGCACGTGGTGGGTTCCCCTCATGGGCTCCGCGGCCGGCTCTGCGCAGCCGAGGTCGCCCTGTTCGACCCGAAGAGTCTAGCGGCCGCGACGGGTGCCTTCCGCCTGGCGGATGGCCCACACGGCGAGGCCGGCGACGCCGGCGACGAACAGCAGCACGGCGAGCGCGCCCGGTCCGACGGTGCGCAGCAGCTCGATCGGAGCGACCAGCACCCCCGCCGGCCCCCCGGTGGCCGGCGCGGCCAGCGGGTCGGGCTGCGGCACGACGACGACCGGGGTCGGGATCGCGGCCGGGCTCAGCGCGGTCGGGCGGTAGACGTTGATCCAGTCGGCGAGGCTGCCCATCGGGTTCGCCGTCACCGGCGGCACGTCCGCGCTCACCGCGGCGGCGGCGTCGATCAGCCCGTAGCCGTAGTAGGGGTCGTAGCCGGCGTCGCCCCGGTCGTGCGCGGTCGTCACGATGCGGTTGATGACGTTCGCGACGTCGAGGTCCGGGTGGGCGGCGCGCACCAGCGCGACGATGCCGGCGACGATCGGCGCGGCGCCGCTCGTGCCGCTCCAGGCGAGGTAGGTGCCGCCCGGCGCGGCGCCGACGAGCTCCTCGCTCGGCGCGGCGATCGCGACGGTGATGCCCTGCGACGAGGCGTCGAAGCTCGCGACGCCGTCGCGGTCGACGCCGGCCACCGTCAGCACTCCCGGCATCGTCGCCGGCGCGCCGACGACGGTCGTCCCGGAGCCGCGGTTGCCGGCCGCCGCGACGATGACGACGTCGTGGTCGGCCGCGTAGGAGAACGCGTCGTCCCAGGAGACCGGCCACTCCAGCGTGTTCCGCGTCAGCGACATGTTGATCACCTGGGCGCCGTGGTCGACCGCGTAGCGGACGGCGGCGGCGATCTGCTCGTCCGAGTCGACGGCGCCCTCGCCGAGCGTGATCGACAGCGGCAGGATCTTCGCCGCCGGCGCGGCGCCGATCAGGCCCGCGTTCGTCCCGGTCCCGCGGCCGGCGGCCATCGAGGCGACCAGCGTGCCGTGCTCGGAGTCCTCGGACCCGACCGGCGCCCAGCCGCGGTAGTCGCCCAGGCCGGAGAAGTCGGCGCCGGGCAGCACCGCGCCCTTGAGGTCGGGCACGTTCGGGTCGACGCCGGTGTCGATGACGGCGATCGTGATGCCCTGGCCCTGGGTGACCGCCCAGGCGTCGCGGATGCCGTACTCGGTGAGCCAGTACTCGGCGTTGCGGATGTAGTCGGCCGAGGCCGCGGCCGCGGGGCCGATCGCCAGCAGGGCGGCGACCGGCAGCGCGAGCAGCCAGCGCCGGCTCAGTCGTCCGCCGCGCATGCGCACACCTCCGGGCTCCAGTCGCAGTCCGCGAGCGCGAGGTCGCCGATCGGGTTGACGCCGGGGCCGGCGGCGAGCGCGTGCGCGACGAGCGCGTGCAGGCACTTGACCCGCTCCGGCATGCCGCCGGCCGAGACGTCCGCCAGCTCCGGGACGACGCCCTGCGCCTCCCGGTCGGCGAGGTACGCCAGGTGCGCCGCGCGGTAGGCGGCCGCGACCTCGCCGGTCAGCATCGCCTGGTAGTCCGCCATCCGTCCGGCGGCCTCGAGCCGGGACGCGGCGGCGGTCGCCGCCGGGTGGGTGAGGTAGTAGAACGTCGGGAACGGCGTGCCGTCGGCGAGCCGCGGCCGGGTCGTCACGACCGTCGGCCGCCCGCAGGCGCAGCGGGCGGCGACCGCGATCACGTCCCGGGCCGGCCGGCCGAGCTGGCGGCCGACGGCGACGAGGTCCCGCTCGGCGACGGCCGTCATCCCGCCGCCCCCTGCGGGGCGGCCGGCTCGCCGACGACGGCGAGCTCGTCGCCGGACGCGGTGGTCAGGCCGGCGCCGTAGCCGGACGCGAGCAGCGCGCCGAGCCAGTCGACCCTGGTGGTCTGCAGCTGGTTCGAGACGGGCGGGGCCGACGTCCCGGCCTCGTCCTCGTCGAGCGGGTTCGTCACGATGTAGCTGTACTCGCCGGGGTAGACGAACAGCAGCCGCTGCCGCGCCTGCGCCTCGATGTAGGCGGGGTCGCTCCAGCGTCCCAGCTCCGACTGCAGGTCGGCGACCTGGGTCCGGCCGTCGGCGACGCTGCGCTCGAGCGCCGCGATCTGCTGCTGCTGCTCGACGAGCAGCCGGAGGTTCGGCGCGAGCACGACCACGGCGAGCGCGAGCAGGCCGAGGGCGATCACGGTGAAGCCGGAGAACCGCAGCGTGCGCAGCCAGCGCTCCGGCGCGGACTCCTCGCGCATCCGGACCGGGACCCGGCGCGGCGCCGGCTCCTTCGGGTCGTGCGCGCGGCGGGCCATGCCGACAGGCTACGGCCGTCGGCTGATCACCGGCTGGAGCCGCCGCCGGGCGGGCTCAGGCGAAGAACTGGATCGGGTCGACCCGCGAGCCGTCCACCCAGACCTCCAGGTGGCAGTGCGTGGTCGTCGCGTAGCCCGTCGCGCCGACCAGGCCGATGACCTGCCCGGCCTCGACGAACTGGCCGATCGACACGTAGGAGTAGGGCGAGCCGCTGATCATGTGCGCGTAGAGGGTCTGGACGCTGCCGTTGTGCGCGATCCGGACGTACTGCCCCCAGCCGCCGTCCTCGGCGATCGCGACGACCGTGCCGGCGCCGACCGCGACGATCGGCGAGCCGCCGGGGGCGAGGACGTCGATGCCGCCGTGGAACTCGCCGCCGTCGCGGTAGCCGAAGCCGTCCGCGAGACGACCGCCGGCGACCGGCCAGACGTTGAACATGCCGAGGAACGCGTCCGGGACCGCGCCGCCGTAGTACTGGGCCGCGTAGGACACGACCTCCTGCGGCTTCGGCTCGGCGGCGTAGCCGTCGCGGTCGTCGAGCGCCGGGGCGGCGACGACGACGGCGAGGTTCTGCTCGGGCGCGGCCGCGACCCCGGGGGTCGTCAGCGTGCCGGCCGACGCGGTGTCCGGCTTGGCGAGGGCTGCGGCCGGGACGCTCACCCCGATGACGAGGGCGGTCGCGGCGACGATCGTGAATAGGCGCTTCATGCTTCGGGTGCCCGGTGGTAACCCCGCTGGCCGACGTGTCGGACCCCGAGTGGGCCTAGCCAGGGTACCAGGCTCCGGCCGGACGTCCGCCACAGCGCCGCGCCGACCGACCTCGACCAAGGGTCGAAGGTTGCCCCGGGGCTCAGCCCCGGAGGCGCGGGAACGCCGCGGCGCCGGCGTACTCCGCCGCGTCGCCGAGCTCCTCCTCGATGCGCAGCAGCTGGTTGTACTTGGCGACCCGGTCGCTGCGGGCGGGGGCCCCGGTCTTGATCTGGCCGCCGTCGACCGCGACCGCGAGGTCGGCGATCGTGGTGTCCTCGGTCTCGCCGGAGCGGTGCGAGAGGATCGCGGTGTAGCCGGAGCGCTGCGCCAGCTCGACCGCGTCGAGCGTCTCGGTGAGCGTGCCGATCTGGTTCACCTTGACGAGGATCGAGTTGGCGACGCCCCGCGCGATGCCCTCCGCGAGGCGCTTCGGGTTCGTGACGAACAGGTCGTCGCCGACGATCTGCAGCTTCGAGCCGAGCTCGGCGGTGAGCGCCTCGTAGCCGGCCCAGTCGTCCTCGGCGAGCGGGTCCTCGATGGTGACCAGCGGGTAGTCGGCGACCAGCCCGGCGTAGTAGGCGGTCATCTCGGCCGCCGAGCGGCGCTGACCCTCGAAGGCGTACGCGCCGTCGCGGTAGAACTCCGTCGAGGCGACGTCCAGGCCGAGCGCGATGTCGCGGCCCGGCGCGTAGCCGGCGGACTCGATCGCCTCGAGCAGGAAGTCGAGCGCGGCGCGATTGCTCGGCAGCTCGGGGGCGAAGCCGCCCTCGTCGCCGAGGCCCGTCGCGAGGCCGGCGGCCTTCAGCTTGCCCTTGAGCGCGTGGTAGGTCTCCACGCCCCAGCGCAGGCCCTCCGAGAACGACTCGGCGCCGAGCGGGACGAGGAAGAACTCCTGGATGTCGACGCTCGTGTCGGCGTGGGCGCCGCCGTTGATGACGTTGAGCAGCGGGACCGGGAGGACGTGCGCGTTCGGGCCGCCGAGGTAGCGGAAGAGCGGCAGGTCGGCCGAGTCGGCCGCGGCCTTGGCGACGGCGAGGCTGACGCCGAGGATCGCGTTCGCGCCGAGCCGCGACTTGTTCTCGGTGCCGTCGGCCTCGACGAGGGCGGCGTCGACGAGGCGCTGGTCGGCGGCGTCGAGGTCCTCGACCGCGGGCCCGAGCTCGTCGAGCACGTGCTCGACGGCCTTCCGGACGCCCTTGCCGCCGTAGCGCCCGGCGTCGCCGTCGCGCAGCTCGGTCGCCTCGAAGGCGCCCGTGCTCGCGCCGCTCGGCACGGCCGCTCGGGCGACGGTCCCGTCCTCGAGCAGGACCTCGACCTCGACCGTCGGGTTGCCCCGGGAGTCGAGGATCTCGCGGGCTCCGACGGCTTCGATGGCGGCCATGTGCTCTCCTCGCGACTCGGTGGCGTCCGCGTCAATCCTGCCACGGGTCCGAGGGCGGCATCCCGGTCCCGATGCGATGCCGCGCGGCGGCGCTAGCGCTGCTCGAGGGATCGGGGCTCGAGCCGAGCGGGGTCGGAGTCCGGGTCCACCAGGACGAACTCGCGGACGCCGTCGGCCGCGAGCGCGTCGAGCGACTTCGCGAGGTTCCTCGGGCGGCGCACCAGGTGGACGACGCGCCCCTCGACGACGAAGCGGTCGCGCGCCGCGACGACGAGGCCCGGAGGGGCATCCGGCGCGTAGACCACGGCGATCGCGCCCGCCGCGACGTCCTCCGGCGGCGCGACGAGGTCGACGAGCCGCTCGAAGCCGAGGGACATCCCGGTCGCCGGGACGTCCTCGCCGAGGAAGCGGCCGATCATGCCGTCGTAGCGGCCGCCGCCGCCGAAGCTGTAGCCGAGGTCGGGGTGCACGATCTCGAAGATGGGGCCCGTGTAGTAGCCCATGCCGCGCACCAGCCACGGGTCGTATCGGACGAGCCGCTCCTCGCCGCCGGTCGCCGCGATGACCGCCTCGCCGATGGCCAGGAGCTCGCCGATCGCCGGGCCGTCGAGCCCGTCCGGCAGCGCCTTGCGGATCTGGCCCTCGCCGAACGGCCGGTACTCGCGGGTCTGCGGCCGCAGCAGGAACGCGCGCAGCGCCTCGACGGCGCCCGCCGTCGCCCCCCGCTCGACGAGCTCCTCGACGACGCCCTCGACGCCGACCTTGTCGAGCTTGTCGATCGTGACGAGCACGCCGTCGCGCTCGTCCTCCCGGAACCCGAAGGCGTCGAGCATCGCGATGAGCAGGCGCCGGTCGTTGACGCGGATCGTGAAGCCGGCGACCCCGAGGGCGCGCAGCGTCGCGACCGTCGCGGTGAGGAGCTCGACCTCGGCGAGCGGGCCGGCCTCGCCGATGATGTCGATGTCGCACTGCACGAACTGGCGGAACCGGCCCTTCTGCGGCCGCTCGGCGCGCCAGACCGGGGCGATCTGGATGGCGCGGAACGGCGCCGGCAGCTCCGCGCGGTGCGTCGCGTAGAACCGGGCGAGCGGCACCGTGAGGTCGAAGCGCAGGCCGAGGTCGACCAGGTCGAGCGGGTCGGGCCCGGTCGGCGCCGCGCGCAGCGCCCGCTGGAGGTCGTCGCCGCGCTTGAGGATGCCGAAGGCGAGCTTCTCGTTGTCGCCGCCGAGGCCGGCGTGCAGGCGCGCCGAGTCCTCCGCGACCGGCGTCTCGATCTCCTCGAAGCCGTGCGCGCGATACGACCGGCGGATGACCTCGAGGATCGCCTCGCGCCTCGCCTTCTCCGCGGGGAGGAAGTCCCGCATCCCGCGGGGCGGGTTCACCTGCGATGCCACCCGAACATCCTGCCATCGCGTCCCCGCTCAGAGGCTCGCGGGACCCGTCTCCGCCGCGCGGACCTCGGCCTCGAGCCGCCGGATGGCGCCGCGCAGCGCCCGCTCCGCGTCGAGGCCGGCGTCCCGGGCGCCGGCGACGATCGCCAGCAGCGCGTCGCCGAGCTCGGCCTCGTCCGCGGGCGCCGCCGCGGCCTCGACCCCGACGCCGACCCGCTCCGACTTGCCGAGCACCTTGTCCGCCAGGGCGAGCGCCGGCATCCCGCGCGGCACGCCGTCGAGCACGGAGGCGCGGTGCGGCTTCTCGACGCGCTTGAGCTCGTCCCACTTCACGACGACCGCGTCCGCGGTGTCGGCGACGGCGTCGCCGAAGACGTGCGGATGGCGGCCCACCATCTTCTCCCGCATGTGCCGCGCGACGTCCTCGAGCGTGAACCGGCCCTGCTCCGCGGCGATGTCCGAGTGGAACACGACCTGGTAGAGCACGTCCCCGAGCTCCTCCACCAGCTCGGCGTCGTCGCCGGCCTCGATCGCCTCGACGAGCTCGTGGGTCTCCTCGACCAGGTAGCGCACGAGGGAGGCGTGGGTCTGCTCGCGGTCCCAGGCGCAGCCGCCGGGCGCCCGCAGCAGCTCGAGCACGGCGATCAGCTGATCGAGCTCGGGATGCGCCTGCGGCGACGGGAGGGCGCCCTGGGCCTGGCGAGGGGTCATGCGATCAGTCTCGCTTGCCGCAGTCCTCGACGTCGATCCCGAGCAGCGACTCCTCGACGGCGACCGTCTGCGTCTCGGCGGCCTCGGCGCGGATCTCCTCCCCGCCGGCCTCGACGGACGCGGCCTGCAGCGCGCGGTCGCTCGGCATCAGGAAGGCGAGGAGGAATTGGGCGCCGAGCACCCCGGCGACGGCGATGAACACGACCATGCTCGCCGCGACGATCGTCGCCGGATCGCTCGAGTCGCCGCCGCGGCCGGCGATGACGCCGTTCGCGACCGCGCCGAGGATGGCGGCCCCGAGCGCCTGCCCGAGGTTCCGCGAGAACATGATGGTCCCGGTCGCGACGCCCCGCTCCTGCCACGGCACCGTCAGCTGGGCGGCGACGAGCGCCGGGACGGAGGCCCAGCCGAGGCCGAAGCCGATCACGAACGAGCAGGCGGCGACGATCCACGGGGACGGCCACGACGCCGTGAGCACGAGCGCGACGCCGCCGACCAGGGCGAGCGCGCCGCCGGAGACGATGGTGAACCGGAAGCCGCGGCTCAGATAGACCCGGCCGGCGATCGTGGAGGCGATCGGCCAGCCGATGAGCATCGCCGCGAGCGCCGCGCCGCCGACCAGCGCCGAGGTGCCGGCGCCGACCTGGAGGTAGGTCGGGATGTACTCGGTGAGCCCGATCAGCGCGATGCCGAGCACGAGCCCCAGCCCGACCGAGACGGAGATGACGGGCCGGCGGAGGAGGCCGGGCGCGAGCACCGGCTCGGCCGCGCGGCGCTCGACGAGGACGAAGGCGACGAGCAGCAGGGCGCCGCCGCCGTACAGCGCGATGCTCGTCCACGAGTCCCAGGCCCAGGCGTGCCCGCCCTCGAGGGTCGCGAGGATGATCGACCCGAGCCCGAGCGTGACGAGCACGGCGCCCGCGTAGTCGATGCGGTGCTGCCGTCGCTCCAGCCGTTCCTTGAGGCCGCGCAGCACGAGCCAGCCGGCGAGCAGGCAGAGCGGGATGTTGATGTAGAACACCCATCGCCAGGCGTGCAGCTCGGAGAACACCGCGCCGAGCACCGGCCCGGCGATGGAGGCGATCGCCCAGACGCTCGCCATGTAGCCCTGGACCCGCGCCCGCTCCTCGAGCGTGTAGATGTCGCCGACGACCGTGAGCGAGAGCGGCTGGATGGCGCCGGCGCCGATGCCCTGGACGGCGCGGAACACGATCAGCGAGGGCATGTCCCATGCGAAGCCGCAGAGGATCGAGCCGATCAGGAAGACCGCGATGCCGAACAGCAGCACCGGCTTGCGTCCGATCGTGTCGGCGAGCTTGGAGTACACCGGCACGAGGACCGACATCGCCAGCAGGTAGATCGAGAACAGCCACGGGAAGGACTCGAAGCCGCCGATGTCGGCGACGATCGACGGGACGGCGGTCGCGAGCACGGTGGAGTCGATCGCGATGAGCCCCATCGAGAGCATCATCGCGAGCAGGATGGGTCCGCGCTCCGATCGCAGCCCGACTCCGCTCACTCGACCATTCAAGCGCGGAAGGGGCGCCGGCATTCCCGGCGACCCGCTCAGAGCTGCGACTCGAACATGGTGTGGAACGCACCGCGGCGGGCCAGCAGCTCGGCGGCCGTCCCGGTCTCGACGATCCGCCCGCGCTGCAGCATGACGATGGCGTCCGCGCGCTGGACGGTCGTCAACCGGTGGCTGATGATGATGAGCGTCCGGTCGTGGTCGGCGAACAGGTGGTTGAAGATGCGGGCCTCGGCGAGGGCGTCGATCGCCGAGGTCGGCTCGTCGAGGATGACGATCGGCGCGTTCCGGTAGAAGTTCCGCGCGAGCGCGATGCGCTGCCACTGGCCGCCGGACAGGTCGACGCCGCGGGTGCCGTCCTCGTGCGCCATCCACGGGTGCACGTAGGTGTGCGGCCCCTTCGGCAGGCCGTCGAGGATCTCCCGCGCCTCGGCGTCGCGCAGCGCCTGGTCGAAGTCCTGCTGCGAGAACGGCCGGTCGACGTCGCCGAAGCGGACGTTGTCCTGGGCGGAGGCGAAGGTGTAGGCGAGGTAGTCCTGCTGCAGCACCGCGAGCTGCTCGTGCCAGGACTCCGTCGCGATCTCCTGGAGGTCGACGCCGTCGAGCAGGATGCGGCCCGCGGTCGGCCGGTAGAGCCCGCTGATCAGCTTGATCAGGGTCGACTTGCCGGCGCCGTTCTCGCCCACGATCGCGACGCGCCGGCCGCGCTCGATCCGCATCGTGACGTCCTCGAGCACCGGCCGCTCGCTGTTCGGGTAGTGGAACGAGACGTGCTCGACCTCGATCACGGTCGGCGGGCCGGCGAGCCGGCGGGTGCCCCCCTGCCGAGTCGGGTAGTCCATGAACCGCTGGTAGTCGGCGAGGTTCGCGAGCTGCTCGTCGAGGGCGGAGATCTCGGTGACGAACGAGTTCATCGCGCCGAGCGCCCGGCTGACCAGCTGCTGCACGTAGAGGAACTGACCGACCGGCTGCTGGTGCGCGATGATCTGCAGCACGATCCAGATCAGCGAGCCGACCTCGGCGACGAGCTCGATGAAGTCGGCGAGCAGCCGCAGCGGGATGTAGCGGCGCTCGAACTCGATGCGCTGGCGCTCGTCGAGGTCGCGCAGCTGCTGCCGGAGGTCGAGCAGGTGGCGCACGATGCCGTAGAGGCGCAGCTCGGCGATGTGCTCCGGCTGGAACATCGCCCGCTCGATCGTCGTCTTCTGCCGGCGCAGCTCGACGGTCGAGTTCCAGTGCCGCACCTGGGCGCGGCTGAGCCGGAACTGGATCCAGATGCCCGGGATGATCGCCGCGACCAGGATGAGGGCCAGCCACCATCCGACCAGGACGAGGGCGATCGTGCTCGTGATCAGGGTGATGACCTGGCTCGCCATCCGGGAGAGGGTCTGGAAGGCCTGCGCGTAGAACTGGGAGAACCGCTGCGCGCGGTCGTAGACGTCGATCGTCTCCTTGTCGTCGTAGCGCCAGAAGTCGAGGGACAGGAAGCGCTCGTACATGATGTCGCTCACCTTCGCCTCGAGCGTGTAGCGGCTGAGCCGCTGCACGTACTGCTCGAGCGAGCGCCAGCCGGTGAGCACCAGCCCGAGCCCGGCGGTGATGAGGACGTACCAGATCGCCTGCTCGCCGGCGCCGGCGACGCCGGCGAACGCGGCGGCGAGCTCCGTCGTGGTGAGCGCCGCGAACCAGGTGGTCAGGATCGGCAGCACGGCCGTGACGACCGCGCCGGTCAGCTGCAGCACGATCGTGCCCGGCGTCGCCTGCCAGGTCAGCTTCGCGATGTCCTTCGCGGCGCGCAGGTAGGCGCGTGGCGACAGGCCGGAGCCCTCGATGCGTCCGCCGCGGCGGGCGCGACCGCCGCTGCCGCTCGGTACCGTCACCGCCTCATCCTCCTCCGGCGGGGGCCGGCTTGTCGAAGGCCGGGCGGCCGATCAGACGGGCGGCGAGTCGGACGGCGGCCTGGGCGGGAGGATCTCGAAGGCGGCGAGCGCGAGGGCGAGCATCTGGTAGTAGCCGACGAGGGTGACGACCTCGAAGACCGCCGGGCGGCCGAGCACCCGGTCGGCCTCGGCCCAGGTCTCCTCCGAGATGCCGCGGGTGCGCAGCAGCTCGATCGCGAGGGCGTGCGCGACGCGGGTCTCCTCCGTCGCTCCCGCCGGGGCGCGTCCGGCCCGCAGCGCCGCGAGGTCCTCGTCGTCGAGTCCCTCGGCGCGACCGGCCGGCTCGTGGGCGAAGAGCTCGAAGGGGCTGCCCTCGTGGTGCGCGACGGCGAGGATGACGGCCTCCCTGGTCGGCCCCGAGGTGCGGATGCCCCAGCGCATCTCCCCGCCGAGGCGCTCGAGCGCGTGCCCGATCTCGGGGCTGAGGACCCACGCCGAGGGCGGCCCGGTGAGGAAGCCCTCGTCGTCGTGGAGCCGGAACGGGTTCGACGGGTCGGCGCGCGGCCCGGTCGTGAAGCGGTCGTGCAGCTCGCGCTGCCGCTCGGTCATCTCCTCGCGTCGCAGCCGCGGCGCGCGCGGCCCGTCGGCAGCCGGCCGTCCCGCGCCGAGGCCGGTCATCGCGCGAGCGGCGAGGTGCCGTAGTCGCCGAGCGAGGGGTTGCGCAGGCCGTCCCACTGGTTGAACCAGTACGCGTCGTCGTCCGCCCACTCGATCGGCGGGCGCGCGGGGTCGAAGA
>MKVN01000001.1:47539-70825 GCA_001898855.1 Micrococcales bacterium 73-13
AGCCGGTCGCCGAGCCGGCCGAGGTCGGCGATCGACTGGGCGAGCCACGCGTGGTGGTGGAGTCGCGCCTCGCCGGCCTTCTGCACCGCGACCGCGTGGTGCTCGGTGCCGCAGCGCACGAAGAAGCCGGCGTCCGTCCCGATCCGGTCGGAGACCCGCATGTCGAAGGTGTCGACGAGGAACCGGGTCATCGCGACCGAGTCGACCGCCCGGATGTTGACGTGGCCGTACCGGTCGGGGCCGAAGGCGCCGGCCCGCCGATCGTGCCAGCGCTCCGGGGTGTAGACCTGCCAGGTGTAGCCCTCCGGGCCGACGAACGCGAAGCCGCGCTCGACGTGGTCCTCGATGGGCTGCTCGCTGAGGACGCGATAGCCCCCGCGGTCGACCTTCGCGCGGATGGCGTCGAGCTCGTCGGCGTCCGGGGCGACGACGCCGAAGTGGTCGGCCGCGTCGACGTCGTCCTGGAGGTAGACGAGCTCGTGGTGGGTGTCCGCGGCGGCGAGGAAGGCCTTGCCGCCGCCCTCGTCCGTCAGCTGCAGGCCGAGGATCTCGGTCGCGTTCCGGATCGACGCGGCGAGGTCGCGGGTGCGCAGGGCGACGTAGCCCATCTGGGTGATGCTGCCGACGGCCATCTCGGGCTCCTCCGGGTTCAGGCGGTCACGGCTCGGCGGGACGCCGCGAGCAGGTCGGCCGTGAGCTGCAGGTGGTCGCGGTAGAGCGCGGCGGCGCGATCCGCGTCGCGGGCGAGCGCGGCGTCGAGGATCGCGGCGTGCTCGGGACCGGGGTCCCGCTCGCCGAGCGCCCCGTGGGCCTCGATCCCCGAGGCGCGGCGGCCCCAGCGCAGGTAGAGGTCGCCGGCGGCGAGGCCGTCCCGGCAGGACTCGAGCAGCAGCGCGTTGCCGCAGGCGGAGACCAGGGCGAGGTGGAACGCGCCGTGGGCGACGAACCAGGCGTCCGACCCGTAGCCGGGATCGGTCCCGGCCACCGAGAGCCGGTGATGCGCGGCGACGAGTCCGCCCTCCCACTCGAGGCCGCCGCGCTCGATGGACAGCCGCAGCGCCGCGGTCTCGGCGACGATGCGGAACTCCACCAGCTCCTGCACGTCCTGCTCGCCGAACGGGACGACGTGGTAGCCGCGGTTCGGCGATCGCACGGCGAGGTTCTGCTCGGCGAGCCGGGCGAGGGCGTCGCGGACCACGGTCGCGCTCACGCCGTACTCCGCGCGCAGCTCGGCGGGCCGCAGCCACTCGCCCGCGTGGAACCGCCCGGCGAGCACGGCGGCGCGCAGCCGCTCGGCGACCTCGCCGGCGAGCGTCTCGGCGCCGGCCTTCTTCACCACCGCCGGTTCACCGCCGCTCCATGTCTCGACGATAGCAATATTTTCCAAAATCGTGCTGAGGTTGTTAAATATCCCTCGACCGAGACGAACCCTGGAGGATCGATGAGGATCGCCCGCTTCCGCCGTGCCGGGACCACCTCGTGGGGCCTCGTCGCCCCCGGCGGCCTCGTCGTCGACCGCCGCGAGCTCGGGATCCCCGAGCCCGACGTCCGCTCCTTCATCGCCTCGGGACGGCGCGCCGAGGCCCCGGCCGGAGCGGCCGGCGCACCGCTCGACGAGCTCGAGCTCCTGCCGCCCGTCGAGCTCGGGAAGGTCGTCTGCGCCGGCGCGAACTTCGGCGCGCACCGCGCCGAGGCCGGTGTCGACCCGGACCGCCCCGCCTATCCGACGATCTTCACCCGCTACCCCGACGCCCACGTCGGCCACGACGTCGACATCGTCAGGCCCGGGGCGAGCGAGCGGTTCGACTACGAGGGCGAGCTCGCCGTGATCATCGGCCGGCCCGCCCGCGGCGTCCCGATGGCCACGGCGATGGACCACGTGTACGGCTACGCCTGCTTCGACGACGGCTCCGCCCGGGACTGGCAGACCCGCGCCTCGCAGTGGATCCCCGGCAAGAACTTCGAGCGCTCCGGCTCCATCGGCCCGGTGCTCGTCACCGCGGACGAGGTGCCGGCGATCGGCGACTCCTGGCTCGTCGCCCGCGTCAACGGCGAGGAGCGGCAGCGCGCGCGGATCCAGGACATGCTGTTCCCGATCGCCGAGCTCATCGCGTACATCAGCGCCTTCACCCCGCTCGAGCCCGGCGACGTGATCGCGACCGGCACGCCGGGCGGTGTCGGACTGTTCATGGATCCGCCGGTCTTCCTCGAGCCCGGCGACGTCGTCGAGGTCGAGATCGACGGCGTCGGGCTGCTGCGCAACCGGATCGCCCGTGGCTGAGCCGCCGGCGGACGCGGACGTCGTCATCGTCGGCGCGGGGCCGGTCGGGCTCGTCATCGCCCTGCTGCTGGCTCGCCGCGGCTGGTCGTCGCACCTGGTCGAGCGGCACCCCGAGCCGTACGGGCGGCCGCGGGCGATCGCCCTCGACCCGGAGACGATGCGCCTCTTCCAGCGGATGGGGCTGCTCGACGAGATCCTCCCGATCAGCGACCACACCGACTACTACGACTGGTTCGGCGCCGACGGCGAGCTGCTGCTGCGCTTCGACCGATCGCGGCCCGCCGCGCCCGGCTGGACCCAGCAGATCTGCAACCAGCCGATGATCGAGGCGATCCTCGAGCGGCGCGCCGCCGAGGATCCGCTCATCCGGGTCACCCGGGGCGTCGAGGCGATCGACCTGATCGAGTCCGACGACCGGGTCGAGGTCCGCCTCGGCCACCCCCGCTCCGGCGTCGACGAGGGCACCGTCGCCGGCCGCCTCGTCGTCGGCGCGGACGGGGCGAACAGCCGGGTGCGGCGGCTCCTCGGCGCCGAGGTCGAGGACCTCGCGTTCTTCTACGACTGGCTCATCGTCGACGTCCTGCCCCGCGTGGAGCGCGACTGGGGCGACGCGAGCGTCCAGCTGTGCACGCCGGCCCGTCCGACGACGGTCGTGCCGGCCGGGGCCGGGCGACGGCGCTGGGAGTTCATGGTCATGCCGGGCGAGGACCCCGCGGCCGTCGAGGACCCGGCCTTCGTCTGGCGGCTGCTCGCCCCGTGGGACCTCGGCCCGGAGAACGCGGAGCTCGAGCGCAGCGCCGTCTACACGTTCCGCTCGCTGTGGGTCGCGCGCTGGGTGCGGGGCCGGATCGCGCTCGCCGGCGACGCCGCGCACCTGATGCCCCCGTTCGCCGGCCAGGGGCTCAACTCGGGGCTGCGCGACGCGGCGAACCTGGCCTGGAAGCTCGACCTCGTGCTCTCCGGCAGGGCGCCGCTCGGGGTGCTCGACTCGTACTCCGTCGAGCGCACCGAGCACGTCCAGCACGCCATCCGGTTCTCGGTCGAGCTCGGGAAGGTGATCTGCGTGCTCGACTGGGACGAGGCCCGCGAGCGCGACCGGCGGATGCTCGCGCACCGCGGCGATCCCGCGACGGCGCTGCCCCGGCTGCCGGCCGCCGCCTTCTCGCACGGCCTCGTCTCGGGGCCGTGGGGCGGCACGCTCGCCCCGCAGTTCCTCATCGCCCTGCCCGGCGCCGTCGATCGCGTCCGCTTCGACGACGCGATCGACGCGACGCAGCCGTTCCTGCTCACCCGGGTCCCGGTCGACGCGTCGACCCGCGAGCGGCTCGCGGCCGTCGGAGGGCGTGTCGTCGAGCTCGGCGTCGACGTCGTCGACGCGGACGGCGCGTACGGCCGCGAGCTCGACCGGCTCGGCGCCGACTCGGCGCTGGTGCGTCCCGACGGCTACTACTTCGGCGCGGGCGACGCGCACGCGCTCGCCGCCGAGCTCTCCGACCTGATCGTCCTCGGGATCTCGCGGTGAGCCGACGGCGGCTGCGGGTCGCGATCATCGGCAGCGGCTTCGGCGGCATCGGCGCCGCCGTCAAGCTCGCGCGGCGGACCAGGGCCGAGATCGTGATCTTCGAGCGCGCCGACGCGCTCGGCGGCACCTGGCGCGACAACCACTACCCCGGCGCCGCGGTCGACATCGCCTCCCACGTGTACTCCTACTCGTTCGTCAAGTGGGACTGGCGGCGCACCCACGCGACGCAGCCCGAGCTCTGGGAGTACACGAACGCGGTCGTGGACCGGTTCGGGCTGCGCGACCGGATCCGGCTGTCCACGACCGTCGTCGCGGCGCGCTGGGACGACGCGACGCGGCAGTACGAGCTGGAGCTCCTCGGGCCGGACGGCCCGGTCGGCGCCGAGCGGTTCGACGTCGTGATCTCGGCGACGGGGCTGCTCTCGAACCCGCGGTACCCCGACTGGCCGGGGCTCGAGGAGTACCGGGGGATCTCGTTCCACACCTCCCGCTGGGAGCACGAGCACGACCTCTCGCGGCGGCGCGTCGCCGTCGTCGGGACCGGCTCGACGGCGGTGCAGGTGCTGCCGGCGATCGCGGAGACCGCCGGGCACGTGACGCTCTTCCAGCGGGAGCCCGGCTGGGTCGAGTCGAAGCTCGAGCGCGACCTCACGCCGCGCGAGCGCTGGGTCTACCGGCACGTGCCGCTCGCGCAGCGGCTGCACCGGTACTGGCTGTTCTGGAAGGCGAACCGGCGCTTCCGCGGCTACGACAAGGGCTCGCGGATGCAGCGCCGGATGCGGCAGCGCTGCCTCGACTTCATCGCGGCGACCGTCGAGGACCCGCGGACCCGGGCCGCGCTCACCCCGGACCACGCGTGGGGGTGCAAGCGTCCGATCGTCGCGACCACCTACTACGCGGCGTTCAACCGGCCGAACGTCGAGCTCGTCCCGCACGCGGTGGTGTCGGCGACGGAGACCGGCCTGGTGGACGCGACCGGCGCGGCGCGGGACTTCGACGCGATCGTGTTCGCGACCGGCTTCCAGGCGCAGCGCATGCTCGCGCAGCTCGAGGTCACGGGCCGCGGGGGCCGGCGGCTGCACGACGCCTGGGCGGATCGGGCGACGGCCTTCCTCGGCACAACGGTCGCCGGCTTCCCGAACCTCTTCATCCTCTACGGGCCGAACACGAACGGCGGCACCTCCCTCATCGCCCAGCTCGAGCGCGAGGCGGAGGTCGCCGTCGCGGCGGTGCGGCGGCTCGAGCGCGGCGCGCGCGCCGTCGACACCTCGCCGGAGGCGACGCGACGGTACGTCGAGTGGATCGATCGCGAGCTCGCGTCGGCGACCTCGGCGAAGGACTCCGGGTGCCACAACTACTTCACCGACGAGCGCGGCCACATCGTCACGGAGTGGCCGCGCACCCAGCTGGTGTTCTGGTGGGTGACGAAGGCGTGGCGCCGACGCGGCCTGCGCTACGAGCGCTGACAGAGCGGGCACCGCGGTCGTTCGGGCCAGGCACCTGTTGACAGGATCAGCCATACGCCAAGACGGGACACCGGTCTTCACCACCAATGAAGCGGAATGTCGGTGGCAGGGGTTAGCCTCACGCGTATACATCGGCACGCAGCAATAGGTAGGTGAGTCTCATGGCCCCGGTCTCGACCGTCACCCCGGAAGAGCTCAGAATGCAGCGCGAGCGCATCCTCGAACGGCTCGGGCTGACCCTCGATGAGTACCTCGAGCGCGCACGACTGAGCGAGCTGTCGGGTGCGGAATGGGCGGTCCGGGACGACCTCGATGCGATCGCTTTCCTCCTCGGCGAAGACGAGTTCGTGGACTGATGTCGGAGCATCGTGCGCTCGTCCGCGCACGCATGTTCGCGAGCGAGCTCACGACGACGGTTCAGTCGGTGCTGCCCGACTCACCGGAATTCCTGGCGAGAGTCAATGCCGATGCGACGAGGCTCCAGCTGAGCCCGTTTGAAGCGGACGGTGAGACCGCCGCTTCGATGCCGCTGTTCATCGGCGGGGAGAAGGTGGCCGTCTGGCGCCTGACGATGCTCCTGGACCTGGATTCGAGCGGCGAGTATTTGAAGGTGACGAAGTCGAACTTCGCACTCTCGGCGTTGGTCGACCGGACGCCACTAGTCCGCTTCGAGTTCGACGACGCTATGCACACGGCGCCGGCCGCGCACTGGCAATTTCACGGCGAACGAGGTGCTTTCTCCTTCCTACTCGGCATCGCCAAGGCGAACCACAAGGACGTCAAACCCCACTCGCTCGCCTCGCTGCATTTCCCGGTCGGAGGCGCACGAATGCGTCCCGGCGTCGCCGACCTGCTGGAATTCCTCGTCCGAGAATGCGGATTCGACGCTCTCGAGGACTGGGAACAGGCGATTCGGGAGGACCGAGCCAGATATCGGACGATTCAGGCGCGCACCATCGCTCGGGATATGCAGGCCGAAGTGGCCGCCGTTCTCAAGGCCGCCGGCTGGGACGTCTCCCCGCCTGCCGATGTCGTCGAGACTGGAACGAAGTTCCTGCGCGGATGGTGAGGCTCATGTCGCGACCATTCGAGAGCGCTCAGAAACCCCCTTATTGCTTTATTCCCATAGGTAAGACGAATGCCACGCCGGATCGCTCGCAGACCCGGATTCCAGTAACAGGCCTTACCCGATCCCCCGTCGCCGCGCCAGGGCCTGGCGCCGCGGCCCGCACGGGTCCAGCATGGGGCCATGGACGAGAAGGACGCGATCGTGATCGTCGGAGGCGGGCTCGCGGGCGCGAAGGCGGCGGAGGGTGCGCGTGAGGCCGGCTGGGAGGGGCCGATCCGGCTCGTCGGCGCCGAGCCGTATCTCCCCTACGAGCGACCGCCCCTCTCCAAGGGCCTGCTGCAGGGCGCCGACGGGCCGCAGGCCGCGCTCGTCGCGAAGGACGGCTGGGCGACGGCGAACCGCGTGGAGCTGCTGCTCGGCGCGCCCGCGGAGGCGATCGACCCCGGTCGGCGCACGGTGCGGCTCGCGGGCGCCGAGCTGCGCTACGCGAAGCTCGTGCTCGCGACCGGCGCCACGCCGGTGCGGCCGTCCATGCCCGGCGCCGAGCTGGACGGCGTGCTCCTGCTGCGCAGCCTCGACGACGCGCTCGCGCTGCGCGACCGGCTGATGCCCGGCGCCCGGGTGGCCGTCGTCGGGGCGAGCTGGATCGGCGCCGAGGTCGCCGCGAGCGCGCGGCAGCGCGGCGCCGAGGTGACGCTGCTCGGCCGCGGCTCGGTGCCGCTCGAGCACGCGCTCGGGACGGAGATCGGCGGCTTCTACGGCCGGGTGCACGCCGACCACGGCGTGACGCTCCGGCTCGGGCCGGACGTCGCCGGGATCGAGGGCTCCGACCGGGCGACCGGCGTGCGGCTCGCCGACGGCGAGACGGTGCCGGCCGACGTCGTCGTGCTCGGCCTCGGCGTGCGCCCGTCGCTCGGGCTCGCGCAGGCCGCGGGACTGGCCGCCGACGACGGCGTGCTCGCCGACGCACGGCTGACCACGAGCGATCCGGATGTGCTCGTCGCCGGCGACATCGCGAGCCACGACCACCCGCTCTTCCACGGCCGGGTCCGCGTCGAGCACTGGGGCAACGCGCTGAACCAGGGCCTGGCCGCCGGCGCCAACGCGGCCGGGGCCGACCGGCCCTACGAGCTGCTCCCCTACTTCTTCTCCGACCAGTACGACGTGGGCATGGAGTACTCGGGCTGGCCGACGCCGTTCGACGAGGTGCTCGTCCGCGGCTCGCTCGACAACGGCGAGTTCGTCGCCTTCCAGCTGCGCGACGGCGTCGTGGTCGGCGGGGCGAACGTGAACGTCTGGGACGTCAACGAGCACGTCCAGGACCTGG
Source organism: Micrococcales bacterium 73-13 (assembly GCA_001898855.1). Classification (GTDB taxonomy): domain Bacteria; phylum Actinomycetota; class Actinomycetes; order Actinomycetales; family Microbacteriaceae; genus 73-13. The sequence continues at coordinate 55,205 of MKVN01000001.1, forward strand.
TCCGCGCGGCGAGGCCGGTGCGGCGCGACGTGCTCGCGGACCCCGGCGTGGACCCGGCCGACTGGGTGCGGCTCGCGGTCGAGGCCGACTGAGGACGGGCGCACCGGGGCGGCGCCGGACCGCGGCGCCGGTCAGCTCGCCGGCGCCGGAGCCGGCAGGAGGGCGTCGAAGAGGTCGCCGACCCAGGCGACGAGATCGGCGTCCGCGATGCCGCCGCCCTTCGCGCGGTCCAGGATCGAGGTGTCCGTCCCGGGCAGCGGCACGAGCGCGACCCGCTGCGCCGTGAGGTACCGGCTGCCCCGGTGGAGCCGGGCGAGGCGCACCTGGGCCGAGTCGGGGAGCTCGATCGGCGCGATCCGAAGCCGGTCGGCCATCACGACGACCTCGGAGAGCCCGGCCCGCTGCGCGCGCCGCCGCAGGCGGGACACGGCGATCAGCAGCGCCACCGGCTCCGGCAGCTCGCCGTAGCGGTCGACGAGCTCCTCGACGACTCGGTCGATCGGGTCCTGCTCGGCGCCGTCGGCGCCGGCTCCGCGGTCGCGGTAGGCGGGGCCGGCCGCGGCGGAGAGCTTCTGGTACGCCTCCAGACGGAGCCGCTCGGAGCCGATGTAGTCCTCCGGGATGCGCGCGTCGACCGGGAGCTCGAGCCGCAGCTCGGTCTGCTCGGCCGCGGCGTCGCCGCGGAACTCGGAGACCGCCTCGCCGATCATCCGCAGGTACAGGTCGAAGCCGACGCCGGCGATGTGGCCGGACTGCTCGGCGCCCAGGATGTTGCCGGCGCCGCGCAGCTCGAGGTCCTTGAGCGCGATCTGCATGCCGGCGCCGAGCTCGTTCGCCGCGGCGATGGTCCGCAGCCGCTCCTCCGCGTGCTCGGTGAGCGGCTTGGTCTCGTCGTAGAGGAAGTACGCGTAGGCCCGCTCGCGTCCGCGTCCCACCCGGCCGCGGAGCTGGTGCAGCTGGGAGAGGCCGTACTTGTCGGCGCGGTCGATGATGAGCGTGTTCGCGTTCGGGATGTCGAGCCCGGTCTCGATGATCGTCGTCGAGACGAGGACGTCGGCTCGGCGCTCCCAGAAGTCGAGCATCACCCGCTCCAGCGCCTCCTCGCTCATCTGCCCGTGGGCGACGGCGACCCGAGCCTCCGGCACGAGCTCGGCCAGCCGCGCCGCGGTCGCCTGGATCGAGGCGACCCGGTTGTGCACGTAGAACACCTGGCCCTCGCGAAGCAGCTCGCGGTGGATCGCGGCGGCGACCTGCTTGTCGGAGTAGGGCCCGACGAAGGTGAGGATCGGATGCCGGTCCTCCGGGGGCGTCGCGAGCGTCGACATCTCGCGGATGCCGGTCACCGCGAGCTCGAGCGTGCGCGGGATCGGCGTCGCCGTCATCGCGAGCACGTCGACGTTCGTCTTGAGCCGCTTCAGCGCGTCCTTGTGCTCGACGCCGAAGCGCTGCTCCTCGTCGATGACGACGAGGCCGAGGTCCTTGAACGCGATGCCCTTGCCGAGCAGGCGATGCGTCCCGATCACGAGGTCGACCGTGCCGTCGGCGAGGCCGGCGATCGTGTCGGCGGACTCCTGCTCCGACTGGAAGCGGCTGAGCGCGCGGAGGTTGACCGGGAAGCCGGCGAAGCGCTCCGCGAAGGTCTCGACGTGCTGGCGGACCAGCAGGGTGGTCGGCACGATCATCGCGACCTGCTTGCCGTCCTGGATCGCCTTGAACGCGGCGCGCACCGCGACCTCGGTCTTCCCGAAGCCGACGTCGCCGGAGAGCAGCCGGTCCATCGGGATCGGCCGCTCCATGTCCGCCTTGACCTCGTCGATCGTGGTCAGCTGGTCCGGCGTCTCCGCGAACGGGAAGGCGTCCTCGAGCTCCGCCTGCCATGGCGTGTCGGGGCCGAAGGCGTGACCGCGGCTGGCCTGCCTCGCCGCGTAGAGCTTGACGAGCTCCACGGCGATGTCGCGGACGGCCTTGCGCGCCCTGCCCTTCGCCGCGGCCCAGTCGGAGCCGCCCATCTTCGACAGCGTCGGCGCCTCGCCGCCGACGTAGCGGGTGAGCAGGTCGAGCTGGTCGGTCGGCACGTACAGCCGGTCGCCCGGCATGCCCCGCTTGGACGGCGCGTACTCGATGACGAGGAACTCGCGGGTCGCCTTGACGGCGTTGCGCCCGCCGGGGCCGCCGCGGGTCGAGCCGGTGGACACCTCGCGCTCGACGAGCTCGACGAACCGGCCGATGCCGTGGGTCTGATGCACGACGTGGTCGCCGGGCTTCAGCTGGAGCGGGTCGACGACGTTCCGCCGCCGGCTCGCGAGCCGGCGCGGGGCGCCCTGCCGGTAGGAGGCCGCGCGGCCGAAGAACTCCGCCTCGGAGAGGACGGCGAGGCGGGCCTCGCGGAGCTCGACGCCGGCCTCCACCGAGGCCTGCACCAGGTAGGCGACGCCCGGCTCGGCGTCCGGCGGGAACTCCTCGGCCCGACGGCCGGCGAGGCCGCGGTCGGCGAGCAGGTCGGCGGCGCGATCGAGCAGGCCGGGGCCCTCCGCCGTGATGGCGAGCGCCCAGCCCTCCCGCAGCCGGTCGCCGACGTGGTCGATCGCGGCGTCCGCGTGGCCCGTGAACGCCGGCACCTGGCTCGCGCCGAGCCGGATCGCGTCCGGGTCGCCCGAGTCGAAGGCGCTGACGGTCCACCAGGCCCGGCCGCCGGCGCGCTCGCGCAGCTGCCCGACGGTGAGGAAGTCGCCCGAGCCGAGCCGCCGCCGCAGGTCCATGCCGAGGTCGATCGGGGCGTCGCCGCCCGCGGTCGCCGCCGACCATGCGGCGACCAGGAACTCGCGGTTCGTCTCGACGAGGTGCACCGCCCGGGTCGCGACCCGCTCGGGGCCGAGGATCGCGACGGCGCCGTCGTCCGGCAGCAGCTGCGGCAGCGGGACGAAGCCGTCGACGAGCGCCGGCGCGAGCGACTCCATGCCCTCCGCCGGGATGCCCTCCGCGACCTTCGCGAGCATGCCGTCGAGCGCGGGGAACTCGCCGGACATCTCGCGCGCGCGCTGTCGGACGTCGTCGGTGATGAGGAACTCGCGGGCCGGCGGCAGCACGACCGCCGCGCCGGCCGAGGAGCGCTCCGCCGGATCGCGCCGCGAGGGCGCGTCGGCCAGCGACCGCTGGTCGGCCACGCCGAACTCGCGCACCGACTCGACCTCGTCGCCGAAGAAGTCGATCCGCAGCGGGTGCTCCGCCTCGGGCGGGAAGACGTCGAGGATTCCGCCGCGCACGGCGAACTCGCCGCGCCGCGTCACCATGTCGACGCGGGCGTAGGCGAGCCCGACGAGCCGCTCCGCGATCCGCGCGAGATCGTGGCCGCGCCCGCCGACGGCGAGCACGACGGGCTCGATCGCGTCGAGCCCCGGCAGCAGCGGCTGCAGCGCCGCCCGGACGGAGGCGACCAGCACGAAGGGCCGCCGACCGGCGGACGAGGGCCGTGCGGTGCTCCGGCCGCCCGCCGGCGATCCGTCGAGCGGCTCCCCGCTCGACGGCGCGGACGACGCACGACCCCACTCCCGCAGCGCGCGGAGTGCGGCGAGCCGACGGCCGACGGTCTCCGCGGACGGGCTCAGCCGCTCGTGCGGCAGCGTCTCCCACGACGGGAACGCGTGCACCTCCGCCTCCGGCAGGTAGGCGCGGAACGCGTCGACGACGCTCTCCGACTCGCGGCCCGTCGCGACGATCGCGAGCAGCGCGCGGGGTCCGCCCTCGGCCTGCAGCAGCCGGGCGAGGAGCGGCACCCGCGCCCCGTCCACGCAGGACAGGTCGGCGTCGGCGTGCGGGCTCGCCAGCACGGCCGCGAGGGCCGGGTCCGCCGCGAGCGCGGAGGGGATCCCGGTCAGCGGCACCGGAAGATTCTAGTCGCGGTGCTCAGGCGTCCTGCTGGCCGGCGGGCGGCTGCGGCGACGCGGTGGGCGGTCCCGGCGCCGAAGGCGGCACGATCGGCGCCTGCGGCGGGACGTACGGCGGGGGCGGGACGATCTGCTGCGGCGGCGCGGCGACCGGCGCGCCGTAGGCGGCCGGCTGCGCCCCGGGCGCCGGCTGGCCGTACGGAGCCGGCTGAGGGGCCGGATACGGCAGAGCGGTCGGCGGGTGGTAGCCGGCGGGCGGGTGGTAGCCCGCAGGCGGCGCGGGGCGCGGCGGCTTCGGCTCGAACGCCTTCGACACCAGCGGCACGACCATCGCGACCACGGCGACCAGCGAGGCCGCCCCGGCGAGACGCCACCACCAGTCCGCCCAGTCCGCCTCCGGGAAGGCGAGCGGGATCGCGAGCACGAGCGCCGTCACCCACACCAGCACGACGGCGACGACGCCCATCGTCCGCGTCAGTCCCGTCTTCCCGCGCACGACGCAGTGCAGCCAGTACAGCTGGGTGAACAGCAGCGCGAGCCGCAGCACCACGACGATGACGAGGAACAGCCAGATCTGCACCGTCCACACCAGCGGGTCCGCGGTGTTCGCCGGCTGCAGCCAGCCGTTCCAGAGCTTGATCAGCCCGATCGCGACGAGCGCCACGTTGACGACCGTCGACGCCGTGAGGTACCAGCGGTTCGGGCCGTCGCCGGCCGCCGCGTCGATCGCGACCGCCCCGGCGAAGAGCCCGACGAGCAGCAGGGTCAGCCAGGCCCGGCCCGCGACGTTCGCCTGGTCGCCGACGATGATGAGCACGGCGCCGAGCACGGCCGCCGCGATGAGCGTCGCGACGATCAGGTAGAGCGAGACGGTCGCGGTGCGCGGGCGCCTCGGCGGCATGGCGGTCATGGTTCTCTCCCGTCGGCGATTCCGGTCGGCGCGATCCCGCGCCCCACCGACCCCGCCCCGCTCGCGGCCGGTCTCGATTCAAACAGAATCCCTCTGCCTCCGCGACTCCGGCTGGGGTAGCTTGGCGGCATGAGCGGATACGAGATCCTCGAGCTCGGCGCCTTCGGCGCGTGGAGCGACTACGTCAGCGGCAGCGGGACCAAGGGCAAGCGGTTCGTCGACCACGACATGACGACCCAGTACATCGGCGTCAGCACGAACGCCGCCGCGCCCGGCGAGGGCGCGCCGTTCTGGCACGCCCATTCGCAGCTGGAGGAGCTCTACATCTTCCTGCAGGGCCGCGGCCAGATGGGCCTCGACGACGAGGTCGTCGACGTCGAGCCGGGCAGCGTGGTGCGCGTCGGGCAGGGCGTCTGGCGGATCTGGCGCTGCGCGCCGGACAGCCCGGAGGACCTCCGCATGCTGTGCGTGCGCGCCGGCGGCGGCGTGCTCGCCGAGCTGCCGCGCGACTCCGAGCGCGACATGGAGCGGCCGAAGCCCTGGTAGCCCCGTCCCGGCGATCCCCGGCCGGCGCCGCGGCGTAGGCTGGTCCGTCGTGCCGCGCCAGCCGTTCCCGACCCCGCAGCTGCTGGTCATCGCCGGCGCGACCTTCGTCTGCGTCTCCAGCGAGTTCCTGCCGACCGGCATCCTGCCCGACATCGCGGCCGGCGTCGGGGTGACCGAGGCGCAGGCGGGTCTGCTCATCTCGGTGTTCGCGTTCACGGTCGCGCTCACCACGATCCCGCTGACCCGGCTCACCCACCGCTTCCCGCGCAAGTGGCTGATGGTCGCCACGCTCGGCGGCTTCGCCGTCACCAACGTGATCTGCGCGATCGCCCCGGACTACTGGACGCTGTTCGCCGGCCGGGTGCTCGGCGGCCTCGCGCACGGCGTGTTCTGGGCCGTCACCGCGCCGTACGCCGCGCGGCTCGTGAAGCCGAGCCAGGTCGTGCGCGCGGCGAGCATCACGACGGCCGGCGCCACGCTCGCCTTCATCCTCGGCATCCCGATGGGCGCGGCGATCGGGCACGCGGTCGGCTGGCGGCTCTCCTTCGTCGTGATGGCCGGCCTCATCGTGCTGTTCGCGCTGCTCGTCGTGCTCTTCCTGCCGCCCGTGGAGCACCGCGTCACGCTGCGCACGGGTGAGATCGCGCTGCCCGCGCGCCGGGACCCGACGCTGCGCATCGTCATCGTCATCTGCGCGATCGTCGCGCTCGCGGCGCTCGGGCAGAACACCATGAGCACCTACATCGTGCCGTGGCTCATCGCGGTCCCCGCGATCGACCCGGGGCAGGTCGCGAGCATCCTGCTGCTCGGCGGCATCGGCGGCGCGGTGAGCCTGCTGATCGCGGCCCTGGTCGGCGACCGGGACCCGCACGGGGTGCTGCTCGTGACGCTGATCGGGCTCGCCGGCGGCGGCGTGGCCCTCGGGCTGCTCGGCGCCGCGGGCTGGCCGGCGATCGCGGCGTACGTGCTCTGGAGCATCGCGTTCGGCGTCGTGCCGCCGCTGACCCAGGGGCTGATGATGCGCGACGCCTCGGCACGGCTGCGCGACTTCGCGGCGGCGGCGCTGACCACCTCCTTCAACGCGGCGATCGGCGGCGGCGCGCTGATCGGCTCGTTCGTCGTCGCGGGCCTCGGACTCGCGTGGCTGCCGTGGTTCCTCGTCGGGTTCGCGGTGCTCGCGGCCCTCGTGCTCCTCGTCGAGATGCTGTTGCCCCGGGGGCGGGAGCGCGTAGGCTAGTTCACCGTGGCTAAACAGGGGTTCCCCACCCCTCAGCTGCTCGTGATCGCCGGCGCGACCTTCGTCTGCGTCTCCAGCGAGTTCCTGCCGACCGGCATCCTGCCGGACATCGCCGTCGGCGTCGGCGTCACCGAGGCGCAGGCCGGTCTGCTCATCTCGGCCTTCGCGTTCACCGTGGCTCTCTCGACCATCCCGCTCACGCGGCTCACCCAGCGCTTCCCGCGCAAGTGGCTGATGGTCGCCACCCTCGGCGGCTTCGCGCTCACCAACGTCGTGTGCGCGATCGCGCCGGACTACTGGACGCTGTTCGCCGGGCGCGTGCTGGGCGGCCTGGTGCACGGCGTGTTCTGGGCGGTCACCACGCCGTACGCCGCGCGGCTGGTCCGGTCGAACCAGGTCGTGCGCGCGACGAGCATCACGGCCGCGGGCGGCCGGCTCGCGTTCATCCTGGGCGTCCCGATGGGCGCCGCGATCGGCCACGCCGTCGGCTGGCGGCTCTCGTTCCTCGTGATGGCCGGGCTCATCGTGCTGTTCGCCCTGCTCGTCGTGCTCTTCCTGCCGCCGGTCGAGCACCGCGTCACGCTGCGCACCGGTGAGATCCCGATCCCCGCCCGCCGCGATCCGACCCTGCGCGCGATCCTCATCGTGTGCGCGATCGTCGCGCTCACCGGGCTCGGGCAGAACGCCATGAGCACGTACATCGCCCCGTGGCTCATCGCGATCCCGGCGATCGATCCGGGGCAGGTCGCCAGCATCCTGCTGCTCGGCGGCATCGGCGGCGCGATCGGCCTGGTGATCGCGACGCTGGTCGGCGACCGCGACCCGCACCGCTTCCTGCTCGTCACGCTCATCGGGCTCGCCCTCACCGGCGTCGCGATGGGGCTGCTCGGGACGTCCGGCTGGCCGGCGATCCTCGCGTACGTGCTCTGGAACGTCGCGTTCGGCATCGTGGCGCCGCTCACCCAGGGACTCATGATGCGCGAGGCCTCGCCGCGACTCCGCGACTTCGGGGCGGCCGCGCTGACCACCTGCTTCAACGCGGCGACCGCCGCCGGCGCGCTGACGGGCGCCTTCGTGGTCTCCGGGCTCGGGCTCGGGTGGCTGCCCGGTTTCCTCGTCGTCTTCACGACGCTCGCCGCCATCGTCGTGACGATCGAGATCCCGCGCCGGCGCGCCGCGGGGGCGGGCCGCGCCTAGCCGACGACCTGGGCGAGGAAGGCGTTGCGCTCGGCCTGGCGCGGGTAGTCGAGCGGGCTGCGGACGCAGACCGGGCACCAGTGCCCGGCCGACAGCACCAGTCGCGGGCTCGCCGCGAAGCGGTGGTCGTCCGCGCAGGCCCACTCCACGGGGCGGGCGAAGGCGCCGCGCTCGACCTCCTCGGAGAGGAGCCGGCCCCCGCGGAACGCCGCCGCGCCGGCGCAGTCGTCCGCGGTCCAGGAGTCCCGCGGCCGGTCCTCGTCGTAGCCGTGGTCGAGGAGGCTCGGCACCCGGGACGGCTCCTCCGGCGCGAACGCCGCCCAGTCGCCGATCTCGCGCCAGGCCTCCAGGGAGCCGAAGTAGGCGCCGATCCTCGCCTCGTCGCCGCTGCGCAGCACGCCGAGCATGCCGCGCGGCCGCTCGACCAGCGGGCGCATGACGAGCCGCTTGACGAGCGGGGCGAACGCGCCGGCCGCCCACCGCGCGGCGGGTGCGAGCGTCGCCCCCGCCCGGGCGAGAGCCGCTGACAGCGAGTCGGCGCGGAACGGGACCAGCTCCTCGAGCCGATCGCTGTCGGTGAACCAGAAGCCGTGGAAGTTCTGCAGCGCGAACCAGTTCCGGTCGTACCAGCGGCGGATGTCGCCGATGCCGAACGCGACCGAGATGCCGGACAGGAACTCCGAGTTCGTGACCCGCCACGCCTCGCCGCTGCCGACGTGCCAGGTGCCGCCCCACACCTCCTCCGGCGCCTCCGCGGCGCACAGCCCGACCGCGAGCCGCGCCGAGTCCTCGTCCGAGGTCCACTCCATGACGCCGGCCAGCGGCGGGTGGGTCATGATCGGGTCCCGGATCCGGATCATCTCCGGGTAGATGATCCCGGTCTGCCGCAGCCAGGTCCACCGCGGCAGGCCGGACTCGGCGAGCTCGCGCTCGGCGATCACCTTGCTCTGGCCGTACTCGTCGTAGGCGGAGACGCAGACCGGGTCGCCGATGCGGCCCCAGTGCCGCGGCGGGTTCCGCGGGCCCTCCTCCGCGATCGAGCCGACCCCGACGACGGCGACCCGCGACGGGTCGGGCAGCGCCCTGACCGCGGCGACGATGTTCCGGATCGCGCCGACGTTGACGCGATGCGTGAGCTCCGGGTGGTCGTCGGCGAACGGCGACACGACGGCGCCGAGGTGCATCACGACGTCGGATCGCGCGACGCAGGCGGCGACGATCCGCGGGTCGGTGAGGTCGCCCCAGGCGATCTCCAGCTGGGGCCAGTCGGCGAACTCGCGGAGGATCCGCTCCGAGCGGCGGCCGGGCCGGGCGAGGGCGATGACGTGGAACTCGTCGCCGCGGCGGCGCAGCTCACGGAGCGTGGCCCGCCCCCAGGCACCGGTGCCCCCGGTCAGGAGGACCGTCCTCGGTGCGCTGGTCACGGCACCAGTCTCGCAGCCGCGCGGCTCAACCGCGCTGGTTGAAGCGGTTCTGCGCGGCGAGCGGGCCGCCGTCCACGATCGCCTCGACGGCGTCGGCGGCGTCGACGAGCAGGCTCGGCAGCGTCCGGCGCTCCTCGGCGGAGAAGTCCTTCAGCACGAAGTCCGCGGGGTCCTGGCGCCCTGGCGGGCGCCCGATGCCGACGCGGACGCGCGGGTACTCGGGCGTGCCGAGGCGGGCGCTCACGTCGCGGATGCCGTTGTGGCCGCCGTGCCCGCCGCCGACCTTGACCCGGACGGCGTCGAAGTCGATGTCGAGCTCGTCGTGCACCACGAGCACGTTCGCCGGCGGCACCTTGAAGAAGCGGGCGAGCTGCGCGACCGGACCGCCGCTGACGTTCATGAACGAGCCCGGCTTGGCGAGCACCACCCTGGGGCCTCCGGGACGAAGCCGGCCCTCGGCGACGACGGCGCCGGCCTTGTGCGACTTGAACGTCAGACCGCCGCGGTCCGCGAGCACGTCGACGACCATCTGACCGACGTTGTGCCGGTTGCCCGCGTAGCCGAGGCCCGGGTTGCCCAGCCCCACGACGAGCCAGAGGTCGTCCATACCCTCAACCCTCCGTCACCGGGATGCGGCTCGGCCCCTTCGCCACGCGGCGGAAGGGGGCGGGACCGTCGTCCGGACGGCCTGCTACTCCGCCGACTCCTCGGCGGGCGCCTCCTCGGCGGAAGCCTCGGCCGGCGCCTCCTGGGCGGCCTCCGGCTCGGGCTCCGCCGCCGCGGCCTGACCGGTCACGCCGACGACGATGAGCTCGGGGTCGGAGAGCAGGGTCGCGCCCTGCGGCAGCGCGATCGAGCCCGCCGTGATGTGCGTGCCGGCCTCGAGGCCCTCGACGGAGACGACGAGGTGCTCGGGGATCCGGGTCGCCTCGACCTCGATCGAGACGTGGCCGGCGTCCTGCAGCACGGTCGTCGACGGGGCGGACTCGCCCTCGATGACGACGGGCACGTCGACGTGGACCTTCTCGCCCTTGCGGACGACGAGCAGGTCGATGTGCTCGATGATCTGGCGCACCGGGTCGCGCTGCACGTCCTTGACGAGCGCCAGCTCCTCCTTGCCCTCGACGACGAGCTCGAGCACCTGGTTCGCCTTGCGCACCAGCAGCGTCACCTGGTGACCGGGGAGCGAGACGTGCCGCGGGTCGCTGCCGTGGCCGTAGATGACCGCGGGGATCTTGCCGGCCGCGCGGAGCTTGCGCGCCGCGCCCTTGCCGAAGGACGCGCGGGACTCGGCCGCGATGTGGTTGCTGAGCTCAGCCATGGGGGTGGTTCTCCTTGGACGTTGTCGATGACGGGACTCGCGTCCCCTCGCCAGGTCGGACAGGAGATTCTAGCAAGGCGGAGCCGGCCCCGTCCGCCGCGCGGGGCCGGGGGTCCGCGGCGCGCTTGGACACCGTCGACAGCAGCCGCTCCAGCGGGCCCTGCCCGCGGAGCGCGCGCCACAGCACCGCGATCGCCATCGACGCGACCGCGAAGCACCAGAACACCGCCCAGTCGTTCGGCCGCTGCTGCGTCGAGACGACGAGGACCCAGACCGCGACGACCTGCGCGGTGTAGATGGTCAGCGCCATCTGCCCCATCGAGGAGAGCGGGGTGAGCAGGACGCGCATCGGGCGCGCCCTCGCGGCCAGCAGGCAGAGGCCGATGACCGCGAGCGCGAAGCCGCTGGAGCCCACGACCTCGAACGGCGAGCCCGAGTGCGGTGCGGCCCCGAGCAGCGAGGAGCCGGTGACCGCGATCACGCCGTCGAGGCTGTGCACGTCCGCGGTGAGCCGCTCGACGCCGAAGGCCGCCATCGGCGCGCCGAGCGGCGCGAGCAGCGAGCCGAGCGCGTAGCCCACGGCGCAGATCCCGGCGCCGACCGCGACCAGCCCGGCCTGCACGCGCGTCGACTCGATCGCGAGCCGCCCGACGCCGAGCCCGAGGAGCATGAAGACGACCCAGGTGACGACCGGGTAGAACCCGGTCAGGTACTCGTAGAGCGCGGACCCCATCGGCGCCGGCGGCGTCAGCAGGCCCTCGGACCAGGCGACCACCGACTTGAGCAGCACGACCAGCACCGGCCCGACGACCGCCCACACCCCCGCCGCCGCGAACAGCCGCCTCGGGCTCCAGCGCAGGAACGGCAGGCTGAGCACGAAGATGACGGCGTAGTACTCGAGGATGACGGCGATCCCGCTGCCGAGCAGCGCGAGGACGCCGCCGATCCCGAACACGATGACGGCGCGGATCAGGATCCGCATCCGCGCCTGCACGAGCGCGAGCCCGTCGACGGGCGTCCGCCGTCCGGAGAGGATCGCGAGCGAGATGCCGGCGAGGATCGCGAACAGGATCGAGGACCGCCCGTTGACGACCGCGCCCCAGCTCGACGGGTCCGCCCAGGAGAAGTCCGGCTGCTGCACGGTGTGCGCCGCGAACATGCCCAGGATCGCCAGCCCGCGGGCGACGTCGAGCCCGAGGATGCGGTCGGACGCGACGGCCATCCCGTCACGCTAGCGGGTGGACCGACGGCGCCGTTTGTCAGACAACAGTCCGGAGCCGTAGCATGCGAGACGACCCGCCGCCGCCAACGGGCGACGGCGCGGTCCGCGGCCGGACGCGGACGTCCGGCCGGAACCCGGCTCCGCCGACGAACGAAGGAGATGCCATGCCCGTCGAGGCGAGCGGCACCAGCACTGCGACCGGGACGGCGCCGGACGCCGAGACGCTCATCGCGCGCGCCGAGGCGCTGATCCCCGCCATCCGGGCGCAGGCCGCCGAGGCCGAGCGGCTCGGCCACTTCACCGACGAGCTGCTGCAGCGGTTCCGGGACGCGGGCTTCTACCGGATGTTCCTGCCCAGGATGTTCGGCGGCTACGAGTCCACGCACGAGACCTTCCTCGAGGTCGCCTACCGCGTCGCCTGCGGCGACCCGGGGACCGCGTGGTGCTACACGCTGTCGGCTTCGCACGTCGCCATCGTCGCGTCGATGCTCGGCGAGCAGGCGCAGCGCGAGCTCATCGAGCCGCACGGCGAGCTGCGCTCCCCGCACCGCGCCCCGCCCGGCGGCAAGGCGGAGAAGGTCGAGGGCGGCTACCGGATCAGCGGCAAGTGGCGGTTCTCCTCCGGCGTCCCGGTGTCGACCCACTTCATGGCGAACACCATCTGGGCGCCCGAGGACGGCGAGCCGGTCGAGTTCAGCTTCATCACGCCGGTCGAGAACGTCACGATCCTCGACGACTGGGGCGGCGGCAAGGGCATCGGCGTCCAGGCCTCGGGGTCGAACACGGTCGAGATCTCCGATCCGGTGTTCGTGCCGGAGCACCACGTCATCTACGACGACCTGCTGTTCGGCCAGGACCGCGACTGGGCCGAGGGGACGCCGGGCACGCGGCTGCACGGCAACGGCCACTACCTCGGCGTCTACGGCGGCTTCTACCACCTCTGCTTCGCGGCGATCTTCGCGGGCGCGGCCCAGGCCGCCGTCGACGAGCTGCGGGAGCTCGGCAAGCGGACGCCGGCGCTGTTCTCCCCGCCCGGCGTCCTGATGCGGGACGACGGCGACGTGCAGCGCGCGCTCGGCCGGGCCGCCGCGAAGGCGGACGCCGCGCACGCGATCATGTCCGCGGGCGCGCGGGCGAGCGACGCGCTCCTCGACCGCTGGGCGCGCACGCACGAGCCGATCACCAAGGCGGAGACGATGCGGCTGTGGGCCCTCGGCCGCCAGGCCGCGCTGCTCGGCTGCGAGGCGGTGCAGATCGCGTTCCAGAGCGCCGGCCCCTCGGCCGTCTCGAGCTCGAGCCCGCTGCAGCGCATCGTCCGCGACTGCGAGGTGTACCTCGGCCACGCCTCGAGCCAGCCGATCATCGACATGGCGCGCGGCCAGGCCGAGTTCGGCGTCCCGATCGCGTTCGGCCCCCCGGACGAGCCGAAGCCCTGACCGACGGCCGTCGAGCCGAACGCGGCGAACGACTAGCCTGGTGCCCGTGACGACGGCGAACATCGGGGTGGTCGGCCTCGCGGTCATGGGCTCGAACCTGGCGAGGAACCTCGCGAGCCGCGAGGGGAACACCGTCGCGGTGTTCAACCGGTCGTACGCCCGCACCGCCGAGCTGCTCGAGGAGCACCCGGAGGCCGGCTTCGTCGGGACGCAGAGCTACCGCGAGCTCGCGGACGCGCTCGCGCGGCCGCGCACCGCGATCATCATGGTCAAGGCGGGCGCCGCGACGGACGCCGTGATCGACGAGCTGGTGGGCGTCTTCGAGCCGGGCGACATCATCGTCGACGGCGGCAACTCCCTCTTCACCGACACCATCCGGCGCGAGGCCGCGGTCCGCGCGACCGGGATCAACTTCGTCGGGATGGGGGTCTCCGGCGGCGAGGAGGGCGCGCTCAACGGGCCGTCGCTGATGCCGGGCGGCTCCGACGAGTCGTGGACCACGCTCGGGCCCATCCTGCGCTCGATCGCGGCGGTCGCCGAGGGGCAGCCGTGCGTCACGCACATCGGCCACGACGGAGCCGGCCACTTCGTCAAGATGGTGCACAACGGCATCGAGTACGCCGACATGCAGCTCATCGCCGAGGCGTACGACCTGATCCGGCGCGGCACCGGGAGGTCGCCCGCGGAGATCGCCGACGTCTTCGCCGAGTGGAACCGCGGCGAGCTCGACTCCTATCTGATCGAGATCACCGCCGAGGTGCTGCGGCAGGTGGACGCCGGGACCGGACGCCCGCTCGTCGACGTCATCCTCGACCAGGCGGGTGCGAAGGGCACCGGCGCGTGGACCGTGCAGGCCGCCGCGGACCTCGGCATCCCGGCGCCGGCGATCGCCGAGGCGCTGTTCGCCCGCTCGCTGTCCTCGAAGCCGGCCCAGCGGGCGGCGGCGCGCGACCTGCCCGGGCCGACCGCGCCATGGGCCGTCGGCGACCCCGACGCGTTCGTCGAGGAGGTCCGACAGGCCCTCTACGCCTCGAAGATCGCCGCCTACTCGCAGGGCTTCGACCTCATCATCGCGGGCGCCGAGCAGTACGGCTGGGACATCCGGAAGGGCGACGTCGCGGCGATCTGGCGCGGCGGCTGCATCATCCGGGCGAAGTTCCTGAACCGGATCACCGAGGCCTACGCCGCCGACCCGGACCTCCCGGAGCTGCTCACCGCCCCCTACTTCCGCGAGGCGCTCGGTCGCACCCAGGAGGCCTGGCGCCGCGTCGTGCAGGCGGCCGCGGCAGCCGGCATCCCGGCGCCGGCGTTCTCCTCCTCGCTGGCCTACTACGACGGGCTGCGCGCCGAGCGGCTGCCGGCCGCGCTCATCCAGGGCCAGCGCGACTTCTTCGGCGCGCACACCTACCAGCGCGTCGACCGGCCGGGCGCGTTCCACACGCTCTGGAGCGGCGACCGCGCGGAGATCGCCGCGGAGGGATCGGGGCACTAGGACATGGCACGTGAGACGCTCGCGCAGCTGCGCACCCGGATCGCCGAGCTCGAGGCGCAGAACGCCGCCCTCGCCGACGAGCGGACCGCGCTCGCCGACGAGCAGACGGCCCTGACGGACGCCAAGGCGTCGCTGGAGCGCGAGAACGCGGCCCTGAGCACCGAGAACGCCTCGCTGGAGCAGGCCGCCCTGGCCCGGCAGCAGGCCGAGCTGGCCGATCGCGCGGCCCGGGAGGCCGCAGCCCGGGAGCCCGCCGCATCCGCATCGACCGCGCCCGGGGCCAGCGCGCCCCCCGGACCGCCGACCGTCGTCCTCCAGGCGCCGCCGCCCGCGAGGCCGCGGGGCGCCGCGGTCGTCGGCCGCTCGATCCTGGCCGGCGTGCTCGTCGTGCTCGGCATCGTCGTCACGCCCGCCGCGCTGCTGCTGAGCTTCGCCTCGCAGCAGGTCACCGACACCGACTCCTTCGTCGCGACCTACGCGCCGCTCGCGAAGTCCCCCGAGGTGCAGGAGGCCGTGACCGACGCGGTCGTCGAGGCGGTCGGCTCGGCGATCGACATCGCCGGCATCACCGGCGGCGTGATCGACGGACTCCAGCAGCTGAACCTGCCGGCGTTCGTCTCGCGCAGCCTCGGCCTCGCGAAGGGGCCGATCATCGAGGGCGTCAACGCGCTGGTGCGCTGGGGCGTCGAGAGCATCGTGACCTCCGAGTGGTTCCCGGTGGTGTGGCAGGAGTCCCTCCGGCTCACGCACTCCCAGCTGAACGCGGTGCTGCGCGGCGATCAGAACGCCGTCGCGACCATCTCCGGCGACGAGGTCTCCCTCCAGCTCGGCCCGGTCATCACGATGCTGCGGGACCGGCTCGTCGACAACGGCGTCCGCGTCGCCGGCCTCATCCCCGACGGGCTCAACCCGCAGATCCCGCTCGCGAACGTCAAGGGGATCGGCCAGATCA
>MKVN01000002.1:0-26031 GCA_001898855.1 Micrococcales bacterium 73-13
CCGATCTTCTCCCGGAGCTGGTTGATGAAGATCATCGTGGTGTTCGTCGAGTTGAGCCCGCCGGTGAGCTTGCGCAGCGCCTGGGACATGAGCCGGGCCTGGAGGCCGACGTGGGCGTCGCCCATCTCGCCCTCGATCTCCGCCTTCGGCACGAGCGCCGCGACCGAGTCGACCACGATGAGGTCGATCGCGCCGGAGCGGACCAGCATGTCCGCGATCTCGAGCGCCTGCTCCCCGGTGTCGGGCTGCGAGACCAGGAGCGCGTCGATGTCGACGCCGAGCTTCTGCGCGTAGTCCGGGTCGAGCGCGTGCTCCGCGTCGATGAAGGCGGCGATGCCGCCGGCGCGCTGGACGTTCGCGATGGCGTGCAGCGTGAGGGTCGTCTTGCCGGAGGACTCCGGGCCGTAGATCTCGACGATCCGGCCGCGCGGCAGGCCGCCGACGCCGAGCGCGACGTCGAGCGCGACGGAGCCGGTCGGGATCACCTCCACGGGGGCTCGCTCGTCGCTGCCGAGGCGCATCACCGATCCCTTGCCGAACTGGCGGTCGATCTGCGCGAGCGCGTTCTCGAGGGACTTCTCGCGGTCCGTTCCTGTGGCCATGGCCGTGTCTCCTGTTCGGTGCGGGGGCTGACCGCGGTCGCGGCCTCCCGATGCTGCTGCCCGTAGGCTGCCGGGCGATGCTCCACGAGCTCCCGGCAGGGCTGGTGGTACTGCGGCCACGGTACGCCCGGCCTCCGACATCGGCCGGAGGCGAGGGGCGATTCGTGGAGAAGCACCAGTGTTCGATTGCTGTCAGGGACCGACGCTAGCAGTGATCGAACAGATGTTCGAGCATCGGATGACCGGCGTGTCGCCCGCCCTGCGCCCGCTCGGCCGGCGCCCTCAGCCGATCGCGAGCCGGTGCCCGTAGAGCACCGCGCCGATCCGGTCCCCCGCAGGGGCGAAGGCGATGAAGTGCTCGTCGTCCGAGACCAGCACGATCACGCCCGGCGGGAAGTATCGCTCCGCGTAGCCGCTCGCCTGCCCCTGCGCGACGAACTCCCCCGGCGCGGCGGCCCAGGCCGGCCCGGCGGTCCAGGCGGTGACGTAGCCGACGGCCTGCGCGGGCGTGGTCTCGCCCCCGGCGTCCGAGGCCGCGATCGCGATGTGCACCGGGTCGGCGAGATAGCCCTCGAGCGCCGCGGTGTTCCCGCTGGTGATCGACTCCACGATGCTCTGCCGGGCCGGCTCGCCGAGCCCCGGCTCCGGGGCGGCCGTCGGCGCCGCGGAGGGCTCCGGCGATGGCACGGCCGAGGGCGGCGCGGGGACGCTCGCCGAGGGCCTCGGCGTCGGCGTCCTCGTCGCCGAGGGCGACGGGCTCGGGACGGCGCTCGGCGGGACGGGCCCGCAGCCGGCGAGCAGCATCCCGAGCCCGGCCGCGAGCACGACGACCGCGACGCGCGTCCGCTCCCTCATGCGCCCAGCATCGCGGGAGCGCGCGGCCGGCGCAATCCCGGGACCGATCAGCGCCGCGGCGGCTCGGCGAGCCCGACCCCGTGCCGCCGGGCGGGCGGGACGTCGCCCGCCTCGCACAGCGCGAGCCACACGGCCCCGGCGTCGACGCCGGCGGCGAGCGCCTCGTCGGCGGTGCGGCCGCCGAGCGCGCCGAGCACCAGGTCGGCGGTCAGGGCCGGGCCGCGGTCGCCGAACTCCTCGGCGACGGCGCGGCGGAACTCGCGGAGGCGCACCCGGTCACCCGCAGGCGGCGCTCAGCGCGCGGCCAGCTCCGAGTCGCCGAACTCGGCGAGCAGCTCGTCGGGGAGCGTGTCCGGGATGACCGGGGCCTCGGCGAGCACCTCGAACGGGCCCCGGATGGACTCGATCGCCGGCGCGGACAGGCCGACGCCCTCGAGCACCGCGAGCCGGTCGCTGACCTCGCGCAGGATCGAGGAGATGGGGGTGTCGAGCGCGTCGGCGACGGAGGCGAGCACCTCGCTGGAGGCCTCCTTCTGGCCGCGCTCCACCTCGCTCAGGTAGCCGAGCGCGACGGACGCGCGCGAGGCGACCTGACGCAGCGTCCTGCCCTGCTGCAGGCGCAGGTCGCGCAGCACGTCGCCGATCTCGTGACGGACCAGGACCATGGCGACCTCCTCGCTCTCGTGCGCCCACTGTAGTCGGCGTTCTCGGGTATCCGCTGATTGCGACGCTCGATGCAACCGGACCGGGATGCGGCGTATTCCGGGCTCGCGAGACCCCCTGTTCGCCCTCGGCGGACGGCCTCAGAACGCGCCGAGGGCGTCCTTGACCGCCTCCAGCGCCGCGTGCACCGCGTGCGCGCGGACGAAGGCGCGGCTGCCCGGCATGACGAGCTCGCGGGCGCTGGACTCCGATCCGGCCCCGGCCGGCGGGAGCTCGCCGGAGGAGATCCCGACGTAGACCAGCCCGACCGGCTTGCCGTCCTGCGGATCGGGGCCGGCGACCCCCGTGGTGGCGACGCCGAGCGCGGCCGGACGGCCGCCGCTGCCGCAGGCCCGTCGCGCCCCCGCCGCCATCTGCCGGGCGACGTCCGGGTGCACGGCGCCCTCGACCGCCAGCAGCGTCGGGTCGACGCCGAGCAGGGCGGACTTCAGCTCGGTCGCGTAGGCGACGACGGCGCCGCGCACGACCGCGGACGCGCCGGGCACGCCGACCAGCGCCGAGATCACGTCGCCGCCGGTCAGCGATTCGGCCACCGCGATCGTCACGCCCCGCGCCGTCGCGACCCGCACGATGTCCGCGGCGAGCTCGGCGACCTCCTCAGGCATCGGACCGGCGGGCGGGAGCGGAGCGGGACGCGGCGACGAGGTAGTCGACGCCGGTCCACACCGTGACGACGACGACGAGGAGCATGAGCGCCCAGGCGATCCACATGAGCTGGCTGAGGGCGAGCGGGAAGGCGAGCAGGATCGCGATGACGACGCCCTGCAGCGCCGTCTTCGTCTTGCCGCCGCGGCCGGCCGGCAGCACGCGGTCCCGGAGCGCGACGGCCCGCCACCAGGTGATCCCCCACTCGCGGACCAGGACGAGGACGACCGCCGGCCACCAGAACCAGGCCGGCGGCCACATGATCGCCATGCAGACGAGGGCCGCGCCGGTCAGCCCCTTGTCGGCGATCGGGTCGAGGAAGATGCCGAGGTCGGTGACCAGCCGCCGGCTGCGCGCGAGGTGGCCGTCGATCGCGTCCGTGGCGATGCCGACCACGAACAGCCCGAAGCCCGCCCAGTGCGCCCAGCTCGTCGCCCAGCCGGAGGGCCAGTCGTGGGCGGGGTCGAACCGCTCGGTGAGCAGCGCCCAGACCATGAGCGGGATGAACGCGATGCGCACCAGCGAGATGACGTTCGGCAGGCAGAGGATCGAGGCGGGCTCCGTCGCCGGATCGCCGTCGCGGACGAAGCGGCCGCGCAGGGGGTTCCGGGTCAACAGGTTTCGCGACGCCGCCCGCGCCGGCTCCTCGACCCGGGGGTTCCTGGAATCCGCCACGTGACCAGGCTAGCGATCTCGCATAGCGTGTCGGCATGGCGAAGGCGTCCGAGCCCAGGACCCGGCCGACCGACGTCCCGGTGCCGGAGTACCTCGCGAGCGTCGAGCCGGCCGACCGGCGCGCGGAGGCCGAGCGGATCGTCGCGCTGATGACCGCCGCGACCGGCGCCCGGCCGATCATGTGGGGCGACTCGATCATCGGCTGGGGCGAGACCTCGGTGCGCTACGCGGACGGCCGGGAGGTCTCCTGGCCCGCGCTCGGCTTCTCGCCGCGGCGGACGCAGCACACGCTCTACTTCCTGCACGGCTTCGACGCGCTCGGCGAGGAGCTGTCCCGGCTCGGCCCGCACCGCCTCGGGAGGGGCTGCCTCTACATCAAGCGCTTCGACCGCGTCGACCCGGACGCGCTCGCCGAGCTGGTGCGCGCCGCCTGGACGAGCGCCTAGGCCCGCGGCACCGGCGCACGTCGCCCACGCGAAGGCGGCGCCGGCCGCCTAGGCTGGCCGGGTGATGGAGGCCTACCTCGAGCGGATCGGCCTCTCCCCGGACGGGCTCGGCCCGCTCGACGGCGCGGCGCTGCGCCGGATCGCGGCGGCGCACGCGGCGGCGGTGCCGTTCGAGAACACCCGGGCGCACCGCGGCGAGCGGATCTCGGTGCGGATCGAGGACGTGCTCGAGCGGCTCGTCGAGCGCCGCGAGGGCGGGGTGTGCTACGAGCTGAACGGCGGCCTCGGCTGGCTGCTGGCGGAGCTCGGCGCCGAGGTGCGGCTCATCGCGGCCCAGGTGCTCACGGGCGCCGAGCCCGGCGAGGGCGGCGCCGGGCTGCCGATGAGCCACATGGCGCTCGTCGTCCGGGTCCCGGGCGAGCCGGAGCTCCTCGTCGACGTCGGCTTCGGCGGCGACACCATCCTGCGGCCCGCGCCGGAGGACGGCGAGACGGTCACGACGAGCCGCGGCACCTCGTACCGGGTCGACGCGCGGTCGCGCGAGCTGCCCGACTTCGAGGGCGTCGCCTGGTGGCACTCGACGAGCCCCGGCTCCCGGTTCATGCGCGGGGTCATCGTCTCCTCGACCCGTCCCGACGGCGTCGCGACGCTCTCGGGCCGCGGCGAGGGCGCGCTCGAGTGGCGCTTCCGGGGCGAGCGCGACGCCGAGTCGCGGGACGTCGGGCAGGAGGAGGCGCAGGCGATCGCCGGCGAGGTCTTCGGACTGCGCGCGCCCCTGCCGCGGCGGGTGCTGCGCTACGGCCCGGTCGGGGAGTAGCGGGGCACGGCGACGCGCCAGGGGATCGTGCGGCACGACGGCCTTCGGCCGCGCACGGCCCTCGTGCGGCCGATGCTCCCTCGCGGGATCAGGGCTCGCGGCCGGTGAGCTGCCAGGCGTCCTCGTCGCCCTGCTCGACCGTCTCGCGGGCCGCGAACCGCGCCTCGACGGGGTCCTCGGCGTAGGGATCCTCGGCCCGGTCCAGGGGAGCGAGCCCCGCCGGCTCCTCGACCGACGGCGGCGCGGCGGGCGAGGGGCCGTCGCCGCGGAGGCTCGCGAGGGTCTCCGGGAGCTGGTCGGGCTTGACGAGGACGTCGCGGGCCTTCGACCCCTCGGACGGGCCGACGATCTGGCGGGACTCCATCAGGTCCATCAGCCGGCCGGCCTTCGCGAAGCCGACCCGGAGCTTGCGCTGCAGCATCGACGTCGAGCCGAACTGGGTCGAGACGACGAGCTCGACGGCCTGCAGCAGCAGGTCGAGGTCGTCGCCGATGTCGGCGTCGATCTCCTTCTGCTGGGCGGCCTGCTCGACATCGGCACGGTACTCCGGCCGGGCCTGGCCGACGACGTGCTTGACGACGGCGTGGATCTCGTCCTCGGTCACCCAGGCGCCCTGCACCCGGATCGCCTTCGAAGCGCCCATCGGCAGGAACAGCCCGTCGCCCTGGCCGATCAGCCGCTCGGCGCCGGGCTCGTCGAGGATGACGCGCGAATCGGTCATGGAGGCGACGGCGAAGGCCAGCCGGGAGGGCACGTTCGCCTTGATGAGGCCGGTGACGACGTTCACCGACGGCCGCTGCGTGGCGAGCACCAGGTGGATGCCGGCCGCGCGGGCGAGCTGGGTGATGCGCACGATCGAGTCCTCGACGTCGCGCGGGGCGACCATCATGAGGTCGGCGAGCTCGTCGACGACGACGAGCAGGTACGGGTACGGCGTGAGCTTCCGCTCCGAGCCGGGCGGCAGCACGATCGAGCCCTCGGAGACGGCTCGGTTGAAGTCGTCGATGTGCCGGTAGCCGAACGACGCGAGGTCGTCGTAGCGCAGGTCCATCTCCTTGACGACCCAGGCGAGCGCCTCCGCGGCCTTCTTCGGATTGGTGATGATCGGCGTGATCAGGTGCGGCACGCCGGCGTAGGCGGCGAGCTCGACGCGCTTCGGGTCGACGAGCACCATCCGCACCTCCTGCGGCCGGGCGCGCATCAGGATCGAGGTGATCATCGAGTTGATGAACGAGGACTTGCCGGCGCCGGTGGAGCCGGCGACGAGCAGGTGCGGCATCTTCGCCAGGTTCGCCACCACGAAGCCGCCCTCGACGTCCTTGCCGAGCCCGATCGTCATCGGGTGGTCGGCCCTGGCGGCCGTGCTCGAGCGCAGCACGTCGCCGAGCGAGACGATCTCGCGGTCCTTGTTCGGGATCTCGACGCCGATCGCGGACTTGCCGGGGATCGGCGACAGGATCGTGACCTCGTTCGAGGCGACCGCGTAGGAGATGTTCTTCGCGAGCGCGGTGACCTGCTCGACCTTGGTGCCCGCGCCGAGCTCGACCTCGTAGCGGGTCACCGACGGACCGCGGGTGAAGCCGACCACCCGCGCGCCGACCCTGAACTGGTCGAGCACGTTGGTGATCGCCGCGACCACCTCGTCGTTCGCGGCCGAGCGCGCCTTCGGCGGCGTGCCGGCGGCGAGCAGGCCCGGCGCCGGGAGGCGGTAGACCTTCGGGTGCGCCGATGGCGCGGGAGCGGCCGCGGCCGGCTCGGGCGCGACGCCCGGCTCGCGGGCGGCCTCGGGACGGCCCGCCGCGGCGTCCTCTCCGACCGTCGGCCGCGGTCCGCGCGCGAGCGCGGCGAGGTCGGCGTCGACGATCGCGAGCTCCTCGGTGATCGCGGCGTCGCCGCCGAGCAGCTCGGTCGCGGCGGTCCCGCCGCCGGTCAGCACCGGGGTGTCGAAGGCCTCGTCCTGCTTGCGCGCCTTGTTCCGCCGCCACCAGGGCAGGCTCTCCGGGACCTCCTCCTCCACGAAGCCGAGGTCGCCGAGCGTGCCGAACTGCGGGAGCCCGCCGGTGTCCTGCGTCCCGTCGTGCGCCGCGGCCTTGGGGCCGGGCGCGCCGAACAGCCACGCGTAGAGCTCGTGCAGCCGCCGGCCGATCCGGTTCGGCGGCGTCTTGGTGATGATGAGCACGCTGAAGAACGCGATGGCCAGCAGCAGCGGCAGCGCGACCCAGGGCGCCCCGAGCTGGGCGAACGGCCACACCACCAGCCAGCCGAGCACGCCGCCGGAGGCCCCGAGCGCGGCGACGCCCATGCCCGGCGTCGCCATGCCGGAGCTCAGGTGCACGATGCCGGCGACGGCGAGCAGCAGCAGCCCGGTGCCGATGCCGATCCGGGTGTTGTCGTGGACCGTCGAGGGATGGCGGAACAGCCACGCGGCGAAGAGCACGAGCACGACGGGGATCGCCGCCGCGAGCCGCCCGACGAGCAGGCCGAAGGTCCAGTTCGACATGGTGCGGGCGACCTCGTCGCCGCCGAGGAACCATTCGACGACGATGCCGGCGATGGCGAGCAGCACGAGCAGGAACGGGACGCCGTCGCGGCGCTCCTCCTTGGCCAGCGTCTCGCGGCCGAACAGGCGGAACGCGCCGCCGGTGAGGTGCGCGAGCCCCATCCAGGCCTTCACCAGCGGGCCGGCGCCGTCGGCGGGCGGCTTCGCGGCCCCGCGGGGCTGCGCGGCGGGGTATCGTCTCGTCGGCGCCGTGGTGCCGCGGGCGCGCGTGCTCGCCGCGCTCCGGGAGCGCGCGGACGTCCTGGTGCCCGTGGCCATGTCTCGACGGTAACTGGAAGGTGAGACTTCTCCCCCGAGCGACACCCGGTTCGGCCCTCCGCGCGTCGGCGCGGTCCGATCAGTAGCGGATCGCGTCGACGACCTTGACCCGCACCGCGACCAGCGCCGGCAGCAGGCCCGCGAGGGCGCCGACGCCGGTCGCCGCGACGAGCCCGATCACCGCCGCCTCGACCGGGAACGGCACGGCGTCCTGCAGGCCCGGGGCGATGAGCCCCTGGATCCAGTCGCTCTGCACCAGGATGACCGCGAGCACGACGCCGACGAAGCCGGCGATCACGGTCGCCACCACCGACTCCAGGAGCACCGCGAGGAACACCCGGGGCGCCGTCGCGCCGAACGCGCGGCGGATGCCGATCTCCCGCACCCGCTGTCGGACGGTGACCAGCGCGATGTTGACGAGGCTCAGCGCCCCGAGCAGCAGGATCAGGCCCGCGATGGCCAGCAGCACGATCCGCACCGGCTCGAGCGGGTCCCCGGCGCCCCACGCGAGGTAGTCCTGCCGCTGCACGTCGACGACCCATCCCTCGCCGAAGGCCGCGCCGACCTCGGCGCGGATGCGCTCCGCGAGCGGGTCGGCGAGCTCGAGGGGCACCCAGAACTCGTACATCGGCAGCGGCGACGCCCCCGGCGCGGCCGACGGCGCGAGCGCCGCGTAGCCGCTGCCGAGCAGGTAGGCCTGGAGGTTCCCGACGTACGGATCCGGCGGCAGCACGCCGAGGATGACCCCGGTCGTCGGCTGCCGCCCGATCAGGGTGAGCGTCGGATGCGTCGCGAGGTCCGGCGAGCCGAGCCGGCGCCAGACCGCGTCGCTGACGACCAGGGCCGGCGTCAGCCGCAGCTCGTCCCGGTCGGAGAACCAGTCGCCGCGGGCGAGCTGGACGCGGTGCATCGGACCGTAGGCCGGGTCGACGACGGTGAGCTGGACCGCGTCCACGCCGTCGACGAACTGCGCCTGGCCGCCGCTCCACAGCACCGATCCCGCGTAGGTGATCGAGTAGCGCTCGACGATCTGGTCGAAGGCGGCGGCGAGCTTCGCCGGATCGGCCTGCTTCCCGGTCCGGGGGTCGTAGGGCGGGTTGAGCACGAGCGTCGCGGGCCGGCCGGCGCCGCGCTCGAGCTGCTCGATCTGCGCCTGGCTCGCGATCGATCCGACGCCGACCACCGCGGCGAGCGCCGCGACCGCGATCACGACGCCGACCAGGCTGAGCAGCACCCTGGCCCGGTGCACCCGGAACTCCGCCCAGGCCTCGACGAGCGCGCCGATCACGGCGCACCGCCGGGCGGGGCCGCGACCGCGCGGTCCGCGGCGTCGACGGGGCGCAGCACGCCCTCGTCGAGACGGAACCGGCGCCCCGCCATCGCCGCGATGCCGGGGTCGTGCGTGATCGTGATGAGCGCGGCGCCGCTGGCGGCGGCGACCTCGTCGAGCAGGGCCATCACGGCCGACCCGGTGTCGACGTCGAGCGCGCCGGTCGGCTCGTCGGCCAGGATCAGCCGCGGGCCGCGCACCAAGGCGCGCGCGATCGCGACGCGCTGCTGCTCGCCGCCGGAGAGCCGGTCGGGGGTCGATTGCAGCCGGTCGCCGAGGCCGACGCGCTCGAGCATCTCGGTCGCGATGCGCTCCCGGCGCCAGAACTGCCTGCCGCGCGCGTAGAGCAGCGGCGTCATGGCGTTCTCCAGGGCGGTCCTGCCCGGCAGCAGGTGGAACTGCTGGAAGATGAACCCGACGTCCCGGCCGCGCAGCCGGTCGCGCCGGCCCCCGGAGACCCGCGCCAGCGGCATCCCGTCGAAGACGATGCGGCCGCTGCTCGGGTCGTCGATGAGGCCCAGCAGGCCGAGCAGCGTCGACTTGCCGGAGCCGCTGCGCCCGACGATGCTGACGTGATCGCCGGCGTCGACCTCGAGGTCGATGCCGCGCAGGATCTCGAGGCGGCCGCCGCCGGGCAGCTCGACCGAGCGGGTCACCGCCTCGAGGACCAGCAGGCTCATCGGGAGAAGCTCACCGATCCGTCGACCGGCGCGATCATCACGACGCCGCCTCCGGTCGGGTCTCCGGGAACGGCCGGCGCGCCCGGCACGAACTGCAGGACGGCCTCGCCCTCGGCGAGTCCCTCGGTCACCTCGACCATCGAGCCGTCGTTCAGGCCGAGCGAGACCTCGCGCTGCTCGGTCGAGCCGTCCGGCAGCACGACGTACACGACGCCGCGCTGCGCCTGGCCGAGGACGGCCGTGGTCGGGACGACGATGACGTCCTCGGCGACGCCGCCGGGGATCACGATCTGCGCGGTGAGCCCCGCGAACACCGTCACGTCGGCCGGCACGGCGCAGCGCAGCGTCGGGCCGCTCGCGGCGCCCCCGCTCCCGTCGCCGCCGCCGTCCTGGCCCGGCATCGGGGTGAGGATCTGCAGCCCGGTGCAGGTGAACGGCGCCGGCCCCCCGTTCACGGTCACGGTCGCCTCGGTCGGGCGCTGGATCAGCCGGTACAGCTCCTCCGGCGGGATCGAGCCGCTCACGTGGAACGTGGGCGGGGCGATCTGGCCGACCGCGGCGCCGGCCGCCACGGAGGAGTCCTCGAACGCGGTCAGGCTCGACAGCGTGCCGCTGGCCGGCGCGGTGACCGTGCGCCACACGGTCTGCGGCACGCCCTCGGCGTCGATCACGTCGCCGCGGATCCGCAGCACGTCGGCGCCGGCGTCGACCCACTGCCCCTTGACGACGTAGACCTCCCAGACGACGCCGCCGACCGTCGCCGGGATCGGGACCGCCTCGTCGGCGGCGACCGAGCCGGTGAGCACGATGTCGTTCGTCACGGTGCCGCGGCCCACCTCCCAGCGCGGCTCGACGAGCTGGCCGCCGGGCGTCGTCGGGTCGGCGTCGGCGGCGCGGTCCGGGAAGAAGGCGATCTTGACGAGCGCGACCGCCGCGACGGCGATCACGACCAGCCAGAGGACCTGCATGACACGGCGGAACACGGGCACCCGACGACCCTATGCGAACAGCCGGGCGGCGCGGCTGGGGATCCGCGGGCGGGCGGCGGCTCAGTACGCGGCGGAGCCGCTGCCGCCCTCGAGCACGGCGCGGGCCGCCGAGAGGCCGAGACGGGACGCGCCGGCGGCGATCATCGCCTCCGCGGTCGCGCGGTCGCGGATGCCGCCGCTGGCCTTCACCCCGAGCCGGTCGCCGACCGTCGCGCGCATCAGCGCGACGGCGTGCTCCGTCGCGCCGCCGGCCGGGTGGAAGCCGGTCGAGGTCTTGACGAAGTCCGCGCCGGCGCGCTCGGCGGCCTGGCACACCGCGACGACCTGCGCGTCGTCGAGCACCGCGGACTCGATGATGACCTTGAGCAGCGCGTCCGGGATCGCGTCGCGGACGGCGCGGATGTCCTCCTCGACCACGTCGAGGCGGCCGACGAGCGCCGCGGCGATCTTGATGACCATGTCGACCTCGTCGGCCCCGTCGTCGACCGCGAGCCGGGCCTCCAGCGCCTTGACCTCGGACCGGTGCGCGCCGCTCGGGAAGCCGCACACGGCGGCGATCCGGAGACCGGCCCGGTCGGCCCCGGGGGCGAGCCGGTCGCGCGCGGCGACGGCGTAGCGCACCTTCGACGGCGAGACGCACACGGCGAACGCGCCGAGCTCGATCGCCTCGGCGACGAGCGCCTCGATCTCGGCGGCGGTCGCCTCCGGCTTCAGCAGCGTGTGGTCGATCGTCTTGGCGAGATCGATGCCGACGGGTCCGTTCAACGCTGCCTCCTGCGTTCCTACGCCTCGATGACGACCGGGACGATCATCGGCCGGCGGCGATGCTTCGTGCTCACCCAGCGGCCGACGGTGCGGCGCACCACCTGGCTGTACGAGTGCACGTCGCGCACGCCGCTGGTCGCGGCCTCCTGCAGCGCCGCGACGATCCGCGGCACCACGTCGCCGAACACCTCCTCGTCCTCGGCGAAGCCGCGCGCCTGGATCTCCGGCCCGACGATCGGCCGGCCGGTCTGCAGGTCGACGGCGACGAAGATGGAGATGAACCCCTCCTCCGCGAGGATGCGGCGATCCTTCAGGTCGGCGTCGGTGATCTCGCCGACCGAGGAGCCGTCGACGTAGACGTACGCCGTGTCGAGCTGGCCGACGATGCGCGCCTCGCCGTCGCGGAGGTCGACGACGGTGCCGTTGTCCGCGATGATCGCCCGCTCCGCCGGCACGCCGGTCGCGATCGCGAGCTCGGCGTTGGCGACCAGATGGCGCGTCTCGCCGTGCACCGGCATGACGTTGCCCGGCCGCAGGATGTTGTAGACGTAGAGCAGCTCGCCGGCGCTCGCGTGGCCGCTGACGTGCACCCGCGCGTTCCCCTTGTGCACGACGGTCGCGCCGAGCTTCATGAGGCCGTTGATGACGCGGTAGACGGCGTTCTCGTTGCCCGGGATCAGACTGGAGGCGAGGATGACGGTGTCGCCGGGGCCCACCGAGATCTGGTGGTCCTGGTTCGCCATCCGCGCCAGCACGGCCATCGGCTCGCCCTGCGAGCCGGTGGACATGAACACCAGCTGCGAGTCGGGCACCTCGTCCGCGCGCTTCAGGTCGACCAGCACCCCGTCCGGCACCCGCAGGTAGCCGAGCTCGGCCGCGATCGACATGTTCCGCACCATCGACCGGCCGACGAGCACCACCTTGCGGCCGGTCGCGACCGCGGCGTCGAGCACCTGCTGGACGCGGTGCACGTGCGAGGAGAAGCTCGCGACGACCACCCGGCGCGGCGCCTTGGCCATGACCGCCTCGATGACCGGGCCGATCTCGCGCTCCGGCGGGGTGAAGCCGGGGACGTCGGCGTTCGTCGAGTCGACCATCGCGAGGTCGATCCCGGTCTCGCCGAGCCGCGCGAAGGCGCGCAGGTCGGTGATCCGGCCGTCGAGCGGCAGCTGGTCCATCTTGAAGTCGCCGGTGTGCAGCACCGTGCCGGCCGCGGTACGGATCACGACGCCGAGCGCGTCCGGGATCGAGTGGTTGACGGCGACGAACTCCAGCTCGAAGGGCCCGAGCGCCTCCCGGCTGCCCTCCCGCACGCCGAGCGTGAACGGCGTGATGCGATGCTCCTTCAGCTTCGCCTCGACCAGCGCGAGCGTCAGCGTGCTGCCGATCAGCGGGATGTCCGCCTTGAGCTTCAGGAGGTAGGGCACGGCGCCGATGTGGTCCTCGTGGCCGTGCGTGAGCACCACCGCGACGACGTCGTCGAGCCGGTCCCGGATGGGGCCGAAGTCGGGCAGGATCAGGTCGACGCCGGGGTGGTGCTCCTCGGGGAAGAGCACGCCGCAGTCGACGATCAGCAGCTTCCCGTCGATCTCGAAGACGGCCATGTTCCGCCCGACCTCGCCGAGGCCGCCGAGCGGGACGATGCGCAGCGTCGCCGGGGCGAGCGCGGGCGGGTCGATCAGGCGATCGATCATCGCTCAGCGGGTGTGCCCGGCGGCCTTCGGCAGCGCGCCGCCGGCGGCCGCGTTGGGGTCGGGCCGGAAGTTCGAGAAGTCGACGCCGGCGCCGGGGCCGACCTGCGCGAGATCGGCCTCGATGAGCGCGGCCTCCCCCTCCTCGGGCCCGACCAGCGGGAGCCGGACGCGCGGGCTGCCGATGCGGCCGAGGCCGTGCAGGATGTACTTCGCCGCGACCGTGCCCGGCACGCGGGTCATCACGCCGCGCACCAGCGGCTCGACCGCCTGGAACGCGGTCTGCGCGGTCGCGAGGTCGTTCGCGTTCACCGCGTCAACGATCGTGCGGTAGGGCGCCGCCGAGACGTTCGCGGTCACGCCGATGAGCCCGATCGCGCCGATCGCGAGGTGCGGGAGGGCGTTCGAGTCGTCGCCGGAGAAGTAGAGCAGGTCGGTCTCGTTCAGGATCCGGCTCACCTCGGCGAAGTCGCCCTTCGCGTCCTTGACGGCGACGATGTTCGGATGCTTGGCGGCGCGGATGATCGTCTCGTACCGGATCGGGATGCCCGTGCGGCCCGGGATGTCGTAGAGGATGACCGGCAGGTCGACCGAGTCCGCGATGAGCCTGAAGTGCGTCAGGACGCCGGCCTGGGTCGGCTTGTTGTAGTACGGCGTCACGATCATGATGCCGTCGACGCCGGCCGCCTGGCTGTCCTGGTAGTGCTCGATCGCGTGCGCGGTCTCGTTGGAGCCGCCGCCGGTGATGACCTTCGCGCGGTCGCCCGCGACCTCCTTCGCGACGCGGACGAGTCGGAGCTTCTCGTCGTCGGTGAGCGTCGCGGTCTCGCCCGTCGTGCCGGAGACGACGATCCCGTCGGCCCCCGCCTTGATCACGTCGTCGACGTGCTGCTCGACGTCGTCCCAGGCGACCTCGCCGTCCGCCGTCATCGGCGTGACCAGCGCGACCAGCACCTGGCCGAAGGGGTTCTCTGCGCTCACGGGATCCAGGCTACCGGGCCCGGGTCCCCGAGCGGGCTCGGACGCGGCTCAGCCCCAGGTGCGCACGCGCACCGGCGTCACGACGAGGACCTTCCGGCCCTCGTCCTTCTCGCCCTGGAACTCCTCCGGGCTGGTGCCGTACTTCGCGAACTGGCGGCGCATGAAGTCGAGCGCCGGGAAGTCCTCCTCGACGGAGACGTCGCCGCGGATCTCCAGCGTCCGGTAGGGGTTGGCCGGGTCGACGAACAGCCAGGTCGCCTTGCCGGTGCGCACCGCGTTCTTGAACTTCTGCCTGGACTCGTGGATGGAGGTCTTGATCCTGCCGTCCTCGGCGAGGAACCACACCGCCGAGACCTGCGGGTAGCCGCTCGGGCCGACGGTGGAGAGGCTCGCGACCGGGATCTCGAGGAGGTCGGCGTACTCGGCGGGGATCTCTGGCTGCGCGGTCATGGGATCAGTATGGCGTGCCGAATCCGGACGCGCGCTCCGCGCCCCTCAGGCGGCGGCGGGGGCGGACACCCGGTCGAGCTCGGCGAGCTCGTCCGGGGTGAGCTCGAGGGTCGCCGAGGCGAGCAGGTCGGGCACCTGCTCCGCGCGCGATGCGGACGCGATCGGCGCGGCGACGGCCGGCTGCACGCGGAGCCAGGCGAGCGCGGTGCTGGCGATCGCGGCGTCGTGCGCCTGCCCGATCCGCTCGAGCGCGTCGACGATCGCGAGGCCCTGCGGGGTGGCGTAGTCGGCGGCGCGGGCGGCGCGGGGGCCCTTCGGCCCGCCGCCGGCCGAGCGGTATTTGCCGGCGAGGAAGCCGCTGGCGAGCGCGTAGTACGGCAGCAGGCCGATGCCGTGCTCGCGCGCGATCGGCACCACCTCGGCCTCGGTCTCGGCGCGGTGCACCAGGTTGTAGTGCGGCTGGAACGCGACGGGGAGGCCGACGCCGAGCCGGGTCGCGACCTCGAGCCACTCCCGAAGGCGGGCCGGGGAGTAGTTCGAGAGGCCGATCGTCCGCGCCTTGCCGAGCTGGACGATCTCGGCGAAGGTCTCCACCTGCCGCTCGACGGGCACGGACTCGTCGTCGTAGTGCGCCCAGTAGAGGTCGATCGTGTCGAGGTTCAGGCGCTCCAGCGACTCGTCGACCGCGCGCAGCACCCGCAGCGGGTCGAGGTCGCGCCGCTCGCGGTGGCCGCCGGTCTTCGTCGCGAACTGGACGCCGGACGGCCGGCGCGCCGCGATCCACTCGCCGATGATCCGCTCCGAGTCGAAGCCGTCGTTGCCCGGCACCCAGGACGAGTAGCCCTCCGCGGTGTCGATCATCGTCCCGCCGCCGGCGACGAAGGCGTCCAGGATCTCGAACGACGCGTCGCGGTCGGCGGTCCAGCCGAACACGTTGCCGCCGAGCACCAGCGGGAAGATCTCCGGACCGCGTTCTCCGATGCGCACCATGCCGCCAGCGTATCGGCTGGTCCCGGCGCCCCGCTCCGCGGCCGCCCGGCCGGCGGACGGGCTACGGGGCGACGCGGCCGTTCTCGTTGAAGGCGGCGTAGGTCATCGGCATGAGGCCCGCCCAGAGCGCCTCCATCGCCTCGGCGACCAGCTCGATCTCGCGCTGCGGGAACGACGGGAAGTGCGTGCCCTCGCGCTTCGTGCGCAGCGACAGGAAGTTCATCAGCGAGCGGGCGTTCATCGTGACGTACATCGAGGAGTAGGTCGCCACCGGCAGCACGCCGCGGGCGACCTCCCGGGCGATGCCCGCGTCGAGCATCCGCTGGTAGGCGGCATAGGCGGCCGTCACGGCCTCCTTCGTCGCGGCGACGGCCGTCTCGTGCTGCTCGGGCGTGCCGGGCGCGAACTCGTAGGCGCCGGGCTTGCCGTGCTGGACGAGGTTCCGGTCGGGGCCGGGGACGTAGAACACCGGGCGCAGCTCCCGGTAGCGGCCGGACTCCTCGTTGTAGGAGGCGATCCGGTGCCGCATGAACTCGCGGAACACGAAGATCGGCGCCTGCACGTAGAACGTCATCGAGTTGTGCTCGAACGGCGAGCCGTGCCGGTCGCGCATCAGGTAGTTGATCAGGCCGCGGTCGCGGGCGCCCGCCTCCTCCGCGGAGGCGGCCGCCTCGAGCGTCTGCTCCCCCATCGTCGAGACGCGCGCGGCGAACAGCACGTCGCTGTCGTGGGCGCTCGACCGGACGAGCTCGACGGTCACGTCGGAGCGGAACTGGATCTCGGGGGTCTCGGCCACGCACCCAAGGTACCGGCGAGGCGGCCCGCCGGGCGCCGACGCGGCCGTCCGTCGCCCGCTCCGCCCGCCCGTGCGGCGATCCCCGGTCGGCGCGGCGATCCGAGCACCGGTTCGCCGCGCACCGCCGCCGATGCCGTGCCGGCTCGGTAACGCGGCGTCACACTGGCCCGCCGCGCGCGCCGGACGAGCACGATGGAGACGTGGACCCGGTCCTCGCCGTCATCGTCGTGGCCGGCGTCGTGCTGCTCGCGGCGATCCTCGGCGCGGTCTGGCGGGCGACGAGCGGCCGTGCCCGGAAGGCGGACGGCGAGTCCTTCGCGCCGGGCGAGCTGCCCGGCCTCGCCGGGTTCGCGCCCGGCGCGACGCTGGTGCAGTTCTCGACGGAGTTCTGCGCCACCTGCCCTGGCACCCGCCGCTACCTGCAGCAGGTCGCCGGCGAGCGCGGCGGCGTGGTCCACCACGACGTCGACCTCACCCACCGGCCGGAGCTCGCCAAGCGGCTGCGCATCCTGCAGACCCCGACCGTCTTCGTCCTCGACCGCGGCGGCCGGCTGGTGAGCCGCTTCGGCGGGGCGCCCCGCCGCGACGAGCTCGCCGCCGTGCTCGACCGCCTCGTCCCCGCACCCGAATGGAACCTCTGATGACCGCTGCCCAGCCCCAGGCCCCCCGGCCCATCGACACCCGCGGCCCGCGCTTCAGCGCGGGCGTGACGTTCGTCCTCGCGCTCGCCGCGCTGCTGACCGGACTGCTCGTCCCGATCGAGCGGTCGTGGTGGCTGCGGGTGCTCTCGCCCGAGTTCCTGCTGCTGCTGGTGGCGTGGCTCAACTTCGCGATCGGCACCGTCTGGGGTGTCGGGGCGAACCCGTTC
This sequence comes from Micrococcales bacterium 73-13, assembly GCA_001898855.1. Lineage (GTDB taxonomy): Bacteria > Actinomycetota > Actinomycetes > Actinomycetales > Microbacteriaceae > 73-13. The sequence continues at coordinate 17,122 of MKVN01000002.1, forward strand.
GGCGCCTTCTTCCGCGCCGTGATCCGCCCGCGGCTCCGCAAGCCCGCCGAGACCGAGGACCCGCGACCGCCGCACTTCGCGCTCGGCGTCGGCTTCGCGCTGTCGACGATCGGCCTCGTGCTGCACCTGATCGGCGTGCCGTGGGGCCTCGTCGTCGCGGCGGCGCTCATCGTCGTCGCGTCGTTCCTGAACGCCTTCGTCGGCTACTGCCTCGGCTGCCAGGTGTACCTGCTGCTCGCGCGGTCCGGCGTCATCCGGCCCCGCCCCCCGCTGGCGACCTGAGCGGCTCCCGATCAGGCGAGCATCAGGAAGAGCCGCTCGAGCTCCTCGGCGGTCGTGCCGTCGTCGGAGGTCGGGCGCTCCGGGTCGGCGAGGCACTCGCGCATGGCGGTCGAGACGATCGCGAAGCCGGCCCGGTCCAGCGCGCTGGAGACGGCGGACAGCTGGGTGATGACGTCGCGGCAGGGGGCGCCCGACTCGATCGCGCCGATCAGCGCGGTGAGCTGGCCGCTCGCGCGGCGCAGCCGGTTGACGACGCGGCGCTGGGCCTCGGCATCGGAGGTCGACATGGTTCCCCTTCTTCCTGTCAGACGCCCGCGGGGACGTCGTCGGCGATCAGCAGCTCCGCGGCCCGTCGGCCGAGCGCGGCCCGCAGCGTGAGCATCCCGCCGGAGAGCGTGGCGGAGTCGAAGCCCTCCGCGACGAGCACCCGGTGGGCGATGTGGGACCGCACGCCGGACTGGCACATCACCCGGACGGGCCGGCCGGCGGCGACCTCGCGCACCTCGTCGAGCCGATCGCGCAGCTCGGTGTGCGGGATGGGCAGCGCCTCCGGCAGGCGTCCGGTCGCGGTCTCGTCGGGACGGCGGACGTCCAGCACGAGCGCCGTGCGGCGCACCTCGTCGAGCTCGGCGGCGTGCCAGAGCCGGGTCTGCCCGGTCAGCACGTCCTCCCCCAGCATCCCCGCGAGGTTGACCGGGTCCTTCGCCGCGCCGTAGGGCGGCGCGTAGCCGAGGTCCAGGTCGATCAGGTCGGCGACGCCGAGCCCGCCGCGGATCGCGGCGGCGAGGACGTCGATCCGCTTGTCGACGCCGGCCGGCCCGACCGCCTGCGCGCCGAGCAGCGCACCGTCGGAGGCGCGGAAGTGGACGAGCAGCTGCATCGGCTCGGCGCCGGGGAACCACCCGACGTGCTGCGAGGGGTGGAGGTGGATGGTCTCGAACGCGATGCCGGCGGCGGCCAGCGCCGCGCGGTTCGCGCCGGTGGTCGCCGCGGTGAGCGAGCCGACCCGGACGATCGCGGTGCCGAGCGCCGCGGGGATCGGCCGGGCGGTGCCGGGCCGGAGGATGTCGTCGGCGACGAGCCGGCCGGCGCGGGCCGCGGGGCCGGCGAGCGCGACCGGGCGGCGGACGCCGGTGACGGCGTCGACCGAGGCGACGGCGTCGCCGACCGCCCACACGCCAGGGACCGAGGTGCGGCCGTGCTCGTCGACCAGGATGGCGCCGCGCTCGGTCGCGATGCCGGCGGCCTGGAACGCCGCGGTGTCCGGTCGGACGCCGACCGCGAGCACCACGAGGTCGGCGCGCAGCCGCGACCCGTCCGCGAGGAGCACGACGCCGGCGTCCGCATCGGACTCGACGGCCGTCGCGCCCACGCCCTCGCGCACGTCGACCCCGAGCCGCTCGAGCTCCTCGGCGACGAGCCGGGCGAGCTCGGGCTCCAGCGGCGGCAGGACGTGCGGCGCGAGCTCGACGACCGCGACGTCGAGGCCGCGCCCGGCGAGCGCCTCGGCGGCCTCCAGCCCGATGAAGCCGCCGCCGAGCACGACGGCCGAGCGCGCCCCTGCGGCGATCGCGCCGCGCAGCGCGGTGGCGTCGGCGATCGAGCGCAGCGTGCGCACCCGTGGCGAGTCCGCGAGGCCGGGCAGCGGCGGGACGATCGCGGTCGCACCGGGCGAGAGCACGAGCGCGTCGTAGCCGATCGTCTCGTCGCCGTCCGGCGTGCGGACCGCGACGGTGCGCGCGGCGGTGTCGAGGCCGACGACCTCGTGCCGGGGGCGCACGTCGAGGTCGAGCGCGGCCCGCAGCGACTCGGGGCTCTGCACCTGCAGCGCGCGCTCCTCGACCTCGCCGCCGAGATGGTACGGCAGGCCGCAGGTCGCGACGGAGACGTGCTCGCCGCGCTCCAGCACGAGGATCTCGGCGCGCTCGTCGAGCCGCCGGGCGCGCGCCGCGCAGCTCATGCCGCCGCCGACGCCGCCCACGATGACGATCCTCATCGGGTCGCCATCGCGTGGACCGGGATCGGGGAGCAGGGCCGGCGCATCGGGTACCTCCTGGAGTCCGGCGGGACGATCCCGCCGATCCCCAATATACCCCCTAGGGTATTTCTGCGCCAGTGCCGGCCTGGCTCAGTGCCCCTGGCAGCGCTCCGCCTCCGGCACGCCCGCGAGGGCCGTCTCGATGTGCTGGCCGCAGCCGGTCCAGGTCGGCCGGCCGCAGGTCTCGCAGGTGATCCGCTGGCACATGGTGCGCTCCTTCCTCGCCGGCGGCGAGCCTCTCGCGGGGCGCGTCGCGCCCCGGGTCCATCATCCCACCGTCGCCGTGCGGCGCGCGGGACCCTCCTGCTCCTATTATACCCCCTAGGGTATCTTCGGCAATCGGCGCCCCGCCCTGTCGCCGCGCAGCCGGTGCGCCTAGGCTCAGGCCATGTCCGTCAGTTCAGAGGCCACGACCATGTGGCAAGGCTCGCTCACCGAGGGCTCCGGCGTCGTGACGTTCGCGTCCGGCACCGGCACGCTCCCCGTCACCTGGGCGTCGCGCTCCGGCGTCGCCGCCGACACCACCACGCCGGAGGAGCTCATCGGCGCGGCGCACTCCTCGTGCTACTCGATGGCGCTCTCGCACGCGCTGACCGGGAACGGCACCCCGCCCGAGACGATCTCCGCGACCGCCGCCGTGACGTTCGTGCCCGGCACCGGCATCACCGGGTCGCATCTGCTCGTCACCGCGCGCGTGCCCGGGCTCGGCGCCGAGGACTTCCTGCGCTTCGCTGAGGACGCGAAGGCGAACTGCCCGGTGTCGAAGGCGCTCGCCGGCGTGCCGATCACGCTCGAGGCGACGCTCGCCTGAACCGCTCGGTCAGCGGGCGGCGCGCGAGCGCTTGAGCGCCTCCCGCGTCGCCCAGCGGGCCCGTCCGCGATCGCCGGCGGCGTCGTAGGCAAGGGCCAGGCGCACCCAGGCGCGCCAGGAGTCCGGCTCGGCCTCGACCTCGGCCTGATAGCGGGGGAACTCCTCCTTCGCCGCAGCCGCGTCCGGCCGACCGCTCGGCAGCCTCGGCAGGTCGTCGACCGGCAGACCGCCCTCCTCGGCGAGGCGGCCCAGCAGCCGCTGGCCGCGGACCGCGAACACCAGCTCGGTGACCAGGTACCAGATCGCGATGAGCGGCAGCACGATGAGCGCCCAGCCGAGGGCCTGCGCCAGCGGCTCCGGCGCCCGGATCATGATGATCGCGTACTGGATGGAGAACGCCAGGTAGAGCGCCGTGAGCGCGGCCATCACGACCACGCCGAGGAACCCGGCGTTCGCGAACCGGATGCGCTCCCCGGCCATCAGAACGAGAGGCCCAGCACGGCGTCGAGCCCGACGACGACCTCGTCGGCCGTCTCCGCGGTGCGCAGCAGCGCCGCGCGGATGCCCGCCTCGTAGGCCGCGCTCGAGACGGTGTCGTGGCTGATGGTCAGCGTCTCCCCGGTGCCCCCGAAGCGGACCTCCTGCCGTGCGACGACGCCGTCGAGGCGCAGCGAGTGGATCGGGATGCCGCCGACCTGCTGCCCCCGCGCGCGCTGGTCGGCGTGCGGGGCGGAGAACGGGCCGCCCGCGGCGGCCATCAGCTCGGCCGTGCGCACCGCGGTGCCGGACGGCGAGTCGACCTTCCCGGCGTGGTGGGCCTCGATGATCTCCGCCGAGTCGAAGTAGCGCGCCGCGATCGTCGCGAAGCCGGTCGCCAGGGCCGAGCCGAGCGAGAAGTTCGGGATCACCACCGCGCCGCTGCCCGGGCTGGCGGCGACCCGGCCGCGGAGCACCGCGATCCGGTCCTCCGACCAGCCCGAGGTGCCGACCAGGACCCGGCGCCCGTGCTCGACCGCCGCGCCGACGATCTCCGGCGAGACCGCTGGGTGGGTCGCGTCGACGACGACCTCGGCCCGCAGCGCGACGTCGAGCGCGTCCTGCGAGGTCAGTGCGGCGACGAGCTCGGCCTCCGGCATCGCCTCGACGACGCGCGCGACGACGCCGCCGAGCCGTCCCGAGGCGCCGACGACCGCGACGGTGAATGCCATGCGACCAGGCTACCGGTGAGACTCGGACTGCAGTCTCTCCGCCCGTCAGACCGCCCGCAGCCGCCGGCGCACGCGGAGCACGACCAGCAGGCCGACGCCGAGCATGAGCGCGCCGACCAGCGGCGCTCCGCCGATGTCGCTGCCGGTCGTGGCGAGCGTCCCGACCTGGACCGCGACGCTCGCCGACGCCGTCGCGCCGATCGTGTTGAAGCCGGTCGCGACGAGCGTGTGCGCACCGGCCCCGAGCCCCGGCGGCACGGTCACCGGGAACACGGCCGTGCCGGACGAGTTCGTGAGGCCCGTGCCGAGGTGCTGGGGCACCGAGTAGATGAAGACGTCGACGTTCGAGACCGGCGCGAACCCGGTCGCGACGACCGTGAGCACCTGGCCCGGCACCGCCTCGGTGACGACGACGCCCGCGGTGTCCCGGAACTCGATCGCGACGCCGCCGGCATTCGCCGGCGGGGTGCTCGCGACATCCGAGGCCGCGACGACCGTGCCGCTGCCCGAGACGGGCGCCGACGTGCCGGCCGTGCTCGTCGCCACGACGTCCGCGGTCACCGCGCCGGCGGCGAGGCCGAGCACCACGCAGGAAGTGCCGGTCGAGGAGCAGGTGAACGTCGTCGCGCCCTGGGTGATCGACACGACATAGGTCACCGCCCCGATGCCGAGGTCGCCGGACGCGCGATCCCACGAGACGAAGGCCTGGAGGATGCCGCCGGTCACCTGCACATCGGACGGCGGGGCCTGCACGGCCGGCGCCGTCGGCGTCGCCGAGGCCGGCGAGCTCGACGCGCCCGTCCCGACCGAGTTCACGGCGGACACCCGGAAGTCGTACGACGTCCCGTTCGTCAGCCCGGTCACCGTCGCGGAGGTCGCCGTCGACGTCCCGTCCGAGAACACCGACCACGTCGAATCCGCCGACGCCTTGAACTCCACGACGTAGTCCGTGATCGCCGAGCCGCCATTCGACGCCGGCGCCGACCACGACAGCCCCACCTGCGCGCCCCCCGGCGTCCCCGCCAGACCCGTCGGCGCACCCGGCGCCGTCGGGGCCGGCGCGGTGCCGGTCAGGACCGCGACGCTTCCCGGACCACCGAGCACCACGTACACGGTGGTGTCGTCCTTGACCGCCAGGCCGTAGGGGTAGGAACCGGCGCCGAGCGACACGGTCGTGACCGCCGACGTCCCCAGGTCGACGACCTTCGCGGCGTTGCCGTTGGTGGTCGAGGCATAGAGCGTCTGCCCGTCCGGCGACGGCGCCGTTTGGTACGCGCTGTTGATGCCGACCGAGTAGCTCGTGATCAGCGAACCGGTCAAGCGGTTGAGCACCGCGATGCTGCCGTAGGAGTCCGGCACATAGAGCCTGCTGCCATCTGGTGAGACGCTGACGCTCAGCGGCCCGCCGTCACCCGCATGAAACCGCGTCGTGATCGTGCCCGTGTCGGCGTCGACGACCAGCAGCTCCTCGTTGCTCGACCCGCTGATCGGCACGTACACCGTGCCGCCGTCCGGTGACAGCGCGATGTTGCCCGGTACATTGCTCCCCCCGCCGGTGAGCGTCATCGCCGCGGTGTAGATGTTCACGCCGGTCGCGGCCGTGAACGCCGAGAGCTTCCCATCTCCATACTCGTCCGAGGTGACGTAGAGGGTCGCTCCGTCCGGCGAGAGCGCCAGATACTGCGGAGACATCGGAGTGGGGATCGTGCGCACCACTGTGTTCGCGCTCGTGTCGATCACGGAGATCGTGGCAGCACTCCAGTTCGCCACGTAGAGCGTAACGTCATCCGGGGACACGGCGACTCCGACCGGACCCGAACCGGTCGCAATGGTAATGGTGCTGCTCACGGTGTTCGTTGCGGTGTCGATCACCGACACCGTATCGCTCGAGAAGTTCGTCACATACGCCCTGTCCCCGGAGGGTGAGATGGCGATCTCCCTCGGGAAGTCGCCGACCGAGATGTCGGTGCTCACCGTGGTCGCCGCCGCATGCGCGGCTCCCGCGGCGACCGCCACCGACATCGTGACGACGAGCACGCCGGCGGCGATGCCGAGCCGACGTCGAGCCGCCTTGCCTGCGCCCCGCGGGCGCGTCGAATCAACCGCAAGCACGCGGGTACCCCAATCCGGTGGCGGGTCGGGGTCACCGCTCGGGTAGCGGGAGCCACCAGCTCACCGTTCATATCTCCAGATCGCGGACCCCCGCAATGCGGCATAGGCGCTCGAGCGCGCCGAGAATCCCCCGAAGTGGGGGCGAGGATGGCCCGATCCACCGTCAGCGCGCGAGCAGGTCGCTCTCCCCGACCGGCCCGACGGCGGCGGTCACGCGCGGGGCGGCGACGAGCCGCTCGGCGAGCGCGCGGACGTCGGCCGCGGTCACCGCCTCCAGCCGCCGCGTCCACTCGTCGAGGTCGACGAACTCGCCGAGCGAGATCTCCGCCCGGCCGAGCCGGTTCATGCGCGCGTCGGAGTCCTCCAGCGCGAGGGCGCCGGCGCCGCTGAGGTAGCCGACGGCGCGGCGGAGCTCCGCCTCGCCGATCGCCTCCGCCGCGAGCCGGTCGAGCTCGGCGTTCATCACCCGCACCACCTCGCCCAGCCTCCTCGGCGTGCAGGAGGCCGCCATGCCGACGGATCCGGCGTCGGAGTAGCCGGGGGCGAACGAGTAGACCGAGTACACCAGGCCGCGTCGCTCGCGCACCTCCTGGAACAGCCGGGACGACATGCCGCCGCCGAGCACGTTGTTCAGCACCGCCATCGCGGGTCGCTCCGCCGCGGACGCGGTGAGCCCCGGTGCGCCGATGACGAGGCTCACCTGCTCGAGCTCGCGGTGCACGGCGACGACCGGCGCGGCCGGCACGATCGGCGCGGGGTCGTGCCGACGGCGCTCCAGCGGCGGCGCCGCCGCGGTCAGGTCCCAGCCGGCTGCGGTCAGGCCCGCGACGACCGCGGCGACGATCTCGTCGTGGTCGACGGCCCCGGCCGCGGCGACGACGAGCTCGGCGGGGCGGTAGTGCGCGCGGTAGTGGGCGAGGACCGCGTCGCGCGGCACGGCCTCGATCGACGCCGGGCTGCCGCCGATCGGGCGGCCGAGCGGATGCCCGCCGAACACCGCCTCGGCGAACCGCTCCCCCGCGACGTCGGCCGGGTCGTCGTCGGCCATCGCGAGCTCCTCGAGGATGACCCCCCGCTCGGTCTCGAACTCCTCGGCGTCGATCACCGAGGCGGCGACCATGTCGGCGAGCACGGTCACGGCCATCGGCACGTCCCGGTCGCGGACCTTGGCGTAGTAGCAGGTGTACTCCTTGGCGGTCACCGCGTTGTGGTCGCCGCCGACCTCGTCGAAGGCGACCGCGATGTCCAGCGCCGAGCGCGTCGAGGTGCCCTTGAACAGCAGGTGCTCGAGGAAGTGCGTCGAGCCGAACGCCCCGGCCGCCTCGTCGCGGGAGCCGGCCGGGATCCAGAACCCGACGGTCGCCGACTGCGAGCCGGGGACGCGCTCGGTGAGGATCCGCAGGCCCGAGGGATGCACGGTCCGGGCGACCCGGGTGTCCCCCGCCGCTTCGAATCGGAGCTCGTCCCGGTCGATCGTCAGCGGCACGCCTGGCATCGTTCGAGCCTACCGGCGCGTCATGGGCATACCCCCCGTTCGGGGGTCATCTAGGGTGGACGGGTCGAATCATCCGCCGACCGGAAGGACCCCATGCGCGCGCGCAACGCGATCATCGGCATCGTCACCGCCCTCCTGGCCATCGTCAGCGTCCAGGCGCCGGCGCTGGCCGACACCCGCGACGACCTGATCTCGACCGACGAGGCCTTCGGGGTCGCGTTCGAGGACTTCCTCGACGTGTTCAACTCCCCGACCGCCGACGTCGACCAGGTCGTCGACGCGACGAACGCCTTCGCCGCCGAGGCCGCCCGCGCCGCGGACGCGTTCCGGGGTCACGCGGCCGCCGCCGGGGACGCGACGCTGCGCGGCTTCAGCGAGCAGCTCGCCGTCGCCTCCGACGACATGTCCGAGGCCGCGGCGTCCATCTCCGCGGCGATCCTGGCGCAGGACGAGGGCGGCTACAGCGCGGGCATCGATGCGCTGAACGCCGCGAGCGACGACTACGCGGCGATCGGCGACGCCTTCAACACCTATCTCGCCGACAACCCGATCGCCAGCGGCGATCCGATGTACGCGCTGTGGTTCGTGCTGCTGATCGTCTCGATCCTGTTCCTGGTCGGCGCGATCGTGCTCCTCGTCCTCGGGCGCCGGCAGCACGGCGCGCTCGCGGCCAGGACCGACCGGAAGGGCAACACCAGCCAGACCACGCTGCGAGGCCTGCGCTGGACGCTGCTCGGCCTCGCCGCCGTGTTCGTCGTCGGCGCCGCCATCCCCTTCGTGCAGTACTGGTTCATCGCCCACGACGGCGGGGGCGAGTACCGGGTGTTCTGGTACCCGCTGGCGATCGGCGGGGTCGGCACGATCGTCGTCGCGGTCCAGTACCTCATCGCCGTGCGCAGGGTGCGCCGCGACGGCTCCGCGATGCTGCTCGGCGACGCGCCGCAGAGCGAGGCGCCGCAGGTCG
>MKVN01000002.1:26058-30469 GCA_001898855.1 Micrococcales bacterium 73-13
GTCGCGGAGCCGCACGCCGCTGCCCCGCAGGTCGCCGAGCCGCAGGGTCAGCCGCCGGCGCCGGAGGTCCCGGCGACTCCGCAGACCATGCTGAACGGGCAGCCGCTGCCGCCGGAGCCCCCGCGCTGATCCGGGACGCGCCCCGCTACTTCCAGGCGGAGACCTCGTCGAGGGCCGCGACCTGCTGGCGGGTCAGTCCGATCATCGGCGCGGCGAGGATCTCCCGGAGCTGCTCGGGGCTCGTCACCGAGACGACCGGGGCGACGACCTCCGGACGGGTGAGCAGCCAGGCGACCGCGACCGTCGCCATCGCGACGTCCTGCTCCTCGGCGACGGCCTCGAGCGCGGACAGGATCCGCAGCCCCCGCTTGTCGAGGTAGGCGCCGAGCCCGCGGCCGTGCCTCGCCCGGCGCAGGTCCTCGCGACTGCGGTACTCGCCGGAGAGGAAGCCGCCGGCGAGCGCGAACCGCGGCATCATGCCGAGCCCGAGGCTCTCCACGACCGGGCGCAGGCCGCGCTCGTAGCCGGCGCGGCGCAGCAGGTTGTACTCGTTCTGCAGGGCGACCATCGGGGCGACGCCCATCATGCCGCACGCGATGCGCGCCTCCACGAGCCGGTTGCCGTGGTGGTCGGAGCCGCCGAAGCGGCGCACCTTGCCCTCGCGGATGAGCCGGTCGACCGCCAGCAGCGTCTCCTCGAACGGCGTCTCCTGGTCGTCGATGTGCAGGAACAGCAGATCGATGGTCTCCACGCGCAGCCGCTGCAGCGAGGCCTCGACGGCGGAGATCACCGAGCGCGGCGAGAGCCCGGGGTGGTCGGGCGACTTGCCGACCTTGGTCGAGACCACGAGCCGGTCGCGGATGCCCTTGGCGGCCATCCAGGAGCCGATGATCGTCTCGCTCCGGCCGCCGGCGTAGGAGTCCGCGGTGTCGACGAGCATGCCGCCGGCGTCGGCGTAGACGTCGAGGATCCGCCTGGCCTGGGCGTCGTCGACGAGCCAGCCGAAGACGTTGCCGCCGAGCGCGAGGGGGTGGACGATGAGATCGGAGCCGCCGATGGCGCGGGCCACGGGCGACTGGAGCCGCGTGTTCGGCCCCGTCGCGACCTTCGGCTCGGCCACCGTCACCCGGGGTCTCCTTCCCTCGGGAACAGGGTATGGGCCCGATGCGCCGGTTCCCGGCCGCGTGGCCGATTCGTTACCGTCGTGTCGCCGTCCGGACCCGGACGCGCGACCGCGGGCCGAGCCCCGGAGGGCCCGACCCGCGGCGACGCGGCAGAGGGATCAGACCTCGACGGGCTCGATCTCCGCGACCGCCTCGACGGCGGCCTCGGCCGGCACGAGCACGAGCGAGAGCTTGCCGCGGTCGTCGACCTTCGAGATCTCGACCTGGAGCTTCTGGCCGACCGAGAGCACGTCTTCGAGGTTCTCCACGCGCTTGCCGTTGGCGAGCTTGCGGGCCTCCGAGATGTGCAGCAGGCCGTCCTTGCCCGGGGTCAGCGAGACGAACGCGCCGAACGTCGCGAGCTTGACGACCGTGCCGAGGAAGCGCTCCCCGACCTCCGGGTTCGACGGGTTCGCGATCGCGTTGACCGCGGCGCGGGCCGCCTCCGCCGAGGGGCCGTCGACGGCGCCGATGTAGACGGTGCCGTCGTCCTCGATCGAGATCTGGGCGCCGGTCTCGTCCTGGATGCCGTTGATCGTCTTGCCCTTGGGGCCGATCAGCTCGCCGATCTTGTCGACCGGGATCTGCACCGAGATCACGCGCGGCGCGGTCGCGGCCATCTCGTCCGGGCCGTCGATCGCCTCGTTCAGGACGCCGAGGATCGTGGTGCGAGCCTCCTTCGCCTGCTTGAGCGCGCCCGCGAGCACGTCGGACGGGATGCCGTCGAGCTTCGTGTCGAGCTGCAGCGCGGTGACGAACTCGGCGGTGCCGGCGACCTTGAAGTCCATGTCGCCGAGCGCGTCCTCCGCGCCGAGGATGTCGGTGAGGGTCGCGTACCGCGTCTGGCCGTCGACCTCGTCGGAGACCAGGCCCATCGCGATGCCGGCGACCGGCGCGCGCAGCGGTACGCCCGCGTTCAGCAGCGAGAGCGTCGAGGCGCACACCGAGCCCATCGAGGTCGAGCCGTTCGAGCCGAGCGCCTCCGAGACCTGCCGGATGGCGTACGGGAACTCCTCGCGGCTCGGCAGCACCGGCACCAGCGCGCGCTCGGCGAGGAAGCCGTGGCCGATCTCGCGCCGCTTCGGGCTGCCGACCCGGCCGGTCTCGCCGGTCGAGTAGGGCGGGAAGTTGTAGTGGTGCAGGTAGCGCTTCTTCTTGATCGGGCTCAGCGAGTCGATCTCCTGCTCCATCTTGAGCATGTTCAGCGTCGTGACGCCGAGGATCTGCGTCTCGCCGCGCTGGAAGATCGCCGAGCCGTGCACGCGCGGGATGACCTGCACCTCGGCGTCGAGCGCGCGGATGTCCGCGAGGCCGCGGCCGTCGATGCGGACCCCGTCGCTGAGGATGCGGCCGCGCACGATCTTCTTCGTGACCGACTTGTAGGCCGCGGAGACCTGGGCGTTCGCCTCGGCGGGCAGCTCGCCCAGCTCGACCTTGGCGGCGACGGCCTCCTTGACGCGCGCCTTGAGCGCGTCGTCGGCGCTCTGCCGCTCGATCTTGTCGGCGATCCGGTAGATCGGCTTCAGCTCCTCGGCCGCGAGCGCCTCGACGACCCCGTAGAGCTCGTCGGAGTAGTCGGCGAACAGCGGGTACTCGACGATCTCCTTCGCCGACTGCGCCGCGAGCTCGGACTGGGCGCGCACCAGCTCCTTGATGAAGGGCTTGGCCGCCTCGAGGCCCTCGGCGACGCGCTCCTCGTCCGGCTTGATCGCGCCGCCGCGGATGAGCTCCCAGGACGCCTCGGTGGCCTCGGCCTCGACCATCATGATCGCGACCTCGCCGTTCGGCAGGACGCGACCGGCGACCGTCAGGTCGAAGACCGCCTCCGCGAGCTGGCTGAACCTGGGGAACGCGACCCACTGGCCGTCGATGAGCGCGAGGCGCACGCCGCCGATCGGGCCGGAGAACTTGATGCCGCTGATCTGCGTCGACGCCGAGGCGGCGTTGATCGCGAGCGCGTCGTAGAACTCGTCGGGCGCGACCGAGAGCACCGTGATGACGATCTGCACCTCGTTGCGGATGCCGTCGACGAACGACGGCCGCAGCGGGCGGTCGATGAGCCGGCAGACCAGGATCGCCTCGGTCGAGGGACGGCCCTCGCGGCGGAAGAACGAGCCGGGGATCTTGCCGGCGGCGTAGGCCCGCTCCTCGACGTCGACGGTGAGCGGGAAGAAGTCGAAGCCCTCCCGCGGGCTCTTGCCGATGCTCGTGGCGCTGAGCAGCATCGTCTCCTCGTCGAGGTACGCGGCGACCGCGCCCTGCGCCTGCTGCGCGAGGCGGCCGGTCTCGAACCGGACGACGCGCTTGCCGAAACGGCCGTTGTCGATGACGGCCTCGGCGAACTTGATCTCGGGACCCTCCAAGGGGTTCCATCCTTTCCTCTTGCGCACGCACCGGTGCGCCCTCGTGGGAAGAGCACGTGCGGGCAGGAAGAGAACAGCGGCGGATCCGTCCGCCGGGATTCGGCTCTGGTTTACAGTCGAAGCCCTCCGGACGAGGCCCCGACGCGAGCGGGGCACCACCCGGAAGTCCACCACCGTAGACCAGCTTCGAGCCCGCCTGCGTCGTGTTTTCCGCCGGAGAGTCTACCAGCAGTGCCCCGACGTACACTGGCGGCATGGCCGAGGAATCGCAGACCAGCCCGGACGAGACGGCGAAGGCGAAGATGCTCGCCGCGCTCGAGCGGAAGAAGCAGGGCACGGGCGCCGGGCCGGGCGCCGCGGCCGCGAAGGGCGGCGCCGGCGCCGCGCACGGCAAGGCCGGCGGCAGGCGCGAGTTCCGTCGGAAGTCGTCCTAGTCGTGCGGCTCAGAGCCATCGCTTCGTCTTGAAGACGACGTAGAGGATCACGGCGAAGCTCGCCATCAGCCCGAGGGCGAACGGATAGCCGAGCGCCCAGTGCAGCTCGGGCATGTTCACGAAGTTCATGCCGTAGACGGTGCCCACCAGCGAGGGCGCGAACAGGATCGCCGCCCAGGAGGTGACCTTCTTCATCTGCTCGTTCTGCTGCAGGCTCGTCTTGGTCATCTCGCGCGCGACCAGCGTCGACTGCACCTGCAGCGCCTTGTCGAGCAGGGCGCGGAAGGACTCGACGCGATCCGCGGCGCGCACCACGTGGTCCCGGACGTCGCGCAGATGCCGCTGCAGCTCGAGGTCGACGTCGAGCCGCGCGGCGCCCTCCACCAGGCGCGCCAGCGTCTCGGGCAGCGGCTGGATCGCGCGCTGGAAGTCGATGACCTCGGCGAACAGG
>MKVN01000003.1 GCA_001898855.1 Micrococcales bacterium 73-13
CCAGAGCGAGATGCTCACGCTCGAGGTCTTCAGGTCGTGCAGGTAGGCGACCTTGCACGGGTCGAGGCCGCGCGCCGCGCAGCCGGCGACGGTCTGCCGGCCGAGGTCCTCGCCGAGCAGCGTCGGCACGAACACGATGTTCGCCGAGAGGCCGTCGACCTGCGACGCGCCGCTGGTGAAGTCGTTGCCGAGGATCTGGTCGATGTTGACGACCGTGATGCCGGCGTCGATCGCCTCCTTGACGACGTCCATGATGGCGGGGCCGTAGATCGGCTGCACGATCATGCCGTCGTACTGTCCGGAGGCGATCACGTCCTCGATCTGGGTGGCCTGGGTCGCCGGGTCGAGCGCGCCGTCGAAGACGGTGACCTCGGCGTTGTTCGCCTTGGCGACCTCCTGGGCCGCGGCGAGCATCGGCGCGTCGTAGGTGTTGTCGACCGCGAACGAGATGTACGCGATCTGGAGGGTCTCCTCCTGGGGCGCCGGCTCGCCGGTCGTGGTCGGGGTCGGTGACCCGCTGGTGCAGCCGGCGAGGGCGAGCATCGCCACCCCGACTCCGGCGATGGCGAACACCCCCCGACGGCGTGCGGATGCTGCAGTGCTGTGACGCATGACTTCTCCCTCGAAATCGATCGCGTGACCATCGGCACGAATCGCGCTCGATGGGCGGTCTGGTGCCCCACCCCGCCCGAAGCACTATTCGCGTAGTGTTTAGCACTCTGCCCGGTCGGGGCGGGAAAGGCAATAGCGCCCCGGCCGACGGGCGGGGTCAGCCGCGCTGCCGGATGGCCGCCGCGTGGCGCGCGAGCACCGCCTCGAGCGGCTCCGGCGCCGAGCCGGTGAGCTCCCGGACCGTGTCGGTGACGAGGTCGAGGAGGCCGGCCCGGATCGCCTGGCCGATCGAGACGGTGAGCCGAGCCCCGTACTGGTTGTGGCCCTCGGTGCTCCCGCCGAGCGCCTCGAGCAGCTCCTCGTCGCCGATCTCGACCGGCTCCACCGGCCGACCGGCGACCTCGGCGTACCGTGCCGCGAGCTCGACGGCGTCCAGGCTCTCGGTGCCGGTGAGCGACAGCGTCTCGCCGGCCCGCCCGCCCGCGACGAGGAGCGCGGCGAGCGTCCGGGCGATGTCGGCCCGGGTCAGGTAGGCGCAGCGCCCCCGCCCGCGGTTGTGCACGAACTCGCCGGACGCCGCGGACGCGGCCGCCTCGTAGACCTGGAAGTCCGCGTAGAAGCCGGCGCGCACGATGGTGTGGTCGACGCCGCTCGCGCGCAGGTGCTCCTCGGTGGCCCAGTGGCTCGGCGCGATGATCGCCGGGTTCCCCGGCTCGGGCGAGAGCATCGAGGTGTACCAGACGTGCCCGACGCCCGCGGCCTTCGCCGCGTCGATCGCCGCCATCTGGCCGGTCGCCCGGTCGGCGATGTCGTCGGTGCTGATGAGCAGCACGCCGTCCGCGCCGGCGAAGGCGTCGGCGAGGCTCGCCGGGTCGCCGAAGTCGGCGCGCCGCGCCTCGGCCCCCGGGATGGCGTCGGCGACCGCGGCCGGACTCCTGGTGGCGAGGACGAGTCCCTCGCCGCCCCGTCGCGCGGCGACCTCCGCCGCGACCGCACGGCCGAGCTGGCCGGAGGCCCCGGTGATGACGAGCACGCGCGCCTACTCGCCCCAGCCGGCGGGCGGCACGAGCGCGCCCTCGCCGAAGTGCCAGTACTCGCGCAGCTCGCGGACCAGCTCGCCCTCGAAGACGAGATAGAACTCGCCCGCCAGGGTCACCTCGAAGCCGTCGTTCTTCAGCGTGACCCACCACTCGACGGCGGCCCGGTCGCCGTCGACGATCGGCGTGCCGCTGCGGAACCGGATGTCCGACTGCGTCGCCGTGACCTTCGTCCAGTAGTCGTGCACGCCCTGCCGGCCGTCGAACGCCTCCTGATACGGCTGCTCCCGGTACTGCGCGTCCGCGGTGAACAGCGCCGCGGCCGCATCCGCGTCCCGCGTCTCCCAGGCGACCCGATATGCCTCGAGCCAGCGATCCACGGTCGACCTCATCGTCTCCTCCTCGAGCCGGTGTCCAGTGCTGCTGAGAGCGTCGCACGCGCTCCGAGCCGGCGCAAGGCCGCTCCCGGGCGCGCGTGGGAGAATCGCGGCATGGCCTCGGTCACCTTCGAGCACGCGACGCGGATCTATCCGGGGGCCGTGCGGCCGGCGGTCGACTCGATCGACCTCCAGATCGCCGACGGCGAGCTCATGGTGCTGCTCGGCCCGCCCGGCTGCGGCAAGTCGACGCTGCTGCGCATGCTCGCGGGCCTCGAGGAGCTCGACGGCGGCCGGATCTGGATCGGCGACCTCGACGTCACCGACGTCGCCGCCGCGGACCGCGACATCGCCATGGCGTTCGAGTCCTACGCGCTCTATCCGCACATGACGGTCGGCGAGAACATGGGCTTCGCCCTCAAGGTGCTCGGCGTGCCGAAGGCGGAGCGGGTCGCCCGCATCGAGGAGGCGGCGCGGCTGCTCGACCTCGAGCCGGTGCTCGCCAAGAAGCCCGTCGCGATCTCCGGCAGCCAGCGCCAGCGGGTCGCGATGGGGCGGGCGATCGTGCGCCGGCCGCAGGTCTTCCTGATGGACGAGCCGCTCGCGAACCTCGACGAGGAGCTGCGCGCGCAGACCCGCTCGCAGATCCAGCAGCTGCAGCGCAAGGTCGGCGTCACGACGCTCTACGTCACGGTGGACCCGGCCGAGGCGTTCGAGGTCGCCGACCGCATCGCGGTGCTCGACAAGGGCGTGCTGCAGCAGGTCGGCACGCCGGACGAGCTGCGGAGGGCCCCGGCGAACGAGTTCGTCGCGCAGCTGCTCGCCGGCGCGGACTGACCGGTCCCGCGCGGGTCGGGAGGGGCCCGGGACCGCGCGCCCCGCGCCGAGGCTACGCTGTGGTCATGCCGGGCTCCCTGCGCATCACGGCGACGACGGTCGACCCGGAGCTGCTCGAGCTCCCGTGGGACCTGCCGCTCGAGCGCTGGCCCGAGGAGCGGATCGCCGCGCTGCCGAAGGGGATCTCGCGGCACATCGTCCGCCTCGCGCACCTCACCGACCACGTCGTCGCGATCAAGGAGACGACGAACGCGCTCGCCGTCCGCGAGTACGAGATGCTGCGCACGCTGCAGCGTCTGCAGGCGCCCTGCGTCGAGCCGGTCGCGGTCATCGCCAACCGCCGCGACGCCGCCGGCGAGGAGCTCGACACCGCGCTGGTGACCCGGCACCTGCGCTTCTCGATGCCGTATCGCGCGGTGTTCTCCCAGCGACTGCGACCGGGGACCGCCACGCGGCTCGTCGACGCGCTCGCGGTGCTGCTCGTCCGCCTCCACCTCGCCGGGTTCTTCTGGGGCGACGTCTCGCTGTCGAACACGCTGTTCCGCCGCGACGCCGGCGCGTTCGCGGCCTACCTGGTCGACGCCGAGACCGGCGAGCTGTTCGAGGGCGGCCTGAGCGCCGGCCAGCGGGAGCACGACCTGGAGATCGCGCGGATCAACATCGCGGGCGAGCTGCTGGACCTCCAGGCCGACGACCGGCTCGAGGAGGACATCGACCCGGTGGCCGTCAGCGAGCGCATCGTGCAGAAGTACCGGGAGCTCTGGCAGGAGCTGACCGGCACCGAGCAGTTCGACCAGTCGGAGCGCTGGCGGATCAACCTGCGAGTGGAGCGGCTCAACGAGCTCGGCTTCGACATCGAGGAGTTCGAGATCCGCACCGACGACACGGGCACCACCGTGCGCCTCCAGCCGAAGGTCGTCGACGCGGGCCACCACTCGCGGCGGCTGCTGCGCCTGACCGGCCTCGACACGGAGGAGAACCAGGCGCGGCGGCTGCTCAACGACCTCGACGCCTATCGCGCACGGCTCGCCGCCGACGCCGACGAGGAGGTGGCGGCGCACGAGTGGCTGACGAAGGTCTTCGAGCCGGTGATCCGGGCGATCCCGCGGGACCTGCGCAGCAAGTTCGAGGCTGCCGAGATCTTCCACCAGCTCCTCGATCACCGCTGGTACCGCGCCGAGAACGAGGCGCGGGACGTGCCGCTCTCCGAGGCCCTGACCAGCTACATCGACACCGTGCTGCGCCATCGCCGCGACGAGATCACCATCGTGGGACCGGCGACCGACTCGCTCGACCTCGGCGCGGTCGAGCAGACGGACACCGGCTCCTCCGTGGACTGGCGCGACCTGGTCTGACGCCGCGCGGCGGCGATCCGTGCCGCGCGGATCGGCTGCTGGGCGCCGTCGCCGGGACCCGGGATCAGAGCAGCCGCTGCCGCGGGACGACGACCTTCTTGATGACGAGCAGGATCGAGGCCGTCACCGGCGCGGCGACGAGCGCGCCGAGCAGCCCCCCGAGCGCCGCGCCGGCCACCGCGCCGATGAGCACCAGCGAGGCCGGGATGTGGACCGCCTTGCTGATGATCCGCGGCCCGAACACATATGCCTCGATCTGCATGTACGCGATCATCACGACGGCCACGATGAGCGCCGACAGCGGGGAGGTGAACAACGCCATGAAGGTCATCAGCACCGTGACGATCACGCTGCCGATCACCGGGATGAGCGAGAGGAACAGCGCGAGGAAGGCGATGATGGCGCCATACGGCAGGCCCATCACGGTCATCAGCAGGAAGCTGAAGACCGCGATGATCGCGGCCAGGATGACCTGGCCCCCGAGGTACTTGCCGATCGACTCGACGATCTCCTCGGTGATCTCCTTGAAGCCCCGCACCTTGGAGCCCGGCACGAGGTCGTACAGCGCCTGCTTCATGATGTCGAGCGAGGCGACGAAGTACAGCGTGATCGCGATCACGAACAGCAGCGAGAACGTCCCGTTGATGACGCCGCGCACGATGCCGAGCGCCCCGCCCCCGATCACCGCCCAGGTGTTGGGATCGGCCGCGGCGGTGCGCACCCACTCCAGCAGCATCGAGGGATAGCCGTTGAACTGGCTGTTCAGGTCGAGGAACCAGCCCTGGTTCTCGATGTCGGAGAGGTTCGCCGGCAGCGAGCGGAGCAGCTCGCCGCCCTGGCCCACGACGACCGGCACGATCATCAGCAGCATGACCGCGATGACGACGCCGAACGCGGCGATCACGATGAGGATCGCCAGCGGCTTCGGCACCTTGCGCCGCTGCAGCGCCGTGACGACCGGGTACAGGCCCATGCTGATGAACAGCGCCAGGAAGATCAGGGTCAGGACGGAGGCGAGCTGCACCACCGCGCCGCCGAGCAGGAGCGCCAGCAGCACCCCGACCGTCGCGAAGAACCCCAGTCTGGTCGGTCCGGTGCGCAGCAGGCTGAACCTGCCGAGCCCGCGCGGGGAGGACGTCTCGGGCGCGGGATCCAGATCCTCCGAGGTCAAGCCCCTACCCCCGACTTCTCGATCGTCGCGAGCGGGGCGCGCTCGCGACGGCGGTGGATCAGCTCCGAGCCAGCGTCCCGATCTCGTGGCCGTCGACGTCGAGGATGTGCAGCGTGCTCCCGTCGACGCGGCCGGTGCTCAGCCCGGAGAGCCAGGTGTCCACGCCGTCGCAGAACATCATCGTCGAGGCGACCTGGCCGAACTGGACCGTCCCGTCCTTGAGCTCCCAGGAGCCCACGAGCCGGTTGCACCCGTCCGTGCCGGTGAGCCCGCCGTCGTCCGCGAGCACCAGCTGCGGCTTGCCCTGGGCATCGGTGCCCCAGGTGCCCGCCGCGCCGGCCTGCGGAGCCGCGCACGCGCTCATGAGCAGCAGGATCGCACCGGCGCCGGCGACGGTCGCGGCGACGCGCCCGCGGCCCACGTCAGCCCACCTGCTTCAGCGCGGCGGCCTTGAGCCGTTCGAACTCCTCGGTGCTGATCGCGCCCGAGTCGAGCAGCGACTTCGCCCGCGCGATCTCGCCGGCCGGCCCGGAGTCCCCGCCGCTCACGGAGCGGATGTACTCGTCGGCGGCGTCGCGCGCCTCCTGCGCCTGCCTGGCGGAGCGCTCGCCCATGCCTCGGCCGCGGGCGATGAGGTAGACGAGCGCGGTGATGAACGGCACGAACACCAGGAAGATCAGCCACAGCGCCTTGAAGCCGCCGTTCAGCTTCCGGTCACGGAACAGGTCCGTGATGATGGAGAACAGCGCGAACAGGTAGGCGATGAAGACGAAGAACGTCAGGAACCACCAGATGGCGTCCCAGATGGTCGTCCAGAATGACACGGGCGTTGCCCCTCTCGTTGTGCTCAGCCCCGGGCGGGGCGAGGTTCAGGCGTCGGCCGCGCGGCGCTTCTCCGCGCG
The DNA here is from genome assembly GCA_001898855.1 of Micrococcales bacterium 73-13. Taxonomy (GTDB): domain Bacteria; phylum Actinomycetota; class Actinomycetes; order Actinomycetales; family Microbacteriaceae; genus 73-13. The sequence goes on from MKVN01000003.1 coordinate 6,292, forward strand.
GTCCTTCAGGAAGATGAGCGGGAGCAGCCAGGCGCCGAGCGCCGTGATGATCCACACGATGAGCGTCGCCAGGATCCAGGTGACGATGATGTTGCCGGTCACCGAGATGCCGCCGGGGAAGAACGACGTGATGAGCAGCGCGACGAAGGTGGAGACCAGCCCGATGCCGCCGAGCAGCGCGGGCGCGGAGCGGCGCGCCTGCTTCAGGATGAACGGGGCGAGCAGGCTCTGCGCGATGGCGAAGATCGCGATCGCGAGCAGCGCGCCGGACGGGGACACCTGGAAGTCGGGCAGGATCGCCGCGGCGACCAGGATGCCGATCGCCGCCGTCCCGAGGAAGATCGCGGCGCGGATGAGGAAGCGGATCATCGGGGGCCCGCCTCGTCGCGGACTGCACGGTCGCTCATGCGCTCAGGATAGCGTCATGCGCGCGCCGGTATGGTGCTCGGGATGTCCGGGCGGGAGAGTCCCCCAGATATAGGGGGCGGAACCGGCCGTCTCGACAGCGGCGGGAGCGACGAACAAGATGACTGATGTGAGATCGTCGACGAGGACGAGCGCGACGGAGGCGCCTGTGCGGGCCAGGGTGGGCGTCGTCGACGACCATCCGTCGGTGATCCTCGGCGTCGGCAGCATCCTGAACGCCCAGGACGGCATGTTCGTCGCGGCCTGGGGCGCCACCGTGCCCGAGCTGCTCGCGCAGGAGACGCGCTTCGACGTCGTGCTGCTCGACCTCGTCCTCGCCGACGGGTCCACGCCGAGCTCGAACATCCGCGCGCTCGAGCCCACCGGCGCGCCGGTCCTCGCCTACACCAGCGGCGACCAGCCGAGCCTGGTGCGCGAGGCGGCGCGCGCCGGCGCGATCGGGATGGTCCGCAAGTCCGAGCTGCCGGCGACGATCGTCGAGGCCGTGCGCGCGGTGCTGCGCGGCGAGGTGGTCGCGAGCGCGGACTGGGCGGCCGCGCTCGACTTCGACACCGACTTCGTCACGGCGAGGCTGTCCGACCGGGAGGCCGAGGTGCTCTCGCTCTACGCCGCGGGCGAGACCGCGGCGAGGGTCGCCGCCCGGCTGTTCATCTCCAGGCAGACGGTGCTCGACCACATCCGCCGCATCCGGACCAAGTACGCGGCGGTCGGGCGTCCCGCCCCGACGAAGCTCGACCTCTACCTGCGCGCCGTCGAGGACGGCATCGTCTCCACCGAGGGCTGATCGTGTGGACGACCTCGCGGGGGCCCGCCGCACCGACCGGCAGGTCGGCTGGCTGATCTCGCTCGGCGGCGCCGTCCTGGTGCTCGGGCAGGTCCTCACGGGGCTGCCGCCGGCGGAGGACACCGCGGCGTGGTGGCTCGCCGGCGTGGCGCTGATGGCGATCGCGGTGCTCTGCCTCGCCGCGCTCGGCCGGGTGCTGCCCTTCGGCCTGCTCCGCATCGGCTGGATCGGCATCCCGGTGCTCGGCTGGGTCCTGTGGGCGACCTCCTTCCTCGCCTACCGCGCGGACCCCGCCGAGGCCGGCATGCCCTGGATCTGGATGCTCCAGTCGGTGGTCGCGAGCTATCCCGTGCTCTGGGTGCGGCCGATGGTCGCGGTGGGGCTCACGGTCGTGTCGGGGTGCCTGCCGGCGCTCTCCGCGCTCGTCTTCCTCGGCGGGCTGCCGCAGGCGGTCGCGGCCGACACCCCCATCCACCTGACGAACATCATGTTCGTCGCGATCTTCGTCGGCATCCGCAATCGGCTGACGCGGCTGCGACGCAGCGAGCAGCGCGCGCGGGAGCAGGACCTCCGCAGCGCCCGCGCCGTCGCCGAGGCGCAGCGGCAGGCCCAGCTCGGCCGGCTCATCCACGACGAGGTGCTCTCCGTGCTCATCGCCGCCCGATCCTTCGACGGCGAGCCGCCCCCGCAGCTGCGCGCCGAGGCGACGCACGCCCTGCTCCTGCTCGACGCGCCGGCGCCGGGGACGAGGGGCGCCGAGCGCATCGACTGCCGCGACGCGCTCGCGGTGATGACCGCGACGCTGCGGCGCATCGACCCCGCCTGCGCCCTGCGCGCCGAGGCGGCGAGCGGCGCCGTCCCGGCCGCGGCGGCCGATGCCGTGACGCTCGCCGCGGCGGAGGCGCTGCGCAACAGCGTGCGGCACGCGGGCCCGGGCGCCGCCCGACAGCTCGCAGTGCGCGTGCGCCCCGGCGACATCGAGGTCGTGGTGCGCGACGACGGGCGCGGGTTCGACCCGGCCGCCGTCCCCGCGGAGCGCCTGGGGCTGCGGCAGAGCGTCGTCGCCCGCATGTCGGACCTCGCCGGCGGCGACGTCCGGGTCCTCGCCGCGCCCGGCAGCGGCGCGGAGGTGGTGCTGACGTGGCGGACGTGACCGCGGCCGGCAGCGGCGGAGCGGGGCTCGGCACCCCGGGCGCCCGGTGGGCGTTCTGCGCCGTGTGGGCGCTCGGCGTGCTCAGCGAGGGCATCGGGGCGACGTGGGGGCCGCCGAGCGCCTGGCGTCTGCTCGGATACGCGACCGCGCTCGTCGGCGTCCTGGTGACCACCACGCCGGGCGACCGCACGCTCGACCGGCCCCGCGCCGTCGTCGTGGACCTCGCGATGCTCGCGAGCGTCGGGGCGCTGCTGGCGAGCGGGCCCGAGGTGGAGCGGATCTGGCTGTTCGACTTCGCGTCCTATCTCGGCGCGCTGCTGGTCGCCCGCGGCAACGTGATCGCCGGGGCCGCCGGCAGCGCCGTCGTGATCCTCGGCGGCGCCGGCTGGGGGCTCGCCGTCGCGGGGCCGGGGCCGGGCGTCGTCGGGCTGGTCGTCACGCCGATCATGGCGCTCGTCGTCGGGTTCATCTGGCGCGCCGTGCTGCGCCGGATCGTCGCCCAGGAGCGGCTGCACCGCACCGAGGCGGCCCGCGCCGAGCTCTCGGCCCAGCTCGCCGACGAGGCCGCGGCCGCCGATCGGCGCGACCTCGCGGAGATCGGCGAGGAGGCCGGACCGCTGCTCGCGCGCCTCGCCGAGGGGCTGCCGATCAACGAGCGGTGGCGGCGGGAGATCGAGGTCGTCGAGGCCGGGATCCGGGACCGGGTGCGATCGCCCTGGCTGCTCGGCCCCGCGCTCGACGCGACGATCGCCGATCGTCGCCGGGCGGGCCTCGACGTGGTGCTCCTCGGCGAGCGACCCGGTCCCCGGCAGCGCATCGGCGGACGGCTCGGCACGGTGCTGCACGACATCGTCGTCGGCGCCGAGCGGGGATCCGTGACGATCCGCGCGGTGCCGCCCGGCCGCGCCGCCGCAGTCTCGGTGCTGCTCGACGACGGCGAGACGGCTCCGCGCCTGCTGCTGCTCGACGAGGACGGCCAGGCCGTCAGCCGGCCGACGCCGTCGGCCGGGTAGCGAGGCCGTCCCGCTCAGACGAGCATCTTGACCGGGTGCTCGATGACGTCGACGAACGCCGCCATCCACTCGGCCGCGACGGCGCCGTCGACGACCCGGTGGTCGGCCGACAGGGTCACCGTCATGACGTTCGCCACCGCGAGCTGCCCGTCCTCCCCGACCACCGGCCGCGGCTTCGCGGCGCTGACCGCGAGGATGCCGGACTGCGGCGGGTTGAGGATGGCGGAGAACTCGTCGACGCCGTACATGCCGAGGTTGGACACCGAGAACGATCCGCCCTCGAGCTCCTCGAGCTTGAGCCGGCCGGCCCTGGCCCGGGCGGCGAAGTCGGCGACGGTGCGCTGGATGTCGCCGAGCGAGCGCCGCTCGACCCCGCGGACGACCGGCGTGACCAGGCCGTTCTCGATCGCGATCGCGACGCCGATGTCGACGCCGGAGAAGCGGCGGATGCTGTCGCCGTTCCAGATCGCGTTCGCCGCGGGGACGCGCACCAGCGCGGCGGCCACGGCCTTGAGCACGAAGTCGTTGACCGAGATCTTCACCTCGGCGCCCTCGTTCGCCTGCTTGCGCAGCTCGAGGAGCGCGTCGACCCTGGCGTGGGCGGTGACGTAGAAGTGGGGCGCCGTCGACTTGGACTCGGGCAGGCGGCGGGCGATGGCCTTCCGCATGCCGGTGAGCGGGATGTCCTCATAGGCGGCGGGGGCGCCGGGCGCGGGGACGGGTCCCAGAGCGGCGGCGGATGCGGCGGGCGCCGTGGCCGGGGCCGCGTCGAGGTCGCGGCGGGTGATGCGGCCGCCGGGGCCCGTGCCGACGACGGCGCTGAGGTCGAGGTGCCGCTCCCGCGCGAGGCGGCGGGCGAGCGGCGAGGCGAAGACGCGGCCCTCGCCGCCGGCAGCGGCGACCGCGGCCGGCTCGGGAGCGGCCTCCTCGGAGGGCTGGTCCCGAGGCGCCGACGGCGTCGGCTCGCCGGCCGGCGCGTCCTGCGACGGCGCGCCCTCGGTCGGGGCCGCCTCCTCGGGCGCCTCGGCGGTGCCGGAGCCGATCTCGGCGAGCGCCTCGTCGATGTCCGCGTCGGTCTCCCCCGCCGCGGTGACGACCAGGATCGGGGTGCCGACCTCGACGTTCTGCCCGGCGCGCACCAGCAGTCGGCCGACGGTGCCGTCGACCTCGGAGGCGAACTCGACGACGGCCTTCTCGGTCTCGATCTCGGCGATCAGGTCGCCGACCTTGATCTCCTGACCCACCTCGACGAGCCAGGTCTGCACCGCGCCCTCGGTCACCTGCGCGAGGGCGGCGGGCATGCGGACGATGTTCGCCATCTTCAGCTCCTCCCGAGGCCCTTGCGGACCTCCTCGAGGCCCGCGACGACTTCCTCGGTCCTCGCGATCGCCGCGCGCTCGAGGACCTTCGAGATCGACGGCGACGCCTCGCCGCCGGTCACGCGCTGCACCGGCTGGTCGAGCCAGTCGAAGTAGCGGCGCTGGATCTCGTCGGCGAGCCAGGCGCCGTAGCCGGTGCCCCTGGCGCCCTGCTCGACGATGAGCACCGCGTTCGTCTTCCGGATGCTCTCGCCGACGGTGTCCCAGTCGAGCGAGGCGCGGTCCAGCCAGCGCAGGTCGATGAGCTCCGCGTCGACCCCGGTCTGCTCGATCGCCTCCGCCGCGTGGTGGACCATGGAGAGGTAGGTGAGGACCGTGACGTCCTCGCCGGCCCGGCGGACGACCGCCGCGCCCTTGCCCGGCGGGATCACGTAGTCGAGCGGGCCGTCGGGCACCCGGTCGGCCCGGCCGTAGAGGTCGACGTGCTCGATGACGAGCACCGGGTCCTCGCAGGCCAGCGCCGCGTTCATCAGCCCGACGTAGTCCGCCGCGTCCGAGGCGGCGACGATGCGCCAGCCGGGGCTCGTCGCGAAGATGCCGGCCGGGTCCATCAGGTGCTGCGAGCCGTAGCCGACGCCCATCGCGACCTTCGTGCGCAGCACCAGCGGGACCTGGTTGTTGTTCCCGAACATGTGCCGGACCTTGCCGATCTGGTTGAACACCTGGTCAGCGGCGACCCACATGAAGTCCGGGTACATGAACTCGACCACGGGGCGGAACCGCCCGTCGAGCGCGAGCCCGCCGGCGAGGCCGAAGAAGCCGTTCTCGGAGATCGGGGTGCCGAGCACGCGGTCGGGGCCGTACTTCTTGAACAGGCCCTTGGTCGCGCCGTTCGTCCCGCCGTTCAGCCGGTGGACGTCCTCGCCGAGCACGACGATCCGCGGGTCGGCCGCCATCGCGTTGTCCATCGTCTGGGCGACGGCGTCGACGTACTTCGTCTCGGTCCAGCCGCCAGTCCAGTCGGCCGGGTCGAGCGCCGGCAGCTCCGAGAGCTCCGAGAGATCGCCGCGGACGCCGACGTCGACGAAGGAGGTGTCCGGCCACAGCGAGGGGATGATCCGGCGCTTGCCCGGGTTCTCCGGGTCGGCCTCGATGAGCGCGCCGGCCGCGGCCTGCGCGGCGGCGAGCGCCTGCTCGCGGACGCTCGCGACCCCGGCCTCGTCGATCAGGCCGAGCGCGATCATCTCGCGGGCGACCCGGTCGAGCGGATCGCGGGCGCGCCACTCGGCCTCCTCCTCCTTCGTCCGATAGCCGAAGGCGGAGCCGGGGTACGGGCCGTTCTGGTGGAAGAAGCGGTACACCTCGGCCTCGACGATCGCCGGGCCCTCGCCCGAGCGCATCCGCTCGAAGGCCGCCTGCGAGGCGAGGTAGACGGCGAGCGGGTCCATGCCGTCGACGCGCCAGGACGGGATCGAGAAGCCCTGACCGCGCACCGAGAAGCGGATGTCGGCGGAGACGTCGCCGGCGAAGGTGGAGACGGCGTAGAGGTTGTTCTCGATGAAGTACATCACCGGGAGCTTCCAGGCCGAGGCGAGGTTGAAGGACTCGAGCACCGAGCCGATCTGGCTGGAGCCGTCGCCGAAGTAGTTGATCGTGACGTTGTCGGTGCCGGAGTGCTTCTGCGCCCAGGCGTTGCCGGTCGCGATCGGGGCGCCGCCGCCGACGATCGCGTTGGTGCCGAGCGCGCCGGCCTCGAGCCACTGCAGGTGCATCGAGCCGCCGCGACCGCTGGAGAAGCCCTGCGCCAGGCCGAGGATCTCGGCGAGCGTGCGCTGCAGCACCGCCTGCAGCTCGGGGCCGACGAGCGCGGCGGGGTCGAGCTCGGGGCTGACGTAGTTGATGACCTTCGCGAGGAACTGGTGGTGGCCGCGGTGCGAGCCGTTCACGGCGTCGGCGGCGCCGAGCCCGATGACCGAGCCGACCGCGCCGCCCTCCTGGCCGATCGAGGAGTGCGCCGGCCCGTGCAGCAGGCCCTCGCCGGCGAGCTCGAGGACGACCTCCTCGAAGGCGCGGATGAGATGGAGCTGGCCGAGCATGGTGTTCAGCAGGGCCGGGCTCGCGGCCTGCCAGTCCTCGGGCGTCGTCTCGAGCTGGACCCAGGCGACCCCGGTCTCGAGCGGTGTGATCTTCGGCATCCTTGCCTCCGTGTCGATGCGCGGCGGGACGGCGCGATGCGCCTCCACGAGGGTAGTCACTGATTGCATCCAAAATCAAGCCGAAGGTCGCGTTCTCCTGGTGATCTCGCCGTGAATGGGCCATGATGTATCCAATCCGCTCTCTGTTCGGCGAGGAGGTCGACATGGCGATCCCAGGAATGCACGGCTCGGACCACATCGGGTTCACGGTCCCCGATCTCGACGAGGCGGAGGCCTTCCTCGTCGGCATCCTCGGCGCCGTGCCGATCTACACGCTCGGCTCGAAGCGCGACGACGAGGGCGACTGGATGACCCGGCAGATCGGGGTCAGCCCGCGCAGCGTCATCGAGGAGATCCGCTTCTACCGCCTGGGCAACGGCTCGAACCTCGAGGTCTTCAAGTACACGAGCCCCGAGGGCCAGGCGCCGCAGCCGAAGAACTCCGACATCGGCGGCCACCACCTGGCGCTCTACGTCGACGACATGGACGCCGCGGTCGCCTACCTGAGGGCGAACGGCGTCGAGGTGATGGGCGAGCCGATCCCGAGCGCCGGCGCGGCGCTCGGCCAGCGCTGGATCTACTTCCGGGCGCCGTGGGGCATGCAGTTCGAGCTCGTCTCGTACCCGGGCGGCAAGGCCTACGAGGCGGACGCGCCGGTCAAGCTGTGGCACCCGGCGCACCCGGCCGAGTAGGCCGGTGCGGCAGCCCGTGACCGAGAGCGAGCGCACGCACGGCGCCGCCGGCGCGCGGATCGCGGCCCGGCTGCGCGACGCGATCCTCTCCGGCGAGTACGCGCCCGGCGCGCGGATCCGGCAGGAGGACCTGGCCGACCTGCACGGGGCGTCCCGGCTGCCGGTCCGCGACGCGCTGCGGATGCTCGAGGCGGAGGGGCTGGTCACCGTCCGCGCGAACGCCGGCGCCTGGGTCTCCACGCTCACGCTCGCGGACTTCGAGGAGCTCTATCTGCTGCGCGAGCGCGTCGAGCCCCTGCTGCTCGGCTTCAGCGCCCCGCTGCTGTCGGAGGAGGCGATCGACCGGCTCGACGGGCTCGCCCTCGCGATGGAGGCCTCCTCCGACGTCGAGGAGTTCCTCGTGCTCGACCGGGAGTTCCACCTGTCCGGCTATGCCGCGGCACGGACCAGCGTGCTCGGCGACTTCGTCACGCAGCTGTGGAACCGCACGCAGCACTACCGCCGGGCCTTCACCCGCGTGTTCCGCGACGAGGGCGACCGCAGCGCGCACCACGACCACCACCTCATCGTGGGAGCGCTGCGCCGCCGCGACGCGGAGGAGGCCGAGCGCGTGCTCGCGATCCACATCCGCCGCACCCGGCTCGAGCTCGAGCGCCACCCCGAGGTCTTCACCATCGGCGGCTGAGCCGGCGGATCGGCGACCCGACGGCGTCGGTTCGCGGCAGACTGGTCTCGCGGCTCGACCGGCGGGCGCGCGAGGGAGCGGGTATGGACACCATCAGGCTGGGCCGCAGCGGCCTCGAGATCTCGCCGATCGCGGTCGGCGCGATGAGCTTCGGCATCCCGGAGCGCGGCACCCACCCCTGGTCGCTCGGCCCGGAGGCGTCGCGCGAGATCATCCGGGCCGCGCTCGATCTCGGCATCAACATGTTCGACACCGCGAACGTCTACTCCGACGGCACCTCCGAGGAGATCCTGGGCGAGGCGCTGCGCGAGCTGGGCGTGCGCGAGGAGCTCGTCATCGCGACCAAGGTGCACGGCCGGGTCGCGCCCGGTCCGAACCGGGAGGGCCTCTCGCGCAAGGCGATCATGCAGGAGGTGGACCGCTCGCTGCGCCGGCTCGGGGTCGACGCCATCGACCTGCTGCAGATCCACCGCTTCGACAAGGTCACCCCGCTCGACGAGACGCTCGTCGCGCTCGACGACCTGGTGCGCGCCGGCAAGGTGCTCTACCTCGGCGCCTCCTCGATGGACGCCTGGCGCTTCGTCAAGGCGAAGGAGCGGCAGCGCGAGCTCGGCCTCGCGCAGTTCGTCTCGATGCAGAACCAGTACTCGCTGATCGCCAGGGAGGACGAGCGCGAGCTCATCCCCTACTGCGCCGAGGTCGGCGTCGGCCTGGTGCCCTGGAGTCCGCTCGGCCGCGGCAAGCTCGCCCGGCCGTGGGGCGCCGAGACCGACCGCACCGGCAAGGACGAGATCCAGCTCGGCTTCTACAAGCAGGCCGTCGCCTCCGACGAGGCGGTGGTGCACGCCGTCCAGGCGGTCGCCGAGGAGCTCGGCCGGCCGATGGCGCACGTCGCGATCGCGTGGCTGCGGCGGCAGCCGGCGTTCTGCGCGCCGCTCATCGGCGCGACGAAGCCCTCCCACCTGACCGACGCGGTGGCCGCGCTCGACCTCGTGCTCACCGACGAGCAGGCCGCCCGTCTGGAGGCCCCCTACGTCACCCGGATGCCCGAGCTGTACTGAGCGGCCGACCGCTCAGGCGGGAGAGCACGACCAGCGCCAGCACGTTCGGCGCGACCTGCGGCCGGAGGCGGGTGCGGGCCGGCAGCCGCGGACCCGTCCTACGCGATGTTCGCGGAGCTCCGCGGTCCTGGCTCCGCCGGGTGAGCCTCAGCGCACGACGATCGGCGTGATCTCCACGCGGTCCCGCGACGCCGCGAGCGTCTCGTTGATCCGGGCCAGCGGTCGGATCCCGCCGAGCATCGCGTCGACGTCGACGCGGCCGGACTCGAGCATGCGGGTGAACCGCGCGATGTCGCGCCTCATGTCCAGCCGGCCCGTCTGCGAGGACCGCACGTCCCGTCCGCGCAGCGCGAGGTCGAAGAGCGGCAGCGAGATCTCCGACCAGCGCTCGACATAGGAGGTGAGGGTCGTCACCCCGCCGTTGCGGGTGCCGAGGAAGGCGAGCCGTACGGCCTCCAGGGTCCCGCCGGCGTCGAATCCCTGGTCGGCGCCGCGACCGCCGGTCAGCGCGCGGATCGCCTCGAGCACGTCGCCATCGTCCGGGTCCAGCACGGCGGTGGCGCCGACGCGTGCGGCGACGGCGCGCCGCTGCGGGAGCGGCTCGACGGCGATGATCTGCTCCGCGCCGAGCAGGCGCGCCGCCTGGATCATCCACAGCCCGATCTGGCCGCAGCCCACCACGAGCACGGAGGACCCGGGCTCCGGCCTGCCGACGTTCACGACGGCCCCCATGCCCGAGGTGATCCCGCAGCCGAACATCGCGAGCCACTCGTCCGGCAGGTCGCTGCGCACTGGGAAGGCCTGCATCGCGCGGAGCACCGTCGCCTCGGCGTAGGTCCCCGAATGGCCGGGGGCGCGCAGCTCCAGGCCGTCGTGCAGCATGCCGCTCACCGGTGCCGGCACGAAGAGCCCCTCGCACTGGTCGATGCGGCCGCTGGTGCACCAGAAGCACTCCCCGCACTCCGGGGTCGCCGTGATGAGCACCCGCTCGCCGATCCGGTGGCGGCCCTCCGGGCCGCGGTCGACCACGGTGCCGACGGCGGAATGGCCGAGGACGATCGGGCGGATGCCGGGGGTGCGCCGCTCGGCGTCGCCGTCGATCGCGATCCAGTCCGAGTAGCAGAACGCCGACGCCGCGATCTCGACGACGACGTCCGTCTCGCCGGGATCGCGCAGCGACACCGTCTCCACCCGGAATTCCCGCTCGCCCTCGCGGGCGACCGCGGCGAGCACATCGGTCGGCATCGTCGGCTCCTCTCCTGTCGCAATACCTACGAGACCTGTTCCGCGGCCTCGGCCGCCGCCGCGCGGGGCCGTCGCGTCGCACCGAGCCCGGCGAGCGCGACGGCGAGCACGGCGAGGATCGCGCCCACGACGGCGCCGACCGTCACGCCGATCCCGTTGATCGGCACCAGCGCGTCGGCGAGGATCGAGGAGATCGACTGGCCGGCCGCGACGCAGAGCATCGAGCTCAGCACGCCGATGGTCCGCACGGTGAACGCGATGACGACGCCGACGATCGCGCCGACCAGCCCGCCGGCCGGGGCCCACCAGGGGACCGCCGAGAAGTCGGGCGGGGCGATCGCGACCTGGATCCCGAGCGCCACGGCGACCGCGGCGCCGGAGACCACGAAGTTGATGACGGTCATCACCGCCCACTCCCCGCCGGTGACGACGAGGATCCAGCCGTTCGCCGCCTGCTGGAGCGCGATGAGGAGGCCGGCGAGGACGACGAGCGGGACGAGCAGCAGGTTCCCCGACTCGAAGTGGCCGAGGCCGCCGATGAGCACGGCGAGGATCGCGACGCCGATGCCGAGCAGCCGCAGCGCGTTCAGGCCGCGTCGCCCGCCCGGGCCGAGCCCGCCGGAGTCCGCGATCACGGACCCCGCGAGCTGCCCCAGCGTGATCGCGACCGCGATCGTCACGACGCCGACCTCGGGGGTCGCGAGGACGATCGTGAGCACGGCCGCGAAGCCCATCAGGCCGCCGAGGAACCACCACCACCGGATCTCCGCGCGGCGGTCGCGCAGGCTGCGCCAGGCACGCGGGAACGCCCCGATCGCGAGCGCGACGAGCAGACCCACCACGAGCCCGCTGCCGTGGTTGATCGCCGTCGCGAGCACCGGCGACCCGGTGAGCACGCTGACGTGCCCGTTGACGGCGGTCTGCACCGAGATGCTCATGCCGCCGACGAGCGTCGCGATGGTGGAGAGCACCGCGACCCGGGTGACCGGCCGGCCGGCAGCCGGCTGCGGCGTCACGCCGACCGGCGCCCCGGTCGGGCCGCTCACCCGATCGCGGCGAGCATGAGACCGAGATGCTCGGGCGCCGGGCCGAGCTCGCCGCGCTCGATGCGGTGCGCGATCCCGGTGACCGCGTCGTTCACCGGCGTCGGGACGCCGGTCTCCCGGCCCTTCGCCGAGACGTGGCCGTTCAGGTCGTCGACCTCGCTGTGCCGGCCGGGGCCGCGGCGCCAGTCCTGCAGCACCGTCGTGGTCGCGCCGGGCACGACGAAGCCGGCGAACAGCTTGTCCGTCATCACGTCCACGACCCGGTCGCGGTCGACGATCTCCTCCGGGCTGAGCCCGAAGATGGGCAGGATCCGGTGGCCGAGCGCGACGCCGACGGCGAGGGCCTCGTTCCCGGCCGCGACCATGAGGTCCCGGTAGCCGGGGGCGTGCAGCGCGTCGAGCATGGGCAGGCCGAGGATGGCGCTGGTGACGAGCAGCGTCGAGTTCGAGACGAGCTTCATCCACTTCGCGGACTCGATGTCGTCGAAGTGCTCGACGGCGCCGGAGTGGCGCAGCAGCGCGGCGACCTCCTCCTCCCGCGCCGCGCCGGGCCCGCCGGGGAGGGTCCCGGTCGCGAACCATGACCGGGAGACGGGCGTGTGCCGGTGCACGAGCGCCGGCTCGTCCATCGTCGCGGAGCACTCGATGACCGTCGCGATCGTGCGATGGGCGCCGACGACGTCCTCGACCACCCGGCTGGTCATGCCGTTCTGCACGCCGGCCATCAGGCCGTCGGCGGCGAGGTGGGGCTCGATCAGCTGGGCCGCCCAGCGCGAGTCGTAGGCCTTCATGAGCATCAGGACGACGTCGAACTCGGTCCTCAGCTCGGCGACCTCGCAGAGGTGGATGACCCGCGGCCGGACCCGGATGACCTCCTCCGGCGTCTCGATCGTGAGGCCGTCCTCGCGCATCCGCTCGACGTGGCTCGGCCACTGCTCGACGAGGGTGACGTCGAGCCCCGCCCGCAGCAGGTCGGCGCCGACCGACGCCCCGTTCGCGCCGGCGCCAAGCACGGCGATCCTGGGCTCCGTCATCGCGACTCCTCCCTCACGAGGCGGGCGCACCCCATCGCGCATCCGCCGTTGGTATTCTGTGGCTTGCGGGTCGAGAAGATAAATCGTCGTCGGACAATCCGCCCTCGACACCGCGGTCAGAGCCCTGAGGGAGAGCATCATGCCGGTCCTGCACATCGCGTCGTTCCGCTGGAAGCCCGAGGTCACCGAGGAGGACGTCGCCGCGCTGACCACCGCCCTGTACGAGATGCGCGCGGACATCCCGGAGATCAAGTCGTACGTCGCCGGGGCGAACCTGCACCTGCGCGCCGGTGGCGCCGACTACGGCGTCGCCGCGATCGTCGACGACGGCGCCGGGCTCGACGCGTACCTCGACCACCCGCTGCACAAGGCCGTCTACGAGCGCTACCTCGGCTGGATGATCGGCGAGCGCTCGGCCGCGCAGCTCCCGATCGAGTCCGGGAGCCTCGTGTGACCTCGACCGTCGCGGCCGTGCTGTACCAGCCCGGCGATCTGCGCATCGAGCCCATCGAGGTGCCGGAGCCCGGCCCCGGCGAGGTCCGCATCCGGGTCGGCGTGTGCGGCGTGTGCGGCTCCGACGCGACCGAGTTCGGACGCGATCTGGTGCTCGCCGAGCCGCCGGTCGCGCTCGGGCACGAGTTCGCCGGCACCGTCGACGCCGTCGGCGACGGCGTCGAGGGGCTCGCCGTCGGCGCGACCGTCGTCTGCGGCGCGGGGATCTCCTGCGGCGAGTGCAAGCCCTGCCGGGCTGGCCGGACGAACCTGTGCCGGAAGTACAAGACGCTCGGCTTCGCCTTCAACGGCGGTCTGGCCGGCTACGTCATCGCGCCGGCGGACATCGTCCTCGACGTGAGCGGCTCCGGCCTCTCGATGGACACCCTCGGCCTCGCGCAGCCCATGGCGATCGCCGTCCACGCGGTCCGCCGCAGCGGCCTCGGCGCGGGGCAGGACGCCGTCATCGTCGGCGTCGGCGGGATCGGCGCGTTCATCACCGTCGCCGCCGTCGCCACCGGCGCCCGCGTCCTCGTCGTCGACCTCGCGGAGGACCGGCTCGAGCTCGCTCGGGCGCTCGGCGCGACCGAGACGCTGGTCGCCGGCACCATGCCGCTCAAGGACAAGCTCGAGGAGATCGGCTTCGACGTCGACGTGTTCTTCGAGGTGAGCGGCTCGCGGCCCGGTCTGCAGTCGGTGCTCGATGCCTCCTGGCCCGGGTCGACGATCGTGCCGGTCGGCATCCAGCGCGGCGAGCCCGAGCTCCCGCTCGGGACGTGGACGCTGCGCGAGATGAAGGTCGTCGGGACCGTCGCCCACGTCTTCCGCACCGACTTCCCGGACGCGATCAGGCTCCTGCAGTCCCGGCCGGACTGGACGGACATCGCGCCGACCGCCTACCCGCTCGACCGGCTCGTCCCCGACGCGCTGCAGCCGCTGCTGGACGGCTCGGCGCAGCAGATCAAGGCGCTCATCGACCCCTGGATCTCGGAGCCGCGCGCGGCGGTGCACGCGCGGTAGTCGCGCACCCGTCGAGCGGCGTGCGGGCTCGCCCCGGCTAGTGCCGGATCGCCTCGAAGCCGCCGACGTCCCCGGACTCGCCCTCCGTGTAGAGGAGCGCGGGCGAACGACGGCCGACCATGAACCAGATACCCTTCGCGACGGCGTTCCCCTGGTTCGCGAACATGTGCGGACGCGCCGACTCGAACTGGAGCGAGTCGCCCTTCCGCAGGATGTAGGTGTCGAAGTCGAGCTGGAACGTCAGCTCGCCCTCGAGGATGTACGCGTACTCGATGCCGCTGTGCCGCATCAGCTTGCCCTCGAGCGAGGACGAGGCGCCCGGCTCGTACGTCACCAGGATCGCGTCGGCCGGGCCGCCGCTGCCGACGGCGAGGCGCTCCCAGCGCACGCCCTGCTCCATCTCGATGACGGGGTTGTCCTCGCCGTGCTGCACGTTCGGCAGCAGCGTGCCGGCGTGGCCGAACATGGTCCGCGTCGGACGCGCCGAGGTGGGGACGATGCCGAGCAGCTCGTCGAGCGAGACGCCGAGGTGGTTCGCGAGCGCGTACAGCGTCGAGACCGAGGGCTGCGTCTTCCCGGTCTCCACCTGCGAGACGAGGCTCGCCGACACTCCGAGAGCCTGGGCGACGCTGCGCAGACTCAGCCCTCGCTGGGTCCTGGCGTCCCTCAGACGAGTTCCGATACCCGATGCCGCCATCCGGGCCCTCCGACTCCATAGGCGCGCTGAGGGAACACGTTCACTCGCGCTGTACGCATATAACTGTCGTACAATATCAGGTCAGGCCAGCTCCTTACATCTCTACACAGGAGGACTCGATGAAGAGCACCGGGACGACCGGGACGAACAACGTCGACTGGGAGGAGCGGGTCGACATGGATCGGCTCCGCGATGCCCGCCTCGCGCGGCTGCACGCGGAGCTGGAGAAGTCCCACCTCGGGGCCGTCCTGGCGTTCGACTTCTCGAACATCCGGTACGCGAGCGCGACCCACATCGGCACCTGGGCGATGGACAAGCTCATCCGGTTCTGCCTGGTCACCCGCAAGACCGACCCGATCGTCTGGGACTTCGGCTCGGCGGCGAAGCACCACGCGCTCTACAACCCCTGGCTCGACGTCACCACCCAGGAGGCGGACGCCGACCCGTCGAAGCCGCACGATGGCGCCAAGCGCACCCGCCTCGAGTCCGGCGCCCGCGCCGGCATCTCGACGCTGCGCGGCGCGTTCCCGCCGGACGCCGACCTCGCCGGCGACGTCGCCCGGAAGGTCAAGCGCGAGCTCGAGAAGTTCGGCCTGCAGAACGAGCCGCTCGGCGTCGACGTCATCGAGCTGCCCGTGCTCATCGCCCTGCAGAAGGAGGGCATCGAGGTCGTCGACGGCCAGCAGGTCTTCATGGAGGCCCGCCGCATCAAGACCCCCGACGAGATCCGCCTGCTCAGCCAGGCCGCCTCGATGGTCGACGCCGCCTACGAGGAGCTGTACCAGTTCCTCCGTCCGGGCGTGCGCGAGAACGAGGCCGTCGGCGTCGTCGCCAAGACGCTCTACGACCTCGGCTCCGAGTACGTCGAGGGCGTGAACGCGATCTCCGGCGAACGCTGCTCGCCGCACCCGCACGTCTTCTCCGACCGGCTGCTGCGCCCCGGCGACCCGGCCTTCTTCGACATCCTGCACAGCTGGAACGGCTACCGCACCTGCTACTACCGCACCTTCGCGGTCGGCTCGGCGAGCCAGGCGCAGAAGGACGCCTACACGAAGTGCCGCGAGTACATGGACCGCGCGATCGCGCTCGTGAAGCCGGGCGCGACCACCGCGGACATCGTCGCGGTGTGGCCGAAGGCCGAGGAGTTCGGCTTCGCCGACGAGATGGCGGCCTTCGCGCTGCAGTACGGCCACGGCGTGGGCCTCTCCATCTGGGAGAAGCCGATCTTCAGCCGGCTCACCTCGTTCGACCACCCCGAGGTCCTCGAGGAGGGCATGGTCTTCGCCCTCGAGACCTACTGGCCGTCGGCGGACGGCTGGGGCGCGGCGCGCATCGAGGAGGAGGTCGTCGTCACGGCGGACGGCTGCGAGGTCATCACGAAGTTCCCGGCCGAGGAGCTCATCGTCGCCGGCCGGCAGTACTACACGATCGACGGCCCGCTCAACCTCAACCGCGACGCGCAGTCGCACCGGAACACGATCTGGGGCCGAGGCGAGGCGTGACCACCGTCGGCTTCCTCGGCCTCGGGACCATGGGTTCCGGGATGGCGGCCCGACTGCTCGGGTCCGACGCCGAGGTGCTGGTCTGGAACCGCGGCAAGGAGCCGGTCGCCGAGCTCGTCGCCGCGGGCGCGAAGGAGGCGCCCGAGGCGCGCGACGCGCTCGCGGCGGACCTGTCGTTCTCGATGCTCGCGAACGACGCCGCGGTGGACGCCGTGCTCAGCGCCGAGCACCTGACGGCCGGCACCACGCACGTGAACATGGCGTCGATCTCGCCGAGGTTCGCGACGCGGCTCGAGGACCGCTTCGCCAAGGCGGGCGTGCGGTACGCGGCGGCGCCGGTGCTCGGCCGGCCCGCCGTCGCGGCCGCCGGTCAGCTGAACATCCTCGCCGCGGGCCCGGCCGAGGTGCTCGAGGCGGCGAAGCCGTACTTCGAGCTGCTGGGCAAGCAGACGTGGCACTTCGGCGAGACGCCCTCGATCGCGAACTCGATCAAGGCGCTGTGCAACTACATCCTGATCCAGGCGCACCAGGCGCTCGGCGAGACGATCGCGATGGCGGAGCGGCTCGACGTCGATCCCGGGCTGTTCGTCGAGCTGCTCACGTCGACGTTCGTCGGCGGCCCCGCCTACACGGTCTACGGCCCGATCATCGCGACGCAGTCCTACACGCCCGCCGCCTTCACGATGACGCTCGGGCGGAAGGACCTCGACCTGCTCGAGCAGGTCGCCGAGGCGACGAGCACGCACGTCCCCTCGCTGCCGGCCCTCAAGGCCGTCTACGAGCGGGCGCTGCAGGAGGGCTTCGCGGACTACGACTGGAGCGCGATCGCCGAGGTCACGCGCCGCGACCTGCTCCGGTAGCCGGCTCCATCCGCGCCGCGACCGCGGCGATCCGCTCGCGCAGCCACTGGTGCGCGGGATCCGTCGTGCGCGCGGGGCTCCACCACATGGTCTGGACGATCTCCGGGATCTCCAGGGGCGGCTCGACGACCCGGATGCTCGCCATCCGCTCCAGCAGCGGCACGACCCGCTCGGGCACGAGGGCGACGAGCTCGGTGCCCTGCAGCAGGTGCGGGGCGAGGAAGAAGCTCTCGACCGCGAACTCCGCGCGCCGGCGCAGCCCGCTGCGCTCCAGGTGCTCGTCGGCGAAGGACCTCGGCGACCCGCGCCCCATCGAGTAGACGATGCGGCCGAGCTCGGCGAACTCCGCCCGGCTCACCGAGTCGCCGACCCGGGAGTTCCCCGCCCAGAGGCAGCACAGCCAGCGGTCCCGGAAGAGGCCCTGCGACGGCAGCGACACCCCGCGCATCACGGCGGTCGGCTCGATCACGAGATCCGTCTCGGCGCGCAGCAGGCTGCCCACCGGGTCGACGGAGCGCGGCTGGACCTCGACGGTCACCCCGGGCGCCTCGGCCGTGAGCTCGCGCACGAGCGGGGCGATCAGGACCACCGTCGAGTAGTCGGAGCAGCTGACGCGCAGGGTGCCCGCGTCGGTCGTCGGGTCGAACGCCGGCCGGTCCTCGAGCGCGCGCCGGATCAGGGACAGCGCCTCCCGGACGGGCTGCGCGAGCGACTCCGCGCGCGCGGTGAGGGCGAGCGACTGCCCCTCCCGGACGAGCAGCGGATCGCCGACCAGCCGACGCAGGCGGGCGAGGGC
>MKVN01000004.1 GCA_001898855.1 Micrococcales bacterium 73-13
CCATTAAAGCGGTACGCGAGCTGGGTTTAGAACGTCGTGAGACAGTTCGGTCCCTATCCTCTGTGCGCGCAGGAAATTTGAGAGGATCTGTCCTTAGTACGAGAGGACCGGGACGGACGAACCTCTGGTGTGTCAGTTGTTCCGCCAGGAGCACCGCTGATTAGCTACGTTCGGCACGGATAACCGCTGAAAGCATCTAAGCGGGAAGCCGTCCTCAAGATGAGATTTCCACGCCTTCGGGCGAGAGGCCCCCAGCTAGACGACTGGGTTGATAGGCGGGATGTGGAAGCGAGGACTAACGACTCGTGCAGCTGACCCGTACTAATAGGCCGACAGATTGATAACCCCTCACTCCGCTGTTCTGAACAGCGGCGAGGAGTCACATGATCTACTGCGATGTTCGCGTCCACTGAGTGGTTCCCGATTTACGGTCGGGAACGATCGCGGGTCGAGTGCCGCCGTCAGGCGGCGTATCGAGACCCGGCGACGAAACACCTAAATCCATAGTGTTTCGGCGGCCATAGCGAGAGGGAAACGCCCGGTCACATTCCGAACCCGGAAGCTAAGGCTCTCAGCGCCGATGGTACTGCAGGGGGGACCCTGTGGGAGAGTAGGACACCGCCGGACTTCTTTCAGAGAGGGCCGCCCCATCGGGGCGGCCCTCTGCTGTTTCCGCACCCTTTCTGCGTCCTCTTCCACGGGTCCTGCACTCGTCTCCGCCTCGTCTGCGCGGTCGCGAGCGCGTGTCCGGGCGCCTGCCCCTGCATGCGAGGATGGACGCCGTGAGCGATTCCCCTCGAGGCGACCGCCGACCGCCTCGCCGCGACGGCGAGCGCGGTCGCCGAGGGGACTCCGCGGGTCCGAAGCAGCCGCCCCGTCGCGGCGCCAAGCCGACGCACGGCGGTCGTCCGCACCCCTCGATGGCGCCCCGCCCGCGGCGCGGCGAGTCCGAGGAGCCGGACACCAGGTCCGTGCGCCCGCGGATCGTCGATCCGCCGATCCCCGACGAGGTCACTCCGGCCGATCTGCCGAAGGACGTCCGCAACGACCTGCGCACGTTGACCGCCGAGAACCAGGAGCACGTCGCCCGTCATCTCGCGATGGCCGCGCGCCTCATCGAGGCGGATCCCGAGGCCGCGCACCGGCACGCCCAGGCCGCGTCGCGGCGCGGCGGCCGGATCGGCGTGGTCCGCGAGACGCTCGCGATCACGGCCTATCGCACCGGCGACTACGGGCTGGCCCTGCGCGAGCTGCGCACCTACCGGCGGATCACCGGCCGCGACGACCAGCTGCCGCTCATGGTCGACAGCGAGCGCGGCCTCGGCCGCCCGCAGCGCGCGCTCGAGCTCGGGCGCAGCGTCCCGCGCGGCACGCTGCCGGTGCCGGTGCAGGTGGAGCTCGCGATCGCGATGTCCGGGGCGCGGCTCGACCTCGGCCAGGCCGCGCAGGCGCTGGTCGAGCTCGAGATCCCCCAGCTGGACCCCGACGTCGCCTACTCGTGGAGCCCCGGGCTGTTCGACGCCTACGCGACGGTGCTCGAGGAGCTCGGCCGCGACGCGGAGGCCGCGGAGTGGTTCCGGCGCGCCGAGGTGGCCGCCGCGGCGCTCGACGGCGCCGCCGACGACGACGACGACGAGGACCTGATCGAGGTCGTCGAGCTCGACCCGGAGGTCCCGGAGGCCGCGGAGGCCTCCGCTGAGGCCGACGGCGCCGCGAGCGACGGGGCCGCCGACGACACGCCCGGCTCGGCCGCCGGGGCCGCCGAGTGATCGAGGCCGGCTCGCCGCTCGACGGCGTCGACGTGCTGCTCGCCGACCTGGACGGCGTGCTGTACGCCGCGGCGGACCCGATCCCGTACGCCGTGGACGCCGTGAACGCGGCCGTGGCGGACGGCGTGCGCGTCGGCTACATCACGAACAACGCGGCCCGGATCGACGCCCGCGTCGCCGAGCAGCTCCGCGGCTTCGGCCTCGACGTGGCGCCGCGCGACGTCGTCACCAGCCCGCAGGCCGCCGTGGACCTGCTCCGCGACGTCGTGCCGCCGGGCGCGCGGATCCTCGTCGTCGGCGGCGAGGGGATCACCCACGAGCTCGAGCTCGCCGGCTACCGGACGACCTCCTCGGCCGAGGACCGTCCCGCGGCGGTGCTGCAGGGATTCCATCCGAGCGTCGGCTGGGAGCAGCTCGCGGAGGCGTCGTTCGCGATCCGCGGCCTGGACATCCCGTGGATCGCGACCAATCAGGACTGGACCATCCCGCACTCGCGCGGCGTCGCCCCCGGCAACGGCACGCTCGTCGCCGCGGTGCACACGGCGACCGGGCGGATGCCGATCATCGCCGGCAAGCCCGAGCGGGCGATCTTCGACACCGCGATCGAGCGCCTCGGCGCGCGCCGGCCGCTCGTCGTCGGCGACCGGCTCGACACCGACGTGCTCGGGGCGAATCGCGCCGGCATCCCGGGTGCGCTGGTCCTGACCGGCATCGACGGGCCGAAGCAGCTGGTCGCGGCGGCCCCCGAGGAGCGCCCGGCGTACATCCTCGACGATCTCCGCGAGCTGTTCACGCCCTATCCGATGCCGCGCGTCGAGGACGGCGTGGTGCGCGTCCGGGATGCCGCGATCCGGCTCGACGGGCACCGCATCGAGGTGCTCGCCGGCGGCACGCGGCACACGGACCTGGTCCGCGCGGCCTGCGCGGTGATCTGGGGCTCGGGCCTGGCCATCTACGCGTTCGAGGTGCCGGAGGCGGTCTACACCCCGCCACGGGCCGCCTAGCGTCGTATCCTGGTCGCGTGGACGAGGCGCAGGACCGCGACGCGCTCATCGATCGGCTCCGGGTGATCGAGGAGCAGCCGCTCGCGTCCCGCGCGGAGGCCTACGACGCGATCGTCGGCGAGCTGCGCTCCGCGCTCGAGTCCGCCGACGAGCATGGCTGAGGCCGGCGCCGCGCCGCACGGCCCGACCCGCCTCGACGTCGCGCTCGTCGCCCGCGGCCTCGCGCGCTCGCGCAACCACGCGGCGGCCCTCGTCCGGGAGGGCCGGGTGCGGATCGCCGGCCGCCCCGCGGTCAAGCCCTCGGCGCCGGTCGCCGCGGACGACGCGATCGAGCTCGACGCCGCCGACGACTGGGTGAGCCGCGCCGCGCTCAAGCTGCTCGGCGCGCTGGACGCCTTCGCGATCGACCCCGCAGGCCTCGTCTGCCTCGACGCCGGCGCCTCGACGGGCGGGTTCAGCCAGGTCCTGCTCGCGCGCGGCGCGGCGTTCGTGCTCGCCGTCGACGTCGGTCACGGCCAGCTCTCGCCGGAGCTCGAGCCGGCGATCCGCGACGGCCGCCTGGTCAGCCTGGAGGGCGTCAACGTGCGCGAGCTCGACGCCGAGCGCATCGCCCCGCAGCTCGCCGGCCGCCCGATCGGGCTGGTCGTCGCGGACCTGTCGTTCATCTCCCTCGGGCTCGTGCTGCCGGCGCTGCGCGCCGTCGCGCCCGAGGCGGAGCTCGTCGTGCTGGTCAAGCCGCAGTTCGAGGTCGGGCGCGGCGGCGTGCGGGAGGGCGTCGTCCGCGACGCGCGGCTCCGCGCGGAGGCGATCGAGGGCGTGCTCTGGGCCGCGCACGACCTCGGCCTCCGGACGGCCGGGCTCGTCCCCTCCCAGATCGTCGGGACGCACGGGAATTCCGAGTACCTCGCGCATCTCAGCCCGCGCGTCGGCGGTGATCCGTCAGAATGGACGTCACGGATCGCCGAGCTCGCGGGAGGGTGACATGGCCGTCTCGCAGGAGCGCGCCTTCCTGGTGCTCGCGCACACGGGCCGCGAGGAGTCCCGCCGCGCCGCGCTCGAGACGATCGCCGGCCTCGCCCGCGGCGGCATCGTGCCGGTCCTGGTGGCGACCGACTTCCCGGAGCTGCTCGGCGGGGACGCCGACCCGACGCTGCGCGCCGCGGTCCGGATCCTCGAGGACGAGGTGCCGCTCGAGCGCATCGAGCTGGCGATCGTGCTCGGCGGCGACGGCACGATCCTGCGCGCCGCCGAGGTCGTCCGCGGCGCCGACGCCCCCATCATCGGGGTGAACCTCGGCCACGTCGGCTTCCTCGCGGAGGCCGAGCGGGAGGACCTCGCGGAGGTCGTCCGGCGCGCGATCGCGGCGGACTACGAGGTCGAGGAGCGCATGACGATCGAGGTGGTCGTGCTCGACCACGACGATCGCGAGGTCGCCCGGACCTGGGCGCTCAACGAGGCGACGATCGAGAAGGCGACCTCGGGGAAGATGGTCGAGGTGGTCGTCGAGGTCGGCGGCCGCCCGCTGTCCTCCTTCGGCTGCGACGGCGTCGTGATGGCCACGCCGACCGGCTCGACCGCCTACGCGTTCTCCGCCGGCGGCCCGGTGGTCTGGCCGAACATCGACGCCATGCTCCTGGTGCCGCTCTCCGCGCACGCGCTGTTCGCGCGGCCGCTCGTCGTCGCGCCGGACTCGGTGCTCGCCGTCGAGCTGCGCGAGGTCCCCGCCAACGTCGGCGTGCTGTGGTGCGACGGCCGGCGCAGCACGCCGCTCGGGCCCGGCTCGCGGGTCGAGGCGACGCGCTCGACGACCCCGGTGCGGCTCGCGCGGCTGGTCCGGGGCGAGTTCACCGACCGGCTGGTGAACAAGTTCTCGCTGCCGGTCTCGGGGTGGCGCGGGAGCGGGCGGTGACCGCGTCCCGGCTCGTCCTGCCCGCGGGTCGCCGATCGGTCCGGCGCGGATGATCGAGGAGCTGCGCATCCGGGACCTCGGCGTGATCGCCGACGCGACGCTGCCGCTCGGACCGGGGCTCACGGTCGTCACCGGCGAGACCGGCGCCGGCAAGACCATGGTGGTCACGGCGCTCGGCCTGCTGCTCGGGGAGCGCGCGGACGCCGGCGTGGTCCGAGCCGGCGCCGAGCAGGCGGCCGTCGAGGGGCTCTGGCGCCTCCCGGACGGCGCCGTCGAGGTCGCCGAGCGGGTCGAGGAGGCCGGCGGCCGGGTCGAGGACGGCGAGCTGGTGCTCGCCCGCACGCTCGCCCGCGACGCGGGCGGGCAGGCGCGCTCCCGCGCGTTCGTCGGCGGCCGCGGCGCACCCGCCGGCGTGCTCGCCGAGCTCGGCGAGCGGCTCGTCGTGGTGCACGGGCAGTCCGAGCAGCTGCGGCTGCGCTCCCGGGCGGCCCAGCGCGACGCGCTCGACCGCTTCGCGGAGGCGGGGGAGCTGCGCGCCGAGCTCGCGGACGCGTTCGCGCGATGGACGGCCGCCGCCGCGGAGCTCGACGGCCTGGTGGCCGCGCGCGACCGGCGCGCCGCCGAGGCCGCGGAGCTGCGCGACGCGCTCGACCGGATCGAGGCGATCGACCCGCAGCCGGGCGAGGACGCGACGCTGGCGGCGGAGGCCGAGCGGCTGAGCCATCTCGAGTCGCTGCGCCGGGCCGCCGCCGAGGCCCACGAGCTGCTCTCGACCGAGTCGGACTCGGCCGCCGACGCGAGCGGCCTGCTCGGCGCCGCGCGGCGGACCATCGAGCGCGCGGCCGAGCACGACGCCGCGCTCGAGCCGATCGCGCAGGCGCTCGCCGAGCTGGTCCGCCGCCACGGCCCGACCCTCGACGACGCGATCGGCCTGCTCGCCACCGGCGGCGCGCGGCTGCTCGACCTGGACCGCACGGACGCCCGCATCGCCGAGCTGGAGGACGCGGTCGGCGCCGCGCTCGAGGGGGCCGAGTCCTTCGCGGCGCGGCTGACGCAGCTGCGACGCGCGGCGGCCGGCCGGCTCTCGGCCGCGGTGAGCGACGAGCTCGCGGCGCTCGCGATGCCGGACGCGCGACTCGTCGTCGAGGTCGCGCCGGCCGAGCGGCTCACCGCCTCCGGCCGCGACGAGGTGGCCTTCCAGCTGGTGCCGCACCCCGGCGCCGACGCCCGGCCGATCGGCCGCGGCGCCTCGGGCGGCGAGCTGTCCCGGATCATGCTCGCGCTCGAGGTCGTGCTCGCCGGCGTCGACCCGGTGCCCACCTTCGTCTTCGACGAGGTCGACGCGGGCGTCGGCGGCGCCGCGGCGATCGAGGTCGGGCGCCGGCTCGCACGCCTCGCCGAGCACGCGCAGGTGGTCGTGGTGACGCACCTCGCGCAGGTCGCGGCGTTCGCGACGAACCATCTCCGCGTCGAGAAGGACACCGCGGGGGGCTTCACGCAGTCGAGCGTCGCGCGGCTGAGCGGCGACGCGAGGGAGCGCGAGATGGCCCGTCTGCTGTCCGGCCTCGCCGACTCGGAGTCGGGGCTCGCGCACGCCCGGGAGCTGCTCGCGCTGCGCTGAGCGCCTCGGCGTCGGCGCCCGGCATCCTCGAGCGGCGCACGACGCCCGTCTCCGGCCTGCCCGGCCGGCGATGGCGGGGAGAGAGCCCGGCGGGTCGGCCGGTCGGCGTCGGTGGCTTATGCTGGAATCCCGTGGTGGACAGTTCGCCGGGCGCCCAGGGTCATGTCGCGAAGCACATCTTCGTGACCGGCGGGGTCGTCTCCTCGCTCGGCAAGGGCCTCACCGCCGCGAGCCTCGGCAATCTGCTCACCGCGCGCGGCCTCCGAGTCGTCATGCAGAAGCTCGACCCCTACCTCAACGTCGACCCGGGGACGATGAACCCGTTCCAGCACGGCGAGGTGTTCGTCACCGACGACGGCGCCGAGACCGACCTCGACATCGGGCACTACGAGCGCTTCCTCGACATCAGCCTCAGCCAGGCGGCGAACGTCACGACCGGCCAGATCTACTCGCAGGTGATCGCGAAGGAACGCCGCGGCGAGTACCTCGGCGACACGGTCCAGGTCATCCCGCACATCACCGACGAGATCAAGCGCCGGATGCGGCTGCAGGCCCAGCCCGGTCCGAACGGCGAGCCGGCGCCGGACGTCATCATCACCGAGATCGGCGGCACGGTCGGCGACATCGAGTCGCAGCCGTTCATCGAGTCCGCCCGCCAGGTGCGCCACGAGCTCGGCCGCGGGAACGTGTTCTTCGTCCACGTCAGCCTCGTCCCGTTCATGAACGCGAGCGGCGAGCAGAAGACGAAGCCGACGCAGCACTCGGTCGCCGCGTTGCGGAGCATCGGCATCCAGCCCGACGCGCTCGTGCTGCGCAGCGATCGGCCGGTCTCCGAGCCGAACAAGCGGAAGATCGCGCTCATGTGCGACGTCGACGAGGACGCCGTCGTCAACGCGATCGACGTGCCGAGCATCTACGACATCCCGACGATGCTGCACGAGCAGGGTCTCGACGCGTACATCGTCCGCCAGCTCGGCCTCGACCAGGCGCACGACGTCGTGTGGGACGGCTGGGCGGACCTGCTGAAGGCGGTCCGCGAGCCCGCGCACGAGGTGAGCATCGCGCTCGTCGGCAAGTACATCGACCTGCCCGACGCGTACCTCAGCGTGACCGAGGCGCTCAAGGCGGGCGGCTTCGCGCAGAACACCCGCGTCGACGTCCGCTGGGTCACCGCCGACGACTGCGAGACGCCCGAGGGCGCCGCGCGGGCGCTGTCCGACGTCGACGGGATCGTCGTGCCGGGCGGCTTCGGGGTGCGCGGCGTCGAGGGCAAGCTCGGCGCGCTGCGCTTCGCGCGGGAGAACGGCATCCCAGCCCTCGGACTCTGCCTCGGCCTGCAGTGCATGGTCATCGAGTTCTCCCGGAGCGTCGCCGGCCTGACCGGCGCCTCCTCGACCGAGTTCGACCCGGAGAACCCCTACCCGGTCATCGCGACGATGGCCGAGCAGGTGGAGATCCTCGAGGCGGGCGACCTCGGCGGCACCATGCGCCTCGGCCTCTACGACGCCGCGCTGCAGCCCGGCTCGATCGTCGCGGAGCTCTACGGCGCCGAGCGGGTCGCGGAGCGCCACCGGCACCGCTACGAGGTGAACAACCGCTTCCGCGACCGGATCGCGGAGGCCGGCATGGTGTTCTCCGGGATCTCCCCGGACCGCACGCTCGTGGAGTACGTCGAGCTGCCCCGCGAGACCCATCCGTTCTACGTCGGCACCCAGGCGCATCCGGAGCTGCGCTCGCGGCCGAACCGCGCCCACCCGCTGTTCCGCGGCCTGGTCGCCGCGGCGCTCGAGCGCCAGCGCGCCTCCAAGCTGTTCGACGTCGAGCAGTCGGAGGCCGACACCGGCGAGCTCCCCACGGTCACGACGACGATCCCCGTCTCGGCGGAATGACCCCGGTCCCGGAGCCCGCCGACGCCCCGCTGCGCGCCGACCGCTCAGCGACCGGCGCGGCGGACGACCTCGCCGACGAGCCGTTCGAGCCCGAGGTGCTCGAGACCTCGCTCGCCTACCGGGGACGGGTGTGGGACGTGCGGGAGGAGTCGTTCCGGTACCGGGACGGGGTGCTGCGGCGCCACTTCATGGACCACCCGGGCGCGGTGGCGGTGCTCGCGCTCGACGACGAGGACCGGGCGTGCCTGATCCGGCAGTACCGCCACCCGGTGCGGCTGCGGGAGTGGGAGCTGCCGGCCGGCCTGATGGACGTCGCGGGGGAGCCGCCGCTGGCGACGGCGCAGCGGGAGCTCGCCGAGGAGGTCGACCTCCGGGCGGCGCGGTGGTCGCTGCTCGCGGACTTCGCGAACAGCCCCGGCGGCTCGAACGAGGTGGTCCGCGTCTTCCTCGCCCGCGGGCTCGCGCCGACCGGCACGACGTTCCCGCGCGCCGCCGAGGAGGCCGACCTGCTGCTGCGCTGGGTCCCGCTCGACGAGGCGGTGGACGCCGTGCGCGCCGGCCGGGTGCAGAACGCGATCACGGCGGTCGCGGTGCTGTCCGCCGCCGTCGAGCGGGCGCGGGGCTGGTCGGGCCTGCGCGACGCGGAGGAGCCGTGGGACCGGCACCCGTCGCTGCGCTGAGCGAGCGCTACCTCCGGCACCTGGCGATCGAGCTCGGCCGCTCGCCGCACACGGTCGCGGCGTACCGGCGCGACCTGGAGGGCTACGCCGCCTTCCTCGCCGCGGCCGGGATCGACGACCTGACGGCCGTCGAGCGAGCCGACGTGGAGGCCTTCGCCCGTTCGCTGCGGGACCGGGAGGCGCCGCTCGCGGCGACGAGCGCCGCACGGGTGCTGAGCGCGGTGCGCGGGCTGCACCGCTTCGCGCTCGGGGAGGGGCTGGCCGCCGCCGATCCGAGCTCCGACGTGCGCCCGCCGAAGGCGGCCCAGCGACTGCCGAAGGCGATCTCGATCCAGGAGGTCGAGGCGCTGCTGGCGGCCGCGGACGGCGACGAGCCGACGCGGCTGCGCGACCGCGCGCTGCTGGAGCTGCTGTACGCCACAGGCGCCCGCGTCTCGGAGGCGGTCGACCTCGACGTCGACGACGCGACGGCGGCGATCGAGGCCGGGCTCGTCCGGCTCACGGGCAAGGGCCGCAAGCAGCGGATCGTGCCGCTCGGCTCCTACGCGCGCGCGGCGCTCGAGGCCTATCTGGTCCGCGGCCGTCCGGTGCTCGCCGAGGGTCGGCGCGGGACGCCGGCGCTCTTCCTCGGCGCGCGCGGCGCCCGCCTCTCGCGCCAGCACGTCTGGCTCGTGATCCGCGACGCCGCGGCGCGCGCCGGGGTGGTCGCGGCGCACCTCAGCCCGCACACCCTGCGGCATTCGTTCGCGACCCACCTGCTGCAGGGCGGCGCGGACGTCCGGGTCGTGCAGGAGCTGCTCGGGCACGCCTCGGTCGCCACGACGCAGATCTACACGAAGGTCACCGCGGACGCGCTGCGCGACGCCTACGTCCTCGCGCACCCGCGCGCCCGCTGAGCCGGGCGGCGAGGCGCCGGCGCCGTCCGCGTGCCGACGAGCGTCAGAATGTTGAAGCTGAGGTTGAAGGTTAGGCGAGCCGCGCGGGGCCGTGCGTGTGCGCCGCAGCGCGGCGGAGGCCCGGGCATAGCATCGCGGCATGAACGCGAATCCTGATCAGACGGCGCTGCCGGGGCTCGAGCCCGCGCCGGCAGGACCGGAGGCGCTGTCCCAGATCGACGGCGGCACCGCGCCGCGGAAGGCCGGCGTCAAGTACGGCCCGACCGGCCGACCGGTGCGCGTGTTCCCGGAGCCCGCGCCGCTGCGCCAGCACGGGCCCGCCCGGATCATCGCGATGTGCAACCAGAAGGGCGGCGTCGGCAAGACGACGACCACCATCAACCTCGGCGCCTCGCTCGCGGCCGACGGCCGCCGCGTGCTCGCCGTCGACTTCGACCCGCAGGGCGCGCTCACCGCGGGGCTCGCGATCCCCTCGCACGACGCCGTCACCGTCTACGACCTGCTCGTCGGCAACGAGCGCGACATCCGGAAGGCCATCGTGCCGAGCTCCGTGCCCGGCCTCGACGTCATCCCCGCGAACATCGACCTCTCCGCCGCCGAGGTGCAGCTCGTCGGCGAGGTCGCCAGGGAGTCGATCCTCGCGCGCGTGCTGCGCGCCGTCACCGACGAGTACGACGTCGTGCTCATCGACTGCCAGCCCTCGCTCGGCCTGCTGACCGTGAACGCGCTCACCGCCGCGCACGGCGTGCTCATCCCGATGGAGTGCGAGTTCTTCGCGCTGCGCGGCGTCGCGCTACTCATCGAGACGATCGAGAAGGTGCACGACCGGCTGAACCCGGCGCTGCAGCTCGACGGCATCCTCGCGACGATGTACGACGCGCGGACGCTGCACGCCAAGGAGGTCATGGAGCGCCTCGTGGAGACCTTCGGCGACGACGTGCTGGACACGGTGATCAGCCGGACCGTGAAATTCCCGGACGCGACGGTCGCCGGCGTGCCGGTCAGCGTGTACGCGCCGGAGCACGCCGCGTCGCGGGCGTACGAGCAGGTCGCGCGGGAGCTCGTGTTCCGGCACGCGGTCGCCTGACGGGGCGACGGTCCGCGTCCCGATCGGGGAGAATCGAGGCATGGCGCGCACTGCCGAGACGGCGGAGCCCCAGGAGGCCGGCCCCGAGGCGCCGACCCCGTCGGCTCCCGATCCGGCGACCCGCGACGGCGGGTTCTCCGTCACCCTGGAGAACTTCGACGGGCCGTTCGACCTGCTGCTCAGCCTGATCGCCAAGCACGAGCTGGACATCACCGAGGTGTCGCTCAGCGCCGTCACCGACGAGTTCATCCAGTACGTGCGCACCATCGAGGGGCCGGAGCAGCTCGACCGCGCCAGCGAGTTCCTGGTGGTCGCCGCGACGCTGCTCGACCTCAAGATCGTCGGCCTGCTGCCGCAGGGCGAGCTCGTCGACCCCGACGACGTCGCGGCGCTCGAGGCGCGGGACCTGCTGTTCGCCCGGCTGCTGCAGTACCGCGCGTTCAAGCTCGCCTCGGCGTGGTTCTCATCGGCGCTCGAGGCCGAGACCGGGCGGCACTGGCGCAGCGTCCGGCTCGAGGAGAAGTACCGCGACCGCACCCCGGACCTGGTGTGGACGACCTCGCTCGAGGACTTCGCCGCGCTCGCGGCGCTCGCCTTCGCCCCGCGGGCGATGCCGGCGGTCGGGCTCGAGCACCTGCACGCGCCGCTCGTCTCGATCCGGGAGCAGGCGGCCGAGGTCGCCGCGATGCTGCGCCGGGGCGAGCCGATGTCCTTCCGCCAGCTCATCGCCGGCGTCGAGCAGCGCGGCGTCATCGTCGCCCGCTTCCTCGCGGTGCTCGAGCTCTACCGCGGGGCGGCAGTCGCGTTCGAGCAGCTCGAGCCGCTCGGCGAGCTCACCGTGCGCTGGACCGCCGAGCACTGGTCCGACGACGCTCTCGCGAACCTTGGAGCCGACTATGACGACTGACGGACCATCCGCGCCGGTGGCGCCGGCCGAGCCGGAGACGGCGCCCGAGCACTCCGCCCCCGCCGCGCCCGTGGACCTCGAGCGTCGGCTCGAGGCGGTCCTCATGGTCGCCGACGAGCCGCAGTCGCTGGTGACGCTCGCGACCGCGATCGGCGCGCCGGTGCCCGCCGTCCGGCAGTCGATCGAGCGGCTGGTCGCCGACTACGACGGCCGGACCGGCGGCCCGCGCCGCGGCTTCGAGCTGCGCGAGGTGGGCGGCGGCTGGCGGATCTACGTCCGGCCGGAGCACGACGAGGTGGTCGGCGAGTTCGTGCTCACCCAGACGCCGACGCGGCTGTCCCAGGCCGCGCTCGAGACGCTCGCGGTGATCGCCTACCGCCAGCCGATCTCCCGCCCGCAGATCACCGCGATCCGCGCGGTCAACGTCGACTCGGTCGTCAAGACGCTGGTCGGGCGCGGGCTCATCGCCGAGGCGTTCACCGACGCCGAGACCGGCGCGATCCACTACGAGACGACCGGCCTGCTGCTCTCCCAGCTCGGGATCAACTCGATCGACGAGCTCCCGAGGATCTCGCCGCTCCTCGA
The DNA here is from genome assembly GCA_001898855.1 of Micrococcales bacterium 73-13. Lineage (GTDB taxonomy): Bacteria > Actinomycetota > Actinomycetes > Actinomycetales > Microbacteriaceae > 73-13. The sequence continues at coordinate 12,348 of MKVN01000004.1, forward strand.
GGACGGCCGGGACGGATTCGACATCGATGCCTGATCCGAAGCGGGACGCCCCGCACGAGGAGGGGGAGCGGCTGCAGAAGGCGCTCGCCGCCGCCGGCGTCGCCAGCCGCCGGGTCGTCGAGCAGTACATCGCCGAGGGCCGTGTCACCGTCGACGACCGGGTGGCCGAGCTCGGCCAGCGGGTGCGGCCGGAGCAGCGCGTCGAGGTGGACGGCACGCCCGTGCAGCTCGACGCCGGCAAGCGCTACGTGATCCTGAACAAGCCGACCGGCGTCGTCAGCTCGCTCGCCGACGAGCGCGGCCGGCCCGACCTCACGACGTTCACCCGGGCGTACCCGGAGCGGCTCTACAACGTCGGCCGGCTCGACTTCGACACCAGCGGACTGCTGCTGCTGACGAACGACGGCGAGCTCGCCCACGTGCTCGCGCACCCGTCGTTCGGCGTGGAGAAGACCTATGTCGCGAAGGTGCGCGGGCGGGTCGCGCCGGCGGCGCTCGCGCGGCTGCGGCAGGGGGTCGAGCTCGAGGACGGCCCGATCGCGGCCGACGCCGCGCGCGTCACCGGCGTCTCCGGGGACACCTCGCTCGTCGAGCTGACGATCCACTCCGGGCGCAACCGCGTCGTCCGGCGCATGCTCGACGCGGTCGGGCACCCGGTGATCGAGCTCGTGCGCCGCCGCTTCGGCCCGCTGCGGCTCGGCAGCCTCGGCTCCGGGCGGTCGCGGGACGTCAGCCCCGTAGAATTGGGTGCCCTGCTCAAGCTGTCGAGGAGGGCGGAGCAGCGCGCGGGCCGTCCGGCCCGAGCCGAGGAGGACGGGACACCATGACGGCGCGCACCCAGGGCCCGGTCCGGATCGTCGGCGCCGGCCTGCTCGGCGCGAGCATCGGGCACGCGCTGACCGCACTCGGCGTCGACGTCGTGCTCGCCGACGCCTCCCGCTCGGCGGTGTCACTCGCCGTCGACTACGGCGCGGGACGCGCCGCGAACGCCGAGGACGCCCCGGCGCTCGTCGTGGTCGCGGTGCCGCCGGACGTCACCGCGGAGGTCGTGGCCGCCGAGCTCGCGGCGCACCCGGACGCGATCGTCACCGACGTCGCCAGCGTCAAGTCGGCGGTGCTTCGCGAGCTGCGCGCCGCCGGCGCGGACCTCGCGCGCTACGTCGGCTCGCACCCCATGGCCGGGCGGGAGCGCGGCGGCGCGGTCGCCTCGCGCGCCGACCTGTTCATCGGCCGCCCCTGGGTGATCGCCGCGCCCGAGGAGGCCGGCCCCGCCTGGCGGGTCGTCGAGGGGCTCGCCCTGGACCTCGGCGCGGCGCCCGTCCGGATGGACGCGCTCGCGCACGACGAGGCGGTGGCGCTCGTCAGCCACGTGCCGCAGCTCGTCGCGAGCCTCCTCGCGAAGCGGCTGCTCGGCGCGCCGGACGCGGCGGTCGGCCTCGCCGGCCAGGGCCTGCGCGACACCACGAGGATCGCGGCGAGCGACCCGGCGCTGTGGGTGCAGATCCTCGGCGCCAACGCCCCCGCGGTCGCCGCCCTGCTCGCGGACTACCGCGCCGACCTCGACGCGGCGATCGAGGCGCTCGCCGAGCCGTCGGCGGCCGGCGCGCGGCGCTCGATCGCCGAGCTCATCGCCGCCGGCGGCGCCGGCGTCGCCCGGATCCCCGGCAAGCACGGCTCCTCGCGGAGCTTCGCCTCGGTCACCGTGCTCATCGACGACCGCCCGGGGGAGCTCGCGCGGCTGCTCACCGAGATCGGCGCGCTCGGCGTCAACCTGGAGGACCTCCGGCTCGAGCACTCGCCGGGCGCCCAGGTCGGCATCGCCGAGATCGCGGTGCTCCCCGAGGTCGAGGCGCGCCTCGTCGCCGACCTCACGGCCGCGGGCTGGCGGATCGGGGCGGCCGAGTGACCGGCGTCGTCGTCGCGATCGACGGCCCGGCCGGCTCCGGGAAGTCGTCCGTGTCCCGCGCGGCCGCCGCGGCGCTCGGCTTCCGCTACCTCGACACCGGCGCCGCGTACCGCGCCATCGCCTGGAACGGGCTGGAGACCGGCGCGGACCTCGCCGACCCCGACGAGGTCGTGCGGCTCGTCGCCACGACCGACCTCGAGCAGGCGCTCGATCCGGGCGAGCACTGGGTGCGCGTCGGCGACCGCGAGGTGACGGTGGCGATCCGCGAGCCGCGGGTGAGCGCGGCGACGACGTTCGTCGCCCGCACCCAGGAGGCCCGCGACCGGCTGAACGCGTGGTTCCGCGAGCTGATCGCGGCGGCGGAGCCCGGCGTCGTCGTCGAGGGGCGGGACATCACCACCGTCGTCGCGCCCGATGCCCCGGTGCGGATCCTGCTCACCGCCGACCCTGCGGCGCGCGCGCAGCGCCGCTGGAAGGAGCTCACGGCGAGCGGCGCCGAGGCCGACGCCGACGCGGTGCACGCCGCGATCGCCGAGCGCGACGCCCGCGACTCCGCGATGGTGGAGTTCCTCCGCGCGGCGCCGGGCGTCGAGACGCTCGACTCGACAGCGCTGTCCTTCGACGAGACGGTCGAGGCGGTGGTGCGGCTGGCGCGCGGCGCGGGCGTCGGGCCGGCGGCCGTGCCGTCCGCCCCCGCCGAGCAGGGGGAGGCGACGTCGTGAGCGAGGAGCAGGAGTTCGACGAGGCCGCGGTGCCGGCGCTCGACGAGGTCGAGGCCGAGCGGCTGCGCAGCCTGGACGAGGCCATCTCGGCGCAGCGCGCCGTGTCGCTGCGCGCCGGGCTCGACGACTACCAGCTGGAGGACGAGGACCTCGCGCTGCTGGACGGCGCCCTCGACGAGGACGAGGGCATCGCCGCCTCGCCGGCGCTGCCGGTGCTCGCGATCGTCGGCCGGCCGAACGTCGGCAAGTCGGCCCTCGTCAACCGCATCATCGGCCGCCGCGAGGCCGTGGTCGAGGACATCCCCGGCGTCACCCGGGACCGCGTCAGCTACCAGGCGGAGTGGAACGGCCGCCGGTTCACCGTCGTCGACACGGGAGGCTGGGAGCCCGACGCGAAGGGCATCGACGCCGCGGTCGCCGCGCAGGCCGAGGTCGCGATCGACCTGTCCGACGCGGTGCTGTTCGTCGTGGACGCGATGGTCGGCGCCACCTCGACCGACGAGCGGGTCGTCCGACTGCTCCGCCAGGCCAGCAAGCCCGTGCTGCTGGTGGCGAACAAGATCGACGACGCGGTCCAGGAGCCGGAGGCCGCCGCGCTGTGGAGCCTCGGCCTCGGGGAGCCGCACCCGGTCTCGGCGATCCACGGGCGCGGCGTCGCGGACCTGCTCGACGAGGTCATGCGGGTGCTGCCGGACGAGTCCGCGGTCGCGCGCCCGGAGGTCGTGGGCCCGCGCCGGGTCGCGATCATCGGCCGGCCGAACGTCGGCAAGTCCTCGCTGCTGAACAAGACCGCCGGCGAGGAGCGCGTCGTCGTGAACGAGCTCGCCGGCACCACCAGGGATCCGGTCGACGAGCTGGTCGAGCTCGGCGGCCGTCCGTGGCGGTTCATCGACACCGCCGGCATCCGCCGCCGGGTGCACCTGCAGCAGGGCGCCGACTTCTACGCGACGCTGCGCACCGGCGCGGCGCTGGAGCGCGCCGAGGTCGCGGTGGTCGTGCTCGACGTGACCGAGCCGATCAGCGTGCAGGACCTCAAGGTCATCGACCTGGTGCTCGAGGCGGGCCGCGCGCTCGTGCTCGCGTACAACAAGTGGGACCTGCTCGACGACGACCGCCGGTACTACCTCGAGCGCGAGATCGAGCAGGACCTCGGGCACGTCGCCTGGGCGCCGCGGGTGAACATCTCGGCGAAGACCGGCTGGCACATCGGCAAGCTCGTCCCGGCGCTGGAGACGGCGCTCGACTCGTGGGACACGCGGATCCCGACCGGGAAGTTCAACGCCTTCCTCGCCGAGCTCACCGCGCAGCACCCGCATCCGGTGCGGGGCGGCCGGCAGCCGCGGATCCTGTTCGGGACGCAGGCGTCCACCCGGCCGCCGACGTTCGTACTGTTCACGACCGGCTTCCTCGACCCGCAGTACCGCCGCTTCATCCAGCGGCGGCTGCGCGAGGTGTTCGGCTTCGAGGGCTCGCCGGTCGTGGTGAACATGCGGGTGCGGGAGCGCCGCAGCCGCTGAGCCCGGGCGGGCTATTCCGCGGCGTCGCCGCGGGCGGCCCTGGCCGCCTCGTACTTCGCCCGGACGTCGGCCATGTCGAGCGCCTCGACCTGCTCGATGACCGACTCCAGCGCCGGGCCGGGCAGCGCGCCCGGCTGGCCGAAGATCGGGATCCCGTCGCGGTAGACGACGAGCGTCGGGATCGAGGTGATCCCGTACTCCGCGGCGAGCTGCTGCTGGTCCTCGGTGTCCACCTTCGCGAAGGTGATCCCCGGGTGCGTCTCGCTGGACTTCTCGAAGATCGGCGCGAACTGCCGGCAGGGGCCGCACCAGGCGGCCCAGAAGTCGATGAGCACGATCCCGTCCTGGTTGACGGTCTCGTCGTGCGTTTCCTTGGTCAGGGCGATCGTGGCCATGATCAGTCCAACGCGCCCCGCACCGTCGTCATTCCCTCCGGGAACTCGAGATCGTGCTCCGGCGCGTGCTCGCCGTGACCGGCGCCGTGGCCGAGCTCGCTCGCCGGGCGGCGCACGAAGAGCGCGAGGATCAGGATGCCGACCGAGAGCATCGCCGCCCAGGTGAAGGCGACGTGCGTGCCGGCGACCACGGCGGCCTCCGCCGAGGCGCCGCCGGCGCGCGCCGCCGTCGAGGCGAGGGTGAAGACGACGATCAGCGCGGCGGTGCCCGCCGCGCCGAAGAGCTGCTGCGAGGTACCGACGACCGCGCTGCCGGAGGGGTAGAGCTGCGGCGGCAGCGAGCCCATCGCGGAGTTCATGAGCGGCGGGAAGGTGAACGCGAGGCCGACCGAGAGCATGACGTGCAGCCCGATGACGACCCAGATCGGCGTTCCGTCGCCGAGGAACACGGCGAAGCCGGTGAGCGCCGCGATGATGAGGATCGCGGCCGGCACCAGCAGCGGCCTCGGACCGAAGCGGTCGTAGAGCCGGCCGACGAAGGGGCCGGCGAGCCCCTGCAGCAGGCCGCCGGGCAGTACCGCGAGGCCGGAGACGATCGGCTCCAGCCCGAGCCCGTCCTGGATGTAGATCGGCAGCAGGATGATCGCCCCGAACAGCACCGCGACGACGAGCGCGAGCAGGCCGATCGCGACCGGGAAGCCGCGCTGGGCGAAGGTCCTGAGGTCCATCAGCGCGGCGTCGCGCCGCTGCAGCACGAGCTGCCGCCAGACGAACAGCCCGAGCGCGATCGCGCCGACGACGATCGGGATCCACGGCTGCACCGGCACCTCGCCGCGCACCGCGTTCGCGATCTCGGAGAGCCCGTAGACCAGCCCGCCGAAGGCGATCGCGGACAGCGGGATGCTGAGCACGTCGACCCGGACGCGCTCGGTCTCGCCGACGTTCTCCATCTTCGCGAAGCCGATCGCCAGCGCCGCGATGCCGATCGGCAGCACCGTCCAGAACACCCAGCGCCAGTCGAGCGAGTTGAGGATGAGCCCGGCCGCGAGCGGGCCGAGGGCCGGGGCGACCGACATCACGATCGTGATGTTCCCCATCATCTTGCCGCGCTCGTGCGGCGGCACGAGCGTCATGATCGTGGTCATCAGCAGCGGCACCATGACACCGGTGCCCGCGGCCTGCACGACGCGGGCCACGAGCAGCACCAGGAAGCCCGGCGCGAGCGCGGCGATCAGCGTGCCGACGCAGAACAGCCCGATCGCGGCGAGGTACACCTGCCGCGTCGTGAACCGGCGCAGGAAGAAGCCGGAGAGCGGGATGACCACCGCCATCGTGAGCATGAACGCCGTCAGCAGCCACTGCGCGTTCGCCGGCTCGACGTGCAGCTCCTCCATGATCTTCGGCAGCGCGACGCCGATGATCGTCTCGTTGAGCATGACGACGAACGCCGAGGCGAGGATCAGGTAGATGACGAGGCGGTCGCGCGCGGTCATCGAGGCAGGGGGTGCGTAGGACACCGTACAAGGGTAGGGGCGGCCGGCGACATCGCGTCCCCGGGGCCTCGGAGGTCGACCGGGTATCCTAGCCCCGGCGGGAGGGACCCGACCCGCTCGCCGACCCGGCCGACGCGGCCCCATCCGCTCCGCCGGTCGCGACGGGGCCTCGGGCTAGACTGGGCTGGTTCCCCGACTCGATGAGGACTCGCCCGTGCCTGCCGCCCGAGGGGGCCGACGAGTCCCCGACACCGCGTTCGCGCGCCCGAGGCTGCTCGCGCGCCTCGACGCCGCCGGCGACGTGGCCGTCGTGCTCGGCCCGGCCGGCTCCGGGAAGACGACGCTGCTGGCCGCTTGGGCCGCGGCGCACGGCGACGCGCCGGCCGTCTGGCACGAGGTCGAGTCGGCCGAGGACCTCCCCGGGGTGCTCGGCGCCTCCGGCCTGCTCGTCGTCGACCGGGCCGAGCGGCTCGGCGACGAGGCGCTGCGCCGGATCGGCGCCGAGCTCGATCGGACGCCCGGGCTGCGGCTCGCGATCGCGACCCGCAGCAGCCGCGTCCCGCGCGTGCTCGGGCTCGCGACCGACGCGGCGATCGAGGTGATCGGGCCGCAGGAGCTGCTGGTCGACGCCGAGGAGCTCGCCGCCGCGACGCCGGGGCTCGCCGAGGCCGCCCGGGCCCGGGTGCTCGAGGAGGCCGGCGGTCTGACGGTCGGCGTGCGCGCGGCGATCGAGGGCGACGAGGAGCGCCTGCGCGCCCGGTTCCGCGACCGGCTCCTGGAGTCGCTCGACGGCCGTCCGCCGGGCGTGCGCGAGGCGCTGCTGCGGCTGTCGCTCGTCGAGCTCGCGGACGCGGCGATCCTCGCGGCCTTCGACGGGCCTCCGGAGACCTTCGAGGCGGCCGAGGAGCTCGGCCTCGGCAGCCTCGCCGCCGGCTGGCTGCGGATCTCGCCGTTCGCCCGCGAGGTGCTCGCACCGGTCGTCGCGGAGCTCCCGGAGGAGGAGCGGCGGCGGCTCGTGCGCCTGGCCGTGCGCACCTCGCTGATGCGGGACCAGCCGCTCGCCGCGCTCCGCGCCGCACTCGGCATCGAGGACCTCGGGCTCGCCACCGACGTCGCGCTCTCGGGCTGGATCCCGCTCGTCGAGCACGGCCCGCCGACCTATCGCGCGCTCGCCGCGGTGCCGAGGTCCCGGCTCTCGGCGCATCCGCCCCTGGTCGTGATGCTCGCGATGCTCGCGAACCTCGAGTCGAACATGCGGCTGCACGCGCTGCAGCTGATGGCCTCCGCCGCGATCCGGCTCCGCGCGCTGCCGGCGCGCGGCTCGCGCCGCGACCGCGCGGTGTACCGGGCGTTCGAGGCCGCGGCGCTCCGGCTCACGCCGTTCGCCGACCAGGCGCTCGGCCTGGTGCGGAAGGCCTGGGACGAGCTCGAGGCGCTGAGCCCGGAGGCGTTCGAGTCGATCGGGCGGCTCGGCCCCGAGCTCTACTCGCACCTCGGGCTCAGCGCGATGTACGGCGGCGACGTCGAGCTCGCCGACCGCTGCTTCCAGATCGGCTACGCGAAGCACTCCGAGCGCGGCTGGGCCGACGCCGCCGACCCGCTCGCGCTGCGCGGCGGGCTCGCCGCGATCCTCGGCGACCTGCCGAAGGCGCGCCGGCTGCTCGCCGAGGCCGATGCGATGGAATGGCCGCCGGGGTGGCGCGAGGGGACCCCGGGCTGCTTCCTGCACCTCGGCCTCGCGGCCGTCGCGCTCGACGCCGGTGACCCCGCCGTCGCGCAGGAGCAGCTCGACGCGGTCGGGCCGTTCACCGAGCTCGTCGAGCACTGGTCGCTGTTCGCTGCGATCCAGGCTCGGCTCGACCTGCGGATGGGCGACCCGCACGGCGGCCTGCAGCGGCTCAAGCGGCTGCGCGAGCGGCGGCGGAGCGGGCCGATGACCGCGGTCTCCCGCGGCCTCTTCGACGCCGCCGAGGCGGAGCTGCTGCTCGGCGCCGGCGATGTCGTGCGCGCGACGCAGCTCGCCGCCCGTGCCGCACGGGACTCGGCGGTCGGCGCGCTGGTGCTCGCGCGGGCTCAGCTCGCCGCCGGCAACGAGGTCGCCGCGCTCGCCGCGGCCCAGCGGGCGCTGCGGGACCAGGCACGGGCGCCGCGGGTCGCGCTCGAGGCGGAGCTCGTCGTCGTCGCGAACGCGCTCCGGCACCGTCGGCTCGACGACGCGGCCGTCGTGATCGCCCGGATCGACGACATCGTCGCGACCAGCGGCCTGCGCGGGGCCTTCGCGGCGCTCGGGGTCACCGAGCGGGAGGCGCTCATCGAGGCGGCCCGCGGTCTCGGCCGTGACCGCCTCGCCGAGGTCGTCGAGTCCGTCCCGTCGGCGGCGCTGCCGAACCGCGTGCCGGCGCTCACCGAGCGCGAGCTCGCCGTCCTGGCGGCGCTCGTCGAGACCGGGGTGACGGCGGAGATCGCGGATCGGCTGTTCGTCTCGCCGAACACCGTCAAGAGCCAGATGCGGACGCTCTACCGCAAGCTCGGCGTGCACACCCGCGAGGCCGCGCTGGTGCGCGCCGTCGCCGTCGGCTATCTCACCAGGCGGTAGCGGCCGGCAGGCTCAGACCGTGAGGATCGCGACCGCCGCCTCGGGGGTCGCCACCCGGAAGCTCAGCGTCTCCTCCAGGTAGAGGCCGACCGTCTCGTCCGTGTGGCTGTCGTAGCCGAGGGAGAGGTCCTCGCCGACCTCGAGCAGGTAGTCCCCGCCGCGCAGGCTCAGCACCACCCCGCCCTCGACACCCGGCACCCACTCGATCGGGCCGCCGAGGATGTCGCCCAGGTGCCGGATGAGCGGATAGCCGCCGGAGTCGCTGCCCTCGACGATCGCCGCCCACTCGGCGGGGCCGAGCGCGAGCGCGTACGGCCCGGCGATGCCGGCGCGCTTGAGCGCCGCGACGGCCGAGGCGACCAGGTCGTCGTAGGCCGTCGTGCCGGGCTGGTGGCGCAGCGGCTGGTGCGGCGACGCGGGCACGACGCCCTCGATGCCGGCCTCCGGCCAGCCGTGGAGGACGGCGGCGTTCTCGACGCTCGCCACGCGGTGCGCGGCCTCGTCGAGCGGGGTGAGGTCGACGTCGGCGGCGCCGCGGGTCGCGTTCACGAGCTCCTCGCGCTGCAGGACGAAGTCGCCGCGCAGCTCGGTGAGCGGCAGCACCCTCCGGGTGCGCGCGATGACGCCCTCCGCGGGCGCCGAGACGACCGGGCCGACCCGGCCGAGGTTCGTCGCCGAGTGCTCCCAGCCCTTCGGGCCGGCGAAGTCGACGAGCCGGCGCGCGCCGAGCGCGACGGAGAGGCGGTCCTTCGCCTCCTGCTCGAGGAGGTCCCAGACCTCCGAGGGGATCGGCGCGTGGCGTCGCAGCAGGTGTCCGCTCATGATGTGCTCTCCTTCAGGACGGCGGGGTTCGGAGCGCGCCGATGCCGAGCGAGCCGTCGGCGGCCTCGGCCGGCTCCGGAGCGTCGGGCGCGGTCTCGGCAGCGGCGGGCGTCGGCTGCGCGAGGGCGCGCAGCGTCGGGTTCGACGGCGCGAAGAAGGTCGTGCCGGTGACCGCGGTCGACACGTCGAGGATGCGGTCGTGATAGCCGACCGGCTCGCCGACGAACATCCGCCGGAGCATCAGCTCGAGCACCCACAGCCGGCGCGTGTAGCCGATGAAGTAGGTGCCGAACTCGTCGCGGCCGGGCCGTCCGAACGGCATGTTGTCGCGCAGGATGTCGAACTCCTCGCCGTCGGCGTCGACGATCGTCGCGAGGGTCTTGTGGGCGAACTGAGGGCCCGGCGCGTCGTCGAGCTCGACGTTGTCCGCCTTGGTGCGGCCGATCACCGCCTCCTGCTCGTGGGTGCCGAGGCGGCCCCAGGCGCCCAGGTCGTGCAGGTACTTCTGCACCACGACGTAGCTGCCGCCGGCGAAGGCCGGGTCCTCGTCGCCGATCAGCGTCGCGGACGGCAGCTCGGCGCCGATCGGGTTCGCCGTGCCGTCGACGAAGCCGAGCAGGTCGCGGGCGTCGAAGTAGCGGAACCCCTGGGTCTCGTCGACCACCCGCACCGCGTCGCCGAGCGAGCCCAGCAGCAGCCGCTCGAACTCGAAGCAGAGATCGACCCGCTCGGCCCGGATGTGGAACAGCAGGTCGCCGGGGGTCGCCGGCGCGGTGTGCACGGCGCCGACGATCGTCTCGAACTCGTGCAGCTCCGCCGGGCGGGCGCCGGGGGAGAGGCGGTCCCAGAGCCGGGCGCCGATCCCGACGACGCAGGACAGGTCGGCGCCGAGATCGCGGAAGCCGACCGTCTTCAGCAGGTCGTCGACGGCGGGGACCACGTCGCGCACGCGCTGCAGGGCCTCGTCGCCGTCCTCGACCGTCACGACGAGGAACACCGCGAACCGCGACAGCGGCGCGTCGACGCGCTGCGCGTCGATCGGGACCCGTTCACCGACCATGCGATCCTCCCTGCCACCAGTGTGCCAGCCCGGCATCGGGAGCGCGCCCCGGGGTCGTCATCGGTCTCGGGCGTCTCGCCGCGCATTCCGAGCCGCGGCATCGGAAGGACATAGGAGCGGCATAGGGCGGCCTGGCCGAATGGAGAGGTCGTCGCGGCAGCGGCGGCATCGAACGATCGGAGGACCTCGTGGAGATCGCCATCATGCTCGCCGTCGACCTGGCGGCGATCGCGCTGCTGACCTTCGGCGTCTACTATCCGCGGCACCGGCGCCGCGACCTGCTCGTCGCCTTCCTCGGCGTCAACGTCGGCGTGTTCGCGGTCGCCGCCGTGCTCTCCGCCTCCTCGGTCGGGTTCGGCCTCGGGCTGGGGCTGTTCGGCGTGCTCTCGATCATCCGGCTGCGGTCCTACGAGATCTCGCAGCGCGAGATCGTCTACTACTTCGCGGCGCTCGCGATCGGACTGGTCACCGGGCTGCCGACGACCGAGTACTGGCTGCCGATCGGCCTCACCGTCCTCGTGGTCGCGGTCATGTGGGCCGGGGACCATCCGCGACTGCTCGCGCGCTCGCATCAGCAGATCGTCACGATCGACGGCGCGATCGCGGACCGGGACGAGCTGCGGGCGAGGCTCGGCGAGCTGCTCGGCGGCGCGGTGACCGCGTTCACGGTGCAGCGCATCGACTTCGTCGACGACGTCACGGTCGTCGACGTCCGGTACCGCGCGGCCGCCCGCTCGGCGAGCGCCGTCGGGAGCGCCCGATGAGCGCGCTCGACGACCGCGTCGCCGCGCTCGCGCCGGTGCCGCTCGACGAGCTCGTCGCCGAGGCGGCGCTGCTCACCCGGGTCGACCGCAAGTACGTGCTCCCGCTCGCCGACGCCGAGCGCGTCGTCGCCGCGCTCCCTGCCGGCACCCGGGTGCTGGAGATCGGCGGCCACCGCGGCCTCCGCTACGAGACGGTGTACTTCGACACCCCCGACCTGCTGAGCTGGCGGCTCGCGGCGCACTCCCGCCGTCGGCGGTTCAAGGTGCGCACCCGCACCTACGCTGACACCGGGGTCGCCTTCCTCGAGGTGAAGACCCGCGGCGCGCGGCGCGCGACCGTCAAGGAGCGCATCGACTACGACGTCGACGACCGGGAGCGGCTGACGCCGGAGGGGCACGAGTACGCCGAGGCGTCGCTGCGGCCGCTCGGCCTCGACGCCGGGATCGTCGACGAGCTCGTCCCGACGCTCGTCTCCGGCTATCGGCGCACCACCTTCGCGCCGCCGGAGGCGGGGCTGCGGGCGACGCTCGACGTCGGTCTGGCCTGGGAGCTCCCCGACGGGACACGGCTGGAGACCCCGCAGGTCGCGATCGTCGAGACGAAGTCCGGCGCCCGCGCCTCGGACGTCGACCGCGTGCTGTGGCGCGCCGGGCATCGGCCGGTCTCGATCAGCAAGTACGGCACGGGGCTCGCCGCGATCCGCGGCGACCTGGCGGCCGGCAGGTGGGCGCGCGTGCTGCGCAGGCACTTCGCCCGGGAGGGAGGCGTGCGATGCGCCGCATGAGGAGGAGCGCGTTCGGGATCCCGGTCGGGATCGCGGCGCTGGGACTGACCGGGATCGTGCTCGCCGCCTGCACGACGCCGCCGACGGCGCCGTCCGCGACCGCGACGAGCTCGGCGACGACGATCGAGGTCTCCACGACCGTCTCGTCGCTCGCCGCCTCGGTGCTCGCCGACAACGAGGACGCGACGGTGGTGCGCCCCGACGAGTGGTCGGAGGCCGACGCCGTGGACGTGACGCTGAGCGGCACGACGGCGTCGAGCACCGCCGCCGGGGTCTCGGTGGACGGCTCGACCGTCACCATCGCGGCCGCGGGCGTCTACCGCCTGAGCGGGGCACTGCGCGGCCAGGTCGTCGTCGCGGCGCCCGACGACGCGCTCGTGGTGCTCATCCTCGACGGCGCCGAGATCTCCAGCACCACCGGTCCGGCGATCACGGTGCGCAGCGCCGACGACGTCGCGGTGCACCTCGCCGCCGGCAGCGTGAACGCGCTGTCCGACGCGTCCTCCTACGCCGAGGACGCCGACGCGAACGCCGCGCTGTTCAGCGAGGAGGACCTCACCGTCAGCGGCACCGGCTCGCTCACGGTGCACGGCAACGGGAACGACGGCATCACGTCCGAGGACGACCTCGCCATCATCGGCGGCACGATCACCGTCGTCGCCGCGGACGACGCCCTGCGCGGCAAGGACTCGCTGACGGTCGAGGACGGCGTGCTGACGCTCACCGCGCAGGGCGGCGACGCGCTGAAGTCCGACAACGAGGAGGAGGCGGGCCGCGGCTACGTCGTCGTCACCGGGGGCACCGTCCAGGCGACCGCCGGCGACGACGGGATCCAGGCGCAGACCGACGTCGTGATCACCGGCGGGACGCTCTCGTTCTCCGTCGGCGACGACGGCGTGCACGCCGAGCAGATCCTCGCGATCGACGGCTCCCGGCTCACCATCGCGCAGTCCACCGAGGGGCTGGAGGCATTCCGCATCGAGATCGCGAGCGGCGAGATCGACGTCACCTCCAGCGACGACGGGCTGAACGCCTCCGGCGGGGACGCCCAGGTCGGCGAGTCGGCCGACGGCGGCCAGCAGCTCGTCATCACCGGCGGCGCGCTCGTGGTGCGCGCCGAGGGCGACGGGCTCGACTCGAACGGCTCGATCTCGATCAGCGGCGGCGAGATCACCGTGTTCGGCCCGACACGGCAGGACAACGGCGCGCTCGACTCGAACGGCGCCTTCACGATCAGCGGCGGCACGCTCATCGCGCTCGGCTCGAGCGGGATGGCGGAGACCCCGGACGCCGCCTCGCCGCAGGGCTGGGTCGCGGCGGTCGCCTCCGGAGCCGCGGGCTCGACCGTCCAGGTGCTCGACGCGAGCGGTGCGGTGCTCGCCGAGACCGTCGCCGAGAAGGCCTTCGAGAGCGTCATCGTCTCAGCGGCCGGCATCGCCTCGGGAAGCGGGTACACGATCTCCGTCGACGGCACGGCCACGACCGCGACCGCCGGGCAGGCGATCGCCGGCGGGATGGGCGGTATGCCCGGCGGTCCCGGCCAGGGCCGGCCGTAGCGCGGCCCGGTCGCCGCCCGGGCGCTCCGGCGGCTCGGCCCGGGGCTCAGGCCGGGGCTCAGTCCGGGGCTCAGGCCGGGGCGTCGCCGCGCGGCTCCGCCTCGAGCGGCATGCGATCGCGCCGGTGCGTGATCGTCGTGTAGCCGTGCGGCGCGGGCAGGCCGTCCTCGCCGAGGTTGACGTAGACGATGCGCTCGATGGAGAGGATCACGCGCTGGCTGAGCATGTTCCGCACCACGGCGCGCATCGTCAGCGAGGTCCGGCCGAACCGCGTCGCCACGATGCCCATCTCGATGATGTCGCCCTGGCGCGCGGAGGCCTGGAAGTCGATCTCGGAGACGAACTTGGTGACCACTCGCGGGTTGCCGAGCTGGATGATCGCGTAGATCGCCGACTCCTCGTCGATCCACTTCAGCAGGCTGCCGCCGAACAGCGTGCCGTTCGCGTTGAGGTCCTCGGGGCGGACCCACTTCCGGGTGTGGAAGTCGATCCGGTCGTCGTCGAGGTCCTCTGACACGCCCCCAGGCTAGGGCACGCGCCGTCGCCGGCGGGCCGGCGGTGGTGGGTCGCTGGCCCGCCTCGCGGGTCAGTCGCGCATGCGCTCCTTCGCCTCGTTCCGCATCGCGACCGACTCGCGCTCGGCCTCGGCCTTCTTCACCGCGGCGTCCGCCTTGATCTCGTCGACCTTGTCCTTGACCCGGTCGATGCCGTCCTCGATGTGCCGACCGGCCTCCTTGGCGGCGGTCTGCACGGTCTCCTTGGCGTCCTCCATCATTCCCATGGCTCCTCCTTCTTCGATCCCGCCACGCTAGGCGGGGTGCGCGGAGGACCCAGGGGGCTTGCGCGGGGGAGCCGCGCCGTGATAGCCCGGGCCTCGGGCCGCGCTCAGACCCGGGCGGCGGGATCGGCCGCCGGCGCGTCGTCCGGATGCCAGTGCCGGCTCGGCAGGTGCACGAACACCAGCGAGGCGACGGCGAGGATCGCGCTGCGCAGCGCGGCGTCCTCCCCGTTCCACGCGGCCGAGCGCCACATCTGGAACCACTCGCCGCCGATCGCGATGAAGCCGCCCATGAACAGGACCGCGATCATGAGCAGCCCGATCGTCGACAGCGCCCGCGCCGTGCGGTACCCGCGGCCGCGCTCGGCGATCCAGTAGCCGAAGCCGACCGCGAGGATGACGCCGGCCGCCGACTCCCAGAGGATGATCAGCACGTAGCCGATGTTCTGCAGCACCGGATCGGCGATCGCGTGCCACATGACGTCGGGATCGAGGCCCTGGCCGGGCGTGCCGCCGAAGTTCGTCGTGTCCATCGACAGCACGTGCTGGACGAAGGCCTGGTTGGTCGAGTAGTCGGTGATGTTCCCGAAGGCGACCAGCAGGATGAACAGGCCGTTCAGCGCCGTGAGCACCGCCGCGACCACGGGCAGGGTGCCGAGCGAGCGCCAGGAGCGCCGCGGCACCGTTCGAGTTCTGGAATCGGTCATCGTCAACCGCCTCTCCTCGTGGCGAGTCTACGACCGACCGGGGCCATAGGACCCCGCCAGCGGATTCGCAACCCGCGCATGCACCGCGCATATGCGGGTCATAGCCGGGCGGCCTTGCCTTGGAGACATGAGGAAGGTCACCGGCCGGCGGATCCGCATCGCCGTCGTCTCGGGCTCGCTCGCGGTCGTGCTCGCCCTCGGCGGCGGCGCCTGGTGGGCCCTGGACCGCTTCGTCATCCCGCACGTGGAGATCGCCGACGTCGCCCGGTACGAGGCCGAGCACGCCCAGGCCGCCGCCTCGTCGTCGACCGCGGCGGACGCCGCGGAGGTCGTCCGCACCGACTCGAGCTACTCCGACGGCAGCGTCTCGGTCCGGATCAGCCGGGTCACCACCGGCACCGGCTCCGACACGCTCACCTACTACGTCGCCGACGTCACGCTCTCGGACGCCACCGAGCTGCGCTCCGCGTTCGCCCGGAACGCCTTCGGGGAGAACATCACCGACCTGCCGAGCGCGATCGCCGCCGAGCACGACGCGATCCTCGCGATCAACGGCGACTACTACGGCTTCCGGGACACCGGCATCGTGATCCGCAACGGCGTGATCTACCGGGACGCGCCGGCCCGCACCGGCCTCGCGCTCTACGCGGACGGCACCGCGCGGATCTACGACGAGACGCAGACCTCCGCCGCGGCGCTGCTCGCGGACGGCGTGTGGAACACGCTGTCCTTCGGCCCGGCGCTGGTCGAGGACGGCCGGCCGGTCGCTGGGATCGACTCGGTCGAGATCGACACCAACTTCGGCAACCACTCGATCCAGGGCGAGCAGCCGCGCACCGCGATCGGCGTCGTCGACGAGCACCACCTGGTCCTCGTGGTGGTCGACGGCCGGGCCGACGGCTACAGCCGCGGCGCGACGTTGACCGAGCTCGCGGACATCCTCGTCGGGCTCGGCGCGCAGACCGCGTACAACCTCGACGGGGGCGGCTCCTCCACGATGGTCTTCGACGGCGAGGTGGTCAACCGGCCCTCGAACGGCGGGGAGCGGGCGACCTCCGACATCCTCTACATCGCCGGGGCGTCGTCGTGATCGTGCTGATCCCGGCCCTCGAGCCGGACGGACGGCTGGTCGAGCTGGTGGAGGCGCTCCGGGTGCGGCCGGAGGCCTTCCCGGTGCTCGTC
>MKVN01000005.1:0-21459 GCA_001898855.1 Micrococcales bacterium 73-13
GGCCCCGCTCGAGGAGGCGCGCTGGGTCTTCGCCGAGTGCAACCTCGGCGCCGATGCCCTCGCCGCGGTGATCGGGCACCGGCGCGCCGGCGGCGGGTTCCGGCTCGCCGTGGACGCCATCTCGGTCGCGAAGGCGGCGCGGCTGCCCGCCGACCTCTCCGGCGTCGACCTGCTCTGCGGCAACGCCGACGAGGCGAACGCGATCCTCGGCACGGACCGGCCGCCGACCCTGGAGGGGGCGCTGTTGCTGGCCCGGGGCCTCGTCGAGCGCGGCGCCGCGGCGGCGATGGTCTCGATCGGCGCCGCGGGCTGCGTCGTCGCGAGCGGAGCCGCCGCGTGGTCGATCGGCGCGGTGCCGGCGCGGGTGGTCGACGTCACCGGCGCCGGCGACGCGCGGATCGCGGGCACCATCGCCGCCCTGCTCGACGGCGAGCCGATCGAGCTGGCCGCCCGGCGCGGGTCGCTGCTCGCGGCGCTCGCCGCCGAGTCGCCCGCTACCATCGACCCGGCGCTCACCCGGCAGCGGGTGGCAGCGCTCTCGGGACGCCTCGCGGAGGCCGCGATCACGGAGCTGCCGTCATGAACATCCGACCGGTCCTCGACCCCCGGGTCGCCGTCGCGCTCGACGCCGGGCGGCCGGTCGTCGCGCTCGAGTCGACGATCCTCACCCACGGCATGCCGCATCCGGACAACCTGCGCATGGCCCGCGACGTCGAGGCGATCGTCCGTGAGGAGGGCGCCGTGCCGGCGACGGTCGCGGTGCTCGACGGCGCGATCCGGGTCGGCCTCGACGACGCGGACCTGGAGCGGCTGTCCCGCGTCGAGGACGCGCGGAAGCTGTCCAGGGCGGACCTCGCGTTCGCCGTCGCGGAGCGTCTGACCGGCGGGACGACGGTCGCGGCCACGATGATCGTCGCCCGGCTCGCCGGGATCGACGTGTTCGCGACCGGCGGCATCGGCGGCGTGCACGCCGGGGCGGAGTCCTCCTTCGACGAGTCCGCCGACCTCGCCGAGCTCGGCCGCACCGACGTCGTCGTGGTCTGCGCGGGGGCGAAGGCGATCCTCGACCTGCCGAAGACCCTCGAGCGGCTGGAGAGCCTGGGCGTGCCGGTCGTCGGCTACGGGACGGACGCGCTGCCGGCGTTCTGGTCCCGCGACTCGGGGCTCGCCGCGCCGCTGCGGCTCGACTCCCCCGAGGCGATCGCCCGCTTCGAGCGGACCCGCCGCGCGATCGACGCCGGCGTCGGCGGGGTGCTCGTCGCGAACCCGGTGCCGGCGGCCGCGGAGATCCCGGCCGCCGAGATGGCGGTCACGATCGGGCGGGCGCAGGCCGACGCCGCCGCGGCCGGGGTGCGCGGCAAGGACGTCACGCCGTTCCTGCTGCAGCGCATCCTGGAGCTGACCGACGGCCGCAGCCTCGCGACGAACATCGCCCTGGTCGAGCACAACGCGCGGCTCGCCGCGCGGATCGCCGCGGCGCTAGCCGGCTGAGCCGGACCCGGGGACGACCGCCCGCCCGCGGCCGGCGACCAGCAGCACGGGCACCGCGAGCGCGGCGAGCACGGCGGCGACGATGCCGAGGCCGGCGTAGCCGGACCAGGCGAGGATGAGGCCCGAGAGCACGCCGCCGAGCACGCCGGCGAGGCTCATCGAGGTGTCGGCGACGCCCTGCGCGGCGACCACCACCTCGCGCGGCATGGCGCCGACGATCGCCGCGGACCCCGAGACGGTCGCGGCCGACCAGCCGAGGCCGAGCAGCACCAGGCCGGCCGTCGTGAGCACCGGGTCCGTCCCGGAGAAGCCCGCGAGCAGCACGCCCGCGATCACCACCAGCAGGCCGGCCGAGGCCACCCAGGACGCCCCGATGCGGTCGGAGAGCAGGCCCATGACCGGCGAGAGCGCGTACATGCCGGCGATGTGCAGGCTGATCGTGAGCCCGATCACCGTCACGTCGGCGCCGTGGTGCAGCAGGTGGACGGGCGCCATCGCCATCACGGAGACCATCGCGAAGTGCGCGACGAGCATCCCGAGCAGCGCCCCGGCGGCGCGCCGGTGCCCGAGCAGCGCGCGGAGGCCGTCGCGGAACCGGGGCCGGACCGCCGCGTTCGTCGCCGAGCCCTCGCGGGCCAGCAGCAGCGGGTCCGGCCGCAGCCCGATCCAGATCACGAGCAGGCCGAGCACCATCGCCACGGCGGAGATGACGAAGACGCCGCTCAGCGGCGGGATCCCGACCGCGCCGGCGATCGACTCGCCGGGGGCGATGAGGTTCGGGCCGGCGACCGAGCCGACGGTGCTCATCCAGACGATGAGCGACAGGTCGCGGCCGCGGTGCCGCGGCTCGCTGAGGTCGGTCGCCGCGAAGCGCGCCTGGAGGTTGACCGAGGTGCCCGCGCCGATCAGCACCGCGGCGATCAGCAGCAGCCAGAACTGGCGCGTCGAGGCGGCGACGATGACGAGCCCGGCCCCGACCAGCGCCGCCGCGAGGCCCGTGGACAGCGTGATCCGGCGGCCGCGCGCGACCGCCAGCCGGATGAACAGCGCCGAGGCGATCGCGGCGCCGAGCGTCACGGTCGTGGTGACCGAGCCGGCCCAGGCCTCGGAGCCGGAGAGGTCGACCGCGAGCAGCGAGCCGACCGACAGCGCGCACCCCGTCGCCAGGCCGCTGAAGATCTGCGCGATCGCGAGCAGCCAGATGGTGCGGCGCTGGACGCGCCGGACGTCGAACTCGGTGCTGGTCATCGGCGCTCCTGTGGTGGTTCGGGACCGGTGGGCGGTGAGGGGCTCGAACCCCCGACCGGCACGGTGTAAGCGTGCTGCTCTACCGGCTGAGCTAACCGCCCTCGGCACCCCAGCCTAGGCTCAGCCCAGCGCCGCGAGCGCCGCGCGGTAGGCCGCGATCGGCCGGGGCTCGCCGGGGGCGTTCACGAACGCCGCGCGGATCGTCATCGACCGGTCGACGACGAACGTCGCCCGCGTCGCGACGCCCCGATCCTCGAGGAACACGCCGTAGGACCTCGCCACCGCGCCGTGCGGCCAGAAGTCGGACAGCAGCGGGAAGTCGAGCTGCTCCTGCTCGCCCCACACCCGCAGCGCCGCCTTCGGGTCGACGCTGATGCCGAGCAGCTGCACGTGGACCTCCTCGAACAGCGCGATGTTGTCCCGCAGCTCGCAGTACTCCCCGGTGCAGATCCCGGTGAACGCCGCCGGCACGAACACGAGGACCGCCGGCCGGGCGGTCACCACCTGGCTGAGCGTCAGCTCCTCGCCGAGCGAGGTGGGCAGGGTGAAGTCCGGGGCGGCGTCGCCGGCGCGCAGCGGCGCGAGGTCCTCGAATGCCATGACGCCACCCTAGCCCCGGGCCCGCACGTGGGCGCCGGCGTCCCGCGGCAGCCGCAGCACGCCGACCAGGGAGACGACCAGGATCGCGGCGAGCAGGACGAACGACGCGCGCACCGCGAGCTCCGGGCCGCCGGCCGTCGCGAGCTCGATGACCGCGATCGACGCCGCGGCGAACGCGACGCCGAGACCGTGGGAGAGCTGCACGAAGGTCGACGCGAGCGTGTTCGCGCCGGTCATCAGCTCCTTCGGCACGTCGGCGAACTGGATCGTGACGTAGCCGGTGAACCCGATCGACCGGGCGACGCCGGAGACGAGCATGACCGCGCAGGTGAGCACGACGGGCGTCGCGGCCGGCAGCGCGGCGAACGCGACGAACGTGGCGGCGACGACCAGCGTCGCGATCCCGATCATCCAGCGGAAGCCGATCGCCCGCAGGATCGGCGTGGTGAACGGCTTGATCGCGATGTTCCCGACGAACAGCCAGAGCATCACCGCCCCGGCGTCGACCGCGGACCAGCCGAAGCCGGCCTGGTAGAGCAGCGGGATGAGGAACGGCGCGGCCAGGACGCAGGCGCGGTAGACCATGCCGCTGCTGTTCGTCAGCCGGTAGGTGGGGAAGCGGTAGCCGCGGAAGTCGAGGATCGCGCCGGGCACGCGGCGGCCGCGGACGACGGTGACCGTCGTCGTCGCCGCCGCGACGCCGAGCAGGACCGCTCCGAGCCACCAGCGGTTCGGCGTCACGACCCACTCCAGTCCGAGCACGAGGGCGACGATGCCGCTCGCCGCGACCGCGAAGCCGAGCCCGTCGAGCCGGGACGGCCCGACCACGGGCTCGCGCGGCAGGAAGAGCACGCCGAGCAGGAGCAGCAGCGCGCAGATCGGGATGTTGATCAGGAAGATCCAGTGCCAGCCCCACAGGTCGGTGATCAGCCCGCCGACGAACGGCGCGATCACCGGCGCCACCAGCGCCGGCCACGTGAGGTAGGCGATCGCGCGGACCAGGTCGGTCTTCGCCGTGCCGGCGAGCACGATGAGCTGCCCGATCGGGACCATCAGGGCGCCGCCGACGCCCTGCAGCACCCGCGCGCCGGCAAGCGCCCAGAGCGTCGGACTCAGCGCGCAGGCCACCGACGCCACCGCGAACAGCACGGTCGCGAGCAGGAACACCCGGCGGCCGCCGAACCGGGCGGCGAGCCAGCCGCTCATCGGGATCAGCGCCGCGACCGCGCAGAGGTAGGCGGTGATCGCGATGCCGACGTCGCTCAGGGCGGCGCCGAGGTCGGCGGCCATCGCCGGCGCGGCCGTGACGACCACGGTCGCGTCGAACACCTCGAGGAAGAACGCGCCGGCCACGGTCAGCGCCACCGGGCGCGACCAGCCCGTCGCCGCTGTCGCCACACACCGAGTCTGTCACCTGGGTAAGATCGGAACCGGCCCACACCCCGGGCCGTTCCTCTCCGCTCCGACCGGCTCACCGGCCTGGTCCAGCATCACGGAATCGAGGTCGCCAACGATGGCTGTGCACGATCAGGACCCGTACTCGGTCGGATATGTGGACCCGGATCCGGCCGAGACCTCGGAGTGGCTCGAGGCCCTCGACGGCCTGGTCGACGACAAGGGGCACGAGCGCGGCCGCGAGGTGATGCTCAACCTGCTCCGGCGCTCGAAGGACCTGCACCTCGGCGTGCCGATGGTCCCGACCACCGACTACCTCAACACGATCGCGCCGGAGGACGAGCCGGAGTTCCCCGGCGACGAGGAGATCGAGCGCCGCTACCGGGCCTGGATCCGGTGGAACGCGGCGATCACGGTGCACCGCGCGCAGCGGCCCGGCATCGGCGTCGGCGGCCACATCTCGACCTACGCCTCGAGCGCGGCGCTGTACGAGGTCGGCCACAACTGGTTCTTCCACGGCCCGGACCACCCGCACGGCGGGGACCAGGTGTTCTACCAGGGGCATGCCTCCCCCGGCATGTATGCGCGCGCCTTCCTCGAGGGGCGGCTCTCGGAGACCCAGCTCGACTCGTTCCGGCAGGAGAAGTCCCGCGCGCCGTTCGGGCTGTCCAGCTATCCGCACCCGCGGCTGATGCCCGACTTCTGGCAGTTCCCGACGGTCTCGATGGGCCTCGGGCCGATCAACGCGATCTGGCAGGCGCACTCCAACCGCTACCTCGCCGACCGCGGCATCAAGCCGGAGGCGCGCGACCAGCGGGTGTGGGCCTTCCTCGGCGACGGCGAGATGGACGAGGTCGAGTCCCGCGGCGCGCTGCAGTGGGCGGCGAACGAGGGGCTCGACAACCTGACGTTCGTCATCAACTGCAACCTGCAGCGCCTGGACGGCCCGGTGCGCGGCAACGGGAAGATCATCCAGGAGCTCGAGTCCTTCTTCCGCGGCGCCGGGTGGAACGTCATCAAGGTGATCTGGGGCCGGGAGTGGGACTCGCTGCTCGCGCGGGACCACGACGGCGCGCTGCGCGACCTGATGAACCGCACGCCGGACGGCGACTACCAGACGTACAAGGCGGAGTCTGGCGCCTACGTGCGCGAGCACTTCTTCGGCCGCGACCCGCGGACGCTCGCGATGGTCGAGGGCTACTCCGACGAGCAGCTCTGGAACCTGAAGCGGGGCGGGCACGACTACCGGAAGGTGTACGCGGCGTTCAAGGCGGCCACCGAGCACCCGGGCCAGCCGACCGTCATCCTCGCCAAGACCATCAAGGGCTACGGGCTCGGGCCGTACTTCGAGGGGCGCAACGCGACGCACCAGATGAAGAAGATGCGGCTCGAGGACCTGAAGAAGTTCCGCGACGTGATGCACATCCCGATCACCGACGCGCAGCTCGAGGCCGACCCGTACGCGCCGCCGTTCTACCACCCCGGCCCGCAGGACGAGGCGATCCAGTACCTGCAGGAGCGCCGCCGCGCGCTCGGCGGCCATCTGCCGCAGCGCCGCCGGACGCACGTGCCGGTCTCCCTGCCGGACGAGGCGCTCTACGACGTCGCCCGGCGCGGCTCCGGCAAGCAGGAGGTCGCCACCACGATGGCGTTCGCCCGCCTGCTCAAGGACCTGTTCAAGGCGGAGGGCTTCGGGGAGCGGATCGTGCCGATCATCCCGGACGAGGCGCGCACCTTCGGCATGGACGCGTACTTCCCGACGCAGAAGATCTACAACCCGCACGGGCAGCACTACACCTCGGTCGACCGGGACCTGCTGCTCGCCTACAAGGAGTCGCCGCAGGGCCAGATCGTGCACGTCGGCATCAACGAGGCCGGCGCCTTCGCCGCCTTCACGGCGGCCGGCACGCAGTACGCGACGAACGGCCAGCCGCTCATCCCGGTCTACATCTTCTACTCGATGTTCGGCTTCCAGCGCACCGGCGACGCGATGTGGGCGGCGGCGGACCAGATGGCCCGCGGCTTCATCCTGGGCGCGACGGCCGGCCGCACGACGCTGACCGGCGAGGGCCTGCAGCACGCCGACGGCCACTCCCCCGTGCTCGCCTCGACGAACCCGGCGGTGCTCTCCTACGACCCGGCGTACGCCTACGAGCTCGCGCACATCGTGCGCGCCGGGATCGAGCGGATGTACGGCGGGACGCATCCCGACCCGAACGTCATGTACTACCTCACGGTCTACAACGAGCCGATCGTGCAGCCGGCCGAGCCGGAGGGCGTCGACGTCGAGGGCATCGTCAAGGGCATCCACCTGCTGCGGCCCGCGCCGGACGCCGCGGGGACGCCCGCGCAGATCCTCGCCTCCGGCGTCGGCGTGCCCTGGGCGCTCGAGGCGCAGGAGCTGCTGGCCGGCTACGGCGTCGCGGCGGACGTCTGGTCGGTGACCAGCTGGACGCAGCTGCGCCGCGACGGGCTCGACGCCGAGGAGCACAACCTGCTGCACCCGCTCGAGGCGCCGCAGACGCCGTACCTCACGGGCCGGCTCGCCGACGCGCGCGGGCCGTTCGTCGGGGTCAGCGACTACGCGCACACCGTCCCGGACCTGATCCGGCCGTACGTGCCCGGCGACTACGCGACGCTCGGCGCCGACGACTTCGGCTTCTCCGACACCCGCGCGGCGGCACGGCGGTACTTCTTCATCGACGGCCCCTCGATCGCGGTGCGGGTGCTGAAGTCGCTCGCCGACCGCGGCGAGGTCGAGCCGGCGGTGGTGGCGAAGGCGATCGAGGACTTCCGCCTGTTCGACGTCACGGCGGGCACCTCCGGGAACGCGGGCGGCGAGAGCTAGGCGATGGCCGAGCGCTCCAAGGCGCAGACCCTCGCCTGGCTGCGCGCCAACGCCGGCGAGTGGTCGACCGCGACCCTCCGCCGCCTCGACGAGACGCTGCCCTGGTACCGGGACATGCCGCCGGGGCGGCGCTCGTCGGTCGGCCTGGTCGCGCAGGCCGGCATCACGAGCTTCATCTCCTGGTTCGACGACCCGAAGGCGACCCAGTGGATCGCCGCCGACGTGTTCGGCGCCGCGCCGCGCGAGCTGCTCCGCTCGGTCTCGCTGACGCAGACCCTGCAGCTCATCAAGACCACGGTCGAGGTGATCGAGAGCCGCATCCCGCAGGGCAACGAGGCGCTGCACGAGGCGTTCCTGCTGTACTCCCGCGAGATCGCCTTCGCCGCCGCCGACGTCTACGCGCGCGCCGCCGAGTCCAGGGGCCTGTGGGACGCCCGGCTGGAGGCGCTCGTCGTCGACTCGATCCTGACCGGCGAGTACGACGCCGAGCTGCCGTCCCGGGTCGCCGCGCTCGGCTGGAACGGCCACGGCGAGGTCGCGGTGCTCGTCGGGGTCGCGCCGCGCCAGCTCGACGTCGACCACCTGCGGCGCACCGCGCGGCACCTCGCCTCCGACGTGCTGATCGGCGTGCAGGGCAACCGCCTGGTCGTCGTGATCGGCCGCTCCGAGGCCGCCGGCGCCGATCGCGACGACAGCGCGCTGCTGCCGTTCCGCGACATCGCGGCCCAGCTCGAGCCGAACTTCGGCGAGGGGCACCTGGTGCTCGGCCCGGAGGTGCCGGCGCTCGTCGACGCCGCGCGCAGCGCGCGGGCGGCGCTCGCAGGCTTCGCGGTGGCCCGCGCCTGGCGCAGCGCCCAGCGTCCGGTGCTCGCCGACGACCTGCTGCCCGAGCGAGCGCTCGCCGGCGACTCGCTCGCCCGTCAGGCCCTCGTGGAGCGGATCTACGAGCCGCTGCGGGTGCAGTCCACCGACCTGCTGCAGACGCTGTGGTCCTACCTCGACAACGGCCGATCGCTGGAGGCGACCGCCCGCGAGCTGTTCGTCCATCCGAACACGGTGCGCTACCGCCTCAAGCGGATCGCCGAGACGATCGGCTGGGACGCCACGGGCGCCCGGGAGGCGCTCATCCTGCAGTCGGCGCTCATCGTCGGCGCGATCCAGCAGCCGGAGGGCCGGCGCCGCGGCTGAGTCAGACCGCCTGGGCGAAGCCGCCCTCGGCCTGCGCGGCCCCGGCGAGGTGCGCGAGCTGGGCCGGCACCTCGCGGCCCTTCGCGAGCATCGAGGACGCCCAGAGCCGGCCGGCCCGATAGCTCGAGCGCACCAGCGGCCCGGCGAGCACGCCGAGGAACCCGATCTCCTCCGCCTCCGCGCGCAGCTCGACGAACTCCTCCGGCCGCACCCAGCGCGTCACCGGGTGGTGCCGCGGAGTCGGCCGCAGGTACTGCGTGACCGTGACGATGTCGCAGCCGGCGTCGTGCAGGTCGCGCAGCGCCTGGGAGACCTCGTGGCGCTCCTCGCCCATGCCCAGGATGAGGTTCGACTTCGTGATGAGGCCCGCGGCACGGGCCTGCGAGAGCACGTCGAGCGAGCGCTCGTAGCGGAACGCGGGCCGGATCCGCTTGAAGATCCGCGGCACCGTCTCGACGTTGTGCGCGAGCACCTCCGGCCGCGAGTCGAAGACCTCGGCGAGCTGCTCCGGGCGGCCGTTGAAGTCGGGGATGAGGTTCTCGACCCCGGTGCCCGGGTTCCGCCGGTGGATCTCCCGCACCGTCTCGGCGTACAGCCACGCGCCGCCGTCCGGCAGGTCGTCGCGGGCGACGCCGGTGATCGTGGCGTAGCGCAGGCCCATCGCGCGCACCGACTCGGCGACCCGGCGCGGCTCGTCGACGTCGTAGTCGGCCGGGCGGCCGGTGTCGATCTGGCAGAAGTCGCAGCGCCGGGTGCACTGGTCGCCGCCGATCAGGAACGTCGCCTCGCGATCCTCCCAGCACTCGTAGATGTTCGGGCAGCCGGCCTCCTGGCAGACGGTGTGCAGCCCCTCGGCCTTCACGAGCGCGTGCAGCGCGAGGAACTCGGGACCGGTCCTCGCCCGCGTCCGGATCCACTCCGGCTTGCGCTCGATCGGGGTCTGCGCGTTCCGCGCCTCGATCCGCAGCAGGCGCCGCTCCCCGGGCTCCCCCGCCGGGCTCAGGCCGTTCGAGATCGTCATGTGGGCACCGCCGCTCCGGCGAGCACCGGCCCGACGACCGTCTCGAAGCGGTCGCGGATCAGCGGGGCGATGTCGCGCGGCGGGACCTCGCGGCCGAGCTCGCGGGAGACGCTGGTGACGCTCGCGTCCGGCAGGCCGCAGGCGATGATCGCCTCGTACGCATCGAACGCGTTGCTGCAGTTCAGCGCGAAGCCGTGCGTCGCGACGCCCTGCGAGACGCGGACGCCGATCGCGCCGATCTTCTCGGTGCCGCGCAGCCACACGCCGCTGCGCCCCTCGACCCGCTCGCCCCGGACGCCGAGCTCGGCGATCGCGTCGATCATCAGCTGCTCGAGCCGGCGCACGTAGGCGACGACGTCGATCGGCTCGGCGAGGCGCACGATCGGGTAGCCGACGAGCTGGCCGGGGCCGTGCCAGGTGATCTTCCCGCCGCGGTCGACGTCGATCACGGGGGCGCCGTTCGTCGGCCGCTCGTGCGGCTCGGTGCGCTTTCCGGCGGTGTAGACGCTCTCGTGCTCGAGCAGCACGAGAGTGTCCGGCGCCCGGCCGCTCGCGACCGCGGCATGCAGCGCGCGCTGCTGCTCGAGCGCCGCCGGGTACGGCACCGGGGCCAGCAGCCCCGCGTCGAGGACCTCGATCACGACCCGCCCGCCGGCGCGGACCCGCGGCGCATGCCGGGGCGCGCCGCGATCCAGGCGGACACCAGGGTCAGCACCGCGAGCACCGCGAGCACGATGCCGGGGTGCCACCAGGCGTAGCCGGTCGCGATGCCGACGGCCTGCGTGATGTTCGGGACGAACGCCGTGAGCGTCGCCGCGATCGCGTAGCCGAAGGAGAGCGCGGTGAACGCGTACCGCGGGTCGAACAGGTCCCGCATCAGGCCGCCGAGGGCCGCCCAGCTCAACGTCGGCAGGATCCCGCCGACGAGCATCAGCGCGACGAGCACCGGGAAGGTCGCCTGCGTCAGCAGCAGGTAGATCGGGAAGGCGATGACGAGCGTCCCCAGCGCGCCGATCGCGACCACCCGCGCCGAGCCGATCCTGGTCGCCCACCAGCCGAACAGCGGGATCGTGACGAGCTGCAGCAGGCCCCCGATCGTGGTGGCCAGCAGCAGGTCCATGTAGCTGAAGCCGAGCCCGCCGTCCGAGACCGGGGTCGCGCCGTAGTTCATGGTGTACGTGTTCATCAGCGAGTAGGAGCCGATGCCGAGCAGCGCCGCGCCGACCGCGACGACCATCGCCCACGGCTGGGCCCGCAGCACCGCGCCGAGCGGGAACCTCGGCCGCAGCCCCTCGGCGTCGATCGTGCGGAACACGGAGGTCTCCTGGACCGACCAGCGCAGCCAGAGCGAGATCAGCAGCAGCGGGATCGCGGTGAGGAACGGGATCCGCCAGCCCCAGGCGACCATGTCCTCGGCCGAGACGGTCGCGACCATGAGCAGGAAGAGCGAGCCGGACAGGATGGAGCCGATCGGCGAGCCGAGCTGCGGCATCGCCGCGTAGAGCGGCTGCTTCCGCTCGGCGGCGCCCTCCGTGGCCAGCAGGATCGCCCCGCCCCACTCGCCGCCGAGCGAGAGCCCCTGCAGCAGGCGCAGCACGACGAGCAGCACGGCGCCGAGCCAGCCGGCCTGGTCGAAGGTCGGCAGCACGCCGACGAGCCCGGTCGCGACGCCCATCAGCGTGATCGTGAGGATCAGCGTCGGGCGCCGGCCCAGCCGATCGCCGAGGTGGCCGAAGATGATCGCGCCGACCGGCCGGATCACGAAGGCGATGGCGATCGAGACGAACGCGGCGACCGTGCCGCCGACCGGCCCGAGCGGCTCGAAGAACAGCGGTCCGACGAAGAACGCGGCGAAGTACGCGAAGACGTAGAAGTCGTACGACTCCAGCGAGGTCCCGACGAGCGAGGCCCAGGCGACGCGGCGGACCCGGCTCGGATCGTGCTCGGGACGGGCGATCGCCTCGTCCATCGTGTCGCTGCCCGTGGTCGCCATCGGCTCCTCGCTTCCGCGCGCCAAGACCGCGCGGAGCCGTCGCAGCTGCGCGACCTGCACGGAATTGGCGCTTAGTCCCGTGCCGACGAAGTCGACCGCGCGTCGAGCCTAGTCCCAGCTCCGGCCGTCGCGGTTGTGGGGCCGCCACAAGGCGCGCCGCGAGCCTTCGCGCGATTCCTCCACCCGGAGCGTCCGGCGCGCTGACAGGATGGGACGGTGATCGTCGTCGTCGCCCCCGGCCAGGGCTCCCAGACCCCCGGATTCCTCGCGCCGTGGCTCGAGCTCCCCGGCGCCAGGGCGCGGCTGGAGGCCCTCGGCGCCGAGGCCGGCGTCGACCTGGTCGCCGCGGGCACGCAGTGGGACGCCGACGCGATCCGCGACACCGCCGTCGCCCAGCCGCTCATCGTCGCGGCGGGGCTGCTGACGCTCACGGCGCTCGGCACCTCCGGCGTCGGCGGCATCGCGGGGCACTCGGTCGGCGAGCTGACCGCCGCCGCGGGCGCCGGCATCCTCACCGACGACGAGGCGATCCGGCTGGTCGCCGAGCGCGGCCGGGCGATGGCCGAGGCCGCGGCGCTCGAGCCGACCGGCATGGCGGCGGTGCTCGGCGGCGACCCGGAGGACGTCCTGGCCGCGCTCGAGGCCCGCGGCCTCGTCGCGGCGAACATGAACGGCGGCGGCCAGACCGTCGCAGCCGGCCCGCGCGACGCGATCGGCCTGCTCGCCGCGGAGCCGCCGACCGGCGCCCGGGTCATCCCGCTGCAGGTCGCCGGCGCCTTCCACACCCGGTACATGGCGCCCGCGGTCGAGCGACTGCGCGCGGCCGCCGACCGGCTCTCGCCGGCCGACCCGGCGCTGCCGATCTGGACGAACCGCGACGGCTCCCGCATCGAGTCGGGGCGGACGTTCCTCGACCTGATCGTCGGCCAGGTCGCGAACCCGGTGCGCTGGGACCTCGTGATGGACTCGCTGGCCGCGGCCGGGGTGACCGGCGTCATCGAGCTCGCGCCGGCGGGCGCGCTCGTCGGCCTCGTCAAGCGCGGGCTGAAGGGCGTGCCGACGGTCGCCGTGAAGACGCCGGACGACCTCGCGGCCGCTCGTGGGATGATCGAGGCGCAGGGCGACGGGGAGGGCCGATGACGACACTCGCGCAGACCACCGGGCCGACGGGCACCCGGATCCTCGCCTACGGCGCCGCCCGAGGCGACCTCGACGTGCCGAACGACGACCTGATCGGCCCGATCGAGTCCTCGGACGAGTGGATCCGCCAGCGCACCGGCATCGTCACGCGGAAGCGGGCGAGCGCCGGCGTGCTCGCCCTGGATCTCGCCGTGCAGGCCGGCCGGGAGGCCGTCGCGAGGTCCGGCGTCGCGCCGGAGGACATCGACCTGGTGATCGTCGCGACCATCTCCAACGTCCGGCAGACCCCGTCCATCTCGGCGGTCGTCGCCGACCGGGTCGGCGCGAACCCGGCCGCGGCCTTCGACACGAACGCCGCCTGCGCGGGCTTCTCCTACGGCGTCGCGCAGGCCGACGCGCTGATCCGCGCCGGCGCCGCGCACCACGCGCTGGTGATCGGCGCCGAGAAGCTCTCCGACATCGTCGACCCGACCGACCGCTCGATCTCCTTCCTGCTCGGCGACGGCGCCGGCGCCGTGGTGATCGGCCCGTCCGACGAGGTCGGCATCGGGCCGGTGGTCTGGGGCTCGGACGGCTCGAAGGCCGAGGCGGTCGGCATGAACGCGACGCTCATCGAGTACCGCGACGGCGAGGCGGAGTGGCCGACCCTGCGGCAGGAGGGCCCGACCGTGTTCCGCTGGGCGGTGTGGGAGATGGCGAAGGCCGCGAAGGCCGCGCTGGAGGCCGCCGGCGTCACCGCCGACGACCTCGCCGCGTTCGTCCCCCACCAGGCGAACATGCGGATCATCGACGAGTTCGCGAAGCAGCTGAGGCTGCCGGAGCACGTCCTGATCGGCCGCGACATCGCCACCACCGGCAACACCTCGGCCGCGAGCATCCCGCTGGCCACCCACCGGCTGCTCGAGGAGCACCCCGAGCTCTCCGGCGGCCTGTGCCTCCAGATCGGCTTCGGCGCCGGGCTGGTGTACTCCGGCCAGGTCGTCCGGCTTCCGTAGAATTCGTTCCACCCAACCCAAGGAGAACCCCATGGCGCTGTCCACCGAAGACGTCCTCGCCGGCCTCGCCGAGCTCATCAACGAGGAGACCGGCATCGCGACCGACGTCGTCGAGCTCGACAAGTCCTTCGTCGACGACCTCGACATCGACTCGATCTCGATGATGACGATCGTCGTCAACGCCGAGGAGAAGTTCGACGTCAAGATCCCGGACGCCGAGGTGAAGAACCTGAAGACGGTCCGCGACGCGGTCGACTTCATCGTCGCCGCCCAGTAGCCGCTGGTTGGGGCGGCCCGTCGGGGCCGCCTCGAAGCCGAGGAGTCCCAGATCTTGAGCAAGAAGCGAATCGTCGTCACCGGCATCGGTGCGACGACCCCCATCGGCGGCACCGCCCAGGAGTCCTGGGCGGCGCTGCTGCGCGCCGAGTCCGGCGCGCACACCCTCCGGCAGGAGTGGGTGGCCGAGCTCGACCTGCCCGTCACCTTCGCCGCCGAGGCGAAGGTGCGCCCCGAGGAGGTGCTCGAGCGGGTCGAGATCAAGCGCAACGACCCGCAGGCCCAGTACGCGCTCATCGCGCTGCGCGAGGCGTGGGCCGACGCCGGCGCCCCCGAGGTCGAGCCGGAGCGGCTCGGCATCGACTGGGCGACCGGGATCGGCGGGCTGTGGACGCTGCTCGACGCCTGGGACACCCTCAAGGAGAAGGGGCCGCGGCGCGTGCTGCCGACCACGGTCCCGATGCTCATGCCGAACGCGGCCGCCGGCACCGCGCTCTCCATGGAGCTCGGAGCGAAGGCGTACGCGCGCACCGTGGTCTCCGCCTGCGCGAGCAGCACCGAGTCGATCATCAACGCCTACGAGCACCTGCAGGCCGGCTACGCCGACGTCGTGGTCGCCGGCGGCTCGGAGGCGGCGATCCACGGCATCACGCTCGCCTCCTTCGCGGCGATGCAGGCACTCTCCAAGCGCAACGACGACCCGGCGACGGCCTCCCGGCCCTACGACGTCGATCGCGACGGCTTCGTGATGGGCGAGGGCGCGGGCGCAGTCGTGCTCGAGACCTACGAGCACGCGACGGCGCGCGGCGCGCGGATCTACGCGGAGCTCGCCGGCGGCGGCGTGACCTCCGACGCGTACCACATCACGGCCCCCGACCCGGAGGGCTGGGGCGCGGCGCGCGCGACGCGGTTCGCGCTCGAGGTCGCGGGGGCGACCGAGTCCGACGTGACGCACATCAACGCGCACGCGACGAGCACCCCGGTCGGCGACATCGCCGAGTACAAGGCGCTCCGCGCGGTCTTCGGCGAGGCCGTGCACGGCATCCCGGTGACGGGGACGAAGGGCTCGACGGGCCACCTGCTCGGCGGGACCGGCGCGGTCGAGGCGATCTTCTCGATCCTCGCGATCGCGGACCGCACGGCTCCCCCGACGGCGAACCTCGCGAACCAGGATCCCGAGATCCCGCTCGATGTCGTCACCGCGCCGCGCGAGCTCGGATCCGGCGATCAGCTCGTGCTGTCGAACTCCTTCGGCTTCGGTGGCCACAACGCCGTGGCGGCGTTCCGGTCGGTCTAGCCGACCTTGTGCAGCCAGACCACGGGCGCGTCCGCGTGCGCGTGGCGGAACGCCTCGAGCTCGTCGTCCCAGGCCTGGCCGAGCGCGATGCGCAGCTCGCGGTGCAGCTCGAAGGCGTTCGCCCCGGCGGTCTCCAGCGCGGCGCGCACCCGGTCCTCGGGGATGACGGTGTTCCCGGCGGTGTCGGTCTGCGCGTGGAACACCCCGAGGTCGGGCGTGTGCATCCAGCGGCCGCCGTCGCGGCCGGCGCCGGCGTCCTCGGTGACCTCGTAGCGCAGGTGCTCCCAGCCGCGCAGCGCCGAGGCGATCGCGGCGCCGGCGCCGGGCGCGCCCTCCCAGACGTACACGGCTCGCTGCGCGCCCGGCATCATCGGCTGCTCGCGCCAGGCGAAGTTGACCGCGGTGTCCAGCGCGCGTCCGGTCGCCCACTCGATGTGCGGGCACAGCGCCTTCGGCGCGGAATGGACGTACAGGACGCCGCTCGCGAGGGCTCCGGACGACACCAAACGGGCCACGATCTCCTCCATCCGTCGGCCGACCCGGCGGGTGCGGCTTCCCCTCCGACCCGTGCGGCGGCGCGAATGGCGCTCGTGATGCCTATGCGGTTGTGGTCTCAGTATGAAGCGCGACTTGAAGGATTACAACTCTGTCATTCGTCGGGCGTGTCCCGCTCCTGCAGTCCCTGGGGCGCGTGCGGCGCCTTCGACCGGCGGCCGCGCTTCGGCGGCGGCGCGTAGCCGAACGGCACGAGGCCGCCGAGCCGGGTGCGCGCCTCCCCGAGCCAGGCCAGCTCGGCCTGCAGCGCGGCGCGCCGGCGGGCGAGCACGACGTCGGCGAGCAGGTCGTCGGACGCCGCGGCGAGGGCCGCCGCGAGCTCGTCGCGGGCGAGGGCGGCCTGCGCCGCGATGAGACCCGGCGCGTCGGCCCCCGGCAGGGTCGCGGCGAGCGTGACCTTGAGCGCGAGCTCGTCGCGGGCGCCCGGCGCGTCCTGCGGCACCGGCGCCGCGAGCCACGCCTCCGCCTCGGCCCGGCCCCGCTCGGTGAGCTCGTAGCGGACCTTGCCGGAGGCGTCCTTCGGCAGCTTGCGCGTCACGCCGTCCCGCTCGATCCGCCCGAGCGTCGCGTACATCTGCGCGTCGACGACCTCCTCGGCGCCGCCGGTGCGACGGCGGAACTCCGCGGCGAGCTGCAGGCCGTAGGCGGGGCCCATGGTGAGGATCGCGAGGATGGCGCTGCGCACGGTCACGCCGAGAGCCTACCGGGGTGAACATTTCCACCCGGGCATTCCGGGCCGACTATTCCACCGCGATGGCCTCGACCGGCGGGATCCGCACCGCCCGCCGCGCCGGCACCAGCGACCCGGCGAGCGAGAGCACCGCGACGACGGCGACGAGGGCCACCAGCAGCCACCAGGGCACCACCGGCACGACGAGCCCGGTCGACTGCTGGGCGCCGAGCAGGCTCTGCGCGCCGATCCAGCCGTAGCCGATCCCGAGCGCGACGCCGAGCAGCACCGAGGTCGCGGCCAGCTGCACCGCCTCGACCGAGATGGTCCGCCGCAGCTGCGCCCGGCTGAGCCCGAGCGCCCGCACCAGGCCGAACTCGCGGGTGCGCTGCAGGACGCCGACCGTCAGCGTGCTGACCAGCCCGACCGCGGCGATCACCGCGGAGTAGCCGACCAGGAACGCGATGATCGACATCATCGGCGCGAGCGCGGCGTCGATCATCGCCGCCCCGCGCTCGCCGAGGCTCGCGGCCGCGGCCCGGAGCGCGATCTCGCGCGCCGTCATCCCGGCCACGACGAACATCGTCACGAGCGCGACCCCGATCACCAGGGCGATCGCCGCGCGCGCCGAGCGCTCGGGGTGCCGCAGCGCGTTCCGGGTGCCGAGCACCGCCGCCGGGTCGCGGCCCAGCAGCCGCCCGACGAGCGCGAGCAGCGGCGGGATCACGCGCGCCGAGCCGAGCATGAGCCCGGTGAAGGACAGCACGCCGCCCGGCAGCGCGACGAGCAGGCCGAACGGGCTCGACCGGCCGACGACGACGCCGAGCAGGAGCAGCAGGACCCCGAGCACGCCGAGCACCGCCGCGGCGACCGTCCTGGCCGGGCGACGACCGAGCGCCGCCGGATCGTCGGGCACCGCGGCGCCGAGCGCCTGGATCGGCGCGACCGCGAGCACGCGGCGGGAGCCGACCCAGGCGGCGAGCCAGGTCGACAGCAGCACCGCGACGACCGGGACGACCATGGTCGGGACCAGGAACGGGTAGTCCCGGGCCGGCAGCGTCCCGGTCGCGACGCCGAGCAGGACGAGCGCCTCCACCAGCAGACAGGCGCCGACGACGCCGATCGCCGCGCCGAGCGCGCCCGCGGCGAGCCCCTCGACGGCGATCCGGCGGCGCTGGCCGGCGGCGGTCCCGCCGAGCAGGCGGACGAGCGCGATCTCGCGGACGCGGCCGACGACGATCGTCGACACGGTGTTCGTCGTCACGATCGCCGCCACGTAGATCGCGATGCCGGTGAAGACCAGGGCGACCACCTCGAGCACGACGCGCGCGGTCTGCGGCAGCTCGAACGGGCCGGAGGCGGAGGCGAGCAGCAGCACCTCGGTCGCCGCGAGCAGGCCGACGCCGAACGCGGCGGCGAGCGCGGCGACGAGCACCGTCGCCGCGTGCCCGCGCAACAGGCCGCCCCGCGCGCCGCGGCGCATCACGCGACCTCGATGCCGAGCACGAACTCGGCGATCTCGGCGGCCGGCATCCGCCCGCGGTCCGCGACGATCCGGCCGTCCGCGATGAACACGATCCGATCGGCGTGCGCGGCGGCGACCGGGTCGTGCGTCACCATCACGATGCCCTGCCCGTACTCCGACGCCGCCGTCGCGAGCAGCGCGAGCACCTCGCGCCCGGTGCGCGAGTCGAGGTTCCCGGTCGGCTCGTCGGCGAAGACCAGCGCCGGGCGCGACCCGAGCGCGCGGGCGATCGCGACGCGCTGCTGCTGGCCGCCGGAGAGCTCGGCCGGGCGGTGCCGCAGTCGCGGGCGCAGCCCCAGCGACTCGACGAGCGAGTCGATCCAGGCCTGCTCGGCGTCGTCCGGGGACCGGCCGTCGAGCTCGAACGGGAAGCGGATGTTCGCCTCGACGTCCAGGGTCGGGACGAGGTTGAACGCCTGGAAGACGAAGCCGATCGACCGACGCCGCACGAGCGTCAGCTCGGTGTCGCCGAGGCCGGTGATCTCCCGGTCGCCGATCCACGCGCGGCCGGCGGTCGGGACGTCGAGGCCGGCCATGATGTGCATGAGCGTCGACTTGCCCGAGCCGCTCGGACCCATGATCGCGGTGAGCTCGCCGCGGCGGACGCCGAGCGACACGTCGTCGAGCGCGGTGACGGCGGAGCCGCCGCTGCCGTAGGTCTTCGTGAGGCCGGCGACGCGGGCGACGAGGCCGAGGTCGGATGGTTTCGTCTGCATGCCGCCACGCTACGGACGGATCCGGACGCCGTCGTCGGCCGCCGGATCGATCCGCGTCATCCCCGAGGATGATCTCGCTGCTGGGTCCGCGGGTCCGGCGCGAGCCCGTGCTCGTGCGCGAACACGACGAGCTGGACCCGGTCGCGCAGGCCGAGCTTCGCGAGGACCCGCGAGATGTGCGTCTTCACCGTCGCCTCCGAGACGTGCTCGCGCGCGGCGATCTCCGCGTTGCTGAGGCCCTGCGCGGCGAGTCCGAAGATCTCCCGCTCGCGCTCGGTGAGCGCCTCGAACGCGGCCGGCGGCTCCGGGCGGCGTTCGCGCCCGAGGTGCTCGAACAGGGCCGCCGTCGCGCCCGGCGCGATGACGGCGGAGCCGGCGTGCACGGTGCGGATCGCGGCGAGCAGGAAGCCCGGCTCGGCGTCCTTCAGGACGAAGCCGCTCGCGCCGGCGCGAATCGCTCGGGCCGCGGCCTCGTCCAGGTCGAAGGTGGTCAGGACCACCACGCGCGGCCTCGGCCCGGGCCCGGCGAGGACGCGTCGGGTGGCCTCGATCCCGTCCATGACCGGCATCCGGAGGTCCATCAGCACGACGTCGGGCGCGACGGCGGCGACGAGCCCGACCGCGGCGGCGCCGTCGGTGGCCTCGCCGAGCAGTCGGAGGTCGCCCTGCGACTCGATCAGCATCCGAATGCCCGCGCGGAACAGCGCCTGGTCGTCGACGATGACGACGCCGATCGGCGCGCTCATCGGGAAGCCGCCTCGCCGCCCGGCTGGGGCTCGAGCGGCAGCTCCGCGACGACCACGAACTCGTCCCCGCGCGGCTCGGCGACCGCGAGGCCGCCCGCGAGCCGGGCCCGCTCCCGGAGGCCGACCAGGCCGTGCCCGGGCTCGCCGACCGTCGCCCCGGCGCGCAGCGCCGAGCGGATCTCCGCCCGGACCAGCGCTGGACGCCACTCGATCGCCACCAGCGCCGGGCGACCGCGATCGCCGTGGCGGAGCGCGTTCGTGAGCGACTCCTGCACGATGCGGTAGAGGGCGAGCTGCGTCCCGGCCGGGACCCGAGCCGGCGCGGCCCCGGCGCGCAGCTCGACGTCGAGCCCCGCCTCGCGCAGCTGCGCGACGAGCACGGCGAGCCGGTCGATGCCCGGCTGAGGCAGCTCGCCCTGCCGGTAGCGGAGCCGCTCCAGCAGGGCCCGGACGTCGCCGAGCGCCTCGCGCGCGATCGCGGACACGGTCGCGAGCGTCTCCGCCGAGCGGTCCCGCTCGGTCCCGGCGAGGTACCTCGCCCCGTCCGCCTGGGCGACGATGACCGCGAGCGAGTGCGCGACGACGTCGTGCATGTCCCGCGCGATCCGCCCGCGCTCCTGCTCCGCGATCGCCTCCTCGGCGGCGACGGCGGCCTGCGCCCGCGCCGCCCTGGCGCGCCGCAGGGTCGCGGTGAGCAGGCCGAAGGTCCAGGCGAGCAGCAGCGTGACGGTCGAGGCGACGAGGAGCAGCAGCGACACCGGCAGCGCGCGAGCCGGCTCGGCGAGCAGGCCCGGCAGCGCGAGATAGCCGGTGGCGACCACGGCACCGACCAGCGCCGACACCAGGCCGGCGATGCGCGTCGGCCGCACCGGGCTCCCGCCGACGGCGAACAGCACCCCGAGCACCGCGACGTCCGCGGGCAGCACCGGCAGCCCGGCGGCCATCTGGACGATCGCCGCGAGCCAGGCCACCGCGAGTGCGACCGCGCGGAACCATGGCGAGAGGCCGAGCGCGACGGACATGCCGACGGAGACCGCGAGCGCGGCGAGCGCGCCGTCGGCGCGGACGATCGCGATCGCGATCGAGGGCACGCCGGTGAGCACGAGGCAGACCGCGCCGACGAGCACGCCGACGAGCGCCTGGATCCGGCGTGTGGAACGATCCGCCACCCGCACCACGCTAGGCGCGACGCGCCGTCGCCGCGGCGCCGCGGGGCGAAGATCATCCTCCGGGATGACGCGCCCCGGCGAGCTCATCCCGCGTCGCAGTGCGCGAGGTCCGTCTCGGCGAGGGGCTGCCCGTCCTCGATGAGGTAGGTGACGTCGAGGACGACCGGCTCCGTGCCCTCGTTGCGCCCCTCGTGCACGTAGCCCTCGCCCTCGATGATCGCGTCGCCGGCGTGGTACTCGTGGACGCCGCCGGGGTAGATCGGCGCGTAGTGGGTGAGCGTGCCCTGCTTGACGATCCCGACCAGCTGCCCGTGGTGGCAGTGCCGGCCTGTCCCGGCGCCCGGCTGGATGGTGATCTCGCGCAGCACGACCTGGACACCGCCCGCGTCGCCGACCGACACCTCGACCGCGTCCGGGTACTCGCCCTTCGCGAGGTCGGTCGCCGCGACGGGTGCCGCGGCGCAGCCGGCGAGCAGCAGCCCGGTCAGCCCGAGCGCCAGGATCCCGATCGCGCCGTGCGGCGTTCGCATGCTCATGCGGGGCATTCTGGCGCGGAACGCCGCACCCGCGCGAATCCGCCGCGCGA
>MKVN01000005.1:21539-35280 GCA_001898855.1 Micrococcales bacterium 73-13
GAGCAGCAGCAGGACGGCGCCCGCCGCCCCGGCGCGGACGGCGATCGAGTCCCGGCCGGCGCCGAGGTAGAGCAGCGGTCCGGGGGCGAGCCGGTCGCCCGCCGTCTCGACCTCGCCGACCGCGGCCAGCAGCGCGTGCTCGAAGTCGCGCCGCAGCGGCACCACCGCGGTGCCGAACGGGTCGATGCGCAGCTCGGCGCCGACGATCGGCGTGTAGGCGGCGGCCGGCGAGACGATGCCGTCGAGCCCGCCGATCAGCACCCGGGCCCGCCAGCCGTCGCCGGCCGCCTCCGGGAGCTCGGCGTGCTGCTCGAAGTGCGGCGGCTGCCAGCGCGCGTCGTCCGGCAGCGCGATCCACAGCTGCAGCAGATGGAGCTCCGCCGCCGCCTCCCCCGGCGTGAACTCGGAGTGGGCGATGCCGCAGCCGGAGGTCATCAGGTTCAGCTGGCCGGGGCGGATGAGCGCCTCGGAGCCGAGCGTGTCGCGGTGGAGCATCGAGCCCTCGAGCACCCAGGAGACCGTCTGCAGCCCGATGTGCGGGTGCGGCAGCAGTCGGGACCGGTGCCGCGCCGGCCCGCCCTGGTCGAGGAAGCACCAGGCGCCGACCGTGGGCAGCGAGCGCTCCGGGAGCGTCCGGCTGACCTCGAGGCCGCGCGGGCCGCCGAGCGGCACCACCCGCTCGGGAACGATCCGGGCGACCGGGCCCGGCGTCGTGACGCGGACGAGGTCGAGCTCCTGCGGGTCGCGCTCGAGGGTGCTCACAGCCCGAGCCTACGCGCGGCCTCAGCGCAGCTGGGCGAAGTGCTCGACGCGCTCCGTCGCCCCGGTCACCAGGATCAGGTCGTCCGGGCCGAGCACGGTCTCCGCCGTCGCATAGGTCCAGGTCTGCCCGGCCGGCTTCACCGCGGCGATCGTGACGTCGTAGCGGCGGCGGATCGACAGCTCCGAGAGCGGAGCGCCGGTGAGGGCGAGCGCCGGCTTCATGGTGACGAGCGAGAAGTCGTCGCCGATCCGCAGGAAGTCCTGCATCGAGCCGCGCACCAGATGCGCGACCCGGCGGCCCATGTCCCGCTCCGGCCGCACCACGTGCGGGACGCCGAGCTGCTCGAGGATGAGCGCGTGCGGCTTGGAGACCGCCTTCGCCCACAGCTCCTTCACCCCGGCGCGCAGCAGCAGCGAGGTGGTCAGGATGCTCGCCTCGATGTGGCTGCCGATCGCGACGACGACGCGGTCGAAGGACGTGACGCCGAGCTGCTCGAGCACCTCCGGCTTCGTGGTGTCGGCCTGGACGACCCGCGACAGCCGGCCGTTCAGCCCCTGGACGATCTCCTCGGAGCCGTCCACGCCGAGCACCTCGGCGCCCGTCCTCATGAGCTCGAGGGCCAGCGCCGTCCCGAAGCGGCCGAGCCCGATGACCGCGACGGTCTGCGCCGTCCCCGTGATGTGCGGGATGCCGCCCGTCCTGCTGCTAGCCAATGATCGGCCTCTCCTTGGGGTACTGATACATGATGGTCCGCGAACGCAGCGCGAGCGAGGACGCGAAGGTGATCGTGCCGATCCGGCCGACGAGCATGAGCAGGCACAGCAGCAGCTGGGCCGGCCAGTCCAGGCCAGGCGTGATCCCTGTCGACAGGCCGGTCGTGGCGAAGGCGGAGACGGCCTCGAAGAGCACCGGGGTCAGCGGCTGTCCCGTCATGAGCATGAGGACGATCGTCGACGCCGCGACCAGCGCGACCGCGAGCAGCACGACGGTGATCGCCTCGCGGTGCACGGAGCGGGAGAGCCGCTTGCCGAACACGTTGACGGCGGTGTCGCCGCGCAGCTCGGCGATCAGGATGAACAGCAGCACGCCGAAGGTGGTGACCTTGATGCCGCCCGAGGTGCCGGCCGGCCCGCCGCCGATGAACATCAGGACGCTCATGCCGAACAGCGTCTCGTCCTGCATCGAGCCGATGTCGACGGTGCTGAAGCCGCTGGTGCGGGTCTGCACCGACTGGAAGAAGCCGGCGAGCAGCCGCGTGGCCGGGTCGAGATGCCCGAGCGTGGCGGCGTTGCCCCACTCCACCGCCGTGATGAACGCCCACCCGCCGACCAGCAGCACCGCGCTCATCGCGAGCACGAGCCGCGTGTTCATGCTCCACAGCCGCGGGGTGCGCAGGTGCTTGCGCAGCTGCATGAGCACCGGGAAGCCGAGGCCGCCGAGGATCGTCGCGACGCTCAGCGTGATGCAGACGACCGGGTCCGAGACGAAGCCGGTCATGCTGTCGGTGAACAGCGAGAAGCCGGCGTTGTTGAAGGCCGAGACCGCGTGGAACACGCCGAACCAGACGGCGCGGCCGGGGTCCATCCCGTAGGCGAGGCCGAACTGCAGCGCGAGCACGAGGGCGACGACGCCCTCGATCACGAGGGAGAGCACGACGACGCCGCGGATGATCGAGCGGGCGTCGGAGATGCCGATCGAGCGGTTCTCGGTGGCCGAGCTGAGCTGCGCGGACAGCGACATCCGGCGCAGCACGATGAGGCCGACGAACGTCGCGAACGTCATGATGCCGAGCCCGCCGAGCTGGGCGAGCACGATCATGACGACCTGGCCGAACGGCGTCCAGTACGTCGCCGTGTCGGTCACGGTGAGGCCCGTGATGCAGACGCTGGACACCGAGGTGAACAGCGCCTCGTTCCAGGTCGCCCCGCCCGGGCCGGCCTTGGCGATCGGCAGCGCGAGCAGCAGCGCGCCGAGCACGATCGCGCCGAGGAACCCGACGGCGACGATCCGGGTCGGCTGGATCGCATGGGTCAACCCCCGGGTGCGTCCGGAGCGACCAGCAGTCACCCCGCGATGCTAGTCCGACGCCGGGCCGACCGCGCACCCCGAAACCCGGCTAGGCTCGCCGCGACATGGACGTCCGGCGGGGAACCAGGGTCCTGGGCATCCTCGCGCCCGCGGGGGCCGGGCTCGTCGGCCTGATCCGCGACGCGATCGCGCTGCGGGAGGCGGGCGCCGACGTCGTCGACCTCGACGCGCTGCCCGGCGGCGCCTTCGCCGAGGCCGACGCCGACACGATCGCGCTGCTGGTGCGGGGTCTGTCCGAGGCGGGGGTGCCGACGTCGGTCGCGACGACGAGCGCGGAGGTCGCCGCGAACGCGATCGAGCACGGCGTCGGCTGGATCCTCGACCCTTCCGCCGGGAGCGACGACCCCGCCATGCGCGGCGTCGTCGCGGCGTCCCGGGCGGGGTGGATCATCGGGCCGTGGAGCCCGCACGGCGACCGCGGGGCCGGCGGCGAGGTCGCCGAGCGGTACGCCGAGGGCCTGGTCCGCAACATCGCCGGCCTGCTCGACGCCGGGGTGCGGCCGGATCGGATCGTGCTCGACGCCGGGGTCGGCGTCTCGGCCGCCGACCCCGAGCCGTGGCGGATGCTCAACAGCCTCGACCGGATCGCCGCGCTCGGCTATCCCGTGCTCGTGGACGCGAGCGAGGACACCCTCGCCGCGGTCTCCTCCGACGACGCCGAGGACCGGCTCGAGGACGCCGCCGTCGGCCTTGCCGTGCTGGCCGCCGGGCACGCCGCGTGGGGCGTCCGGACCCGCCGGGTCGGCCGCGTCGCGGGCGTCGTGCAGCGCATCGCCGAGCCGCGCCAGGCGGTGTGACCGGCTAGGATGGCGTCACGTTCGCGGGCCGGGCAGCCGCGGCCGAGCCGATCGGAGGGGCAATGGGAGACGTCCTCTCCTTCCGCGTCGCCCGCAAGGGCGGCTACGAGACGGCCGACGTCGATCGCGCGATCACCGAGATCCGCTCGCAGCTCGACGGCCTGGAGGCCGACCGCTCGCGGGACTCGAAGACGATCGAGCGCCTGCAGCGCGAGCTCGAGGAGGCGCGCAGCGCCGTCCAGCGGGCCAGGGCGAAGCCGTCCTTCGCGGACCTCGGCTCGGCCTTTGAGCAGACCCTCCGGCTCGCCGAGGAGCAGGCGGCGAAGATGATCCGCGAGGCCTCCGCCGAGGCGAAGGCGCTGCGCGACGGGGCGAAGGCGGAGGCCGAGGAGCTGCGCCGCTCGTCGGTGTCGGCCGCGGAGGCGCGCATCCAGGAGGCCGAGCAGCGGGCGGGCGAGCTCGCCAACCGCGCCGAGCGGAAGGCCGCGGAGCTGGAGAACCGCGCCGACGCGCACCTCGTCGAGGCGAAGAACACCCTCGACGGCGCCGAGTTCAAGGCGGCCTCGATCCGGGCGGACGCCGAGCGCTACGCGGCGGATCTGCGCACCCAGATCCACCAGGAGACCGAGGACGCGAAGGCCGAGGTCGCGCTGCTGCGGCAGATCGCCGAGCGCGATGCGCTGCGCGCGAAGAGCGAGATCAAGGTGCTGCAGGAGCAGGCCGAGCAGGACCGCATCGCGCTCCACGAGGAGGCCACCCGGCACGTCTCGCAGCGCACCGCGGACGCCGATCAGATGCTCGCCGACGTCGTGAACCGGGCGAACGCGCTGAACGCGGAGGCCGAGGAGCACCTCGAGCGGGCGAAGGGCGAGAGCGAGCGGTTGCTCGCGGCGGCGCGCGAGCGCGCGCAGGACCTGCTCTCGCGCACCAGGGACCGCGCCGACCAGATCGCCACCCGGACGAACGAGCACACCGCGAAGATGCTCGCCGAGGCGGAGCTGCGGCTCGCCGTGCTCGAGGAGCAGCGGCGGGTGGTCGACGAGTACGCGTTCGAGCTCCGCGCGCTCTCCAGCGCCGACCAGCTGATCGCCCTCGACGAGCCCCGGGCGCAGCTCCAGCTGCTCGCCGGCGTCGAGGACGGCCACGATGACGCGCGCACCGCCGACGAGTCCGAGGAGTCCGCCGAGACGGACTGAGCCTGGCCGCCGGGCGACCTGCCTCGACCGACGACGCCCCCTCCCGCGGAGGCCGCGTAGTCCGCGTCAGGCGTTCTGCGGGAAGCCCAGGTTGAGGCCGCCGTGGCTGGGGTCGAGCCAGCGCGAGGTGACGGCCTTCTCGTTCGTGAAGAAGCGGAAGCCGTTCTCGCCGTAGGCCTTCGCGTCGCCGAACAGCGAGTCCTTCCAGCCGCCGAAGGAGTAGTAGGCCACCGGCACCGGGATCGGCACGTTGATGCCGATCATGCCGACGGTCACCTCCTGCTGGAAGCGCCGCGCGGCGCCGCCGTCGTTCGTGAAGATCGCGGTGCCGTTGCCGTACGGGCTCGCGTTGATCAGCGCGACGCCCTCCTCGTACGAGGCGACGCGGATCACCGAGAGCACGGGGCCGAAGATCTCGTCGCGGTAGACGCTGGAGCTCGTCGGCACGCGATCGATGAGCGTCGGGCCGAGCCAGAAGCCGTTCGCGTCGCCGTCCGGCTGCACGTCGCGGCCGTCGACCACGACGCTCGCGCCGTCGGCCGCGGCGGCGTCGATGTAGGAGGCCACCTTGTCCCGGTGCTCGCGGGTCACCAGCGGGCCCATGTCGCAGTCGCGGCGGCCGTCGCCCGTGCGCAGCGTCGCGATCCGCTCGCGGATCTTCGCGATCAGGGCGTCGGCGACGGCGTCGACCACGACGAGCGCCGAGATCGCCATGCAGCGCTCCCCCGCCGAGCCGAAGCCCGCGTTCACGGCGGCGTCGGCCGCGAGGTCGAGGTCCGCGTCGGGCAGCACGAGCATATGGTTCTTCGCCCCGCCGAGCGCCTGGACCCGCTTGCCGTTCGCGGCGGCCGTCGAGTAGATGTACCTGGCGATCGGGGTCGAGCCGACGAACGAGATGGAGCGCACGTCCGGGTGCGCCAGCAGCCCGTCGACCGCGACCTTGTCGCCGTGCAGCACGGTGAACGCGCCGTCCGGCAGCCCCGCCTCCGTCAGCAGCGCGGCCATCCAGTTCGCCGCCGACGGGTCCTTCTCGGAGGGCTTGAGCACGACGGTGTTGCCCGCCGCGAGCGCGATCGGGAAGAACCACATCGGCACCATCGCCGGGAAGTTGAACGGCGAGATGATCCCCACCACGCCGAGCGGCTCG
The DNA here is from genome assembly GCA_001898855.1 of Micrococcales bacterium 73-13. Taxonomy (GTDB): domain Bacteria; phylum Actinomycetota; class Actinomycetes; order Actinomycetales; family Microbacteriaceae; genus 73-13. The sequence continues at coordinate 27,531 of MKVN01000005.1, forward strand.
CGCACGGAGTAGACGTCGATGCCGGTCGAGACGTTCTGGCTGAACTCGCCCTTGGTCAGGTGCGGAAAGGACAGCGCGAACTCGACGACCTCCAGGCCGCGCGCGATCTCGCCGGCCGCGTCCGAGAGCACCTTGCCGTGCTCGGAGGTGAGGATCTCGGCCAGCTCCGCCTTGCGCGCGTTGAGCAGCTCCCGGAAGCTGAACAGCACCGCCAGGCGCTTGGCGATCGATTGGCCGCTCCACACCGGGAACGCGGCCTTGGCGGAGGCGACCGCCGCGGCGACCTCCTCCTCGCTCGCGAGCGGCACCTGCTTCGTCACCCGGCCGAGTGCCGGGTCGTACACCGGGGCGGTCCGGCCGCTCGCGCCCTCGACCGGCCGACCGCCGATCCAGTGCGGGAGGTTCGTGGTGCTGGGAGCGTCGGTGATCGTCACGCGAACAGGGTAACGCTCCGGACCGGGCTCGTGCGGGGGCGCAGGCGATAGCCTTGCCCCATGAGCAGCTTCGACACCCTCCTCGCCGAGCAGATCGGCCACGAGTTCGCCGCCTCGCAGCAGTACATCGCGATCGCGGTGTGGTTCGACGACCACGACATGCCGCAGCTCGCCGCGCACTTCTACCGCCAGTCGATCGAGGAGCGCAACCACGCGATGATGCTCGTCCAGTACCGGCTGGACCGGGACATGGGCGTCGCGATCCCGGGCATCCCGCCGGTCAGGAACGACTTCGCGGACCACCGCGAGCCGATCCGGCTCGCGCTCGCGCAGGAGCAGCAGGTCTCCGAGCAGATCCAGGCGCTGTTCGCCGCGGCCCGCGCCGAGAACGACGGACTGGGCGAGCAGGCGATGCTGTGGTTCCTCAAGGAGCAGGTCGAGGAGATCGCCTCGATGCAGACGCTGCTCAACGTCGCGGAGCGCACCGACAACCTGTTCGACATCGAGAACTTCGTCGCGCGCGACGTGGCGTCCCAGGACACCGGCTCCGAGGCCGACGCCCCGGCCGCCGCCGGCGGCGCGCTCTAGGACGGCGCCGCCGCCGGGGAGGCCTGCCGCGGCAGGAGGATGCGCATCACGGTGCCCTCCCCGACGCGGCTCGACACGTCCATCGAGCCGCCGTGCGCGACGACGATCGCCTTGGTGATGGTCAGGCCCAGCCCGACGCCGGGCGTCGCGTTGCGGATCGCCGTCGAGGCGCGGAAGAAGCGCACGAACAGGCGGCCGACCTCGTCGTCCGGGATGCCGATCCCGGTGTCGCGCACCGAGATGCGCACCTGATCCGGGCCGACGTCGAGCCCCACGACGACGCGGCCGCCGCGCGGGGTGAACTTGATCGCGTTCGAGAGCACGTTGTCGATCGCCTGGCCGATCCGCTCCGGGTCGAAGCGGAACGCCGGCGAGTCCGCCGGCAGCTCGTCGACGATCTCGACGCCGGCGCGCTCGGCCGCGGGCCGCGCCGACTCGATCGCGGCGAGGATCACCGGCACGACATCGCCGTCGCGCGGCTCGATCGAGAAGCGGCCGGACTCCACCTGGGCGACGAACAGCAGGTCGCTGACGAGCTTGAGCAGCCGGTGGGCGTTGCGGTCGATGACGGAGAGGAACTGCTGCTGGTCCTCGGTCAGCGGGGCCGAGCGGTCGTGCCCGAGCAGCTCGATGTAGCCGAGGATCGAGGTGAGCGGCGTGCGCAGCTCGTGCGAGATCATCCCGACGAACTCGTCCTTCATCCGCGCCACCTCGGCGGCGCGGGTCTCGTCGGTCATGACGAGCAGGTACCCGAGCGGTGCGCCGTGCTCGTCGCTGCGGGCCGTCACGGTGAGGCGCATCGGGACCACCTCGCCGCGCGCGCCGAACAGCCCGAGGTCGTGGTCGACCGGCTCCCCCGCGGCCGCCCGCGCGAGCACCCGGCGCAGTCCGCTGGGCAGCTCCCCGTCGGGCACCGGATCGCTCGCGTCGTCGTCGAGCAGCTCGAGGGCGTCCTCGGGGAACAGCGCGTCGACCCGGAACCGGCCGAACGTCTCCTCCTCGGTCCGGCCGAACAGTCGCGCGGCGCCCGGGTTCCAGCGCACCACGACCCCGTCCAGGTCGGTGCTGATCACCGCCTGCTCGGTCGTCGCGTCCCACACGCTCTGGAACTCGCCCAGCAGTCGCCGGTAGCGCGATTCCTCCTCGCGGAGCCGGACGAGCACCTCGGAGTTCTCCTGCAGCGCGGCCTCGCGGAACGCGGCGAGGCGCTCGGCGAGGCCGGTGCGCTGCCGTTGCAGGTGCGACAGCTCGGCCACGACGAACGCGACCATCGCGAACACGATCGGCGTCACCACGCCGCGCAGCCACTCCTCGCCGTTCGCCGGCGGCTGGCGGAAGTACGGCAGCAGCTGCCCGAGCGCCGTCAGCCCGATCACGACGAGCACCACGACGGCCCGGCGCATCGGCACCGTGGCGAGCCAGATGATCGGCACCAGGATGAACGCGCCGAACAGCGAGGCGGCGCCGCCCGTCCCGGAGCGGAACAGGCCGAGCGAGAGGATGTCGATCGTCGGCACCAGGACGACGACCCAGCCGTCCCACACCCCGCGGACGGTCATCGCGACGGCCAGGATCGTCGCGGCGACCACGCCGGCGACCCCGATCAGCGCGTCGAGCGCCGAGGTGAACTGCACCGCGGGGGCGACGCCGACGAGCAGCAGGCCGAGCAGCAGCAGGAACACGGTCGGGAGCTGCTTGGCGAGCGGGCTCGGCCGCTCCAGCAGCATCGCCCAGCGCAGGCTCCAGCGGCGCCGCGCGGCGTGAGACCGGTCCGGGTCGCTCATCGCAGCAGCAGCTCCCGGACGACGGCGATCGCGACGACGATCACGAGCGCGAGCAGCGCCTTGGGCACGAGCCGCCACTCGCGCCGGGCGTCCTCGCGGATCTCGCGCTGGCCGGCGACGACCTCCGCCCGCGTGGGGTCGCTCATCCGAACACCCTCCCGACCTTCTCCGTCTTCTCCCAGCGCGCGTCCGCACGGCGCCACTCCTTGAAGTAGGAGTCGACCGTGATCGCGCACAGCAGCGAGCCGTAGCCGAACAGGTACAGCAGCGGCGGCGAGAGGACCCGGCCGACCGCGGTCCGCTCGAGTGCCCGGACCAGCCAGGCGCCGAGCATCGAGAGCGGCCCCCAGACGTACGCCGCGATGAGCCACGCGAGCCTCCCGGCCGAGTCCGGCGCGATCCCCAACGGCTCGAAGAAGATCAGGTCGAGCAGCTGCGGGAAGATCGCGACGGCCATCAGCAGCATCGAGCCGAGGCCGGGGAAGAGCAGGGCCTCGAGCCACGAGCGCGCGCCGTTGCGCGGGTCGAGCTGGACGGAGACCAGCACCGAGAAGATGTACACGCAGGCCGCGAGGATCCACATCAGCCGGAACGCCAGGTCGGCGATCTCGCCGTGCACGAGCAGCAGCAGGAGCAGCCCGACCGAGGCCGCGATCATCATGACCGGCAGCAGCAGGATGCTGAACCAGATCAGGCCGAACGACAGGCTGCCGAGCCGGTGCGTCCGGCTCGGGCGGAACCACATCTTCGAGAAGTGCCGGGTGACCTGCACGTTCCCCCTGGCCCAGCGCAGCCGCTGCCGCCAGAGCGCGTCGATGGTGCGCGGCTCCTCGGCGAGCACGACGGCGTGCGGCTCGAAGACCATGCGCCGCCCCTGCAGCTGCGACTCGAAGGTGGTCATGGTGTCCTCGGCGAGCGTCCCGGTCGGGATCCGGCCGCCGATCGCCTCGAGGTTCGTCCGGGAGTGCAGCTGGGCGCCGCCCGCGAGGCAGGCGATCGCGCCCAGGACGGTCTGCGCCCGGCGCGCGGCGAGCTGGGCCATGATGTACTCCAGCGCGATGAACCGGGTGACGTGGTTCCGGTCCCGGCTGCCCTCGGCGATGTACGCCGTGACGGCGCCCACCCGCGGATCGGCCAGGTGCCGCGTCATCTTGCGCAGCGAGTCGGCCGCGAACACGACGTCCGCGTCCATGATCAGGATCGCCTCGGCCCAGGGCTCGGCGAGGACGCGGGCGATGCCGTGGTTCAGCGTGTGCGCCTTGCCCTCGCCGCCCTGCTCGCGCCGCAGGTGCACGACGCGACCGGGGTGCGCGGCGGCGCGCTCGAGCACGACCTGCGGGGTGTCGTCGGTCGACGCGTCGTCGACGACCACGATGCGCAGCGCGTCCTCGGGGTAGTCGAGCGCCAGCAGCCGGTCGATCGAGCGGCCGATGACGAGGCCCTCGTTCCAGGCCGGCACGATGACGGCCACCCTCGGCCAGTAGGGCGCCGCCCGTCGGTAGTGGTTGACGACCGCGTGGAACGGCAGGACGAGGAACTGGAACGCGGTGGCGAGGACCGGGACAAAGCCGATCAGCACGAGCAGCAGCAGGACGACCGTCAGCACGGTGTCGAGGACCGCGAGCCAGTCCGCCACGCTCATGGCCCGCTCACCCGCCGAGCCCCGCGAGCAGCCGTGCGACGCGGTCGTAGCGGCCGACGTCCCGGGCGTCATGGCTGTCGGTGGAGGCGACCAGCGCGACGCCGGCATGCCGGGCCGCGGCGAGCGCCGCCGGGCCGGGGCAGCCCCACTTCTCGTTCACCTCGACCACGGTCCCGGTCGCGGCGCAGCCCGCCGCCCAGGCGGCGAGCCGCTCGGCGCCGAGCAGGTCCTCGTCGAGGCCGATCTTCGGCAGGATCGAGAACGCATGCGCGAGCTGGTTGCCGGGGTGACGGGTCACCGCGGCGACGGTGGCCCCGACCAGGAGGTCGAGCGCCGCCTCCGCGCTGATCCGCCCGTCGGCGATCCGCTCCCGGGTGGCGGTCGGCGACCACGGGCCGTCGGGGCCGGGGAACTGGTGGTCGGCGATGAGCACCCGGTCGACGCCGGGCGGCAGCGGCGGGAGGTCCAGCGTCCCGGAGGCGTCGAGCATCTTGGCCTCGACTCCGGTGCGCACCGTGAGCCCGTCGGGCACCTCCAGGCGGCGCACCGCGTCGACGAACTCCGGCACCCAGGCGGTGTCGACGCGCACGTGGTCGACGAGCCGCAGCTCGACGAGTCCGGCGGCGGCCGCCACCGCGACGTTCTCCTCGAGCGTGGACACCGCGTCGTCGGAGAAGGTGGAGTGCACGTGGTGGTCGCCGCGCAGCGCGGGGTGGCTCATGCCGGAGCGTCCTGGTGCGCGGCGTGGTCGGAGACCAGCACCTCCGCGGGATCGAGGAAGACGTCCTCGAGGAAGCGCACGGTCGCGAGCTCCCGGAACGGCACCGTCGCCGGCAGGGCGCGGCCGAGGAAGAGGTCGACGACCAGCGACGGGATGTCGACGCCGGCGGCGATGGTCAGCGGCAGCGCACCGGGGAAGCGCGGGTTGACCTCCAGCAGGGCGGCGCGGCCCTCCCGGTCGCGGCGCAGCTGCACGTTCGCGACGCCGACCAGGCCGATCGTCCTGGCGACCTCCGCCGCGGCGAGCTCGAGCTCCGGGTCGTGGACGGTGCGGCCGGCGATCGCGACGCCGGAGTCGACCCGGGCGCGCGTGCGCGGCACCGCGGCGACGACGACGCCGGCCGCGTCGGCCAGCACGTCGACCGAGTACTCGTCGCCGGGCAGCAGGTCCTGGACCAGGAGCCCCTCGTCCGCCGGCAGCGCCTCGAGCGCGGCGCGGTCCGGCACCTTGCGGACGCCTCGGCCGCCGGCGCCGAAGCGCGGCTTCGCGATGACCGGGAACCGCCAGTCCTGGATCGCGAGCGCCTCGGCGAGACCGGCGGTCCGCGGCACGTTGACGTGCCCGCGGCAGCGCTCGGCGAGGGCGAGCTTGTCGAGGGCGACGGCGATCGTCGCCTCGGACGGCGCGGCGAGCACGGCGGGGCGCAGCTCGCCGCGGCGCGGCCCGAGGGCGAGCAGCTCGACGTCGACCGTGGAGACCACCACGTCGATGCCGTCCTCGCGCACCATGGCGGCGAGCGCCGGAACGAACTCCGCGCTCGTGCCGGGCGGGACGAGCCGGCGCCGCGGCGCGGGCACGAGGTACAGCCCGCTCGCCCAGCCGTCCATGTCGGCGGCGAGCACCTCCAGGTCCGTCCGGCGCAGCAGCGAGCGGATCACCGCGATCCCGGCCGGTCCCCCGGCCCCGGTCACCAGCACGCGGGAGGTCACCGCGTCGCCCCCGCCCGCTCGACGATGTCGGCGAGGGCGCTGCCGTCGCGGATGATCTCCAGCGGCTCGACCATCGCGCCGGTGCCGAACCTCGCCCAGTACTTGGCGGTCGTCGTCACGTAGTCGGGCGCGAGGTAGGCCCGGTGCTCGGACTGGGACGCGAAGCAGGCGAGCAGCTCGATCTTCCGCTCGATGAAGCGCTCGATGGCGACGAACCGCGTCGGCCGGAAGTCGATCGTCGAGGAGGGGCTCTGGTAGCAGGCCACCGTCGCGGCCCCGCGCGTCGCGACGATGGTCGCCTCGAAGGCGGCGCGGTGGTCCTGGTGACGGTCGTGCGCGGAGTGCGTGTAGACGACCGTCGGCCGGACCTCGCGCACGACCTCCTCGATGAGCCGCACCGTCGGGCCGCCGCCCTCGATCTCGGTGTCGACGAGGTCCTTGAGGAAGAGCCGGGCGCCGAGCAGCTCGGCGGCCGCGAGCGACTCGTGCTGCCGGAGGTCCGCGTCGCCGCCGCGCCCGCCGCGCGAGAGGGTGAGGATCGTGAGGTCGTCGCCGGCGGCGCGGTGCGCGGAGAGGATCCCGCCGACGCCGATCTCGACGTCGTCCGGGTGGGCGCCGACCGCGAGCACCACCTCCCTGCGCCGCTCGCCCTCGCGGCGGGACCGGCCCTCCTCGATGAGGCGCTCGACGATCCCGACCAGCGCCGAGGTGTCGAGCGGCTTGGTCAGGAACTCGTCGGCCTGGGAGCGCAGCGCCGACACCGCGTAGTCGAACGACACGTGCGCGGTCATGATCACGACCGGCATCCACGGGGCCTGCGCCCGGATCGCGGTGAGCAGCTCGAGCCCGTTCATGCCGGGCATCTCGATGTCGGCGACGACGATGTCGGGCTGGAACGTCCCGACCGCCGCGAGCGCCGCCGCGCCGTCGCTCGCCGTCTCGACGACGTAGCCCGCACGCCGCTCGAGCAGCGTGCGCACGAACTGCGCGAGGTCCTCGTCGTCGTCGACCACGAGCACCCGTCCCGCTGCTGCGACCACTGCTGCCCCTTGCGCCGACCGACGTGTCCCGCTCATTCTCGCGGTTGCGGCCGAGGATGCGCGAGTCCGACCCGCGGCGGCGGGGCTATCCGGCCGGCTCCTCCGATTCGGGCTCGGCGCCCGGCGCCGCAGCGGCGCGAGCGCGGGCGCGGCGATCGAGCACGACGGCGCGGATGCCGGCGCCGATCGAGAGCGCGATCGCGACCGCGGCGATCACGTACGCGACGATCCGCGCGTTCGGGTCGTTCGCCGCGAAGTAGCCGCAGACGGTGATCAGCACGCCCCAGCTCAGCGCGCCGACGGCGTTCGCGGTCGCGAACCGCCAGAACCCCATGCCCGACACCCCGGCGATCGGCGGGATCAGCACGCGCACCCAGGGCATGTACCGGGCGATCACGACCGACCACCAGCCGAACAGCTCGTAGAACCGCTCCGTGCGCACGACCGTGCGCTGCACGAACGGACTCCGCCGGCGCGCGAGGTAGGGGCGGCCCACCCGTTTGCCGAGCCAGTAGCCGAACTGGTCGCCGCCGATCGCCGCGACGCCGACCC
>MKVN01000006.1 GCA_001898855.1 Micrococcales bacterium 73-13
AGGTCGTGCATGCCGGCCCAGACCCAGGACGGGACGATGAGCAGCGGGAGCAGCCAGGCGGGGATGCGGATCCAGCGCGGCCAGGCCCGCCGTGCGGTGGTGAACAGCCCGGCGCGATCGGCGGCGGCGCCGATGCGGCGCTGCAGCCCGTAGAGCTGCGCTCCGGCGGAGCGGCCGATCGTCGCCGGGTTGATCGCCTCGCCCGGCGACGGGCGGCCGTCGGCGAGCGCGTCGAGCACCTTCCGGTCGAAGCCATCCGCCCGGTCCGGGTCCACGATCTCGATGCGGTAGCGCAGCGCCGGCCGCAGGCGCCGGGCGCCGCCGGGGTCCGCGTCGACGATGCGCGTCGCGCCGCGCACCGCGAGCGCGACCAGCGCCGCCGGGATGGCCCGGCCCCGGCGCCGCAGCACCTCGGCGTGCAGGTCGAGGCCGCCCTCCGGCGCGACGTGCTCGGCGATGATCGCGCGGCGCCGCCGCCGGTCGTGCCAGACGACGAAGCGCAGCGCGATCGCGAGCGCGAGCAGCCCGAGGGCCGTCCAGAGCAGGACCATCGGCGCCAGCGCCGCGAGCCAGTGATCCCGGGGATGCGCCGGCATCGCGACCGTCCCCGGATCGAAGCCGACGACGACGGTCAGCGTCTGCCCGGGCCCCAGGCCCTCGGCGGCGAAGTCGAGCGCGGCGCCGACAGGCCGCCGGAGGTCGCAGGGCGTGGTGTCGCCGTAGCCGCCCTGATAGCAGTCGGCGCTGCGCACCGCGGCGGCGAGCCTCGGGTCCGCGAGCACGACCGTCGCGCCGACCCGCTGGAACGGCTGGCGCCAGGACGTGCCGTTGACGTCCCAGTAGAACTCGTCGTCGGCGCCGAAGGCCCGGATCGGACCGCTGATCCGGTAGGAGATGACGTAGGTCGTCCGCCCGTGCACGAACTCGTCGGTGCCGAGCGCGAGCTCCGCGACGTCCCCGTAGTCGGTCCGCTCGTAGGGGACGGCCTCGCCGTCGGCGTCGACCACCGACCGCACCCGGAGCTCCAGCGGGATGTCGAGGTAGTCGGTCGGGATCGCCCGGATGATGCCGCGGTTCTGGTCGAAGGACGGGAAGATCGCGACGATCGTCTCGGTTACCTCGGCGTACGACACGCCGTCGTCGCCGATGCCGAGCTCGTAGCGCGCGTCGAAGGACTCGAACTCGAAGTCCTCGACCGAGGCGGCCGCCGGGGCGGCGGGCAGCAGCGCGGCGAACGCCGCGAGGACCGCGGCCGCGAGCGGCCCGAGCCCGGCGATCCGCGTGCGCGCCATGGCCCCAGGGTAGCCATGCCCCGCGACGCCGGCGGTGTGCTCGGCCGAGCGACCGCCGCACCGCGACGCGCCCGACGGCGGCCCGGCGACCTGATTAGGATGCCGGTGATGTCGTGCACCATCAGCGTGGTCGTCCCGTCGTACAACGACGCGCCGATGCTCGAACGGTGCCTGCTCGCGCTCGAGGCGCAGACCCGCAGACCCGACGAGATCGTCGTCGTGGACAACGGCTCGACCGACGCGACCGTCGACGTCGCCGCCGCGCACGGCGCGCGCGTCGTCACCGAGCTGCGCCGCGGCATCCCGCAGGCCACCTCCGCCGGGCTCGACGCCGCCGCCGGCGACGTCGTCGGGCGCCTCGACGCCGACTCGGTGCCGCCGAGCAGCTGGGTGGCGCGGGTCGAGCGCGCGTTCGAGGCCGATCCCGGGCTCGACGTGCTGAGCGGCCCGGGCGAGTACTACGACGGCTCCGCGCTGCAGCGCTGGTTCGCCTCGAACCTGCAGATGCCGCTGTACTACGGACTGGTCGCCTGGTTCCTGGGCCACGACGTCGTGTTCGGGTCGAACTTCGCGATCCGCGCCGAGGCGTGGCGGGCGATCCGCGGCGTCGTGCACCGGGACGACCGCGAGGTGCACGACGACCTGGACATCACGCTGAACCTGCCGCCCGGGATGGGCGTGCGCTTCGACGACTCGCTCGCGGTCGGCGTCTCCGCCCGGCCGTTCTCCTCCTGGGCCCGGCTCGGACGCAACTACCGGATGGCATTCTACACCTTCGCCATGAACCACCGCGAGGACTCGCTGCTGGCGCGCCGGCGGCGCTGGATCGAGCTGCGCCGCGGGACCGGGGACGCGATCGGGACCCTGCGGCGATGACCTCGCGCGTCTCGGTGGTGGTGCCGTCCTACAACGACGCGGCCATGCTCGAGCAGTGCCTCACGGCGCTCGACGCCCAGACGCGCCTGCCGGACGAGGTCGTCGTGGTCGACAACGGCTCGACCGACGCGACCGTCGACGTCGCCGTGGCGCACGGCGCGCGCGTCGTCACCGAGCTGCGCCGCGGCATCCCGCAGGCCACCGCGGCGGGGCTCGACGCGGCGACCGGGGAGGTCGTCGGGCGCCTGGACGCCGACTCGGTGCCGCCGTGCGACTGGGTCGCCCGCGTCGCGCAGGCCTTCCAGGACGAGCCGGGCCTCGACGTGCTGAGCGGGCCGGGGCGCTACTACGGCGTGAACCGGCTGCAGCGCTGGTACGGCGAGCGGCTGCAGATGCCGATCTACACGGGGCCGATCGCCTGGTTCTTCGGGCACGACGTGGTGTTCGGGTCGAACTTCGCGATCCGGGCGGAGGCCTGGCGGGCGATCCGCGGGCGGGTGCACCGCGACGACCGGGAGATCCACGACGACTTCGACATCATGATCAACCTGCCGCCCGGCACCGGGGTGCGCTTCGACCACTCGCTGATCGTGGACGTCTCCGGCCGCCCGTTCACCTCCTGGGCCCGGATGGGACGCCTGTACCGGATGGGCCTGCACACCTTCGCGGTGAACCACCGCGAGCAGTCCCTCCTCGCCCGGCGCAGGGCCTGGCGCGCCTGGACCTCCGGCCGCGCCCGCCCGCACCCGCGCCCCTCGTCCTCCCCGGTCGAATGAGCGCGGCCGCGCGCCCGCGGGAACGCGGGCGCTGCGCTCGTGCTCACTCGACGGAGGTCGGAGGCGCGGGGGCGGGAGCGGGGCCCGCGGCGATGGTCCGGACCATGTCCCGGACGAGCTGGTGCGGCGCCGTCTCGCAGGGGCTGTGACCGGTCGGGTACTCCGCCGTCCGCGCGCCGATCCGCGCCGCGTAGCGCCGGTGGGCGCGGCTGGACCAGAGGTCGTGGGAGCCGAACGCGACGAGCTTCGGGATCCGCAGCGCCCGCACCTCATCGGCGAGGTCGGGCGTGCGGGCCATCAGCCGGAAGATGTCGACGACGCTCGACCAGCGGGTCACCTCGAGGCGGCGCATCACGAAGCCGTGGCGCTGCGCGTCGACGTGGTTCTTGTTCGTGCGGATCCCCCAGGCGAGGATCCCCGCTCCCCCGCGCGGGCCGACCGTCATCGACACCACGCTGAGCAGGCCGTAGTACCCGCTCGCCTTCCGGAACACGTGGCCGGAGACCGGCGGCACGGTCAGCAGCGTGAGCGAGGCGACCAGCTCGGGGTGCCGCACCGCGGCGAGCTGCGCGACGGTCCCGGCGAACGAGTAGCCGAGCAGGTGCGCCGGGGCGCGACCGGCCCCCAGCACCGCGACCAGGTCGTCGACGAACAGCTCGTGGTCGTAGCGCTCGCGCGGCGGAAGGAGCCGCTCGGGGCCGGCCTCGGCCGACTGGAACTGCCCGGCGAGGTCGATCACCTCGACGCGGAAGCCGGCACGCGCCAGCAGCGGCAGCATGAGGACGAAGTCCTCCTTCGAGCCGGTGGCTCCCGGGACGAGCACGATCCGCGGGCCGTCCGGGTCGCCGAGCGCCCAGCCGGCGAGCTCCCCGCTCGGCACCCGGTACCGCACGGCCTCGGTGCCGACCGGCGGGACCTCCCACGGGATCGGGCCGATCGCGGCATCGAGCGCCCGCGCCTCCGCCTCCGACATGACCCTGGGATCCGGTATCGCCGCCCCCTCGTCGGGCACCCCGTCGAACGCCACCCGCCGAGACTATCCGATGCCGTGCCGTCGCCGGCCTCAGGCGAGCGCGGCGCGCAGCAGCCCCATGATCGCCTGGATCTGGACGCTCGCCTCGGCGGCGACCTCCTCGTCCGACCCGTCCAGGGCCCGCGCGGCGAGTCCCGCCTTCGAGCCGATGAGGTCCGCGATGCGCGCGTCGATGGTGTGCGCCGCGATGATCCGCCACGCCGTCACCGGCATCTCCTGGCCGATCCGGTGGACGCGGTCGATCGCCTGGGTCTGCTCGGCGCTCGTCCAGGACAGCTCCGCGAGCACGACGTTCGACGCCGCCTGCAGGTTGAGCCCGACGCCGGCGGCGAGCAGCGAGCACACCGCGACCTGCACGGTCGGGTCGTTCGCGAAGGCGTCGATCGCCTCCTGCCGGCTCTTCGCCGTCTGGTCGCCGCGGATCGAGACGGTGCGCACGCCGAGCGCGGCGAGGTGGTCCTCCACGGTGTCCATCACGTCGATGTGCTTCGCGAAGAACACCACCTTGCCGACCGAGCGGGCGAGGTTCGCGGTGTAGTCGGCGGCGAGCGTCGCCTTGCCCTGGCCGATCCTGCGGACCATGGTGAAGACGTTCTCGCCGTCACCGGCCGCCTTGGACTCCTCGAGCTCGGCGTGCGCGACGACGCGGATGAGGTCCTCGTCGGCGGCGTCCGGCCGCAGCTCGCGGAGCCGGCGGAAGCGGTCGAGCAGCCGGGCGGTGAGCGCCGCCTCGGCGGCGCGGATCGAGCGGCCGAACTCGTCGTCGAGCTCGACCGGGATGTCGGCGATGCGCCGCGCCGGGATGTCCGCGGCGACGTCCACCTTCCGGCGGCGCACGATGCCCATGTCGATGACCGCCTTGCGCGCCGCGGGGAAGAACCCGGGGTCGCCGGGGACGAGGCCGGTCTCCTCGAGCCTGGCCATCAGCGGCGGCGCCGGCTTCTGCGCCCCCGCCTTGTCGGGGTCGGTGATCCAGCCCAGGTACTGCCAGATCGCGCGGAAGTCCTCGATGGTGTTGATCAGCGGCGTGCCGGTCAGCGCGACGAACAGCGCCCTCGGGTTCGCCGCCCGGATCGAGCGGGAGAGCGCGATGACGTGCTTCGAGCGCTCCGACTTGAGGTTCTTGATGAAGTGCGCCTCGTCGACGACCATGCCGCGGAAGCCGAAGCGGCCGAGCCAGCCGACGTGCCGGTCGAGGATCTCGTAGTTGACGACGATGACGTCGGCGAACGCGTCGACGTCGTCGCCGTCGCCGTGCACCACCGTGACCCGCTTGCCGGGCAGCCAGCGCTCGACCTCGCGCGCCCAGTTCGTCTTGACGACGTTCGGGACCACCGCCAGCAGTGGGAACGCCTTCGCGGCCTGCGCTCCGAGGAGCGCCTGCGCCGTCTTGCCGAGACCCGGCTCGTCGGCGAGCAGGAAGGTGCGGTGGCCCTGCCGGACCTCCTGGATGAACCGGGCCTGGTGCGGCATGAGCTCGAGGTCGCCGGGGGCGTTTAGCGAGCCGGCCGCCGGCAGGTCCATCGACGCCGCGACGCCGCCCGCACCGACCTCGAAAGAGCGGAACAGCGGCTCGATGAGCTCCCAGTTCGCGAGCCGTCCGGCCCGCGGCCGGCTGGACTCGAACGCCGAGAAGTCGGGGGCGAGGAACGGGTTCGCCATCTGCATCTGCCGCACCGACGAGGGCACCACCTGGCGCTCGACCTGCTTGTCGACCGGCTTCGGCTCCTCGACCACGAGCAGCTCCTCCGGGGCGAGCTCGACGCCCGCCGCGATGAGCATGTCCCGGCGCAGCGCCTTCGCGGCCGGGGTGACCGGGGCGTCCTCGGAGAGCAGGCCGATCAGGCTGGGGTCGCGCGCCGCGACCTTCGCCAGGATGCCGGCGAGGCCGTCCAGGCGCTTCTGCTCGTTCTGCCGCTCCGCGTCGGTGAGGCCCTGGTCGGCCTTGACCCGCGCGCGCTCCTCGCGCAGCAGCAGCGCCGCGACCTGGAAGCGGGCCCGGTTCGCGGGCTTCAGCGGGCCCTTCTGGACCGCGGACTCCACCTCCCGCGCGGTGCGGGCGAGGATCGGGATGACGCCCGCGTCGTCGCCCGTGCGGGCGCGCCGACGCTGCTGCTTGACGGTGGTGGTGCTCATCGATGCCACTCGAGTGTCTCCATATGCGACGATCCGCGTCGCGCGGGACTGACTGCAGATCCTGCGATCCCGAGTGCGGGGTCCGGATCGGCGCCCCGCCCGATCAGACCCGGAGCGGAACTGCGCCGGTGATCGCGCGCGAGGCGCTGAGCCGATTCTAGCGCACTAGGGTCGGAGCATGGCGCACGAGGCGGCGATCGAGCGGCTCGCGGGCCTGGTGCGGGTGCCCACGGTCTCCCGCGTCGAGGCCGAGACCACGGACTGGGCCGCGTTCGACCGGCTCCGCTCGGTGCTCGAGGCGCAGTACCCGCTCGTGCACGCCCGGCTGGAGCGCGAGCTCGTCGCGGAGCGCACCCTCGTCTACCGCTGGGCCGGGCGCGACCCCGCCGCGGCGCCCGTGCTGCTGCTCGCGCACCAGGACGTCGTCGACCCCGGCGAGCCGGCGGACTGGGCGCACGACCCGTTCGGCGCCGAGATCGACGGCGACACCATGCACGGCCGCGGCACGATCGACGACAAGGGGTCGCTCGCCGCGATCCTGGAGGCCGTCGAGACGCTGCTCGCGGAGGGTCATGTGCCGGGACGGGACGTGATCCTCGTCTTCGGGCACGACGAGGAGACGCACGGCTCCGGCGCCCGCGCCGCGGCGGCGATGCTGCAGCAGCGCGGCGTCCGGCCGGTGCTGGTGCTCGACGAGGGCGGTGCGATCGTCGAGGGCGCGCTGCCAGGCACGGTGCGGCCGATGGCCGTCATCGGGATCGCCGAGAAGGGCATCGCGACGGTGCGGCTGCGGGTCGCCGGACGGGGCGGGCACGCCTCGACGCCGCCCGAGATCTCGGCGATCGGCCGGCTCGCCCGTGCGATCGCGCGGATCGACGAGCACCCGTTCCCCGCCCGGCTCACGGACGCGACCCGCAAGATGTTCGCCGCGGCCGGCCAGGCCGCCACGGGCATCCGGGGGCTGCTCTACCGCAACGTCGGCTGGACGGGGCCGCTGCTGCGCCGCGCGCTCGCCCGCGGCGGCGACGAGATCTCGGCGATGGTGCGCACCACCCGGGTCGCCACCCGCGTCTCCGGCGGGCACGCGCACAACGCGGTGCCGGAGCGCGCCGAGGCGACGGTGAACGTCCGCATCCTCGCCGGAGAGACGATCGCCTCGACGCTGGCGCGGCTGCGGGCGATCGTCCGCGATCCGCTCGTGGAGATGGAGGCCGACGGCTCGGAGCCGTCGCCGATCTCGCCGACCGACGGTCCCGGCTGGGAGCTGGTCACGGGAGCGCTGGCCGAGGTCCGGCCGGACGTCGTCCCGACCCCGTACGGGCAGACCGGCGCGACCGACGCGCGCTCCTTCACCGGCCTCACGCCGGCGGTGTACCGCTTCACGCCGTTCCACCTGACCGCCGGCGAGCGGGCCGCGCTGCACGCGGTCGGGGAGCGCATCCGGCTCTCCTCCTGGCTCGCCGGCATCGAGTACTACCGGGCGCTGCTCGGCCGGGTCTGACGCGAGGGCGTCGTCCCGTCGGCCTCGGGGCGCCCCTCGGGCTCAGGCGCCGAGGATCGCCCTCGCCTCGGCGACGTCCGCGGCCATCCGCTCGACGAGCGCGTCGATCGAGTCGAAGGCGACGATGCCGCGGATCCGGTCGACGAACTCGACCGCGACCGTCCGGCCGTAGAGGTCGAGCTCGCGATCGATGACGAAGGCCTCGACGCGCCGGCGATCGCCGCTCGGGAACGTCGGGTTGTCGCTCACCGAGATCGCGGCCGGCATGCGCTCCCCGTCGGCGAGCAGCCAGCCGGCGTAGACGCCGTCGGCCGGCACGACGCCGACCGAGTCCTCCGCCAGGTTCGCGGTCGGGAAGCCGAGCTCGCGCCCGCGCGCGTTGCCGTGCACCACCTCGCCGGTCACCGACGGCGGCGAGCCGAGCCGGGCCGCCGCCTCGGACACCCGGCCCTCCGTGATGAGCCGGCGGATGTCGGAGGTGGAGATCCGGTCGACGCCGTGGCCGCCGACGTCGGCGAGCAGGTCGACCTCGAAGCCGCGCTCGGCGCCCAGCTCGCGCAGCCGGCGGGCGTCGCCCTCCCCCTTGCTGCCGAACCGGAAGTCGGCGCCGACCAGCACGAGCCGCGCGCCGAGGCGCGCCACCAGCAGCTCGTCGACGAAGTCGACCGCGGGCTGGTTCGCGCGCGTCCAGTCGAAGCCGAGCACGGCGACGAGGTCCACCCCGGTCTCGGCGATGAGCTCGAGCCGGTGCTCGAGGCTCGCGATGGCCGGCGGGGAGGCCTCCGGGTGCAGCAGGGCGAGGGGGTTGCGGTCGAAGGTGACGACGGCCGCCTCGACGCCGAGCTCGCGGGCGCGGCGCACGGTCTCCGCGAGCACGGCGCGATGGCCGAGGTGGACGCCGTCGAACTTGCCGATCGTGACGACGCTCGCGGGTGAGAGCGAGGCCGGGAACGGCTCCCGCTCGACCCTCACCCCGGGGTCCCAGTGCTCGCCGCGGCCGCACCCGCGCGGGCGTTCCGGCGCAGCCACAGCAGGCCGAGGATGGGCAGCACCAGCGGGATGCCGAGGTAGCCGGCGCCGTAGACGCTCCACACGGTCGCGTCCCGGCCGAACGGGTTCACGTCCTGCAGCCCGAGCACCTGGGGCGCGACGACGCTCAGCGTGCCCACCACGAGCACGCCGACCAGCTCGAACCCGATCGTGATCCAGGCCAGCACGTCCCAGCGCGCGGCGAGCGCGACCGTCGCGACCGCGTAGACCACCGCGGCGACCGCCGAGAGGGTGAACGCGATCGGCGCCTCCTCGAAGCGGTCGATGATCTGGAACACCGAGCGCCCGATCGCGGCGATGGCGAGCGTGCCGTAGACGACGACGAGGACGCGGCCGGCGCCGGACATCCGCGGGCGCGCGGGCACGGTCGAGGTCTGGAGGTCGTTGGGCATCGGGATCAAGCGTAGCCAGGCGCGTGCAGGAACCAGATCGTGTGCATCCGGAACACCATGACCGCGATCCCGAGCGCCGCGGTCGCGAGGATGAGGTTCGACCAGCGGGTCTTCTCGATGAGCCCCCACACGATGGCGGCGGGCGGGATGATCAGCGCCGCCACGAGGTACATCCAGAACTCGAGCGCGTTGCCGAGCATCGGGTTGCCGGTCAGCGGGGCGACGATCGCGAGCACCAGCTGGACGACCAGCAGCAGCTCGACCAGGGCGAGGCCGAGCACCGTCACGTCGTTCGGCCCCCGCTTCGCGACGGCCATGCCGATCGCGATCAGCCCGACGACCAGGGCGACCGCGATCTGGACCCAGCTGAACCACTCGACCATTCAGTCCTCCTGCGCCGCCGGGGTCGGGAAGTTGGTCAGCACGCGCGTGCGGCCGTCGGCGACGGCGACGAGCCCGACCAGTCTGCCATCCGGCGCGAGCGCGGCAGCCGTGTCCGCGTCCGGGTGCGCGACGGCGATCCGCTTGCCGTTCGCCAGGTCGGCCGCCTGCGCCGCGTCGAGCCGGAGGAGCGGGAACAGCCGGGCGGCCGTCTCCGCCGCCGTGATCGGCTCGACGGCGAGCCGCTCGCCCCACCCGGGCACCGGCTGCGCCTCCTCGACGCGGAACGGCCCGACGCGCGTGCGCCGCAGCGCCGTGAGATGGCCGCCGACGCCGAGCGCGGCGCCGAGGTCGCGGGCCAGCGCGCGGATGTACGTGCCGGACGAGCACTCGACCCGGACGTCCAGCTCGACGCCCGGCTCCGGGTGCCCGCTCGGTGCTGCTCCGCGCGGCGTCGCGGCCTCCCCTCGCGGCGCGCTGCCCGGCCCGACGGGTCGGCCGGTCGCCGCAGGAGCGGCGAGACCCCGAGTCTCCAGCACCTCGAACGCCGAGACCGTCACCCGCCGCGCCGCGAGCTCGACGTCCTCCCCCGCGCGCACCCGGTCGTACGCGCGCACCCCGTCGACCTTGATCGCGCTCACCGAGCTCGGTCGCTGCGAGATCTCGCCGGTGAGCGCCGCGACGCCGGCGGCGATCGCCGCCGCGGTCACGGCGCGTGTCGGGTGCGCCGCGACGATCTCGCCCTCCGCGTCGTCGGTGGTCGTCGCCTGTCCCAGTCGGATGGTCGCGGTGTACTCCTTGTCGAGCCCGACGAGATGCGTCAGCAGCCGCGTCGACGGTCCGGCGCCGAGCAGCAGCAGGCCCGTCGCCATCGGGTCGAGCGTGCCGGCGTGGCCGACCTTCCTCGTGCCGAGCGCGCGTCGGGCGCGGGCGACGGCGTCGTGGCTGGTGATCCCGCGGGGCTTGTCGAGCAGCAGGATGCCGTCCACCGCGCCGCCGCTCACCCGTCCAGGCTAGCCGCGGGATCAGCCGCGGATCGCGGCGCCGAGGTCCCGGTCCACGCCCTCCAGCACGGAGGCCGCCTGCGCGAGGAACCCGGCGAGGCCGTCGAGCGCGGAGACCGTCTGGGTCGCCCCGGCGGTGAACTGCTCATAGGCCGAGTGGAAGGCCCCTGAGGCGGCGTCGGTCACGAAGCCGCCGCTCACCAGCCCGCCGATCGTCGCGAGCAGCTCCTGCAGGCGCGCGAGGAGGTCCTCCTTGCCCGCGGTGAGCCGTGCGGAGGCGTCGAGCAGATCGCCGTAGGTCACGCTGATGTTCGCCATGATGACTCCGTTCGTCGTTCGTCGTCCTCGGACGGGTCGTCCGAAGCCCATGCGGCCGCCCCGACGATCGCGTCCCACCGCGCCAGGAGGTCGTCGGCGACCTCGGCACCGGGGCAGGAGAACGTCAGGAGCAGCAGTCGACGCGCTGCCCGCGCGACGATCCAGTACTCGGCGGAGCAGGACGGCGGCCGCCCGGGCGGCGCGGCGCGAACCGTCCGCAGGGCTGGTCCGAGCGGCGTCGGCACCGGCGACGCCGGTCCGCGGCCCGCGCGCTCCAGGGCGCGCCGCATCGCGGCCGGGAGCTCCGGCGGCATCCGGTCGCCCGGCAGCACCGACTCCCCCTCGCAGCAGATCAGCGACGTCGGCGGCGCACCCGCGTCGAGGCTGAGGGCGAGTCGCGGCCGGCGACCTCCTCGGGTGGTGATCTCTCGGATCGCCTCGTCCAGCCGCCGCAGCAGCGCGCGGCGGACCGCGGCGAGCGCGTCGCCGGGCAAACGGGTCCGGACGAGCCGCCGGAGTGCCGTCATCGCGCCCACCCGGTCGGCGAGCGGGATCTCCTGCCAGCCGGGCAGCGGCAGCCGGAGCTCAGCGCAGTCCATGGTCGGCCTCCGCGAACTCGTACTCGCGGACCAGCTCGAGACCGGAGTGGAAGGCGTCCTGGACGACGAGCTGCGCCGCGAGGCGGCTGTCCTGCCGCCGATCCGGTGCGTCCAGCAGGCGCCGCGCGGTCGCGGCGTAGGTCGCCGCGCTGTGCGGCTCGCCGCCCGGGGCGGCGACGAGCGCGACCGCGGTCGCGTGCGGTCGGAAGGAAGCGCCGTCGAGCCGCGGCACCACGTCGCCGTCGTGCCGGATGGAGATCACCGAGACCCGGTCGGGGATCGGGAAGCGGTCGATCGGCGCGCCGCCGACCTGGATCGCCCGGACGGCGAACTCGGGCGGCACGGCGCTCGCGATGCGCGCCGCCAGGATGCCGCCCTGGCTGAACCCGACGAGCTTGACCGGATCGTCCGGCCCGATCCCGGCGGCGCGCATCGCGTCCGCGACGGCGCGCTGATAGGGCGGGGCGGCGCCCGGGTCGAGCAGCAGCGCGAGGTTCGAGCCGAGGTCGTTCGGCGCCCCGTCGTCGCCGAGCGCCCCGGCGACGTCGAGCTGCCAGTCCGTCGTGCTCGGCAGGGTCACGCGCCAGAGCGGATGCCCCGATCCATCGGTGCGCGGGGTGCCGTCGTCCCCCAGGAGCTGCACCACCTCGACGACGGCCCGGTCGTGCCCGCCGGCCCGGTCGAGCGCCGCGACCCGGTCGAACGCGGCGCCGTAGCGGCGGGCGAGCTCGTCGGGCGTCCGCCGGCGCAGGACGCCGCCGATCGGCCGGCGCTCGCGGACGTGCGGGGTCGGCGTCGCGCGCTCGCGCGCCAGGAGCAGCACGAGGCCCGGGCCGGTCGCCGGCAGCGCCGCGAGCGCGGCGCCGAGGAGGGCTTCGAGCGCCGCCCCGGGGTCGGTCGCCAGCAGACCGGTCAGGCGCGTCGAGGCGATCGGATCGGCCAGCGCGGCGACGGCGGCGAGCAGCAGCGCGAGCGCCGCGTCCAGCGCGGTGCCGACGAGCAGCGTCACGGTGATCATCGCGTCGAGCGCCGCCGCGAGGACCGCCCCGACGCCGTTCAGCACCGTGCCGACGTCGGTCCAGAACGCCGACCAGTGCTCGCCAGGACCGTCGTCGAGGTCCGGGAGCACGGCCTCGATGCGGGCGGCCGCGAGCTCCGCCGCGCGAGCCCAGCGGTCGACCGCGATCCGCAACCGGGTCTCGGCGGCGTCGACGGCCGCCGCGTCCCCGGCGGCCGCGGCCTCGGCCCGATCGGCCTCGGCGTGCGCGGCGAGCGCCCGCGCCTCCGCGAGCTCGACCGCGTACTCCCGCAGCGCGTCCGCCGTGGTCCGGTACCGGGGCACGACCGCATGCACGCAGGCGGAGACGGCCGACGCCCGCGCCCGCATCGCGTCGGCGCCGTCGCCGACGGCGAGGTCCTCGTCGGCGAGCCCGGCGAGCGTCGCCGCGAGCGAGGCCAGCGCCTCGGCGACGCCGTCGAGCCGAGCCGCCTCGACGGCGACCCGCTCGGCCGAGCCCGCCACCGCGCGGCTCACGAGCCCGGCCCTCCCGTGAGGTGCGACCCGGTCGCGCCGGCGAGTCGGCCGTCGGCGATCGCATAGCTCTCGCGCAGCACGATGACCGCGGCGCGCAGCTCGAGGATGCGCTCCGCGAGTCGCTCGCGGCGGATCGCCCACGCGTCGCGGAAGGCCCGGACCGTCGCCGCGAGCCGCGGATGCCCGACGAGCTCGGCGAGCTCCTCGGGACAGCGCGCCGCCTCGAGGTCGAGGAGCGCGGCCTCCGCCCGCGCACGAGCCCGCTCCAGCCGCACGAAGTCCACGACGAGGTCGGGCATGGGGCTCCTCTCGGGATGGGCGGCCGGGTCGTCGCGACGCTAGCCCGCAGCCGCGGACGGCGCGGCGAGCCGGTCGTCGGATGTGGACGGCGCCCGGAGCGGGCTCTGCTGTGAGGGGTGATGCTCGGCCGCGGCGGGGTGCGGAACCTCGGGAACGCGAGGGACGCCTGGAACGCCGAACCCGGGCAGGACCTGCTGAGGCGCGGCACCGGGCATGCCGGCGATCAGGCGCTCGGCGAGGGGCAGCTGGACGCGGACCGCCCGGCCGCGCTCGACGTAGAGGCCTCGACCCGGGCACATCGCTTCGCGCGGGAGGCGCGGGATCGGCGTCCTCAGCAGGAGCTCGCCGTCGGCGGGGTCGGGCTGCAGCAGCAGGCCGCGGCGGGCGTTCCGGACCTCCGCGAGCAGCGGCCATGGGCCGGTCCAGCCGGACACCTCCTGCTCGGCGAGCAGGAGGCCATCCGTGCGACGGACGAGCCGCACCAGCTCCGTGAGCGGCGCCTCGGCCGGAGTGCGCAGGAAGTCGGCGATCGACTCGACGCCGATCGCCAACAGCGGCGAGGCGTCCGCCTCGAGGCGCGCCCGGAGCTGCTCGGCGAGCGAGGCCACAGCCTCGGGACCCGTCGCGCGCAGCGACCACCCCGGGTCCGCGGCGGCCGCGGAGCGCGGGTGCCCGAGGTAGACGAGCTCGTGAGCGGGGTGCGCCCGGGCCGTGGCGCCGAGGATCGCCAGGAAGGCCGCGGAGCGGCCGCTGCCGGGCGGCCCGGCGAGCAGCAGGATCCCGGAGGGGTCGAATCCGAGGGGATCGAGCGTGTCCTCGGCGAGCCCGAGCGCCGGGAGGCCGCCGACGCGGTCCGGCAGCTGCGCCGGCGCGAGCACGGCCGGAAGGCGCCCGATCGGCGGCGCGGTCGCGAGGGGCTCGGCGCCGGCCAGCTCGCGGATCGCCGCCGCCTGCGCCGCCGCCGAGCCGGGCGCGCCTGCGGCGCCCGAGCCCCCGATCACCGCGAGCTGCGTCTCGAGGCCGTCGACGAGCGCGCGACCCGGCGGCGGATCCTCGCCCAGGGCGTCCCGCGGCAGTCCCAGCAGGCGGTAGCCGGACTCGTCGGCGAGCCGGAGCACGATCCGCCGACCGAGGTGGGCGGCGACCGCCGCGGGCACCGCGCCCGGCCGGTCCGCGCTGAGCACGACGTGGATGCCGACCCGGTGGCCGCTCGAGAGCAGCTCCTCGAAGGCGGAGTGCAGCGCGGGACGCCCGCCGCGGCCGTCCGGCCAGGCCTCGCGGAACGCGGGGTACCCGTCGACGAGCAGCAGGATCCTCGGCTCTCCGGGACCGGCCGCGGCGCGGTACTCGCCGAGCGTCGCCGCGGAGGCCGCGGCGAGGCGCGCGCCGCGCTCCTCGGCCCGCCGCAGCAGCGTGCGCAGCAGCCGCTCGATCCGCTCCGCGTCGTCGGCGGCGATCACGGCGCCGACGTGCGGGAGCGGCGCGAGCGACCGGAGGCCGCCGCCGGCGAAGTCGAGCGCGTAGACCTGCGTCGGCTCGCCGCCGAGCGCCGCCGCTGCCGCGATCGTGCGGAGGCCGGTCGTCTTCCCGGAGCCGGACGCCCCGTACAGCACCGCGTGCCCGTCGGCGTCGGGCCGGAACCGGGCGATCAGCCGGCGCTGCCGCGTCGGATCGTCGGCGACGCCGAAGGGGATCCCGCCTCCCGCGCGGCGAGCGAGCGGGACGGCATCGACGTGCTCCGGCAGCGGGTCCAGCCACGGTCGGCGCGGCGGCGGGATCCCCTCGAGCACGGCGGCCGCCCCGATCGTCTCGACCAGGCGACGCTGATCGCCGGCGTCCGCGGCCGCCGCCGCGTCGTCGCGCGGGGCGCCGACCTCGGGCCAGGGCGCTCCGACGCCGAAGCCGAGCTCGGCGATGCGGATCGCCGCCGCACCGCCCGAGGTGCGGGTGCCGCCTGTATACGCGGTCTGGAATATGCGGGTCCGACCGCCGCCGGTCGACAGGATCGCGCGGCCGGGGATCGAGGGGTCGAACCGGGCGGCCGCGGCCACGCCGACGACGTCCCGGCTGTCGAGGTCGTCGGCGACGCGGAGCGCGACCCGCAGGTTCGCGTTCGCGCGCAGGCTCTCCCGCACCGCCCCGGCGGGACGCTGCGTCGCGAGCACGAGGTGGATCCCGAGCGAGCGGCCGCGCTGCGCGACGTCGACGACGCCGTCGACGAACTCCGGGACGTCCCTGGCGAGCGTCGCGAACTCGTCGACCACGATGACGAGCGCCGGCGGCGCACCAGCGGGGACGCGGCGCTCGAGCGCCGGCAGGTCCTTCGCGCCCGCCGCCGCGAGGAGCTCCTCCCGGCGGCGCAGCTCGGCGCACAGGCTGACGAGCGCGCGGCGCACCAGGCGGGGGTCGAGATCGGTCACGAGCCCGACGCAGTGCGGCAGGCGCACGCAGTCGGCGAACGCCGCGCCGCCCTTGTAGTCGACGAGCAGGAAGGTGACGCGATCCGGACCCAGCTCGCACGCCATCCCGAGCACCCAGGTCTGCAGGAACTCCGACTTGCCGGACCCGGTCGTGCCCGCGACGAGCGCGTGCGGGCCGTCGGCGCGCAGGTCGATCGCCATCGGCGCGCCGTCGTCGGCGACGCCGACCACCGCCCGGAGGCCCCGAGCGGCCTCCGGGGCCCCTCCCGTCGGCGCGTGCTCCCGCCAGCGCGAGCGCACCGCCTCCGGCTCCGGCTCCACCAGCATCCCCCGGTCGAGGAGCTCGGCGAGCATGACCCGCGGCGGCAGCCCGGCGTCCTCCACGACCGTCGCGGCGTCGACGAGCGGCGCGATCGAGCGGGCGAAGCCCTCCGCCTCGACGCCGGTCAGCGTCTCGAGTCGCACCGGGGCGATCCGCTCGGCGGCGGCGAGGCGCGACACCGCCCCGGTGCCGTGCTCGTCGACCTCGATCACCGTGCGGCATGCCGCCGGCAGCTCGGTCGTGCGACGCCCGAGCCAGATCAGCAGCACCCCCGCCGCGGGTCCGCGCTCGGCGAGCCGGATCAGCCGGGCGGCGTCGCCCGGCGCGTCGTGCGAGACGAGCACCACGACCGCCGGGATCGGGACCCGGCCGCCCGGGGGCGCGGCCAGGATCGAGCCTGCGTCGTCCACGGCCGCGACGGCGCGCCGCGCGACCAGCCGCCGCTCGACCAGCTCCTCGAGCGCGGCCACCAGGCGCTCGGCCCGCTCGGCGGTGTCGGCGAGGCGCACGCCGTCGTCGAGCGGGTCGTCCGCGGCGGTGTGCGGCGCCCAGCGCAGCCAGCCGAGCGCCGTCGCCCAGGGCGGCGACAGCACCGCGGCGATCGTCGCCTCGTTCGGCGAATGGAGTCCGAGCAGCTGGACGAGCAGGCCGTGCAGCACGGGCGCGACCTGCTCGAGCGCGCCGGCGCATCCGACCGCGCCGGTGCCGAGGTCCCCGACGACCGGCAGCGCCGGGACCGCGGCGCAGCGCGCACGGAGCCCGTCGAGGCGCTCCTGCAGCGGGGGCGCGAGCCGGGCACGGCCCGACGCCTCGAGGCTCGAGCGCGACGGCATCGTCGCGAGGCCGAGCCGGAGCGCGAGGAAGGCCGGCTCGTCCGGGCGGCGCGCCCACAGCAGCGGGCCGCGCCCGACCGCACCGAGGAGCACGTCCCGCGCGGACGGCGCCTCGGCGAGCCGTGCGGCGCGCTCGGCCGTCCGGGCAGCCTCGAGCTCCCCGTCCAGCTCGTCGAGCGCCGCCTCGAGGCTCGAGCGCGATCGTGCGGCCGACCGCCGCGCCCGGTGCCGGCCGAGCAGGAACGCGCCGAGCACTACGATCGGCGTCGCGAGCGCGGTGAGCAGTGCGAGCGGGCGTCCGGTGACGATCGCGAGCGAGACGCCGAGCAGCACCGGGGCCAGCGCGGCGGTCCACGGGAAGGCCGTCGGCGCCGGCGCCGCAGGCGCCTCGGGGACGGCGAATGACCGGGCCGCGAACGTCGGCTGCAGCCGCGGCGAACGGATGAAGCCGGTCGATGGCTCGGGCGGCGCGCGACCGCCTCGGTCCGGCTCCAGCTCGATCCGCACCTCGACGCCGCCGAGCCGGGCGTCGATCCGCTCGCCCCGCGCGCTCCCGACCGCCTCGCCGGCGACCCGCACGCCGTTCACCGACCCGAGGTCGACGAGCTCCAGGGACTCGCCGATCTCGACCCCGGCGTGACGCGCGGAGACCCGGGGGTCTCGGATGACGACGTCGCAGTCGGGCGCTCGTCCGACGACGGAGGCGCCCGCGGACAGCGGCCATCGCTCCCCGCGCTGCGGCCCGGAGCGGATCTCCAGCACTGCGGCGGCGCCGTCCTCCCCGGCGTCCGCGAGCGACACGACGTCGCCCGCCGCCAGCCGGACGTCGCTCAGCCGCGCCCGCGGCGGCAGCGGCATCCAGCGGTCCCCCGTCCGCCGTCGCAGCGTGCGTCGACGCGAAACGGGCGGGCGGGGGTCGACCGGCCGCGGTCCGAGCGGATCGCGCTCGGCGAGCGCCGCGGCCAGGTCGCCGATGCGGGTCGCGGGATCGGCCGTCACCAGCAGGTCGACGGCGCTGCCGTCGGGCCGGAGGAGGGTGAGGGCGAGGCGCACGGCGGCAGCTTCGCAGGACGGCGACCGCCGTGCTCCCTCCAGGCGGCGTTCTGTGGACGACCGGTCGTACTGTGGAGGAATGCGGTTCGGCGTGATCGGTGCGGGGGCCGTCGGCGGCCTGCTGGCCGCACTGCTGCACCGCGCGGGCCACGAGGTCGAGGTGACCGCGCGCGGCGAGCAGCTCGCCGCCATCCGGGCCGGCGGCATCCGACTCGACGGCGGCTTCGGCGAGCACGTCGCGCGCGTCGCCGCCGGCGAGACGCTGACGGTCCGGCCCGACATCGCGTTCCTCACGACCAAGGCGCAGGACGCCGAGGCGGCGCTCCGGCCGCACGTCGACCTGCTCCGCGGCGTCCCGCTGGTCGTCGTGCAGAACGGCCTCGGCGGCCTGCGCCTCGCGCACGAGCTGCTCCCGGAGTCCCCGCTCGTCGGCGCGCTCACGCTCTCCGCCGTCTCCTACCTCGAGCCGGGACGCGTGACGGTGACCTCACCGCTGCCGACGATCGTCGGGGCCGGGCCCGGCTGCACGCCGCAGCGGCTCGCCGAGATCGTCGCGGCCATCGGTCCCGAGCTCCCGCTCGAGACGACGCCCGACATCGAGGGCGCGCAGTGGACCAAGCTGCTCGTCAACCACGTCAACGCGATGCCCGCGATCACGGGCCTCAGCGTCCAGCAGACGATCGACGACCCGGCGCTGCGCCGCGTCATCACCGCGAGCATGCGGGAGACGTCTCGCGTCGCCGCCGCGGCCGGCGTCCGGTTCGCCGACATGCAGGGCACCCCGGGGTGGTTCGCGGGGCTCCTGGCGCGGCTGCCGCTGTGGATCGCGCAGCTGATCCCGCGGCGGATCCGGCGCCGGCTCGGCGAGGTGCCGAACCCCGGATCGACGCTCCAGTCGATCCGCCGCGGTCGCCGCACCGAGATCGACTACCTGAACGGCGCGACCGTCCGCATCGCCGCCGAGCACGGCCGCACCGCGCCGATCAACGCGGCGCTCGTCGCGCTCGTGCACGAGGTCGAGGACTCCGGCGCGTTCGTCCCGCCCGACGAGGTCGTCCGCCGGGTGCCGGTGTGAGCGAGGGCGCGGCGCCGCCGGACGTCGCCGCCGCGGCGAGCGCCTGGTACCGCGAGCACGGCCGGGACTTCCTCTGGCGCCGCCCCGGCATGACGCCTTGGGCGATCTATCTCATCGAGGTCATGGCGCAGCAGACGCAGATCGAGCGGGCGGCCCGGGTCGCGCTGGAGTGGATCGAGCGCTGGCCGAGCCCGTCGGCGCTGGCCGCGACGCCGCCGTCGGAGATCCTGAAGGCGTGGGACCGGCTCGGCTACCCGCGACGGGCGCTCGCGCTGCACCGCGCCGCGACGGCGATGGCGGCGGAGCACGGCGACGAGGTGCCGCGCGATCTGACGGCGCTGCTCGCGCTGCCCGGCGTCGGGCCGTACACCGCGGCCGCCGTCGCCTCGTTCGCCTACGGCCAGCGGGTCCCGGTGGTCGACACGAACATCCGGCGCGTGCTCGCGCGCGCGATCGTCGGCGTCGAGTCGCTGGCGCCGAGCGCGCGGCGGGACGCCGAGCTGATGGACTCGATCCTGCCCGAGGACGCCGAGGCGGCGAAGGTGACGAACGTCGCCGTGATGGAGCTCGGCGCGCTCGTCTGCACACCGCGCGCCCCCCGCTGCGAGGCCTGTCCGATCGCGGACGCCTGCGCCTGGCGCGCAGCCGGGTATCCCCTCGCCGACGCGCCGCGGCGCACCCGGCAGCCGAGGTTCGCCGGCTCCGACCGCGAGGCCCGCGGACTGGTCATGGCCGAGCTCCGGTCCGCCGACCGCCCGGTCGGGCTCGACGAGCTCGCCGTCGTCGTGACCGACCCGGAGCGGCTGGCCCGGGCGCTGTCCGGGCTGCTGCACGACGGCCTCGCGGTGGCGGCGGACGGCGGCTACGCCCTCCCCTAGCGCCGGCTACGGCCGCTGCCCCTCCAGGCGGAGCAGGAAGTCGAGCTTCGTCGGCAGGGCGGTGTCGAGGAGCTCCCCGGCAGCCGGGTCCTCGTAGTCGACCGCCATGCGCAGACCGATGAGGGTGTTCAGCAGCATGCCCTCGGCGAGGAAGCCGTGGACCTCCTCCGCGGAGAACCCGGCCTCCTCGCGCAGCAGCCGGTACACCTCCAGGAAGCCGGCCCGGGCGCGCGCGCCGATCGCGGGGTCGGAGCCGAGGATGAAGCCGTGCATGAGGCTGAGCAGCAGCCCGCGGTCGGCGAGCAGCTCGGCGTAGGC
>MKVN01000007.1 GCA_001898855.1 Micrococcales bacterium 73-13
GTCTGCAACCACGGGTTCGCGGCGGCGCGCCGCATAGGGAAGGTAACGCGGTCGCCGCTGACGCCGACGTGCGCGCGCTCGCGGATCGCCGCACCGATACCCCGGCTGTCCAGGTAGTCGCGGACCTTGACGGCCTGCGGCGAGTCGGCCCGCGAGAGCGCGTCGGCCCACTCATAGGGCGCATCCTGGTTCTCGAGCGGCGCTCGCGTCGGCGGCTCGGCGCTCGCGGTCACTCGACGCCGAGGCCGGATCGACAGCCCGAGCTCCTTGACCAGCGCCTCGATGCTTCCGCCATCCTCGTCGGACTTGAGGCAATTCCACACGCCCTCCGCGGGGTTGATCGACGCGGACGGGCTGTGACTGGTCGCGGGATCTTCGCAACGTGGACAGAACATGCGGAGCTCGTCGCCCTCGCCAGCGTCCTGCACGAGCCACGGGCCGAAGGCGCGCGTCACGTCCTCGACGGCGTAGCTCGCGCGGCGAGCCGTCGTGCGTCGTCGTCGGCGCGGGTCGATGGTCGCCACGGGCCACTGGCTCACGTCGGTGCGGCTGCTGTCGATCCAGCCGTCTACGGCCTCGGCGTCGATCAGGGTGTAGAGGCCAGGGGTGGTGGCGACGAGCTTGCGCAGGCTGATCGCCCGGCGCACTTGGCGGAGCGTGATGCCGGAGCCGACGAGTCGCGGGTGACTCGTGACGAGAGGCACCCCGGCGCGCTCAGACAGCCCGTACCACGGGGCAGGGGTGGACTTGGACACTGGGACTTCTCCTGGGTCGGGTGCTTCGCCCGCCCGGAGAGGCCAGAGGACCTACCCGAGCGAGCCACGTTCTGTAGCCGCACCGCGCAGGTCCTCACCTACCTCGTGCATATTCAGTTGTCAGTTCCAGCCGGTCGAAGTCGGCCGGGCTTGGAGCATATATCTGGGGTCCAACATGACCCCAAAACCACTAGATGTTTGTGTATTTGGAATCTGGTGCCGGTCGGAGAAGCCCCCGATCAGGCGGTGCATAGGGTGAATGGAGGCGATGTCGAAACGGCTTTCACATGTCACACCCCATTTGCAATCTCGACGGCACGCTCGATGAGGCGCAGGCGGCGGTAGCCGTGTTCGCTCGGCGCGTCCACGGTCACGGTTGCCAGGCCCATCGCGTCCACGGCGGCGAGCAGACCCCAGCCCCAGGACGCGCGGCGAGCGTCGCGTTTCGGCCCGAGCGTGAACTGCAAGCTGCGGGCAACGTCGGTGCCGCTCATCCCGGCCAACTGTGCACGGGCATCCCAGATTGCGAGCCGGAGCGCCGCCGACTGGATCAGCACCGGCATGGAGCCGTCGCCGTGCCGCCCGACCTCGATACGCGCCGTGGCGCGCTCGATGGTGCCGAGCCCGCGCACGGCCTCTACGAGCCGACCCGGTACGAACCACGGCTCGGCGTCGGTGGCGTGCAGACCGAGCATGTGGAGCTCGTCGAGCTTGGCTCGCGCCGCGGCAGTATCGGGGCGGGCGGGAGAATAGATCGCGGACATGCGTCCTCCTTTGGGTAGGGAACTGTGCCGGGCGCTTCGTGGACAAGACGGGAGCACGCCCGGCACAGTCGTCTGTAGGGCCGGGTCAGGCCTCCGGCTCGGGCTGGGGCAGGGCGTCCTCGGACGCGGCGACGGCGGTCAGCTTCGCGTTCGGGTCGTAGCTGGACTTGCCAATCGACTTGCCCTTGGCGGGCGGGGTCGGCTTGGGGAGCGGCATGGGTTCACCTCCCTACAGGCTCACGGGGAGGCCGGGGAACTTCTTGAAGAGCTCGACGGTCGCCTTGTACGGGTCGCGGAGCTTGGCCGCGTGGAAGGCCGCTTCGCGCTCGGCGCGCTCGACGGCGGCCAGGGCGCGCTCGGCGTCGCGCTTCAGCCGCTCGTACCGCTGGGCCAGGTCGCGGTCCACGACGGCGGTCGAGCGGTCGGCGGCGCGGCGCACGTTGTCGCGGAGCGCGTCGGTCAGGGCGTCCGCGGCCTGCGCGTCCAGGTCGGCGTCGGCAATCCACTCGGTCGCCTGTCGGACCATGCCCGACTCCAAGGTGCGGACCTTGTCGAACACGGCCTCGTCCACGCGCTTGACGGCCTCGGCTTCCGTGGTGCTGTTGGGGTACTCGGCCAGGCGCGCGGCCAGGCGAGCGTTGTGCAGGTCGGTCACTTCTCGTTCTCCGATTCGATGCGGTGCTGGCGGCCACGAGCGGCGAGCTCTGCGGCCAGGGTCGGGTTGCTCTCCGCGGCGTCGACCAGAAGCGCGGCGGTCTTGTCGGCGGCGTCCTTCACGCGCTCGACCGCGGCCTCGCGTGCGCGGCGCTCGGCGTCGCTCACCGGGGGCGTCCCTTGGCGATGCGGTGGATGCGGTCGGCGGCACCCTGGCGGGCCTCCTGCCGGTCGAGCGCCGACACCATCGCGTCTTCCACGGCGGCGAGCTCGCGCCGGAGCTCGGCGGCCACCTTGCGGTAGTGGTCCGCGCGGTTCTCCACCTGCTTCGCCGTGCCGGGTCCGGCGTTGGCCGGGTAGTCGGGGAGCTTCACGACGGGCGCGGTCTTGCGCTTGCCGTTGGCCCAGATGTCGAACGTCATGCGCGTTCCTTCCTGTGTCGGTTCTTGGACAGTCCCGGCCCGGTGGTCGGGATCAGCGGCACGTCGCCGGGTGTCTCGGTGGTGAGCACCCCGGCCCGCGCCAGGTACTCCGCGAGCGCCCGGCGGACGTGCGCGGCCTTGGCGATGCCCGTCGTCTCCACGAGCAGGTTCAGCCCGTCGTCGTGCGTCCGGTCGATCAGCACGTCCATACGGACGAGCCGGGTTCGCTTGCTGGTCATGCCTCTAGCCTTCTCCGAACCGGGTTGTCGGCGTCGGCCGGGCATGTGCAGAGTGCCGATTCCGCAAGGTTGCAGAGTCCCCGCCAGCGGCGCTCCTGGCCGGTGGAGCACAGTAGTTACATGGGAAACATCGTGACTGACGACGGCTCGCCCTCCGAGTACGGGGGCTATCCGCGAAATGTGCAGAACCGTGTCACGCCGAGCGGTCGAGTGGTCGCCATGACCACCAAAGAACTCGCTCAGGCCATGCGCCGCGAGGGGCTGTCCGACGCCCACGGGGAGCGCCAGCCTGCCCGCCGCGTCCGGCGACCGGGCGACGTGTGACCGCCGAGCACGTCAAGCAGGTCCGCGCCGCGGTGAAGGCCGTCCGTCCCGCCGAGCGCGCGAAGCAGGCCCAGCGCGCCAC
Source organism: Micrococcales bacterium 73-13 (assembly GCA_001898855.1). Lineage (GTDB taxonomy): Bacteria > Actinomycetota > Actinomycetes > Actinomycetales > Microbacteriaceae > 73-13. The sequence goes on from MKVN01000007.1 coordinate 3,241, forward strand.
TACGCGCCAATCTCGCTCAAGGGCACCCCAGGCTCAGGCCCGCGCCCACGACGCCGAACGTTCGTCAGCGAGCGACCACTAGGGCCACGGGACTAGGCCCGCCCCTTACCCTTCTTTACCTTCACGGTGCCGTCAGCCTGCAAAGTGAGCACGACAGTCTTGACCTTCTTGCGGCCGATGAAGGGCAGGGCGAATAATCCGATAAGGGTGATCGCCAGGAGGATGATGACGAAGATCCGCATGCCGCTTCGATACGGAGGGGACTGGAGGATGACCTGAGTATCGGTCCTCGACGTGATCGTGTAGCCCTTCAGCGAATACTTCCTCGCGGCATCATCGAGCGCGCTGGGTGCGGTGGCGGTCATCTGTTCCCCTTTCGTCCGCTCACACTAGCGGTACGTATAGTCCGTGGACCTATAGACCGCATAAGGCGAACGTGGAAGGGTGCCGCCCGCGACTCAGAAGCAGCTCGATCAGCGCGCCGCTTTCGGTCGGCGGGTTCGAGCGGCGAGGGTCGGACGCGGTACGAGCCAGGAGGCATTGGCGCACGACGCCGGACTCGATCGCTCCTATGTTGGACAGGTCGAACGCGGAGAGCGGAATGTGACCCTCGACAACATTCACCGGCTGGCAGAGGCACTGGGCCTGCCGCCTGCCGACTTGTTCTAGGCCAGCTTCGCCAGCCCGCAGGACGGGCACGCCCAATGCACCGACTCGGGGCGCTCAGGGTCGCCCTTGGGCTCCATCCGCGTCAGGCACGCCGGACAGTTAGGGGTTTTGAGCGGGTCGTCCTCCGCGGGCATGACTAGTGCGCGTGCCGGTGGTGAGCGTCCGGGTAGTGAGGATGCGCGTGGGTCACCGGCTCGTGCGTGTGCTCGTGTCGATGCCGCGTGCCCGCTGGGACCGGCTCGGCGTGCTCATGCTCGTGGTGACCGTCGTTGTGCGTGTGCCAGTGGTCGTGGGTCAGGGCGGCGTGTGTATGGACATGCTCATGCCGCTCGGCGAGGTGCAACCACACACCGACCGCCATGAGCACTGCGGCGACGGCAAGCTGCCAGGTAATCGGTTCGCCCATGCACAGCGCGACCACGGCCCCGAAGAACGGCGCGACGGAGTAGTACGCCCCGGCGCGGGCCGTGCCGACGAACCGCATGGCGACGATGAACAGTACGAGCGACACCCCGTAGGCGATTAGGCCCACGCCCATCGCGGCGGCGATGCTCCACGCGGGCGGCAAAGTGGCCCCGAGCAGGAAGGCCAGCGCCAAGTTCACCGGCCCGGCGATGCCACCCTTGACGGCGGCGAGCCACACGGCATCCTTGAGCGCGACTTTACGGGTGAGGTTGTTATCGATACCCCAGCAGATGCATGCGCCCACGACGGCGAGCGACGGCCACACGTCCCCGAAATCTGCGGAACCCGACGGGATGGACAGCACGACGGCCCCTGCGACGATGGCAAGCATTCCGAACGCGATGCGCCGGTCGAAGTTCTCGCGGAACACGAACCACGCCAGGAGCGCCGTCGCCACCCCCTCCGCGTTGAGCAGTAGAGACGCGCCGGACGCGGGCATGTTGGACAGTCCGAACATGAGCAGGACGGGGCCAGCGATGCCGCCGAAGAACACCGCGCCTGCCAGCGGCAGGAGTTCCCCACGTTGGAGCCGGACGCGGGGCGCCCGGCGGACGAGCCGGTAGACGCCGAGCCCGACGCCGGAGCCGACGTACAGGAGCCCGGCCAGGAGCCACGGCGACACCTCACCGAGCAGCAGTTTCGCAACCGGGGTCCCCGCCCCGAACAGGAGCGCCGACGCGATGCCAGCCTGCACGCCAGGGTTACGGAGTGCGCTGAGGTTCACCCTTCGAGGGTACTGGGCGTGTCGGAGTCGAAGAAATGTTCGATCGAGCGGACAATCGCTACATGCGGTAGCAATTCGAGGAGGCGAGCCATGAGGCCAGACGAAGTCAACCGTCCGAACGATACGGTGGCCCGTCTCGCCACGGCCGACTTGGGGTACAGCATCGCGTTCACGCCGCAGTCGAAGGGCGGCTGGCACCCGAGGGTCGTCGGGAAGCTCATCCGGATCAGCCGGTATCAGACCTACAAAGGGAACATGCCGGTGGAGCACTACGTCCTGACGGTCGGCGTTCTGGACCGCGTGCTCGGCATGCGGAAACAGGAGTACGACATGCTCGGCAGTCAGCCAGTGGAGGTCATGGAGCCCTGGGTACCGCAGCGATGGGATCGCCAGCGTCGGCAGTGGGTTCCGATCGGAGACAAGAACGGCGCTCCGCGTAAGTGGACGTTCGAGACACCGCGGAGTGGGGCAGGACGGACTTGAACCGACGACGACCGAATTATGAGTTCGGAGCTCTGACCAGCTGAGCTACTGCCCCGTGTGTTCCAACGCTACCGGGGCGGTTTGCAGGACCGGGCCTCGGCGCACTCCGCCGCGCTCAGGGTTGGAGTGTTTTCGGAGTGTTTCGCTCTCTGAACTTCCGGCGTGACACCCAAACTCGCCCATATTTCCTGAGCAGAATCCGGATGGCGTCGCCGTGACCATCCGATTATGAGTCAGGAGCTCTAACCGGCTGAGCTACCGCCCCGCATCCCCAACGCTACCCTTTGCGTCGCGCGGCCGAGCGGGCGCGGAAGGGAAGGGGCACGCGGAGCGGGCGGCGAGGACGGACGGGCAATACAGTGGGGGCGTGAGCGGGGACGCGGGGGCGGGGGCCGGCGCTCCGGTCCGCCGGTTCCGGCTGCCGTGGTGGATCTCGCTCATCGGCGGCGCGGCCGTCGTGGTGCTCGGGCTGCTGCTGATCGTGCGGCCGTTCGCCTCGATCGGCGCGCTCGTCGTGCTGATCGGCGCCGCGGCCGTCCTCGCCGGCGTCGTGGAGGCCGTGCGCGCCGCGCTGCCGGGGCTGCGCGTCTGGTGGCGGGTCGTGCTCGCGGTGCTGCTGCTCGCGACCGGCGTCCTCGTCCTGGCATGGCCGGGACTGACCATCCGGATGCTCGTCACGATCGTCGGCATCGCGCTCCTCGCCGTCGGCGCGGTCGGGCTCGTCCGCAGCGTCTGGAGCGGCGGCTCGCCCGTCTCGCCCGGCACGCGCGTCGCCGAGGCGCTGAACGGCGTCACCGGCGTCGTGCTCGGCGTCGTCGCGCTCACCTGGCCGGACGTCACCGTGCTCGCGGTCGGCGTGATCTTCGGCGCCTGGCTGATCTACGCGGGGGTGCGGATCGCGATCCTCGCCGTGCTCGCCCGGCCCGGCCGGCGCCCCCGCGAGCGGGCGTCCCGCCGCCGGCACGAGTGGCCGAAGGTCGTCGGCGCGCTGCTCGGCTGCCTCGCCACCATCGCCGTCGCGCTGGTCGGCCTGCGGCTGAGCGGATCGCCGGTTCCGGACGCGTTCTACGCGGTGCCAGGCCGGGTGCCCGACCAGCCGGGGCAGCTCATCCGGGCCGAGCCGTTCACGAACGCCATCCCGGACGACGCCCGGGCATGGCGGATCCTCTACACCACGACCCGCGAGGACGGCGTCCCCGCGGTCGCCTCCGGGCTCGTGATGGTGCCGAACGGCGTCGCGGACCCGCCGACGATCGCCTGGACGCACGGCACGACCGGTGCCGCCGTCGGCTGCGCGCCGTCGCTCGCGCCGGAGCCGTTCACGGTGGGCGCGATGCCCGACTGGAGGGAGGCGCTCGCCCGGGGCTGGGCGATCGTCGCGACGGACTACGTCGGCCTCGGCGTCGATCCGCCGCACCCGTACGTCGTCGGCCAGCCGGAGGCCCGCAGCGCGCTCGACGCGGTGCGCGCCTCGCGCCAGCTCGACGGCGCCTCGTTCGGCGAGCAGGTCGTCGTCTGGGGTCACTCGCAGGGCGGCCATGCCGCGCTGTGGACGGGCGGCCTCGCCGCCGAGTACGCGCCGGAGCTCGACATCGTCGGCGTCGCCGCGATGGCGCCGGCCTCGAACCTCCCCGCCCTCGTCGGCTCCTTCGCGAACAGCGAGATCGGCACCGTCATCGGCCCGCTCGTCATCGAGGGCTACGCCGGCGCGTACCCGGACGTCCGGGTCGAGGACTACGTCATCCCGCAGGCCAGGATCCTGGTCGAGGAGATCGCGTCGCGCTGCTGGTCCGAGCCCTCGATGGTCGTCGGCCTGGTGGAGGCCGGGCTGATCGACCGGCCGATCTGGTCACGGGACCCCGGCACCGGCCCGCTCGCGGCGCGGGCGGAGCAGAACGTGCCGAGGCTGCCGATCGCCGCCCCGCTGCTCATCGCGCAGGGCCTCGCCGACCCGCTCATCCTGCCGACGTCCCAGCAGGACTACGTCGACTCGCTGTGCGCCGCCGGTCAGCAGGTCGACTACCGGACGTATCCGGGCAAGGACCACATGGGCGTCGTCACCGGCGACTCCCCGCTGCTCGGCGAGCTCCTGGACTGGACGCAGGACCGGCTCGACGGCCGGCCGCCGCTCGACACCTGCTGAGCCGCCGCTGCTCGGCGCCGTCCCCGGATGTCGGGGGTCCCTCCTAGGCTCGCTGCCGATGCGAACCTTCTACCAGGTGCTGGCGAACACGGCCGTGGCGAACGTCACGACCAGCTATCTGTGGTTCGCACTGACCTTCTGGGTGTACCTGGAGACCCGATCCGTCCTCGCGACGGGGATCATCGGCGGGGCCTACATGCTCTTCGTCGCGCTGCTCGGGATGGTCTTCGGCACGATCGTCGACCGTCACCGCAAGCACCAGGCGATGGTCGTCGCGAGCCTCACGACGCTGATCGCCTTCGGGATCGGCGGGGTCCTGTACCTGCTCCAGCCCGAGCGCGCCCTGGTCGACCTCGGCGGGCCGTGGTTCTGGCTGTTCTCCGGGATCATCCTGTTCGGCGGCGTCATCGAGAACATGCGGAACATCGCGCTGTCCACCACCGTCACGCTGCTGGTGCCGGTCGAGCGCCACGCGAACGCGAACGGGCTGGTCGGCTCCGTCACCGGGATCGCCTTCGCCGTCACGAGCGTGTTCTCCGGCCTCTCGGTCGGGCTGCTCGGGATGGGCTGGACCCTGCTCATCGCGATCGTGCTCACCGCGGCGGCGCTCGGGCATCTGCTCCTCATCCGGATCCCGGAGGAGCCGCCGCAGGTCGAGGCGCGCGCGCCGCTCGTCGACCTCCGCGGGGCGGTGGCCGCGATCCGAATGGTCCCGGGCCTCTTCGCGCTGCTGCTGTTCAGCACCTTCAACAACCTCATCGGCGGCACCTACCTGGCCCTCATGGACCCCTACGGGCTCCAGCTGTTCGCCGTCGAGTGGTGGGGCGTCGTGCTCGGGATCGCCTCGACCGGCTTCATCGTCGGCGGGCTGATCGTCGCGAGGTTCGGCCTCGGCCGCAACCCGATCCGCACCATGCTGCTGCTGGTCGCCGCGATGGGACTGCTCGGCGCCCTGTTCACGATCCGGGAGTGGTGGTGGCTCTACGCGGTCGGCATCTGGCTCTACATGGCGATCTTCCCCGCGGTCGAGGCCGCCGAGCAGACCGTCATCCAGAAGGTCGTCCCGTATCGGACGCAGGGCCGGGTGTTCGGCTTCGCGCAGGCGTTCGAGTCCGCCGCCGCGCCGATCACGGCCTTCCTCATCGCGCCGCTCGCCGAGTACCTGATCATCCCGTACATGGACTCCACGGCCGGCCAGGCGGCCCTCGGGTGGCTGCTCGGCGAGGGGAGCGCGCGGGGCATCGCGCTCGTGTTCCTGATCGCCGGGCTCGTCATGACCGTCGTCGCGGGCCTCGCGTTCCTCACCAGGTCCTACCGTCGGATCTCCGCCCAGTACCGCACGGCGCCCGCGGAGCGCGAGCCCGAGGGCGAGGAGGCGACCGCGACGGCCTGAGCCCGCATCCTTCGCACGCCCGACCCGCGGCTCCCGCTAGGCTCCCGGCATGGATCCCGCGGTGTCGGCGCCGACGCTCGTCACCGCCGCCATCGCGCTGTTCACCATCACGAACCCGATCGGCACGCTCCCGATCTTCCTGTCGCTGACCAAGGACCAGACGGCCGGCCAGCAGCGCCGCACCGCGGTCCTGGTCGGCCTCGCCGTCGCCGTCGTGCTCGTCGTCTCGCTGCTCGCGGGCAACTACATCCTGGGATGGTTCGGCATCGACATCACGGCGTTCAAGATCGCCGGGAACGCGCTGGTCGCGACGATCGGCTGGGGGATGCTGACGGCGAAGGCGGCCGACGCCGTCGCCGCCAGGCCGGGCCAGTCGCCGGTGGTCGTGCCGCTCGCGATCCCGGTGCTCGCGGGGCCAGGGGCGATCGCGCTCGCGATCACCTTCGCCCACGGGTACGCCGATCCGGTCGACTACCTGCTCGGCTCGATCGTCTGCGTCGTCGTCGGCGTGCTCGTCGCGGTGGTGTTCTTCGTCGGGCCGTGGGTCGCCAGGCTGCTGAAGCCCACCGGGATGAGCATCCTCACCCGCGTGTTCGGCCTGCTGCTGCTCGCGATCGCCGTGCAGTCGATCATGCTCGCGCTCGGGGAGGCGTTCCCCGGGCTGTTCACCGGCGGCACCTCGACGCTGATGCCGCTGCCGTCGCCGACCGCGACCGGATCGTGAGCGCCGCCGAGCGGATCGCCGGCCTGATCCGGGCGATCCCCGACTTCCCACGACCGGGCGTCCTCTTCCAGGACCTCACGCCGGTGCTCGCCGACGGGGCGGCGCTCATCGAGGTCGCCGACGCGCTGCTGGCGCCGTTCGCGGGCGGCTTCGACCTCGTCGCCGGCGTCGAGGCGCGCGGCTTCGCCTTCGCCGGTGCGGCGGCGGTTCGCGCGGGGGCCGGTCTGCTGCTCATCCGGAAGGGCGGGAAGCTGCCCGGCGCGACCCGCGGCGTCGACTACGAGCTCGAGTACGGCCGGGACCGGCTCGAGCTGCACCTCGACCAGGTGCCGCCGGGCGGCCGGGTGCTGATCGTTGACGACGTCCTGGCGACCGGCGGCACGCTCGCCGCCGCCGCGACGCTGGTCGACGCCGCCGGCGGGCGCGTCGCCGGGCTCTCCGTCGCGCTCGAGATCGATGGCCTCGGGGGCCGGGAGCGGCTCGCCGGGCGCGGCCTGCACGCCGTAGCGAGGGCCTGAGCCCGCCTCAGGGGCGGGGACGGCCGACGAACGCCGCGATGGTCGCCGCGACGACGAGGACGACGATGCCGCCCGTGAGGCCGATCGCGCCGAGCCAGATCCACTCCATGTCCGACAGCATAGGCGGCTCCGCGAGCGGGGCGGGCCCGCCGCCCGCGACCGCGATCGGGATCCGCACGACCGTCCCGCTCGGGCGCGCGGTGACGACGAGGACGCTCGCGGCGGGCGCGTCGACGGGCACCCGCAGCGCGACGCGCATCGACCCGTCCGACTGCCGTCCGATCGTCGGCGGCGCGAGGGCGGTCGAGCCGGTCCAGACGACGTCGAGCCCGCTCGTCTCGGGCGCGCCGATCGAGGTGAGGTCGAGCCCGCCGAGCGAGAGCTCCAGGTCGGCGCCGATCGCGACCGGCCCGTCGCCGAGGCCGCTCACCGCGACGCCCGGCGCGCGGAAGTCGGGCGCGATCCCCGGGTGCGCTCCGAGGTAGGCGACCCAGGCGTCCCGGTCGAGCAGCCCGGAGTCCCGTGCGTCGGAGCCGCGGGCGGCGGCCCGGAAGTTGTCGCCGCCGGAGACCAGGAACGCCCAGGTCCCCATCCGGTAGGCGCCGTCGGGGTCGACCGGCCTCCCGTCGATCGAGATCGAGGTGATCCGATCGCCCTCCGGCCGGCTCGGGTCGAAGGCGTACGCGACGTTGCCGGACAGCGCGAGCGCGAGGTACGGGCGGGAGGGCACGCCGCCGTCCTCGTCGCGCTGCCACTGCTGCTCGAGGAGCTCCTTGACGCCGCGGCCGGTCAGCGTGGTCGTCCAGAGGTCGTTGCCGAACGGCAGCACGGAGTTCGCGTCGCGGTAGGTCACGTCGCCCCCGTCGAGGTCCGCCCGGAGGCCGCCCGGGTTGACGGCGGCGAACACGGCGCCGCCGCGGGCGGGATCGGCGAGCGCGGCGAGCAGGGCGTCGGCGACCAGGGTGCCGAGCGCCGAATGGCGGCCGCGGTCGTCGCGTTCGCCGCCGCGATAGCCGTCCGGACCGTAGTCGCCCCCGGAGAACGCGGTGGTGATCGGCGCGGCGGTCGAGCCGATCCGTCGTCCGCCCTCGGCCTCGGCACGGGCGAGCGCCGCGGCGACGATCCGGTCGACCTCAGCCGCCCTCGGATAGGCCGCGACCAGCTCGGCCCTCGGCGTCGTCGTCGGATCGACCAGCTCGGCGGTCGAGGCGACGACGCCCCGGCCCGGCTCGACCGTCAGCCGCAGCACGCCGACGTGCTGCGCGTAGCTGCCGGTCTGGACGATCGGCCGGGTGCGTCCGGGCTCCCCGGGAACCGGCGCCTCCCAGGCGTAGGCCTGATGCGTGTGCCCGGTGAGGATCGCGGCGACCTGCGGCGCGGTGCCGTCGACGATCTTCGAGAACACCGCGCTGTCGGCCGTCTCGCGCTCCAGCGTCCCGCCCTGGTCCACGCCGAGGGGCGCGCCCTCGTGATACACGGCGATGACGACATCGGCCTCGCCGTCGGCCGCGTCGCCGTTCGTCAGCTGCGCGGCGACGCGATTGACCGCGTCGACCGGGTCGCCGAACTCGACACCGGCGACACCGGCGGGGTTCACCAGGGCGCCGGTCTCCTGCGTCACGGCGCCGACGACGCCGATCCGCAGGCCCTCGACCTCGAGCATCGCGTACTCCGGCAGCACCGGGTCGAAGGAGCCGGCGCGGTACACGTTCGCACCGAGGTAGGGGAAGCCGCCGCGGGGCTGGACGCGGTCGACCAGGTCGGCGACGCCCTGGTCGAACTCGTGGTTGCCGACGGCGCTCGCGTCGAGCCCGAGCGCCCGCAGCACGTCGATCGTCGGGTCGTCCGCGGCGATCGCGGAGGCGAACAGCGAGGCGCCGACGTTGTCGCCCGCGGACAGCAGCAGCGTCGACTCCGGGCCGTATGCCGCGCGCAGCTCCTCGATCGTGCCCGCGAACCGGGTCGTGTCGACGCCGCCGGGCGCCTCGTCGAGGCCGATGCGGCCGTGGAAGTCGTTGATCGCCAGGATCGTGATCGTCACCGGCTCGGCGAGCGCAGGGGCGGCTGCGACGAGGGCTGCGAGCAGGGCGCCCGCCGCGGCGAGCGCCGCGAGCGCACGAGGGGACGGACGCGGTGCCACACCAGGATTCTGCCGGATCCCCGAGCCCCGGTCGCGGCCGGTCCGGCCCGCCTAGACTGAGGCGATGCCTTCGACCGTCGCCGAGATCGCCGCCGTCGCGGAGTCGCTCTGGCCCGCGGCGGGCGCCGAGAGCTGGGACGCCGTCGGCCTGGTCTCCGGCGATCCGGCCGCGTCGGCGACGCGGGTGCTGCTCGCCGTCGACGCCGTCGCCGCGACGGTCGACGAGGCGATCGAGCTCGGCGCCGACCTGCTGCTGACCCATCACCCGCTGCTGCTGCGCGGCGTCACGAGCGTCGCGGCGGACCGGTACAAGGGCGCGCTCGTCGCCCGGCTGATCCGGGGCGGCTGCGCGCTGCTCACGGCGCACACGAACGCCGACGTCGTCGCGGCCGGGACCAGCGCGGTGCTCGCGGAGCGGCTGGGGCTCGCCGGCCTGGAGCCGATCGCGCCGGACGCGGTCGGCGGCGGCATCGGCCGGGTCGGCGAGCTCGCCGAGCCGACCACCCTCGGCCGGTTCGCGCGACTCGTCGCCGGGGCGCTGCCGCCGACGGCGGGGGGCGTGCGGGTCAGCGGCGACTACGACCAGCCGGTGCGCCGCGTCGCGGTCTGCGGCGGGGCCGGAGACACCTTCCTCGCCTCGCCCGCGGTGCTCGGCGCCGACGTCTACGTGACCGCCGACCTCCGGCACCATCCGGCGCAGGAGGCGCGCGAGCAGGCCCTGCTCGGCGGCGGTCCGGCGCTCCTGGACGTCTCGCACTGGGCGAGCGAATGGCTCTGGCTCGCCGTCGCGGCCGAGGCGCTCCGTGCGGCGCTGCCGGACGTCGAGATCCTGGTGAGCGAGCTGCGGACCGATCCGTGGGATTTCGCGGTGCTGAGCGGAGGACAGGGCGCATGAAGGCGGATCCCGGGGCGCAGCAGCGCCTCCTCGAGCTGCAGGAGCACGATCGCCGGCTCGGGCAGCTCGCCCGGCTCGAGGCCGACCTGCCCGAGCGCGCCGCGCGCGACGCGCTCGTCGCGGAGCGCGGCACGGTCCGCGGCGACCTGGCGGCCACCTCGGGCGTGCTCGAGGACGCCAGGGCGGAGCTGCGCCGGACCGAGGACGACGTCGCGCTCGTCGAGGCCAGGGTCGCCAGGGACACCGAGCGCATGATGGCCTCCACCTCGGCGAAGGACGCCTCGGCGCTCGACCACGAGATCGACTCGCTGCGGAAGCGGCAGCACGACCTCGAGGAGATCGAGCTCGCCGTCATGGAGCGCGTCGAGGAGCACGAGACCGCGGTCGCCGCCATCGAGGGCCGGCTGGTCGACCTGGACGCCGAGGTCGCCGCGGCGGAGGCGCTCGTCGCCGCGGCGCTGGCCCGGATCGCCGAGGAGCGGTCGCAGCTCGGGGCCGCGCGCGCGGCGCTGGCCGGGGAGCTGCCCGCGGACCTCGTCGAGCTGTACGAGCGGCAGCGGGCGCGCTACGGCGTCGGCGCCTCGCTGCTGCGGCGCGGCGTCTCGGAGGCCTCCGGCGTCGCCCTGCTCGCCGACGAGCTCGCGCGGGTGCGGGCCGCCGCGCCGGACGACGTCCTGATCTGCTCGTCGAGCGAGGCGATCCTGGTGCGGACTCCGGAGTCCGGGCTCTGATGCCACGGGAGCTCATCGTCGAGGCCGACGGCGGCTCGCGCGGCAACCCGGGGGAGTCGGGCAGCGGCGCCGTCGTCATCGACGCGGCGACCGGCGAGCTCCTCGCCGAGATCGGACTGTACGGCGGGATCGCGTCGAACAACGTCGCCGAGTACCGCGGGATGATCGCCGGCGTGCGTCGTGCGATCGAGATCGACCCCGAAGCGGCGCTGACGGTGCGGATGGACTCGAAGCTCGTGGTCGAGCAGATGTCCGGCCGCTGGAAGATCAAGCATCCCGCGATGGCGGAGCTCGCGGCGCGGGCGCGGGAGGCGCTGATCGGCACGCCGGTGCGCTTCGAGTGGGTGCCCCGGCTGGAGAACTCGCGCGCCGACCGCCTCGCGAACCGCGCGATGGACGCGCGCGCCGACCTGCCCTAGCCTCCGCTCAGCCGCCCGGGGCGTTCAGCCGGGCGGCCTCCGCGTCGACCATCCGCTGCGCGGCCTCGATGATGTGCGAGGGGTAGACGCCGCTCGCACGGGCCTCGGTGAGCGCCGCCTGCTCGGTCTCGAGAAGGAGGCGCTGGAGCTCGCGCCGCTGCTGCAGCGGCGTCGTCTGGGCCTCCCACTCCTCGAAGGAGCCGACCGCCGCCGAGGCCGCGAGATCGGCGTCGCGGATGACGGCGACCACCTCCGGATCGAAGGGTGCGCCGTCCGCGCGCCGCAGGCCCGGGTCGTCGAGCATGGCGCGCGCCGCCGCGGAGATCTCCGCGGCGAGCCGGGTGAGCTGCGCGTGCGACTCGCGCGCGGAGACGCCCTGGATGCCGAGCAGCCGGATCAGGTACGGCAGCGTCCCGCCCTGCAGCACGAGCGTGACGATCGCGACGGTGAACGCGACGAGGACGAGCTGCGAGCGGTAGGGGACGCCGGTCGGCAGCGACTGCGCCGCCGCGAGCGTCACGACGCCGCGCATCCCGGACCAGGCGATGACGGCCCCGCCGCGCCAACCGAGGCCCTCTCGGCTGAGGAAGGAGGCGTCGGCGTGCTGGCGGCGCAGGAACGACGTGATCCGATCCACCCGGGCGGCGTGCTCCGGCGGGAACTCCGTGGCCTCCACCCGGTCGATCGCGCCCTGGATCCGCGTCACCCGCCGTTCGGCGCGGGCCCGCCCGGCGCGCAGGCCCCCGATGAGCGGCGCGACGAAGGCGACCCGGACGACGAGCAGCACGAGCGCGGCGAGCAGGCCGATGCCGACCGCCTCCCCGACGCCGAGGCGCGCGTCGCGCACGTCTGCGATGACCGAGGTGATCTCGAAGCCCATCGCCAGGAACACGCCGTTCTCCAGCAGCAGCTGGACCGTGCGCCAGTTCATCCGCTCGACGATCCGGTCCTGCGCGGAGAACTTCCGCACCGCGAAGTGGCCGGTCATGATCCCGGTGACGACCACGGCGAGCACGCCGGAGGCGTGCAGCTGCTCGGCGGGGAGGTAGGCGAGGAACGGGACGACGAAGGAGATCGCGGTGGTGAGCACCGGCTGCCGGATGCGGGAGCGCACCCAGACCGAGATCGCGCCGATCAGGCCGCCGACGACCGCGCCGATCAGCACCGCGTAGGCGAAGTCGCCGAGCGCGCCCCAGAACGAGATGGTGCCGGCGATCGCCGCGACCGCCGAGCGGAGCATGACCAGCGCCGTCGCGTCGTTGAGCAGCCCCTCGCCCTCGAGGATCGTGACGAGCCGCTGGGGCAGTCCGAGCCGCTTGCCGATCGCGGTGGCCGCGACCGCGTCGGGCGGGCTGATCACCGCGCCGACCGCGACGGCGGCCGCGAAGTTCAGGTCCGGGAAGAGCAGCCAGATGACGAGCCCGGAGACGAAGGCGGACGCGATGACGAGCAGCACCGAGAGCGCGGCGATCGGACCCAGGTTGCGTCTCAGGTCGATCGCCGGCAGGTTGACGGCGGCCGAGTAGAGCAGCGGCGGCAGCACGACCGCGAGGATCCACTCCGGGGGGATCTCCAGCCGCGGCGCGCCGGGGATGAAGCTGCAGCCGATGCCGATGACGACGAGCAGGATCGGCGCCGCGACGCCGAGCCTCGTCGCGAACGCCGAGACGGCGACGACGATCAGCACGCCCGCGAGCACGAGCAGGCCCAGCTCCTCCACGAGACCATCCTGCCGTGCGCGGCCCCGCCCTGCCGCCGTCCGGCGACGCCCGCTACCCTTGATGCCGGTGAACGGGTCGGCCAGGCGGCCGCGTCGCCCGCAAGGGCGCCGAGGAACGTCCGGGCTCCGCAGAGCAGGGCGGTGGGTAACACCCACCCGGAGCGATCCGCGAGAAAGCGCAACAGAGAGCAGACCGCCGGCCTCGGCCGGTAAGGGTGAAACGGTGGGGTAAGAGCCCACCAGCGCCCCGGGCGACCGGGGCGGCTAGGCAAGCCTCGCCCGGAGCAAGGCCAGACAGGGGACCATGGGGCTGCTCGTCCCGTCCCCGGGTAGGCCGCTGGAGTCGTGCGGCAACGCACGACCGAGATGGATGGCCGTCCACGACAGAACCCGGCGTATCGGCCGGCCCGTTCACCCCGGTCGGCGCTCCGCCGGTGCCGCTCCGGCGATCGCCGCGGCCGCGATCGCCGCGGCGCCGAGGATCCCGGCGTTGTTGCGGTGGGTTGCCGTGACGATGGGGGTCGAGAGGCGCAGCAGCGGCAGGAACTCGTCCGCGTGCTTCGACACGCCGCCGCCGACGATGAACAGGTCGGGGGAGAACACCCGCTCCAGGTGCGTGTAGAAGCGCTGCAGCCGCTTCGCCCACTGCTCCCAGTCCAGCTCGTCCTGCTCCTTCGCCCGGTAGGAGGCCCGCGCCTCGGCGATCTCGCCGTCGATCTCGAGGAAGCCGAACTCCGTGTTCGGCACGAGCACGCCATCGTAGATGAACGCGCTGCCGATGCCGGTGCCGAGCGTGGTGAGGATCACGAGGCCGGGGACGTCCTTGGCCGCGCCGAAGTGGAGCTCGGCGTAGCCGGCGGCGTCGGCGTCGTTGACGAGCAGCACCGGCCGCCCGAGCGCGGCCGCGAACATCGCCTGCCCGTCGAGCCCGATCCACGCCGAGGAGATGTTCCCCGCGGAGAGCGTCCGGCCGCGCTTGACGATGGTCGGGAACGCGATGCCGACCGGCATCGGCTCCTGCGCGCCCGGGATCCCGGCCACCAGCTCGACGGCGGTGTCGATCATCGGCCGGGGCTCGCCGCCGGCCGGGGTGAGCAGCTTGCGGCGATCGGTCAGGAGCGTGCCGCCGAGGGTGTCGACGACGGCGCCCTTGATGCCGGTGCCGCCGATGTCGATGCCGAGCGCGTGGGTCATGGAAGCCTCCGTGTGCTGCTGCGAGCCTAGCGAGCCGCGGTCTCAGGGGAGCGTGAGGATCTCCGCGCCGGACTCGGTCACCACGAGCGTGTGCTCGAACTGCGCGGTGAGCCGGCGGTCGCGCGTCACGATCGTCCAGTCGTCGTCCCACTCGTCCCAGGCGACCGTGCCGGGCGCCTCCGGGGTGCCGATCGTGAGCATGGGCTCGATCGTGAACACCATGCCGGGCAGCATCTCCTCGTCGTGCCGCGGCGCGGCGTCGTAGTGCGGGACGACGAGGCCGCTGTGGAAGGCCCGCCCGACGCCGTGCCCGGTGAACTCGCGCACGACGCCGTAGCCGAAGCGCCTCGCATAGGACTCGACGGCGCGGCCGATGAGGTTGATCCGCCGACCGGGCGCGATGACGGCGATGCCGCGCATCATCGCCTCGCGGGTGCGCGTGACGAGGTCGATCGTCGGCTGCGGCGCGTCGCCGACGACGAACGTCGCGTTGAGGTCCCC
>MKVN01000008.1:0-11024 GCA_001898855.1 Micrococcales bacterium 73-13
CGGCTCGTGCGCGGCGATCGACCCGACCGCCTCCGGTGCGAGGCGCACCGCGGCGACCCCGCCGCGGAGCGCCGTCCGCCCACGGGGGTCCGCCGCGCCGCCGCCGGCCTCGAGCTGCCAGCGCACCCGGTCGACGACCGCGGCCGCGTCGAAGGACGCGGGATGCGCCCAGACGCGCTCGTCGCCGTCGCCGTCCGCCCCGGAGAGCTCGACCCGCAGCTCGGTGCAGGCGAGCCCCGTCCGGGCGAGCCCGGTGACGAACCGCTCCGCCGTGACTCGCACCGCGAAGGCGACCTGGTCGGCGAGCGCGAGCGGCGGCTCGAACGAGATCTCCGCGGCATGGTCCGGCGAAGCGGTCCGCGCCTCGAACCGCCGTCCGTCCGCTCCGCCGGCGAGCGCGTGGCGGAGCGCCCCGTCCGGTCCGAAGCGGTCGAGCACCGCCGCCGGCTCGAGCGCGGCGAACTCGCCGAGGGTCCGCACGCCGAGCTGCTCGAGCAGGCCGGCGAGGGCCTCGTCGTCGAGGGCGGCGATCGGCAGCGGTGCGAGGAACGCCGCCGAGCCGTCCTCGGGGACGATCCGGACGTCCTCCGCGAGCCGAGCCGCCTGCTCCGCGGCGAACCGGCCGTCGGCGACGCCCGCCCGGACCTCCAGGCCCTCGCCGCGCAGGACCCGGGCGAGCGTGATCGCGGCGGGCGCCTCGCCGCCGTAGTACCGCGCCGGCCCGCGGATCCGCAGGCAGCAGAGGCCGGGCCGGATGAGCTGCAGCCCGGGGGCGAGCTGCTCGATCCGGTCGGCGACGGGCAGGAACTCGCGCGCGTCACGGGAGGGATCGTCGGTCGCGAGCCGCAGCGCGGGGCAGCGCCCCTGCGCGTCGCGGCGACGCATCCCGCGGCGGACGCCCTCGCGGCGGGCGGCGGCGGAGCAGGCGACGATCGCGTTCCGGGCGACGATCGCGATCGGGGCGTCGCCGGGAGCGCGCAGCTCCCGGCTCCGGACCAGCGCCGCGATCGGCCAGTCCGGGAACCAGAGCACCAGGTGCCGGTCCATCAGCCGACCGCCCGGAGCAGGGATGCCGAGGCCTCGATCCGCTCACGATGCCGGCTGTCCGGCTCGCCGACCGACGAGCCGGCTCCGAGGACCGACGAGCCGGCTCCGACGGCCGGGCCCGCGCCGCCGGGCGCCGGAGATCCCGCGAGCAGGATGCGCCCCCGTCGTGGCGTCGTCGTTCGCCGCGACGCGACGACCACGGTCGCCTCGCAGCCCTCCAGGCGGCCGTGCCCCTCGCCGAGCCCAGACCATCGCGCGTCCTCGACCTCGATCGCGGCCTCGGGGTGCGGCCACGGCCCCTGCGCGAGGAGCACGGCCTCCCGCTCGCGCAGCCGGGCGGCGAGGCGGGCGGCCTCGGCGTCGCGCACCCGCCATCCGGGCCGCACCGCGACGACGCCCATCACCTCCGCCGCAGCGGCGACGACGCCGAGCCAGCGCTCGCCGGGGTGCGGGATCAGGACGAGGCGGGCGAGGGCGACGCCCGCCTCGGCGGCGGCCTCGGCGCCAAGCTCGGGGATCCCGACCACCGCGCACCAGGCGCCGGCGCGGGAGGGCTCGGCGAGCAGCCTGGTCAGCAGCGGCATCGACCGCCCGAGCGCGTAGGCCGCTCCGGTCCGCAGTCCGCCGCCCGGCAGCAGCGCGGCGAGGTCCGGCGGCGCCGGCAGCACCCGGGCGTCGGAGCCGATCCGGGTCGTCCGCTCGATGCGCTCGATCCGATCGCGCAGCCGGGCGAGCTCGTCGGCCCGCTGCGGGACCGCGAGCCGACCGGCGGTCGGGGCGCTCATCGCACCATGTTCGAACACATGTTCGAATCCTGCAACCGGCCTCCGACATCGAGGACCGGTCCGGTCCCGCTCATCAGGGTCCGGGCGCCGGCACGGAGCATGATGGAGGGGGTCGGCCGACCGAGCGGACCGAGAGCCTGAGGAGCCCCATGCGCGCCGTCGTGATGCACGCCCCCGGAGACGTCCGGGTCGAGGAGGTCGAGCCGCCGACGATCGTCGAGCCGACCGACGCGATCATCCGCGTCACCGCCACCTGCATCTGCGGCTCCGACCTGTGGCCCTACCGCGGCCTCGAGCGGCTGAGGCGGCCGATGCGGATGGGCCACGAGTACGTCGGGATCGTGGAGGAGCTCGGCGCCGAGGTGCGCGACCTCCGGGTCGGCGACCTCGTCGTCGGCTCGTTCGTCGCCTCCGACAACACCTGCGAGATCTGCCGGGCGGGCTTCCAGTCGCGCTGCGCCCACCAGGTGATGATGGGCTCGATCGGCACCCAGTCGGACCGGGCCCGCATCCCGCTCGCCGACGGCACGCTCGTCAAGGTCCCGGGAGATCCGACCCCCGAGCAGCTGCGCAGCCTGCTCGCCGCGTCCGACGTGCTCGGCACCGGCTGGTTCGCCGCCGTCGCGGCCCAGGCGGGGCCCGGCAGGACGGTCGCGGTGGTCGGGGACGGCGCCGTCGGGCTGCTGGCGATCCTCGCGGCCGAGCGGCTCGGCGCCGAGCGGATCATCGCGATGTCCCGCCACCCCGATCGGCAGGCGCTGGCGCGCCGCTTCGGCGCCACCGACATCGTCGAGGAGCGCGGCGATGAGGGCGTGGCGAGGATCAGGGAGCTCACCGGCGGGTACGGCGCCCACTCGACCGTCGAGGCGGTGGGCACCCAGGAGTCGATGCTGCAGGCCATCGGGGCGACGCGTCCCGGCGGGCACGTCGGCTTCGTCGGCGTCTCCCACGGGGTGGAGCTCGACGGCCACGACCTGTTCTTCGCCACCGTGAGCCTGCTCGGCGGGCCCGCCCCGGTCCGGCGGTTCCTGCCGGAGCTGATCGACCTGATCATGACCGACCGCATCGACCCCGGCGTCGTCTTCGACCTCGCCCTCCCGATCGAGCAGGCGGCCGAGGGGTACCGGGCGATGGACGAGCGCCGCGCCACCAAGGTGCTGCTCACCCTCTGAGGCGCGTTCGGCGGGACCCGATGCTCCCAGGGCCCTGCGCGCCGCGGGCAGCTCAGCTCCCGGCGTCGCGGTATCTGGCCGCGAGCTCCTGGTAGCCGAACGCGTTCGACCGCACCCGCTCCGCCATCGCCGCCTCCATCGGGCCGCGGTCCTTGGCAGGCACCCCCATCGCGACGTGGCCGGCTGGGATCTCCTGGCCCTCGAGCAGCAGCGCGCCGGCCGCGACGAACGCCCCGGCACCGACCGTCGAGCCGTTGAGCAGCTTCGCCCCCATGCCGATGAGGCAGCCATCGCCGACCGTCGCGCCGTGCACGATCGCGGCATGGCCGACGCCGACGTTCTCGCCGACGATCGCCGGGACGCCCCAGTCGGTGTGCACCACGACGTTGTCCTGCAGGTTCGAGCCCGCGCCGAGCACGATGCGGTCCATGTCCCCGCGCAGCACCGTGCCGTACCAGACCGAGGCGCCGGGGCCGATCGTCACGTCGCCGATCAGCGTCGCGTTCGGGGCGACCCAGGCGGTCGGGTCGATCCGGGGGGTCCTGCCGTCGAACTCCACGATGAGCGCCATGCCGTCGAGGCTAGCCGGAAGCTGGGAGACTGGCCGCATGACGTTCGCGATCGACGCCGGCGGGGACCTCTCCGCGAGCCTGCTGAACACCGCCGCCCACGCGCGCCAGGCGGAGGAGCTCGGCGCCGACGGCGTCATCCTCACCGAGACCAAGCACGACTCCTTCGTCTCCCTGACGCTCGCGGCGCAGGCGACCGAGCGCGTCGCGCTGTTCAGCGCGATCACCGTCGCGTTCTCGCGGAACCCGATGACCGTGGCGGTCGCCGCGAACGACATCCAGGAGCTCTCCGGCGGCCGCCTCATCCTCGGTCTCGGCTCCCAGGTGCAGCCCCACATCGAGCAGCGGTTCTCGATGCCGTGGAGCCGTCCGGCCGCGCGGATGCGGGAGTTCGTCGCCGCGGTGCGGGAGATCTGGGGCTCGTTCGCGTCCGGGGAGCGGCCGCGGTTCCGCGGCGAGTTCTACACGCACACGCTGATGAACCCGGTCTTCGACCCGGGACCGAACCCCCACGGGAACCCGCCGCTCTGGCTCGCCGCGGTGGGCGAGCGGATGACGGAGGTCACCGGCGAGGTCGCCGACGGGCTCGTCGCGCACCCGTTCACCACGCGCGCCTACGTCGAGCAGGTGACGCTGCCGGCGCTCCGCCGGGGTGCCGAGGCCGCCGGGCGCGCGGTGCCCGGCATCGCCTTCCCCGTCTTCGTCGTCCTCGGGCGCGACGAGGCGGAGCTGCGCGCCGCGTCGTCGGCGGTCGCCAGGCAGATCGCGTTCTACGGCTCGACGCCCTCCTATCTCCCGGTGCTCGAGGTGCACGGCTGGGGGGCGAAGGGGGAGCGGCTGAACGCCGCCGTGCGGCGTGGCGAGTGGTCGGAGATCGGCTCGATCGTCGACGAGGCGATGCTCCGCGAGTTCGCCTGCGTCGGCTCGCCCGAGCAGGTCGCGGCGCAGCTGCGCGAGCGCTACGGCGACCTCTCCGAGCGAGTCACCTTCAGCGCCCCCTACGACGTCGACCGCCGGACCTGGGCCGAGCTGTACACGGCGCTGCGCGGGCCGTCGGTCAGGGCGTGAGCCGGAGGAACGCGCCGGGCAGGAAGGACAGCGTCGAGCCGAGCGAGCCGACCAGCACGACCGCGTCGGGGGCCCCGAACTCCGGGTGCGCCGAGGCGGCGAGGAGCTCGTAGTCGCCGGCCTGGCCGGGCTTGAAGTTCTCCCCGACGTCGATGACGGCGATGAGGTTCGCCTGCGCCTCGGCGGCGGGCTTCACCGCGTCGGTCGCGTTCAGCGTGTCGATCACGTGGATCGGATCCCCGAGCTGCGCGACGAGCCCTGCGGCGTCCCGGCTGATGACGGCCTCGGCGATCGAGTCGGGGTCGAGCGCGCCGGGACCGGGCGTCTCGGTCGGGGTCGGGGCGCCCGTCGGCGTCGGGGCGGGCGAGGGCTCCGGGGTCGTCGGCGCCGCCGAGGACGTCGAGGGCCGCGGCACCGGTGCGGGCTCCTGCGGGAAGCAGCCGGCCAGGGCGACGCTCGCGAGCAGGAGCACCGCCAGCGCCATCGGAAGTCGTCGGCTCACGTCCGACAGTCTCTCCCCGCAGTCCGTGCGGCAGCCGTGCGACGCGCAGGAGAACGCCGTCCGGCGCGGTCCCGCATCCCCGCACCCGGGCGTTCGCCCGGAGACGCGGCGATCCGGGCGCAAGCACCCGCCGTTCCGGGCGAAGAGGGCGGCAGGCGGCGTGGGGGACGGGTGGGGCGCCGGGTAGAATCGCCGGACCATGGCGATGTTCGGCAGTCTCACCGACCGGCTCAGCGACACCTTCCGGCACCTGCGCACCAAGGGACGGCTGAGCCCGGCCGACGTCGACGCGACCGTCCGCGAGATCCGCCGCGCGCTGCTCGACGCCGACGTCGCGCTCGACGTCGTCAAGGAGTTCACCGGCACCGTCCGGGAGCGCGCGCTCTCCGACGAGGTCAACCGGGCGCTGAACCCCGCGCAGCAGGTCGTGCAGATCGTCAACGAGGAGCTGGTCGGCATCCTCGGCGGCCGGCAGCGCCGGCTCGAGTTCGCCAAGAAGCCGCCGACCGTCATCATGCTCGCCGGCCTGCAGGGCGCCGGCAAGACGACCCTCGCCGGCAAGCTCGCGAAGTGGCTCAAGGGCGAGGGGCACACCCCGCTGCTGGTCGCCGCCGACCTGCAGCGGCCGAACGCCGTGAACCAGCTCCAGGTGGTCGGCGAGCAGGCCGGCGTCCCGGTCTGGGCGCCGGAGCCCGGCAACGGGGTGGGGGACCCGGTCCGGGTCGCGAAGGACGGCGTCGCGGAGGCCGAGCGCCGGCTCTACGACACGGTCATCGTCGACACCGCCGGCCGCCTCGGCGTCGACGCCGAGCTCATGCGGCAGGCCGCCGACATCCGGCGGGCCGTCGAGCCCGACGAGGTGCTGTTCGTCATCGACGCGATGATCGGCCAGGACGCGGTCGCGACGGCGAAGGCCTTCCAGGAGGGCGTCGACTTCACCGGCGTCGTGCTCACCAAGCTCGACGGCGACGCCCGCGGCGGCGCGGCCCTCTCGGTCGCGCACGTGACCGGGCGGCCGATCATGTTCGCCTCGATCGGCGAGCGCCTCGACGACTTCGAGCCGTTCCACCCGGACCGGATGGCGAGCCGCATCCTCGACCTCGGCGACATCCTCTCCCTCATCGAGCAGGCCCAGAAGGCCTTCGACGAGGACGAGGCGCGCAAGGTCGCCGAGAAGCTCGCGAAGGACCAGTTCACCCTCGAGGACTTCCTCGACCAGCTGCAGCAGGTCAAGAAGATGGGCTCGCTGAAGTCGATGCTCGGCATGCTGCCCGGCGGCAAGGGCATGCGCGAGGCGATCGACAACTTCGACGAGGGCGAGATCGACCGCACCGAGGCGATCATCCGCTCCATGACGCCGACCGAGCGCCGCCAGCCGCGGGTGCTGAACGGCTCGCGCCGGCTGCGGATCGCGCGGGGCTCCGGCACGACCGTCACCGAGGTCAACCAGCTGATGACCCGCTTCGAGCAGGCCGCGAAGATGATGAAGTCGGTCGCCAAGGGCCAGATGCCGCAGATCCCGGGCGTCACCCCCGGCATGCGGATCGGCGGGGCTCCGGGCGCCTCGAAGGGCCGGGCCAAGAAGGGCTCGAAGTCGGGGAACCCGGCGAAGCGGGCCGCGGAGAACGCCGCGCTCGCCGCCGGGGTCAAGCCCGGCGGCTCCGGGGGATCGGGCTTCGGCCTCGGCGCCCCGCAGCCGGACGCGGCGCAGCAGGGCCCGAGCGAGCAGGAGCTCGCGGCGCTGCAGAAGTTCCTCGGCCGGTGAGCCGATAGCCTGTCGGCATGGCCGACGATGTCCAGCTGCACCACCACGTCCTCGACTCGGGCATCCGCGGCATCGCCGCCGCGCTGCGGGACGGGACGACGACCGCGGTGGGTCTCGCCGAGGAGGTGCTCGCCCGGGTCGAGGCGCGCAACGGCGGTGCACCGAGCTTCGACGGGGCTCCCGGGGCGATCAACGCCTGGGTGAGCCTCGACCCCCGGACGACGCTCGCGCAGGCCGCCGAGGCCGATCGGCGGATCGCCGCCGGCGACCCGTCCCCGCTGCTCGGCGTCCCGGTCGCCGTCAAGGACCTCATCGCGGTCGCCGGACAGCCGCTCACGGCCTCGAGCCGGGTGCGCGAGGGCCGCGTCGCCGCGGCCGACAGCGCCGGCTGGGCCGCGCTCGCCGCGGCCGGCGCGGTCTTCGTCGGCAAGACGCACACCCACGAGTTCGGCTGCGGCGGCACGACCGACCAGGTCGGCAACCCCTGGGACCCGGCCCGCTCCCCGGGCGGGTCGAGCGGCGGCTCCGCCGCGGCGCTCGCCACCGGCATGGTGCCGCTCGCGCTCGGCACCGACACCGCGGCCTCGCTGCGGGTGCCGGCGGCGTTCTGCGGCGTCTCCTCGTTCAAGGCCTCCTTCGGGCGGGTGCCGACCGACGGCCTGATCCCGTGCGGCTACACGCTGGACCACCTCGGCCCGATGGCGGTCACGCTCGCGGACTGCGCGATCGCCCTGGCGACGCTGAGCGCGGCGCCGCGGCGCCGCGACCCGTGGGGCGTCGCGGGCCGCCTCCCGATCGTCGCCGAGACGCTGCCGGACCTGCGCGGCGTCCGCATCGCGCTCACCGACCGGCCCTCGGCGGTCGGCATCCCGATCGACCCCGACATCCTGGACGGGATCGCGACGGCCAGGGCCACCCTGGAGTCCCTCGGCGCCGAGGTCGTCGAGCTCGCCGCGCCGCCGGACCTCGCGCGCTCCGACTACCACGCCATCCTGCTCGCGGAGACGCAGCACGCGCACGCGGAGTACGCCGGGCTCGCGGACCGGTACCGGCCGAGCACCCTCGAGTTCCTCGCGCCGGGCTCGGCCCGGATCCCCGGCGACGCCTACTTCTCCGCCCAGCAGCGCCGGCTCGGCGTCGCGGCGGGCTGGGACGACTGGTTCGCGGCCAACGGCGTCGACGCGATCCTCGAGCCGACCACCGCCTCGGGCCCCGGCGTGCGCGGGCACGGCTACGAGGCCGGCGCGGGCATCGGCGGCGAGGATCCGCTCACCTGCTTCACGGCGACCTGGAACGGCACCGGCTCACCGGTCGCGGCGGTGCCGACCGGGCTCGGCGAGCGCAGCGGCCTGCCGGTCGGCGTCTCGCTCATCGGCCGCGTCGACCACGACGCGCGGCTGCTCGGCATCGGCATCGCGCTGCAGACGGTGCTCGCCCCGCCGCGGCTCGCCGAGGCCCGGGGCCGGGCGTGAGCGGGCGCCCGGTCCGCATCGGCGTCCAGCTGCTCCCGCAGCACGCGCCGTCCTACTCCGCCATCCGCGACGCGGTGCTGCGCACGGAGGACGCCGGGGCGGACGTCGTCTTCAACTGGGACCACTTCAGCCCGCTCACCGGCGATCCCGACGGCGCCCACTTCGAGTGCTGGACCATGCTCTCCGCCTGGGCGGAGCAGACCGAGCGCATCGAGTTCGGCCCGCTGGTGACCTGCAACTCCTACCGGAACCCGGAGCTGCTGGCGGACATGGTCCGCACCGTCGACCACATCAGCGCGAAGGGCGGCACCGGACGGGTCGTGCTCGGCATCGGCTCGGGCTGGTTCGAGCGCGACTACCGGGAGTACGGGTACGAGTTCGGCAGTGCCGGCTCGCGCCTCGACGATCTGGCGGCGGCGCTGCCGCGCATCGAGTCGCGGTTCGAGCGGCTCAACCCGCCCGCGACCCGGCACGTCCCCATCCTGATCGGCGGCAGCGGGGAGCGGAAGACGCTGCGCCTGGTCGCCCGGCACGCCGACATCTGGCACACCATGCTCGACGTCGAGGAGTTCGACCGGAAGCTCGACGTGCTCGAGGCCCGGTGCGACGAGGTCGGCCGGGACATCGGCGAGATCGAGCTCTCGATCGGGCGGTGGGCGTTCGAGCGGTTCGACCGCGAGCTGCTCGACGCGGTGCATGCCAGAGGGGTCCGGCTCGTGACGATCGGCGCCGACGGTCCCGACTACGTCCCGCACGATCTCGCCGACTACCTCGCCTGGCGGGACGAGAAGAACGCCTGACCGCCCCGGGCGCGACGGCGACCGGATCGGGTTCGCGGGCGGCCCCGGATTCTGGCAGAATGGGTCCTCGGCCCGCGCGGTCCGACCCTCTATCCGACCGCTCGAGCCGACCGGCTTCCCCGCCGGGCGCGCACCCCACTCGCCCGACGAGCGGCACACGAACACGCGTCCCAATCTGGAGAACTCTTGGCTGTCAAGATCCGACTCAAGCGGCTCGGCAAGATCCGCGCCCCGTACTACCGCATCGTCGTCGCCGACTCGCGCACCAAGCGCGACGGCCGCGTCATCGAGGAGATCGGGAAGTACCACCCCACCGAGGAGCCGTCGTTCATCGAGGTGAACTCGGAGCGCGCCCAGTACTGGCTCTCCGTCGGCGCGCAGCCGACCGAGCAGGTCGCGGCGATCCTCAAGCTCACCGGCGACTGGGGGAAGTTCAAGGGCGACAAGGACGCTGTCTCGACGGTGCGCACCGCCGAGGCGAAGACCGTCTTCGTCGTCGACGAGAAGAAGAAGCCGGTCCTGCTGCCCAAGGCGGAGAAGAAGGTCGAGCCGGTGGCCGAGGCGCCCGTCGAGGCGAGCGAGCCGGCCGAGGCCGTCGAGACGGCCGAGCCCGCGGAGGCGCCGGAGACCGACGCCGAGGTCGCGGAGGAGGCCGCCGAGGCGCAGGCCGACGCGGTCGAGGAGACCGTCGAGGCCGCGGCCGACGAGATCCCCGCCGAGACCGGCGCCTGAGCACGGCATGACCCGCCTCTCGGATGCGCTGACGCACCTCGTCAAGGGCATCGTCGACCACCCCGACGACGTCGCGGTCGCATCCAGCGACTCGGGGCGCGGCGAGGTCCTCGAGGTGCGGGTGCATCCGGACGACCTCGGCCGGGTGATCGGCCGGGGCGGGCGGACGGCGAAGGCGCTGCGCACCATCGTCGGCGCGCTCGCCGACGGCGACCGCGTGCGCGTGGACGTCGTCGACACCGACCGTCCCTCGTCGCGGGCCTGACGGCCCCGCTCGAGGAATCGCCCGTGGCCAGGCCCGAGCGTCCGCCGGGGACCGAGCTGCGCGTCGGCCGGCTGACGAAGGCGCACGGGCTCAAGGGCGCGCTGAAGCTCGATCTGTACACCGACGACCCGGCGCGGCGCTTCGTGCCCGGCGCGACGTTCGCGCTCCAGGTCCCGGACTCGAGCCCCTGGCACGGCCAGCGGCTCGAGCTCGTCGAGCTGAAGTGGTTCAACGGGGTGCCCGTCGGGTTCTTCGCGGGCGTGACCGATCGCACCGCGGCGGAGGGCCTCGTCAAGGCGGTGCTCTGGGTCGAGGTCGGGGAGGAGCCCCAGGAGGAGGACGCCTGGTACTACCACCAGCTCGTCGGCCTCCGCGTGCTGCGCGACGGCGTCGAGCTCGGCCGGGTGGTCCGGGTCGACGAGCTCCCGGCGCAGGACCTGCTCGCGGTCGAGACCGCGCACGGCGAGGTGCTCGTCCCGTTCGTCAAGGCGATCGTGACCGAGGTCGACGTCGCGGGCGGCACGGTCACCGTGGACCCGCCCGGCGGCCTCTTCGAGGAGCCGGGGGAGTCCGGGGCCGAGGCGGCCGGCGAGACCCCCTGACGTCCTGCGCCGCCGACCCCCGCCGGCCGTCGTCGATCGCGAGGACGGAGTCGCCGTGCGGTCCTACCCTGGGATGCGTGCGCATCGACGTCGTCACGATCTTCCCGGAGTTCTTCGCCGTGCTCGACGTGTCGCTGATCGGCAGGGCGCGCGAGGCGGGGGTGCTCCGGGTCGAGGCGCACGATCTGCGCGACTGGGCCCACGACCGTCATCGCACGGTCGACGACACGCCCTACGGCGGCGGC
>MKVN01000008.1:11053-33273 GCA_001898855.1 Micrococcales bacterium 73-13
GCTCGACGCGCTGGTGCCGCGACCGCAGGGCGAGGGCGACCCGGTGGCCGGCCCCGTCGTCGTGTTCCCCACGCCCGCCGGCGAGCCGTTCACGCAGGCGGTCGCCAGGGACCTCGCGCTCGAGCCGCACCTGCTCTTCGCCTGCGGCCGCTACGAGGGCATCGACCAGCGCGTCGTGGAGTACGCCTCGACGATCGCCCGGGTGCGCGAGCTCTCGCTCGGCGACTACGTGCTGAACGGCGGCGAGGTCGCCGCGATGGCGATGATCGAGGCGATCGGCCGGCTCGTGCCGGGCGTCATCGGGAATCCCGAATCGCTCGCCGTCGAGTCGCACGAGGACGGGCTGCTCGAGGCGCCGAGCTACACGAAGCCGCAGGAATGGCGCGGTCTCGAGGTGCCCGAGATCCTGCGCTCCGGGCACCACTCCCGCATCGAGGCATGGCGCCACGAGCAGCGGGTCGAGCGCACGCGACGCGTCCGTCCCGACCTGCTGCCGCCGGAGGCAGCGGCCGAATAGCGCCGGGCGCGTCGGCGGACCCGCGGGTCGAGCAGCCTCGAAGGGCGCATCGAGGCCTCAGAGGGAGACCGGGTTCGCCCCCGCGGTCAGGATCAGGGGCCCGTCCTCCGTGATCGCGATGGTGTGCTCGACGTGCGCGGCTCGGGAGCCGTCGCGCGAGCGCAGGGTCCAGCCGTCCTCGTCGGTGAAGATCCGGTCGGTGGTCAGGCAGAACCACGGCTCGACGGCGAACACCAGCCCGGCCTTCAGCGGCCACCCGCGTCCCGGGCGGCCGTCGTTCGGCACGTGCGGCTCGCCGTGCATCTCGCGGCCGACGCCGTGGCCGCCGAAGTCGAGGTTCACCCGCAGCCGGTTCCGCTTCGCGACCTCGCCGATCGCGTGCGAGACGTCGCCCATCCGGTTGCCGACGCGCGCCTTCGCGATGCCGGCGGCGAGGGCCTCCTCGCAGATCGCGATCAGCCGCTCGTCCTCGGGCCGGGGGGTGCCGACCACGAGGGACACCGCGGCGTCGGCGACCCAGCCGTCGACCGAGGCCGCGAAGTCGAGCGTCAGCAGATCGCCGTCGGCGAGCCGGTAGCGGTGCGGCAGGCCGTGCAGCGCGGCGTCGTTGACCGAGGTGCAGATGACCTTCCCGAAGGGGCTGGCGCCGAACGACGGGTGGTAGTCGATGTAGCACGACTGGGCCCCGCGCTCCCGGATCAGGTCGTGCGCGATCGCGTCGAGCTCGAGCAGGTCGACGCCGACCGCCGCGGCCGCGGCGGTCGCCCGCAGGACCTCGGCGACGAACGCGCCGGCCGGACGCATCGCCTCGATCTCGGCCGGGGTGCGCAGCTCGATCACAGCTCGATGCTACGGGGTGCCGTCCGGGTCGGCGGCATCGGGCGCCGCGGTCCGGACACGGCCGGCGCACCGCGGTCGACGCGCCCGTGCGGGTGTGGCAGAATGGATGACCGTGCCCGCGCGGGCTCTGCCCCAGGGGAGCCGAAGGACGCGAGCACGCTCCGATCCTCTGGAGCGTCCGACCTGTGGCGGGCGCGGGAAGCGAACCCTCATGCACGTCCTCGACGACATCGACGCCGCCAGCCTCAAGGCGGACATCCCCGACTTCCGCCCCGGCGACACCGTGAAGGTGCACGTGAACATCGTCGAGGGCAGCCGCTCCCGTATCCAGGTCTTCCAGGGCGTCGTCATCGCGCGCTCCGGCGAGGGCGTCCGCGAGACCTTCACCGTCCGCAAGGTCAGCTTCCAGGTGGGCGTCGAGCGCACCTTCCCGGTCCACTCGCCGTCGATCGACCACATCGAGCTGGTCACCCGGGGCGACGTGCGCCGCGCGAAGCTCTACTACCTGCGCGGCCTGCGCGGCAAGAAGGCGAAGATCAAGGAGAAGCGCGAGGGCTGAGGCCCCGCGCCCCGGGCGCCGTCCCCGCTTTTCAGCATCGGAGTGACAGGCTAAGGGTGTGAGCGAGACCGAGCTGCCGACGATGCAGCCGGCGGGCAGGCACGGTCGGCGCCGACCGGGCTGGGTCACGTTCCTGCGGGATCTCGCGGTGATCCTCGTCGTCGCGTTCCTGGTCTCCTTCCTCCTCAAGACGTTCCTGATCCGCTCGTTCTACATCCCCTCCTCGTCGATGGAGGACACCCTCCAGATCAACGACCGCATCATCGTCAACGAGCTCGTGCCGAACGTCATGCCCGTGCAGTACGGCGACGTGATCGTGTTCCGCGATCCGGGCGGCTGGCTCACCGCGCAGCCCGTCCGCGAGTCGAACTGGCTCCTCGGCGCGCTCGACTGGATCGGCTCGCTCGTCGGCCTCACCGCCTCGGACTCGAACGATCACCTGATCAAGCGCGTCATCGGACTCTCCGGGGATCACGTCGTGTGCTGCACCGCGACCGGCAACCTGTCGGTCAACGGCGTGCCGCTCGACGAGCCGTACATCAAGATCCCCGCCGGTGCGGACGCGGCGCCGCGCGAGTTCGACGTCACGGTGCCGGCCGGCTCGCTCTGGGTCATGGGCGACAACCGGTACAACTCCCGGGACTCGCTCGGCCACATCGACGACCCGGGCGGCGGGTTCGTGCCGATCCAGACCGTCGTCGGCAAGTCGCTCGTCATCAGCTGGCCGATCGGGCGCTGGAGCGTGCTCGGCAACTACCCGCTGACCTTCGCCGGCGTCGCCGAGGCGCGCACCGCTCCGACGTCCGGAAGCACCGCGACCGCGCTCCGGCCCGCCCCATGAGCACCGCCCCCACCCTGGAGGTCGAGCGCGAGCTGGCCGCCGACCTCCCGATCGGCGGCCTCGTGATCGGCATGGACGAGGTGGGTCGCGGAGCCGTCGCCGGACCCGTCGCGGTCGGCGTCGTCGCGGTCGATCCGCTGCTGGTCGTCGTGCCCGACGGTCTGCGGGACTCCAAGCTCCTGACCGAGCCGCGCCGCGAGGCGCTGCACCCGGTCGTCTCGGTCTGGGGGACCGCGCGCGCGATCGGCCTCGCCTCCTCCCAGGAGGTCGACGCCCTCGGCATCGTGGCGGCGCTCGGCCTCGCCGGCGAGCGCGCGCTCGTCGCGCTCGGCAGCGCGGGGATCGCGGTCGCGGCCTCGGTCGTGCTGCTCGACGGCTCCCATGACTGGCTGACCCCGGCGCTCGAGCGGGCGCCGCGGGTGCGGACCCGGGTCAAGGCCGACCGCGACTGCGCGTCGGTGTCGGCCGCGAGCGTGCTGGCGAAGGTCCACCGG
Organism: Micrococcales bacterium 73-13; assembly: GCA_001898855.1. Taxonomy (GTDB): domain Bacteria; phylum Actinomycetota; class Actinomycetes; order Actinomycetales; family Microbacteriaceae; genus 73-13. The sequence goes on from MKVN01000008.1 coordinate 14,305, forward strand.
GACAGACTGATGGCCGCCTCCGACATCGATCACCCCGGCTACGGATGGGCCAGGAACAAGGGATACGGCGCTCCGGAGCACCTCGCGGCGATCCGTGGCGCAGGGCCGAGTCCGCTGCATCGGCTGAGCTTCCTCGGGCGTCTCGCGCGGGAGGGGGCGGGCGGCGGCCTGCCGGAATGGACCTAGACTGACGCGCATGGATGACGACGACTTCGAGGACTACGATCGGGAGGTCGAGCTCGCCCTCTATCGCGAGTACCGCGACGTCGTCGGCCAGTTCCGGTACGTCATCGAGACCGAGCGCCGCTTCTATCTCGCGAACGAGGTCGCGCTCGAGCGCAAGGACACCGAGCACGACTTCTACTTCGAGCTGACGATGCACGACGTGTGGGTCTGGGACGTGTACCGTTCGGACCGGTTCGTGAAGTCCGTCCGCGTGCTCACGTTCAAGGACGTCAACATCGAGGAGCTCTCCGCTCGGGAGCTCGAGCTGCCGAAGGAGCTCGCGCTCGACGAGTGAGCCGCGGCCTCCACAGGCCTGCGTTCTCCGAGGTTCTCCCCGGATCAGGCGCGCATCCTGACGCGCCGTCGGCGGTCCGCGCGATGCTCCCGGGATGGCACGACACATCGACCTCGGACGGCGAGGCGAGGGCCTCGCGGCCGACTACCTGACCTCTGCCGGGCATCGCGTCCTCGACCGGAACTGGCGCTGCCCTCGCGGCGAGCTCGACCTCGTGACGCTCGACCGGGGCGAGGTGGTCGCCGTCGAGGTCAAGACCCGGACCTCGCTCGCCCTCGGCCATCCGTTCGAGGCGATCGACCGGCGCAAGCTCGAGCGCGTCTACCGGCTCGGCTGGGACTGGTGCGCCGCGCACGGGATGGCCGCGGCGCGGCTGCGGGTCGACGCGGTCGCGGTCATCACGGCCAGCGGTCGCCGGCCCGTCATCGAGCATCTCGAGGGCGTGCGCTGATGCCGGTCGCGCGCACCAGCGCGATCGCGCTCATCGGCCTCCGCGGCGAGGTCGTCGACATCGAGGCCGACCTCGCCGCCGGCGTGCCGTCCTTCAACCTCATCGGCCTGCCGGACGCGGCGCTCGGCGAGGCGCGCGAGCGGGTGCGGTCCGCGACGGCCAATTCGGGGTGCGAGCTGCCGAACCGGCGGTTCACGATCAATCTCTCCCCCGCCGCGCTGCCGAAGCACGGGTCGGGGTTCGATCTCGGCATCGCACTGGCGATGCTCGCGGCCGCGGGCACCGCCTCCGCCGAGTCGGTCGCGCGCGTGGTCCACATCGGCGAGCTCGGGCTGGACGGGCGGCTCCGCAGCGTTCCCGGCGTGCTGCCCGCCGTGCTGGCGGCGAGGCGCGCGGGGTGCGCCACCGTCATGGTGCCGGAGGAGGCGGGCGACGAGGCCGAGCTCGTCGACGGCATCCGCGTGGTCCGCGTCCCATCGCTGCGCGCCGCGGCGATCTGGCACGGCGCAGCGATCGAGGCCGCAGAGGAGTGCTCCGAGGCTCCGGCGAATCGAGCGGCCGCGGCCGCCGAGGAGCCTCCGCCGGCCGATCTGGCGGACGTGATCGGGAACGAGGAGGCCGTCCAGGCGCTCGTCGTCGCCGCGGCGGGCGGGCATCACCTCTTCCTGCTCGGCCCTCCCGGCGCCGGCAAGACGATGCTCGCGACGCGGCTGCCCGGCATCCTGCCTCCGCTCGACGCCGAGGCGGCGATCGAGTGCGCGTCCGTCCGATCGCTGAGCGGACTGCCCGTGGCGTCGCTGCCGACGCGCCCGCCGTTCGAGGCGCCGCACCACACGGCCTCGGCGCCGGCGATCGTCGGCGGGGGCAGCGGGATCATCCGGCCGGGCGCCATCGCGAGGGCGGCGAACGGAATTCTGTTCCTCGACGAGAGCCCGGAATTCAGCCGAGTCGCGCTCGACGCGCTCCGACAGCCGCTCGAGTCCGGGATCATCACGGTGCAGCGCGCGAACGCCACGGCGACGTTCCCGGCGGGGATCCAGCTGGTGCTCGCCGCGAATCCCTGCCCCTGCGGGCGGCTCGGCGAGCGCGAGTGCACCTGCACGCCGATGGCGCGCCGTCGCTACCTGGGCCGCCTGTCCGGGCCGCTGCTGGATCGCGTCGACCTCCAGCTGACCCTGCGTCGGATCACGGCGAGCGGTCTGCGCGCGGCCGGCGAGCGATCCGGGCGGCTCACCAGCGCGGTCGCCGCGGCCCGTGTCGCCGCGGCGCGAGCGCTCGCGTCCGAGCGGCTGCGGGACACCCCCTGGCGGCGCAACGCGGAGGTGCCCGGACCCTGGTTGCGCGAGCGAGCGCACCGCCTCCCGCGATCCGCGACCGCCGCCCTCGACCGGGCGCTCGAGCGCGGCGCCGTCACCATGCGCGGCTACGACCGGGTGCTCCGCGTCGCATGGTCCATCGCGGACCTCGAGGGGAGGCCGTCGCCGGGAGGCGCCGAGGTCGGTCAGGCGCTCGGCTACCGGACGGCGGTGGCCGCATGAGCGTCTTCGACCTCCCGCTGCCGGCCGTCGCCGAGCTGGTCGCATCGGTCCGGGGTCCGCAGCCCGGGATCGACGAGACCGCCGACGCCTTCGCGCGCGTGGCCTGGACCGTGCTCATCGAGCCGGGGGATCAGGTCGCCGGGCAGCTGATCGGGGCGCTGGGATCGCGCCGTGCGCTGGAGCTCGTCATCGCCGGCGACGCCGCTGCCGCGGCCGAGGCCTGGACGCAGGACGGGACGGAGCCGCGCAGCGCGATGCAGATCGCGGTCGAGGCCTTCGAGCGCTGGCGGCTGCGGCTCGCCGTGCGTCCCGTGGTCCGGGCGATCGAGCAGGCGGCGCGGCTGGGGCTTCGGGTCGCCGTCCCGGCCGACCCCGGCTGGCCGGCAGGGCTGTCGGCGCTCGGACCCGCCGAACCGGTCGCCCTGTGGGTCCGCGGCGGGCTCGACCGCCTGGCGGCGTTCGCCGGTTCGGTGGCGGTCGTCGGCGCGCGAGCCGCGACCGGATACGGCGAGCACGTGGCGGTCGAGCTCGCCGGCGGGCTCGTCGACCGCGGCGTCGCGATCGTGTCCGGAGGCGCCTACGGGATCGACGCCGCGGCCCACCGATCGGCGCTCGCGTCCGACGGCCTCACCATGGCGTTCCTCGCCGGCGGGCTGGATCGGACCTACCCGGCGGGCAACGCCGATCTCCTCGCCCGGGTCGCGCAGCACGGCATGCTGCTCGCCGAGGTGCCGCCCGGAGTGCCGCCCACCAGAGTCAGGTTCCTCAGCCGGAACCGCCTGCTCGCCGCCTCGACCGCGGCGACCGTCGTGGTCGAGGCCGGCGCGCGGTCCGGCTCGCTCAACACCGCCCACCACGCGCTGAGCATCGGCCGCCCGCTCGGAGCGGTGCCGGGCCCCGTCACGAGCGCGATGTCGGCCGGCTGCCATCGGCTGCTCCGCGAGGAGGACGTGGTCTGCGTCACCTGCGCGGACGACGTGGTCGAGCTCGTCGGCGGGACCGGACCCGCCGCCCCGCCGGCGTACCGGTCGGTCGACCCACAGGTCACGAGGGTGCTCGACGAGCTCGGGACGCGCCGCGGACGCTCCACGGACGAGATCGCGCGATCGAGCGGGATGTCCGTCGGCGCGACGCTCGGCGTGCTCGGCGCCCTCGAAGCCGAAGGGGCGATCCGACGGATCGAGTCCGGCTGGGTCCGGAGTTCCGCGCGCATCGGCGGAGCGGGCGAGGGGCGGCACTAGCGTGGGGCCATGCAGCTCGGCCAGTACCCGGCGCCGTCGCATACGATCGCGCACTTCTCCGATCCGCACCTGCTCGCGGGCGGGAAGACGCTGTATGGGCTGGTCGACACCGTCGCCCGTCTCGGTGCCGCGCTCGACCTGTTGGAGGCGTCGACGATCCGACCCGACGCGATCGTGTTCACCGGCGATCTCACCGACCTCGGCGAGGACGAGGCGTACGAGCGGCTCGACGAGCTCGTCGGGCCCGCCGCGGGGCGGATGGGGGCCCAGCTGGTCTGGGTCATGGGCAATCACGACGAGCGGGCTCCGTACGCCCGGGTGCTGTTCGGCGACGACGGAGCCGGGGGCGCCGGTGCCACGGCGCCGCAGGATCGCGTCTACGACATCCGCGGCCTGCGGATCATCGTGCTCGACACGAGCGTGCCCGGCTACCACCACGGAGCGCTCGAATCGGGCCAGCTCGAGTGGCTCGCCGCCAAGCTCGCCTCGCCGGCGCCGCACGGCACGCTCCTCGCGATGCACCATCCGCCGATGCCGATGCCGCTCGACCCGCTCTTCGCGGTGCTCGAGCTCGCCGATCAGCCCGCCCTCGCGGAGGTCATCGCGGGCAGCGACGTGCGGGGCATCCTCGGCGGCCATCTGCACTACTCGAGCCACTCGACGTTCGCCGGGGTGCCGGTGTCGGTGGCCTCCGCCACCTGCTACACGATGGCGCTCGCCAGCCCCCGGTTGCTGGCCGGTGTGGATGCTGCACAGGCCATGGACATCGTCAGCGTCTACGAGGACCGGATCGTCCACACCACCATGCCGATCACCGACGCCGAGCTGCTCAGCGGTCTGCCTCCCGCCGCCCTCGCCCGTGCCGCGGCCCTGCGGCCCGAGGAGCGTCGCGAGCTGCTCTCCCGCAAGGACTCGCTGTCGCGCGCCGCCGAGTACCTGCTCGCCGGGGAGGCCGCGGACGGCGCCGCCGGCGCGCTGCCGACCGGTGAAGGCTGATCTCCGTCGATGAACCGGGCGGCTGCAGCGGCATACATGGCGGGTCGGCACCTCGGAGCGCCACCGTGTCGCACGGAGCCGAGGTGCGGCCTGGGCGGGACGATGGTCTCATGGATTGGGCGTCGGTGACCGAGAGCTGGTTCGACCGGCTCGCGCTCCAGCGCGGGCTGAGCGCGAACACGATCCGCGGCTATCGGATTGACCTCGCCGATCTCGCGGCGTTCGCGGGGGAGCGCGGCGTCGACGGTCCCGGAGACGTCGATCTCGAGCTGCTGCGGGATTGGCTCTGGTCGCTCGAGCGGGGCGGCGCCTCGCGCTCGACGATGGCACGTCGCGCGGCGGCGGCTCGAGGCCTCTTCGCCGCGCTCGCCCGCGAGGAGCTGATCGCCGTGGACCCCGCGGCCCGGCTCCGCGCGCCGCAGCCCGGCCGGCGGCTGCCGCGGGTGCCGACGCTCGGTCAGGTCGACGGCATCCTCGATCGCCTCGGAGCCGCGGCCTCGGAGGGCGAGCCGCTCGCCGTCCGCGACCTCGCGATCGTCGAGCTGCTGTACGCCTCGGGGCTGCGGGCGAGCGAGCTGGCCGGGCTCGACCTCCCCGATCTCGACCTCGGAGGACGGACGGTGCGCGTGCTCGGCAAGGGCGCCAAGGAGCGGGTGGTGCCGTTCGGCGCGCCCGCGGCCGCGGCGCTCGGCCGCTGGCTCCGCGCCCGTCCGGCGCTGCTCCTCGGGGGAGCGGCATCGAGCGGGGCCCTGTTCCTGGGCGCGCGGGGTGCGCGGATCGGGACCCGCGCGGTCTACCGGCTCGTCGAGCGGCTGCTGCCGGACGATGCGGCGACCGGCCCCCGGGGACCGCATTCGCTCCGGCACGCGGCAGCGACCCACCTGCTCGACGGGGGTGCCGACCTGCGCGTCATCCAGGAGTTCCTCGGGCATGCGAGCCTCGGGACGACGCAGCTCTACACCCATGTGAGCATCGAGAAGCTCCGCGAGGGCTACCGCCTCGCCCATCCGAGAGCCTGATCCGGGGGTCACGGGTCGCCGCCGGCCCCCGCTCGTCCGGCCGCTCGCCCCACTGCCCGGAGTCCGCCAGACCGTCCGGGCTCAGCCGACCGCCTGCATCGGCAGCAGCACCGGCCAGCGCGCGCCGCCGAGCCAGAGCAGCGGGTTCCGGTACTCCCCGTCCTGCCGTACCCCGACGTGCAGGCAGAGCAGGTCGCAGTGCCCCGGCACGATCGTCGCGATCGCCTGGCCCCGCACGACGGCATCGCCGGCCGAGAGACCGGTGGTGACCGGCTCGAAGCTCGAGCGCACTCCGGCGCCGTGGTCGATCGACAGCACCCCGCGGTCGACGACCCAGCCGGCGAAGTGCACGACGCCGTCGGCCGGCGCGAGCACGACCGTCCCGGTCGCGGCGATGTCGATGCCGCGATGGCCGGGCATCCACGGTCGCGGCGGCGCGGAGTACGGCCGGAGCAGGCGCCTCGGGGACTCGACCGGCCAGAGCCAGGGGAGGCTGTCCGAGGAACCGTGGCGGAGGTCGCGACCCTCGGCGGCGGCGGTCGCCGCCTCGGCCGGGACCGCCGTCCCGGTCGGCGCCGCCGTCGCGAGCAGGGTCGTCACGATCGCGGTCCGCACGAGGCGGGCGAGTCGCGGGCTCCGAGCTCGTCGCATCGCGCGATCCTGACGGTCGCGGCCGAGCGGGGGATCGATCACGACCGCAGGTGTGGAGAGCGCGCCGAGCAGCCGTCCTGCGAGGGGCCGACGTCGGAGGTCCGGTTCCTGCTACCATGGACGTCGCATTCCGCGAGGGATGACTTCGCGCGTCCGCGAACGGCCGAACCCATCGGTCCCCGAGAGCCAGCAGGCCACCGGGGCGGGGGACTCCGGGACGCCAGGCGCCGGACCGATCCGAGTCCGGCGGGACAACTGAGAAACCGCCGCCGGCTGCGTCGTGCGGCGAGGAGACGCGGACCGGCATCGCCGGCCCGCAGGAAAGGGAGTGCGGCCATGGCCGTCGTCACGATCCGCCAGCTGCTCGACAGCGGCGTCCACTTCGGGCACCAGACCCGCCGCTGGAACCCGAAGATGAAGCGATTCATCTTCACCGAGCGCTCGGGCATCTACATCATCGACCTGCAGCAGTCGCTCGCCTACATCGACAAGGCCTACGACTTCGTGAAGGAGACCGTCGCGCACGGCGGGACCATCCTCTTCGTCGGCACCAAGAAGCAGGCCCAGGAGGTCATCGCGGAGCAGGCGCAGCGCGTCGGCCAGCCCTATGTCAACGAGCGCTGGCTCGGCGGCCTGCTCACCAACTTCCAGACCATCTCGAAGCGGCTCGCGCGGATGAAGGAGCTCGAGGAGATCGACTTCGAGGACACTGCGAGCGGGTTCACCAAGAAGGAGCTGCTGCTCAAGAAGCGCGAGCTCGACAAGCTCCACAAGTCGCTCGGCGGCATCCGCAACCTGACGCGCACCCCGAGCGCGATCTGGGTCGTCGACACGAAGAAGGAGCACCTCGCGATCGACGAGGCCGCCAAGCTCGGCATCCCGGTGATCGGCATCCTGGACACGAACTGCGACCCGGACGAGGTCCAGTACCCGATCCCGGGCAACGACGACGCGATCCGCTCGGTCGCTCTGCTCACCCGCATCATTGCGGACGCCGCGGCCGAGGGGCTCATCCAGAAGCACCAGGCTCCGGCCGCCGAGGGCAACGTGAGCGCCGTGACCGACGTCGAGCCGCTCGCCGAGTGGGAGCGCGAGCTGCTCGAGGCCTCGAGCGCCCCGGCGAGCGTCGCCGAGCGGATCGAGGCGGTCGACCAGGGCGCCGACGCGGCCGAGCAGGTCGCCGAGGTTATCGCCGCGGAGACCCCGACCGAGGAGAACGACGCGGACGCGCTCGTCGCCGAGCACGAGGCCGCGGCGGACCCGGATCTGAAGCCGGAGCACCACCCGGAGACCGACGCGGAGGCCGAGGCCCGCATCGAGGCCGAGCAGGCCGAGGAGCCCGCCCCGGCGAAGCCCGCGCGCAAGACGACCAAGAAGGCCGAGGAGCCCGCCGCCGAGTGATCGGCGACCAGGACTCCCGGACCGCGAACGCGAAGGAACCAACACATGGCTGACGTGAGCCTCGCCGACATCAAGGCGCTCCGCGACCGACTCGGCACCGGCATGGTCGACACCAAGAACGCGCTGGTCGAGGCCGATGGCGACATCGAGAAGGCCGTCGAGATCCTGCGGCTCAAGGGCGCGAAGGGCAACGCGAAGCGGGCGGACCGCTCGACGAGCGAGGGCCTGGTCGCGGTCGTCGAGTCCGCCACGGCGACCACGATGATCGAGCTCGCCTGCGAGACGGACTTCGTCGCGAAGAACGAGAAGTTCGTCGCGCTCGCCGACCGGATCCTCGCGGCCCTCGCCGACTCCGGCGCGGAGACGGTCGACGCGGCCCTCGCGGTGCCCGTGGACGACACGACCGTCGCCGGTCTCATCGAGGACCAGGCGGCGACCATCGGCGAGAAGATCGAGCTGCGCCGAGTCGCCCGCATCCCGGGCGAGCGCTTCTCGGTCTACCTGCACCAGACCTCGAAGGACCTGCCGCCGCAGATCGGCGTCGTCGTCGCCTACACGGGCGAGGACTCGGAGACGGCGCGCTCGATCGCGCAGCACATCTCGTTCGCCGACCCGCAGTACCTCACCCGCGAGGACATCCCGGAGTCGGTCATCGAGAACGAGCGCCGCATCGTGACGGAGATCACCCGCAACGAGGGCAAGCCGGAGGCCGCGCTGCCGAAGATCGTCGAGGGCCGCCTCGGCGCCTTCACCAAGCAGGTCGCGCTCGCCGAGCAGGAGTACGCCCGCGACAACTCGAAGACGGTGGCCCAGGTCCTGAAGGACGCCGGGCTCGCCGTCGGGGGCTTCGCCCGCTTCAAGGTCGGCGCCTAACATTCCGCACGAGAGGCCCCGACCCGGACGGGTCGGGGCCTCTCGTCACGCGTGGGCGGCCCGGTCGCGACGAGACGCGTCCGCCGCCGTCGGGCCGTGCGATGCCGGTGCACCCGGTGCGGGCCCGGATGGCGGGCTCAGCCGGCGGGCAGCAGGACGCAGAGGTTCGCGAGCGCCTTGCTGGAGCTCGAGGTCGTGGCCGTGATGGTCACGATGCCCGCGTAGGGGCCGCCGCTCGCGGTGGTCAGCTCGAGCGGCCCCTCCAGCCGGAACCTGCCGCCGCCCTCGTCGACGCCGTTCATGCCCTCGGAGTCGAAGAACGGGGCGCCGGTCTGCGTGAAGGCGCTGCCGTCGGCCACGTAGGCGTACTCGTAGCTGTAGGTCGTGCCCTCCTGGAACTCCGAGTCGACGAACTCGAGCCGCTCGCCGGCCTCGGTCATCGGCGCGACCGCGACGTCGGGCGTGACGCTCAGCCGCGGCTCGCGGAACAGCTCGAAGCCGCCGGTCGTCACGCCGTCGCAGTCCGGTCCCGCCGCCTGGCCGCCCCCGGCGGGCGCCGAGCCGCCGCCGTCGGAGCTCCCGCCCCCCGCGGGCGCGGTCGTGCAGCCGGCGAGCAGGGCCGCGAGGGCTAGGACGGGCAGGACGAGGCGTCGAGAGCTGGGGGCCATGGTCCGATCCTCGTCAGTCGTCGTCGCGGCAGGTAGTGCGGTCTCGGATTATTCGCCGCCGCGACCTCGGCGACGAGGAGGGGCGTGGAACGACGGACGAAGCGGTGCATGACTCGACTCCCGGCCGCGGGAGCGCGCGACGACGTCGCGGTCCCGGGTCATTCGGCGTCCGCGGCGCTCGGCCGTCCGGCGACGTGCATGACCAGGCCGACGCGGGTCGTCACGCCCGAGCGGCGCATCGCCTCGGTGAGGTGCTTCTCGACCGTGCGCACCGCGATCCCGAGCCGCCGCGCGATCTCCACGTTGCCGGCCCCCGTGATCGCCTCGGCGACGACCATGCGCTGACGGGGGGTCAGCTCGCCGGCGGCGTCGACGTCGGCGGGGTCGACCCGGGAGGGCGCCGCGCCGGACTCGGCGAGCATTCCGGTCGCGAGCGCGAGGCGGGTCGGTGCGCCGTAGGCGGCGAGGATCCGGGAGACGTGGATCCTCGCCGTGTTGACCGAGATGTGCAGGGCCTCGGCGATCTCGGCGTTCTCCCGTCCGTCGAGCAGCAGCTCGAGGACCTGCTGCTCGCGCGCCGAGAGCGCCGTCGCGCCGCTGCCGGCCGGCGGGCGCAGCCGACGCCCGGTGCCGCGCAGCTCGCGGGCGGCGGCGCGCAGCAGCCCGCGGTAGTCCTCGCCGACGCCGGCGACGACGGTCTCCAGGCGCCGGGCGGCGTCCCCGCGCCGGCCGGCGACGATCCGGGCGCGGGCGGCGAGGATCTCGCCCTCGCCCGCCTCGATGCCGCGGCCGGCGGCGTCGGCCAGGCGGATCGCGGTCTCGGCCGCCTCGACGGCCGCGTCGGCGTCGCCCTCGAACAGCAGCACCCGGCTGCGGGCGCGGGCCACCGTGGAGTCCGCGATCGGGTCGCCGGCGAAGGCCTCGACCCGCGCCAGCCAGGCCTCGGCGGCGCCCTGGTCGTCCTCCCGGATCGCCGCGTGCACGAGCATCTCCAGCGTCAGCGCGCGATCGATGACCATGGCCCGGTCCCAGTTGAAGCCCGCGACGAGCGCGGCGACCCGGCGCACGTCGTCGATCGCGATCAGGCCGTAGGCGGTCAGCAGCGCGATGCCGGACTCGATCCGGTCGTCGCGCTCCGGATCGATGCGCCCGACCCGTGCCGCCATCGCCCGCACGGCGGCCGGCTCGGCGGCGTTGCCCGCCACCAGCGAGCGGGTCGCCGCCATCAGGTCGCCCAGCCGCGGCGAGTCGGTCGGGGCGGCGCGGTCGAGCACCGCCCCGGCCTCGTCGATGCGGCCGGAGAACGCCGCGACGCGGGCCGCCAGCACCGCCATGATCGTCTCGAAGGAGTGGCCGGCGAGCGGCCCGGAGAACGTCGCGGGTCCGCTGCCGAGCGTCGCCGACAGCCCGACGCGCGCGCAGGCGAGCGCGGCCTCGCCGAGCGCGTACCGCGCGAAGCGGGCGCCGTCCGAGTCGTCCAGGAGCGGCAGCAGCGGCAGGGCGTCCTCGAGCGGGTCGCCGGACGGCGTGCTCCCGGGCGCCGTGTCCCGCCAGCCGCCCCGGATGCCGGTGCCGGCGGCGGCGAGCGCGAGCATCGCGCGGACCAGGACCGTCGTCGCGGGGTCGTCCCGGGGCTCGGCCGGGAGCGCCGCGGCGGCCCGTCGGGCGGACTCGGCCGCCTCCCCGTGCTCGAGCCGCCAGGACGCGGCGAACGCGGCGAGCGCGAGCTCCCAGGCGTCCGCGCCGAGCCCGGGGGCGGGCCCGCCGTCGACGAGCGCGTCGAGCGTGCGCCGCAGCGCCGTCTCGCCCTCGTCCCTCACGCGCCGAGGCTATCGCCCGGGGCGCCTCCTCCGGCCGCTCCGCGCCGGGTCGACGGCGCGGGACGCGCGCTAGGCTGTGAGCCGTGACCGACGCTCGCCGCCGCAGAGTCCTCCTGAAGCTCTCCGGCGAGGCGTTCGGCGCGGGGCAGCTCGGCGTCAACCCGGACGTGGTGAGCGCGATCGCGAAGGAGATCGCCGTCGCCAGCGCCGAGGGCGTCGAGATCGCCGTCGTGGTCGGCGGCGGCAACTTCTTCCGCGGGGCCGAGCTCAGCCAGCGCGGCATGGACCGCGGCCGCGCGGACTACATGGGCATGCTCGGCACCGTCATGAACGCGCTCGCCCTGCAGGACTTCCTCGAGCAGGCGGGCGCCCAGGTGCGCGTCCAGTCCGCCATCACGATGACGCAGGTCGCCGAGCCGTACATCCCGCTGCGCGCGGTGCGCCACCTGGAGAAGGGCCGCGTCGTCATCTTCGGCGCCGGCGCCGGCCTGCCGTACTTCTCGACCGACACGGTGAGCGCCCAGCGCGCGCTGGAGATCCTCGCCGACGAGGTGCTCGTCGCCAAGAACGGCGTCGACGGCGTCTACACCGCCGACCCGCGCAAGGACGTGAACGCGGAGCGCCTCGATCACGTCACCTACCAGGACGCGCTCGTGCGCGGGCTCAAGGTCGTCGACTCGACCGCGTTCTCGCTGTGCATGGACAACGGCATGCCGATGCTCGTGTTCGGCATGGAGCCCGCGGGCAATCTCACCAGGGCGCTGCGCGGGGAGCGCATCGGTACCCTGGTCTCGAACTGAAGGAGCCCCGATGACGATCAGCGACGTCCTGGCCGACGCCAGGGAGAAGATGGACCTCGCCGTCGAGGTGGCCAAGGACGACTTCAGCACGATCACCGCCGGCCGCGCGAACCCGGCGCTCTTCCAGAAGGTCCTCGTCGACTACTACGGCAGCCCCACGCCGCTCGCCCAGCTCGCCTCCCTGCAGAACCAGGAGGCCCGCGTCCTGCTCATCACGCCGTTCGACAAGTCCGCGCTCAAGGAGATCGAGAAGGCGCTGGTGAGCGCCTCGCACCTCGGCGCCACCGTCGGCAACGACGGCACCGTGATCCGGGCCACGATCCCCGAGCTCACCCAGGACCGGCGCAAGGAGTACGTGAAGCTCGCGCGCGACAAGGCCGAGGCCGCGCGCGTCGTGCTGCGCAGCCTCCGCCGCAGCACCCGCGAGGCGCTCGACCGGCTCGACGGCGTCGGCGACGACGAGATCGGCCGGGCGGAGAAGGAGCTCGACGCCGCCACCAAGACCCATGTCGACGCGATCGACACGGCGCTCAAGCACAAGGAAGCCGAGCTCCTCGAGGTCTGATGGCCGCCGACTTCGAGACCTTCGAAGCGCAGCTGCGGGAGGCCAACGAGGAGATCAACCGCCGCAGCGGGCGCCCGCTGCTCGCCGCCGTCCTGACCGGCCTGGTGCTCGGCGGCCTCGTCATGACCGGCATCTTCTTCAAGCCGGTCATGGTCATCGTCGCCGTCGCGGCGACGGTCGCCGGCTCCTCCGAGCTCGCGAACGCGCTGCGCGGCACCGGCCGTCGCGTGCCCCGCATCCCGGTCATCGTGGTCGCGATCGCCGGGCCCCCGGCGGGCTACTGGCTCGGCAGCGCGGGGCTGTGGGCGGCCACGCTCGCCGGCATCGCGTTCGTCGCGCTCTGGCGGATCGTCGAGCAGGTCGCCCCCGCGCGTCGCGTCGGCGCCGCGCTGCTGGTGCGCGACGTCCTCGCCTCGACGCTGGTCATCCTCTACGTCACCTTCCTCTGCTCCTGGTCGATGGTCCTGCACGCCCAGCCGCTCGGGGAGTGGTGGCTGCTCGGCTGCCTCATCGTGGTGATCGCGAACGACATCGGCGCCTACGCGGTCGGCCTCACCCTGGGGCGGCACCCGATGGCGCCGACGATCAGCCCCAAGAAGTCCTGGGAGGGGTTCGCCGGCGGGATCGCCGCCTCGCTCGTGGCCGGCGTCCTGGTCGCCACGCTGATGTGGCAGCAGCCCTGGTGGGTCGGCATCATCGCGGGGCTGCTGTTCCTCGGCAGCGGGACCATGGGCGACCTCGCCGAGTCGCTCGTCAAGCGCGACATCGGCATCAAGGACATGAGCGGCTGGATGCCGGGCCACGGCGGCGTGCTCGACCGGCTCGACTCGATCGCGCCGTCGCTGGTCATCGCGTTCGGCCTCTACGCGCTGCTCGCCTGAGCCTCCGACTCGCTCCGCCTGATCAGGGACCGCGCGATGGTCGCGGATAGCATGTCTGCATGAGCTCGAACACCTTCCCGAAGGCGCGTCGGGGGACGAAGGGCTACGACCCGGTGCAGGTCGAGGACTTCCTCGACGACGCGAAGCGCGCGTACTCGGCGCCGGCCGGCACGCCGGCGGTGCTCACCGCGAAGCAGATCCGGGCCACGGCCTTCCCGCTGCGCGCCGGGGGCTACTCGACCGAGCACGTCGACGCGGCGCTGGAGCGGCTCGAGGACGCCTTCGCGGAGCGCGAGCGGGAGACGGCCCTCGCGCTGGTCGGGGAGAACCAATGGTACAGCTCCGTGCGCAGCCTCGCGCAGGAGATCCTCGACCGCAGTGCGCGCCCCCCGAAGCAGAAGTTCAAGCGGGTGAGCGCGTTCACCCGCGGGTACCACCTGCGGGACGTCGACGACTTCTGCGGCCGGATCGTCGACTACTTCCAGAGCGGACTGCCGCTGAGCCCGGACGAGGTGCGGCGGGCGAGCTTCCGGGTGGTCCGCGGCGGCTATCAGGAGCAGCAGGTGGACGCCGTGCTCGACGCCGTCATCGAGGTCATGCTCGCGGTCCGCTGAGGCGGGCGGCCTTCCGGCGTTCAGGCATTCAATCTAGACTTGAGCGTTTGTGAGCCTCCTGCACTCCCGACGCGACCCGGCCGGTCCTGACGGCCGCGGCGCCCGCGCCCGCTGGGGCCGGGTGCTGCCGGGGCTCGCGGTGGTCGCCGTCGCGGGCCTGCTCACGGCCGCCGCGATCGCGCCGCAGCGCTCCGCCGAGGCCTCGCCCGCCTGGCAGGGCGCGCTCGGCCAGGCCGACAGCCAGGCCCTCGAGCTCGTCCAGGCCGCCGCGGTCGGCGCCCCCGTCGCGCGCGACGGCTTCGCCGCGGAGGCGCCTCCGGCGGCGCCGGCCGCCGCGCTCGCGTCGGCGCCCGCGGTCGGCGTCCCCGACCCGGGCACCGCGCAGGCGATCGGCTACCAGATGGTGATGGCCATGGGGTGGGACGAGAACGAGTGGAACTGCCTCGCGGCGCTGTGGACCAGGGAGTCGAACTGGAACGCGTACTCCTTCAACCCGTCCAGCGGCGCCTACGGCATCCCGCAGGCCGTCCCGGGGGAGAAGATGGCCTCCGCCGGGGAGGACTGGGCGACGAACCCGGAGACGCAGATCCGCTGGGGCATCGCCTACATCACCGGCCGCTACGGGACCCCCTGCGGGGCCTGGCAGCACTCCGAGGAGCGCGGCTGGTACTGACCCGCTCGGGATACGCTGGGGCGATGCCCCGGACGAACCGCCGACGCGAGGAGGAGGCGCCGCCGCTCGACGCGGAGCGCATCCTGAGCGGCGCCAGGCGGACCGTCGCGGCGCGTGACGGCGAGTGGACGGTCCAGCCGATGGCCGCGTCGAACTCGGTGAAGGCGTACGCCTGCCCCGGCTGCTCCGGCACGATCGAGCCGGGCACCGCGCATCTCGTCGTCTGGCGCGCGGACAGCATCCTCGGCGACGCGGACGCCCTCGCGCAGCGCCGCCACTGGCACCGCCGATGCTGGGAGATCCGCGCGTGAGCGGGACGCAGCCGGCGGACGGGAGGGTCGAGATCCGTGGCCCGGTGGAGCTGCCCGCACGGCGGGAGGACGTCGAGCTGCGCACCGCGGACGGGCTGACGCTCGTCGGCGAGCTCGCGCTGCCGGTCGCCGGCGACCCGGTCGCGACGCTGGTGACGCTGCATCCGCTGCCGACCGCCGGCGGCTACATGGACTCGCACATCCTGCGCAAGGCGGCGGCGCGGCTGCCGGCGCTCGCCGGGATCGCCGTGCTCCGCTTCAACTTCCGCGGCGTCGGCTCGCCGCGCGGCACCTCCGAGGGCTCCTTCGGCGACGGCGAGACGGAGCGCCACGACCTCGACTCCGCGATGGCGTTCGTCCGCACGCGCGGCCTGCCGGCGCCCTGGCTGCTCGGCTGGTCGTTCGGCACCGAGGTGCTGCTGAAGCACGGCCGCGACTCCGGGCTCGCCGGCGGCATCCTGCTCTCGCCGCCGCTGCGGCGCACCAGCCGGGAGGAGCTCGCCCGCTGGGCCGACGCGTCCGTCCCGGTGGTCGCGATCATCCCGGAGCTCGACGACTTCCTGCGGCCGCCCGAGGCGCGCGAGCGGTTCGCCGTCGCGCCGAACGTCGAGCTCGTCGAGGTCGCCGGCGGCCGTCACCTCTGGGTCGGCGAGGAGCAGACCTACCGCGTGCTCACCGAGATCGTCGCCCGGCTGAACCCCGCAGCCCTCCCCCTCCCGACCCGCTGGCCCGCGTCGTAGCCCCCGGGACGCTTCCGGGCGGTCGCCGACGGGGCGGGTGGCTCAGGCCCTTCGCCGCGGGACCGGGAGCGCGGCTAGATGGTGTCCTGCTTGGGGATCAGGACCTTGTTGATGATCAGGATGATCGCCGCGGCGACCGGGATGGCGACCAGCGCGCCGAGCAGGCCGAGCAGCACGCCGCCGGCGAGCGCCGCGATGACGACGACCGGCCCGGGCACCTTGACCGCCTCCGTCATGATGCGGGGGCTCACGAAGTATGCCTCGAGCTGCATGTAGACGACGGCGTAGATGCCGACCGCGAGCGCGCTCGGGCCGCCGTTGAACAGCAGCACGAGCAGCGTGTTGAGGATGGTCGCGGTGATCGTGCCCACCAGCGGGATCATCGAGCCGAGCATGGCGAGGAAGGCGAGCAGCGCCCAGTAGTCGACCGGCAGGCCGAACAGCGGGAAGACGACCCCGAGCATCAGGGAGGTCAGCACGCCGTTGAGCAGGCCGAGCGCGCCCTGGCCCATGACGAAGCGGCCGACCGAGACGCTGACCTCCTCGGCGATCTCGATGAAGATCGGCCGCTTGCTCGCCGGCACCAGGCGGTAGATCGCCCGCTTGATGCTGGTGACCGAGGCGGTGAAGTAGATCGTCAGGATCAGGATGATGAGCGCGCCGCCGAGCCCGGTGAGGATCGCGAAGGCGAAGTTGACGACGCCGAGGCCGATCTGCGAGTAGTCGAGGTTCTTCAGCCAGGCCTCGACCTGGCTGACGACCTGGTCGGTCTGCAGCCAGGGCAGGTTCTGCGTGATCCACTGCCCGATGTCGCCGTCCGCCCGGAATCGGGCGACGAGCTCCGGGAAGGCGTCGACCGCGGTCGACACCTGGTCGACGACGACCGGGATGATCGCGAACACCAGGCCCGCGAGCAGGCCCGCGAACGCGACGAGCACGATGATGATGGCGGCCCAGCGCGGCACCTTCCGCGTCTCGAGCCAGGTGATGATCGGATCCAGGCCGAGCGCGAGGAAGAGCGCCGCGCCGACGTAGGTGAGGATGGTGCCGATCGAGCCGATCGCCGCCCCGATCATGATCGCGACCAGCACGCCGAGTCCGGCGAACAGGCCGGCTCGGAACGGGTTGAGGATCCTCACGACGCCTAGTCTGCCCTGGCCGAGCCGGTTTCCGCACTGAACGACTCTGCCTGCGAGATCGCGCCCCGGAGGTTCTCCAGGAAGGCGGCGACGGCGTCGCGCTCGGTGCGCAGCGCGGCCAGCCGCGCCTCGGCGTCGCCGATGATCGCGGCGGCCCGCTCCTCGGCCGCCGACACGATCGCCAGGGCGCGCGCCTCGGCGTTGCCGAGCACCTCAGCGGCCACCGCGTCGGCCCGCTGCCGCGTCGCCGTCGCGTGCTCCGTCGACTCCTGCTGGAGCCGGAGCGCCTCGGCGCGCTGCTCCTCGGCGCGGGTGGTCGCCTCCTGCAGCCGCGCCTCGGCGGTGGTCAGGAACGCCTGCGTCTCCTCGAGCGCGACCCGGTGCCGGCCGAGCGCCCCCTGCTCGGCCTCGTCCGCGCGGGTCGCGATCGCGAGCTCGTGGTCCTGCCGGATCCGCTCCAGCTCGGCCGCGAGCGCTGCGCGGGCCTCCTCCGACTCCCGGGCGAGCTCGGCGCGGGCGGTCGCGGTCTCCTGCGCGACCGCGGCCCGGTCCGTCTCGATCGCGGCGTCGACCGCCGCGCGGCGTGCGGCGAGCTCGTCCGCCAGCCGGGTCTCGGCCGCGGTGCGCGCCGCGGCGAGCTCGCGCTCGACCGCGGCCCTGGCGGCGTCCTGCTCGGCGGCGAGCGCCGCGCGGGCGTCCGCGACCTCGGCGGCGAGCGCCGCCGTGCGCGTCTCGACCTCGGTCTCCAGTCGGCGGCGTCCGTCGGCGGTCTCGGCGGCCAGGCGGGCGCGCTCCGCCGCGAGCTCGTCGGCGAGCCGCGTGCGCTCGGCGGCGAGCGCCCGGTCCTGCACGGCCGGCTCGGCGGCGAGCGCCGCGTCGTGCGCGGCGCGCGCCGCGGCCATCTCCTCCGCGCCGCTGCGGCGCGCGTGCTCCTGCTCGGCGGCGAGCTCGGCGCGTCCGGCCGCCAGCTCCCGCTCGAGCTCGGCGCGCCCGACCGCGAGGTCCCGCCCGAGCGTGCCCCGCGCCGCGGCGTCCTCGCTCGCGAATGCCGCCCGCCCGTGCTCGGCCTCCCGCGCGGAGGCCTCGGCGTCGCGCGCGGCCTCGGCCGCGGTCCGCTCGGCGGCGGTGCGCAGCTCCGCGGCCTCGCGCTGCGCGGCGGCGATCCCGGCGGCGGCCTCGCGCTGCGCGGTCGCCCGCAGCTCCGCCGCCTCCGTCGCCGCCGCGCCGCGCCGCGTCTCCGCCTCCTGCCGCGCGGTGGCGACCGCGAGCTCCGCGTCGTGCCGCGCGCCGCCGCGCAGCGCCTCGGCATCGGCGGTCGCCGTCGCGACCAGCGCCTCGGCCCGGCTCGTCGCCTCGGCGATCCGGCGCTCGGCGATCCGCTCGGCCTCCTTCCGGACGGCCTCGGCCTCGGCAGTCGCCGACGCGCGCAGCCGCTCGGCGTCGATGTCGGCCTGGCCGATCAGCCTCGTCGCCTGCTCCTCCGCGATCCGCAGGGTGCTCTCGAGCCGGGATCCGAGCCCGGCGTAGGTGGGCCGCCCGATCTCGTCGAGCTCCGCCTGGAGGTCCTCGTTGACCGCGAGCAGGCGCTGGACCTCCCGCTGCGCGTTCGTGCGCTCGGCGGCGGCGCGGTCGAGCTCGGCGCGCAGCGCCGCGATGGAGCGGTCGACGTCCTCGCGCCGGTAGCCGCGCATCTCGGTGCCGAATCGGCTCTCTTCCGGCAAGCTGGCCTCCCGGCGGGTCGCTGGCAACCCTCCGAGTTTAGTGGGAGTTGGCCGCTCGCGACCGATCCGGTTGGCCCTCGACGGGACTCCTCCGGTACCGTGGACTGTCGTTTTCCCGGAGTTCACAGACATTGCGCCTCGTATTCGCCATCATCACCTTCGCCCTCGCCTCCGTCCTGCTGGCGGTCGGGATCGTGGTGCGCGCGGCGCCGGCGCCGGCCGCGAAGTACGACTACCAGGTCGAGTCCACCGGTGACGCCCCGCTGACGATCATCGACGGCGCGACGCTGAACGCCCTCGAGGGCCGGCAGACGCTGACCGTGACCGGCCGGGGCGACGTCGTCGCG
>MKVN01000008.1:33284-183304 GCA_001898855.1 Micrococcales bacterium 73-13
CCGCGCCGACGTCCTCGCCTGGATCGGTCCGGCCTCGTACAACGAGGTCGTCTTCCAGGACGCCGACGGCCAGGCCTGCACGCCCGACCCGCAGCAGCCCGAGCTCTGCGCGCTCGCGTCCGTGGCGCACCGCGGCACCGAGAGCACGGTGCCCGATCCGTACGGCGCCGACATCTGGGTCGAGGACTTCCGGGATCACGGCTCGCTCGCGATGACCGAGACCTTCCCCGCGGACATGACCTACGTCCTCGCCTCGGACGGCAGCGAGCCGGCGCCGAGCGCGATCGCGATCGCCTGGCCGACGCCCCCGGCCGCCTCGCGGGACATCGCCGCGTGGCTCATCATCGGCGGGGCGACGATCGGCGTGATCGGCCTCGTCCTGCTGCTGACCGCCATCCACCGCATGCGCAACCGCGGCGGCCCCCGCCGGCGCATGCCGAAGGTGCCGAAGCGGCCCACCATCAAGAGCGTCCGATCCCCCCGGGCGGCCGAGCGCGCCGGCGCCGGCGTCGCCTTCGTCGCGCTCGCGATCGTCGCGCTCACGGCCGGCGGCACCGCCGCGACCGCGGAGCCGACGCCGCAGCCGACGCCGAGTCCCGGGACCGGCGAGGCCGCTCGGGCGATCCCCGCGCTCGACGCACGGCAGATCCGCCGCGTCGTCGACCGGGTCACCACGACGATCGCCTCGGCGGACGAGGCGAACGACGCGACGCTCGTCGCGACCCGCGTGACGGGCCCCGCGCTCGAGCTCAAGCTCGCGGATTACGCACTGCGCAGCAAGGACGCCGCCCAGGAGCCCGCCTCGCCGGTCATCCCGCAGGACGGCGAGCTCGCGCTCAGCCTGCCGCAGCAGGTGCCGACCGACTCCGACGCCTGGCCGCGGCGGCTCTTCGTCGTCGTCGCCCAGCCGCAGGCGCTCGAGGGGAACGCGCCGACCTCGACCCCCACCCCCTCCCCGTCCGGGACGGCGGACCCCGCCCATCCGAGCGTGCTGCCGCCGGTGGCGATGCTGCTCACCCAGGAGGACCCGAGGGCCCCCTACCAGGTCGCCTACCTGGTGGCGCTCCAGGCGGACATCCCGGAGGTCCCGGCCGCCGAGGACGGCGCCGCGCCGATGCCGCCGGAGAGCCCCCTCGTCTCCTTCCCGCTCACGGGCGTCGCGTCCGCCTACGCGGACATCCTCGTCAACGACGCGAAGAGCACGAGCTACCCGAACTTCGACATCGCCTCGGATCGCTTCGTCCTCGGCTGGGGCCTGGCCAAGCAGCAGGAGCAGCAGGCGCAGCAGCAGGGGCAGGAATCGCCGAACAACATGGTGTTCTCCACGATCAGCGGGGACGACCCGCTCATCGCGCTCGCGACCACCTCGGGCGGGGCGATCGTCACCGGCACCGTCCGGCAGACGGTCGACGTCACGCCCGCGGAGAGCGGGGCGAAGGTGATCGGCCAGGGCGACATCCAGCTGCTCAGCGGCGTCGAGCGCAGCGACAAGGGGTACACCTCCGTCTACGCGGGCCAGCTGCTGTTCTATGTGCCGCCGCTGGACAGCAAGGACCCGATCGTGGTGCTCGGCTACGCGGGCGGCATCGTCTCCTCGAAGGAGCGGTCGTGAGCGACCCGGGGACCGCGGCCCTGCGCGGCGCCGTCGACCTCTCCGGCCTGGTGCGCCGGGCGAGCATGCCCGAGGGGGCCCCGATCGACCCCGACTCCGGCGCCTTCTCGGCGGACGACGCGAGCTTCGGCCAGGTCGTCGAGCTGTCGCAGCGGGTCCCGGTCATCGTCGAGTTCGTCGACGACCGGCTGCCCGGCAGCGGCGTCGACGCGGTCATCGCGTCCTACGGCGGCCGGCTCGCGCTCGCCCGCGTCGACGCGCTCGCGAACCCGCAGCTCGTCCAGGCCTTCCAGGTGCAGCAGGTGCCGCTCGTCGCCGCGGTCATCGCCGGCCGCCCGCTGCCGCTGTTCGCCGGCTCGCTGCCGGAGCCGGAGCTGCGGGACCTGCTCGAGCAGGTGCTGCAGGTCGCCGCGCAGCAGGGCGTCGCCGGGACCGTCGGCCAGGAGGGACCCGAGGGCGAGCCCGAGCCGGCGCCGCTGCCCCCGCTGCACCAGACCGCCTACGACGCGATCGAGACGGGCGACTACGCGGCGGCGATCGCCGCCTACGAGCAGGCGATCCGGGAGAACCCGCGCGACGCCGAGGCGGTCGCCGGCCTCGCGCAGGTGCGTCTGCTCGCGCGGCTCGGCGGGGACGCCGACGAGGCCGACCGGGCGTTCGCGGCCGGGGACCCGGAGACCGCGTTCTCGCTGCTGCTCGCCGCCTTCGACGCGGGCGACGCCGAGGAGCGCGACCGGGTGCGCACCCGGCTGCTGGAGTACTTCGAGATCCTCGGGGACGACCCGCGGGTCGGCCCGGCGCGTCGCGCGCTGGCCTCCCGGCTGCTCTGACCCGTCCGGGATCCCGGCGGCCGCCCGAACCGCGTCAGGCGGGAGCGAACCAGACGGCGCTGAGCGCCGGCAGGTGGACCACGGCGGAGGCCGGCCGGCCGAAGTGCTCGCCGGCGTCCGCCTCCACCGCGCCGAGGTTGCCGGCGCCCGCGCCGCCGAACTCGCGCGCGTCCGTGTTGAGCAGCTCGAGCCATCGCCCGCCGCTCGGCAGCGCGAGCCGGTAGTCGATCCCGATCCCGGAGAAGTTGAATGCGGCGGCGACCGGCCGGCCGGCCGGGGAGCGGCGCAGGAAGGCGATGACGTTCTGCGCGGCGTCCCGCTCGTCGATCCAGGCGAACCCGGCGGGGTCGTCGTCGAGCTCCCAGAGCGCCTCGTGCTCGCGGTAGCAGCGGTTCAGCTCGCGCACCAGCTGCCGCACGCCGGCGTGCTCCGGGTGGTCGGCGAGCCACCACTCGAGCCCGTGCTCGTCGCTCCACTCGGAGGACTGGCCGAACTCGCCGCCCATGAACAGCAGCGGCCTGCCCGGGTGCGCCCACTGCAGCGCGAGGCAGGCGCGGAGGTTCGCGAACTGCTCCGGCCGCGTCCCGGGCATCTTCGTCAGCAGCGACCCCTTGCCGTGCACGACCTCGTCGTGGCTGAGCGGCAGCAGGTAGCGCTCCGAGTAGGCGTACTGCATCGCGAAGGTCAGCTCGTCGTGGTGGTAGGCGCGATGCACCGGCTCCTGGCGCAGGTACTCGAGCGTGTCGTGCATCCAGCCCATGTTCCACTTCAGGTCGAAGCCGAGGCCGCCCTCCTCGGTCGGCGCGGTGACCCCCGGCCACGCCGTCGACTCCTCGGCGATCAGCACGACGCCGGGCGCGCGCCGGTGCGCCGTCGCGGTGACCTCCTGCAGCAGGCCGATCGCCTCCAGGTGCTCCCGCCCGCCGTGGCGGTTCGGCCGCCACTGCCCGGGCTGCCGGGAGTAGTCGAGGTAGAGCATCGAGGCGACGGCGTCGACCCGAAGCCCGTCGACGTGGAACTCCTCGAGCCAGTACAGCGCGTTCGCGACGAGGAAGTTGCGGACCTCGGGCCGGCCGAAGTCGAAGACGTAGGTGCCCCAGTCCGGATGCTCGCCGAGCAGCGGGTCCGCGTGCTCGTACAGCGGCGTGCCGTCGAATCGGGCGAGCGCCCAGTCGTCCTTCGGGAAGTGCGCCGGCACCCAGTCCAGGATCACGCCGATGCCGGCCCGGTGCAGCGTGTCGATCAGCGCGCGGAAGTCGTCCGGCCGGCCGAAGCGGGCGGTCGGCGCGTAGTAGCCGGTCACCTGGTAGCCCCAGGAGGGGCCGTACGGGTGCTCCATCACGGGCAGGAGCTCGACGTGCGTGAAGCCGAGCTCCGTGACGTAGGCGACGAGCTCCTCGCCGATCCGCCGGTAGTCGAGGCCGGGCAGCCACGAGCCGAGATGCACCTCGTAGACGCTCATCGGGCCGGTGCGCGCGTCGGCGGCCGCGCGTCGCGCGATCCAGTCCGCGTCGCCCCACTCGTAGTCGTCCGCCTCGATGCGGGAGGCGGTGCGCGGCGGCGTCTCGGTCCAGCGGGCGAGCGGGTCGACGTGCAGCGCCCAGGCGCCGTCCGGCCTCCGGATCGCGAACTTGTACCGCTCCCCGTGCCCGACGCCGGGGACGAAGCCCTCCCAGACGCCGCCGCCGATCGGGTGCAGCTCGGGGCCGTCCTCCGGCACCCAGCTCCACCGGTCGCCGGCGAGCCGCACCTCGGCCGCGTTCGGCGCCCACACCGCGAACCAGGTCCCCGGCTCGCCGTCGCGGGAGCCCGCGTGCGCGCCCAGCGCCTCCCACAGCCGCTCATGCCGGCCCTCGGCGATCAGGTGCAGGTCGATCTCGCCGAGCCCGCCGGTGCGCCCCGTCCCGCGGCTCATCGCGTCGCCGTCGCGTAGTCGATCGCGAGGACGTGGACCGGCTGCACCCGCGAGTCGAGCCGCACCCAGTTCCGGCGGCCCCAGCGCCAGCGCGCGCCGGTCAGCAGCTCGACGACGTCGAAGGCGGCGTCCGGGTCGAGGCCGAGGCGCTCGAGGTCGAGGTGGACGTCCGTCTCCCGCACCGAGTGCGGGTCGAGGTTGGCGACGACGACGACGCCGTCCGGCGACCCGGTCCCGGTGAACCGCGCGTCGAGGTGCTTGGAGGTGACGAGCACGTCGTCGGAGTCCGACCAGTGCACGGCGAGGTTGCGCAGCTGGCGCAGCGCCGGGTGCGCCGCGCGGATCTCGTTGAGCCGTGCGAGGTACGGGGCGAGCGAGCGGCCCTCGCGCTCGGCGCCGGCCCAGTCGCGCGGGCGGTACTCGTACTTCTCGTTCTCGGCGTTCTCCTCGCTGCCCGGCCGCGCGACGTTCTCGACCAGCTCGTAGCCGGCGTAGACGCCCCAGCTCGGCGAGCTCGTCGCGGCGAGCACCGCCCGGACCTGGTACGCGGCGCGGCCGCCGAGCTGGAGGTACTCGGTGAGGATGTCCGGGGTGTTCACGAACAGGTTGGGGCGCAGCCACGCGCTCGTCTCGTGGGAGATCGAGGCGAGGAACTCCTCGAGCTCGGCCTTCGTGTTCCGCCAGGTGAAGTACGTGTAGGACTGCTGGAACCCGGCGGCGGCGAGCGCCTGGAGCATCGGCGGCCGGGTGAAGGCCTCGGCGAGGAACACGATCTCCGGGTGGCGCTCGCGGAAGTCGGCCATCAGCCGCTCCCAGAACGCCAGGGGCTTGGTGTGCGGGTTGTCGACGCGGAAGATCGTCACCCCCTGGGCGATCCAGTGCTCGAGCACCCGGACCACCTCGGCGAACAGCCCGTCCGGGTCGGCGTCGAACTCCAGGGGGTAGATGTCCTGGTACCGCTTCGGCGGGTTCTCGGCGTAGGCGATCGTCCCGTCCGGCCGGTGCGAGAACCACTCCGGGTGCTCCTGGACCCACGGGTGGTCGGGAGAGGCCTGCAGCGCCAGGTCGAGGGCGACCTCCATGCCGAGCGCGGCCGCCTTGCGCACGAACGCGCGGAAGTCGGCCGGGGTGCCGAGATCGGGGTGGATCGCGTCGTGCCCGCCGCGGCTGCCATCGGAGAGGAAGCCGCCGACCGCCCATGGGCTGCCGGGCTCGCCGGGCTGCGCCGTCGGCGAGTTGTCGCGCCCCTTGCGGTGCTGCACGCCGATCGGGTGGATCGGCGGGAGGTAGACGACGTCGAAGCCCATCGCCGCGACGCCCGGCAGCCGCTGCGCCGCGGTCCGGAAGGTGCCGCTCGTCCAGCCGCCGTCCTTCCTCCGTCGCGCGCCCTCGGAGCGGGGGAAGAGCTCGTACCACTGGCCGACGCCGGCCCGCTCCCGCTCGACGACGAGCTCGTGCGACTCGGACTCGGTGGTCAGCGAGCGGATCGGGTCCCGCTCGATCGCCTGGGCGAGCCGCGGCGCCCGTGCGGCGGCGATCCGGTCCGCGGGGTCCAGGGCGGCGTCGCGCAGCACCGCCGCCGCGTCGCGGAAGAGCTTCAGCCGTCGGCGCCGCTCGAGCAGCTCGGCGCCCATCGCGAGCGTCAGCTCGACGTCCTGCCCCGCTGCGACCTTGATCGCGGCGTCGCGCAGCCAGGTCGCCCAGTCGTCGGCCCAGGCGCGGACCCGGAACGACCAGGAGCCCGTCGCATCGGGCATCGCCTGCGCCTCCCACAGGTCGGTGCCCTCCCCGACGAGCCGCATCCGGTGCGCGGTCGACGTCTCGTCCGGGGCGGTCAGCAGCAGCTCGGCGCCGAGCCGCCCGTGACCCTCGCGGAAGACCGTCGCCCGGAACGGCACCACCTCCCCGACCCACGCCTTCGCCGGCCAGCGGCCCTCGGGCTCGACCGGTCCGACGAAGCGGATGGGGATGCGGCCGATCACGTCTTCACGGTACTCCCCGTAACTTCGCCGTCA
This sequence comes from Micrococcales bacterium 73-13, assembly GCA_001898855.1. Lineage (GTDB taxonomy): Bacteria > Actinomycetota > Actinomycetes > Actinomycetales > Microbacteriaceae > 73-13. The sequence goes on from MKVN01000008.1 coordinate 39,657, forward strand.
CGTGACGGCCGTAGGCTCGGGCGGGTGAAAGCCATCCGCCGGTTCACCGTCCGCGCCGTGCTGCCGCCGGAGCTCGGCGCGCTCGAGGCGCTCGCGTCGAACCTGCGCTGGTCGTGGCACCCGCCGACGCGGCGGCTGTTCAAGTCGATCGACCCGCTGCTGTGGGCGCGCACCGGCACCGACCCGATCGCCCTGCTCGGCGCGGTCGCGCCGGAGCGGCTGCGCGAGCTCGCGGCCGACGAGGCGTTCGTGGGACGGGCGGACGCGCTCCTGGCGGAGCTGCGCGAGTACCTCACGGAGCCGCGCTGGTACCAGGGCCTGGCGGGCGCGCCGGCCTCGATCGGCTACTTCTCGCCGGAGTTCGGGATCGCCGCGGCGCTGCCGCAGTACTCCGGGGGGCTCGGCATCCTCGCGGGCGACCACCTGAAGGCGGCGAGCGACCTCGGGCTGCCGATCATCGGGGTCGGCCTGTTCTACGCCGCCGGATACTTCCGGCAGTCGGTCTCGCAGGACGGCTGGCAGCAGGAGAGCTACCCGGTGCTCGACCCGGACGGCATGCCGCTGACGCTGCTGCGCGAGGCCGACGGCGGCGCGGTCCGGGTCGCGCTCGCGCTGCCGGAGGGCCGCACCCTGCGGGCGCGGGTGTGGATCGCCGACGTCGGGCGCGCCAGGCTGCTGCTGCTCGACGCGAACGTGCCGGAGAACGACGAGTCGCTGCGCGGCGTCACCGACCGGCTGTACGGCGGGGCGGGGGAGCACCGTCTGCTGCAGGAGCTGCTGCTCGGGATCGGCGGCGTGCGGGCGCTGAAGGCCTACTGCGGTCTCTCCGGGACGGCGTTCCCCGAGGTGTTCCACACCAACGAGGGCCACGCCGGCTTCCTCGGGCTGGAGCGGATCTCGGACTGGATCGGCGAGGGGCTCGACTTCCGGGCGGCGCTCGAGGTCACCCGGGCGGCGACCGTGTTCACGACGCACACGCCGGTGCCGGCCGGGATCGACCGCTTCGAGGCGAGCCTCGTGCGGCGCTACCTCTCGGCGGGGCTGCTGCCGGGCGTGGCGGTCGACGACGCGCTCGCGCTCGGCGCCGAGGACTATCCGGGCGGTGATCCGACGACGTTCAACATGGCGGTGATGGGCCTGCGGCTCGCCCAGCGCGCGAACGGCGTCTCGCGGCTGCACGGCGAGGTCTCGCGTCGGATGTTCGGCGCGCTGTGGCCCGGCTTCGACGCCGAGGAGGTGCCGATCACCTCGATCACGAACGGCGTGCACGCGGCGACCTGGACCGACGTGCGCGTCGTCGACCTCGCCCGGGAGGCCTTCGGCAGCGCCGACACCTCCTCCGTCGACTGGTGGTCGCCCGCGCTCACCGACGAGGCGCTGTGGCGGGTGCGCGGGGAGCTGCGCACCGAGCTCGTCGCCGACGCCCGCGGGCGGCTGCGCGAGCAGTGGGCGCAGCAGCACGGCGAGGCCGCGGTCCCGGACTGGCTCGCCGGCGTGCTCGACCCCGAGGTGCTCACGATCGGCTTCGCCCGCCGGGTGCCGACCTACAAGCGGCTGACGCTGATGCTCACCGACCGGGCGCGGCTGAAGGCGATCCTCACCGATCCGCAGCGGCCGGTGCAGATCGTCGTCGCGGGGAAGTCGCACCCGGCCGACGACGGCGGGAAGCGGCTCATCCAGGAGCTCATCGAGTTCGCCGCCGACCCGGAGGTCCGCCACCGCATCGCGTTCCTGCCGAACTACGACATCGGGATGGCGCGGCAGCTCTACCCGGGCACCGACGTCTGGCTCAACAACCCGCTGCGCCCGCTCGAGGCCTGCGGCACCTCGGGGATGAAGGCCGCGCTGAACGGCTCGCTCAACTGCTCGATCCTCGACGGCTGGTGGGCCGAGTGCTACGACGGCGAGAACGGCTGGGCGATCCCGTCGGCCCTCGCCGCGGGGGACGCGGCCGAGCGCGACGCGCTGGAGGCGGCGAGCCTCTACGACCTCATCGAGCATCAGATCGCGGCGGCGTTCTACGACCGCGACGAGTCGGGCGTGCCGCGGCGCTGGGTGCGGACCATCCGGCACAGCCTCGCGGGGCTGTCCGGCGTGCTGTCGGCCGAGCGGATGGTGACCGAGTACGTGGAGCGGCTCTACGCCCCTGCCGCGCTCGCCTATCGCGCCGTGACGGCCGACGGGGCCCAGCCGGCGCGCGACCTCGCCGTGTGGAAGGCGCGGGTCGCCGCGGCCTGGCCGGGCGTCGTCGTGCTGCACGTCGAGTCCGGCGGCGTCGACGCGGTGCCGACCGTGGGGGAGACGCTCGGCGTGCGCGCCCGGATCGCGCTCGCCGGGCTCGCGCCGGACGACGTCGAGGTCGAGGTCGTGCACGGCCACGCCGGCGACGGGGATCGGATCCGCGACCCGGAGCGGCAGGCGCTCGAGCTCGAGTCGGTCGCCGACGGCGTCGCGCTGTACCGCGGGACGGTCGTGCTCGACGCGCCCGGCTCGTTCGGCTACACCGTCCGCGTCACCCCGAGCCATCCGCTGCTGACCGCCCCCGCCGAGCTCCCGCTCGTCGCGCTCGCGTCCTGACGCCGGCCCGCCGGGGCGTCAGGAGGGCAGGAAGCGGGCGAGGAAGGCGCGGGTGCGGGGCTCGCGCGGCGCGCCGAGCACCTGGGCGGGCGGGCCCTGCTCGCAGACCTCGCCGGCGTCGAGGAAGACGACGCGGTCGGCGACGTCCCGGGCGAACGCCATCTCGTGCGTCGCCATCACGATCGTCGTGCCATCGGCCTTGAGCTCGCGGACGAGCTCGAGCACCTCGCCGACCAGGAGCGGGTCGAGGGCGCTGGTGACCTCGTCGAGCAACAGCAGCTCCTGCCCGGCGGCGACGGCCCGGGCGATCGCGGCCCGCTGCTGCTGCCCGCCGGAGAGCCGGTCCGGATAGGCGGACGCGTGGTCCGCGAGCCCGACCCGTTCGAGGAGCTCGGCGCCCCGTCGCGTCGCCTCGTCGCGCGGGACGCGGTGCACGGCGCGCAGGCCCAGCGTCACGTTGTCGAGGATCGTCCGGTGCGGGAACAGGTTGTAGCTCTGGAAGACGACGCCGATCCGCGCCCGGACCCCGTCCGGGTCGGCCCGCGGGTCGGTGATGTCGTCGCCGCCGAGCAGGATCCGCCCGTCGTCGACCCGCTCCAGCAGGTCGATCGTCTTGAGCAGCGTCGACTTGCCCGACCCGCTCGCTCCGATCAGGGCGACGACCTCGTGCGCGGCGACCTCGAGGTCGATGCCGCGCAGCACCGCGCGGTCGCCGTAGGACTTCCAGACGCCCTGCACGCTGAGCACGCTCATGCCGCGCCCCCGACCTGCTCGCGGCGCTGCATCCGGGCGCTCAGCCAGTCGGTGAGCCGGATCATCGGCCAGGCGAGGACGACGAACAGGACGCCGGCGAGGACGTAGGGGGTGAAGTTGCCCCAGGTCGCCGTCTCGATCTGCGCGGCGCGGACGGCGTCGACGGCGCCGAGCACCGAGATCAGCCCGACGTCCTTCTGCATCGAGATGAAGTCGTTCATGAGTGGCGGGGTCACCTTGCGGATCGCCTGGGGCAGCACGACCATCCGCAGCGTCTGGCCGTGCGTGAGGCCGAGCGCGCGGCCGGCGATGCGCTGCGAGGGGTGGACGGCCTCGATCCCGGCGCGGATGACCTCGGCCACGTAGGCGGAGTAGGTGATGATCAGCGCGACCGGCCCTAGCACCAGCACGGGGACGCGCTGCTGCAGCAGCCCGGGGATCCCGAAGCCGACGAGGTAGAGCACGATGATCAGCGGCAGGCCGCGGAACAGGTCGGTGTACGCGGCGGCGAGGAAGCGCGCCGGGAACCAGACCGCGCCGCGGAGCGTGCGCAGGAACGCGATGATCGTCGCGAAGACCGCGACGCCGACCACCGAGATGCCGAGCACCTGGAGGTTGAGCAGGAAGCCGTCCCACACCCGCGGCCAGGCGCCGACCCAGGCGACCGGGTCGAAGAAGCTCTGCTGGACCTTCGGCCATCCCGGGGAGAACAGGATGAGCAGGGCGATCGCGGCGGCGAACACGATCGTGCTCGCCGCGCCGACGAGCACCGATCTCGCCGTCTGGCGGCGGCGGAAGGCCTGGCGCTCGACCTCGATCGGGCTCGGGCGCCGGGCCTCCGTTGCGGTCATTCCGATGACACTAGCGAAGCGGGTCCGGGGCGGGTGCGGCGAACCCGCCCCGGGACGCCTACTTGAGCAGCGGGACGCCCTGGTCGGCGCCGAGCCACTTCGCGGCGATGCTCGCGAGCGTCCCGTTCGAGCGGAGCGTCTCGATCGCCTTGGTGACGGCCGCGGTGAGCGCGCTGCCCTTGGGCAGCGCGAGGCCCCACTGGTCGGTCTCGCCCTCGACGTCCGGCAGCTGGCCCACGATGACGCCGCCGTCGAGCTCGACGCCGGTGATGTAGAACGCGGTCGGCACGTCGACGACCAGCGCGTCGACCTGGCCGGACTCGAGCGCGAGCTTCGCGTCGTCGTTCGAGTTGAACACCTGGGCCGGGGTCGTCGGCGCGATGACCTGCTCGATGGCTTTCAGGCTCGTGGTGCCGGTCGCGGCGCCGATCGAGAGCGAGCGGAGGTCCGCGATCGAGGTCGCCTTCGCCGCCTTCGAGCCCTCGACGGCGATGACGGCCTGTCCGGCCGAGTAGTAGGGCGGCGAGAAGTCGATCGAGCCCTTGCGCTCGTCGGTGATGGAGATCTGCTGGAGGTTGAGGTCGTAGCTCTTCGGGCCGGGCGCGATCGCCTCGTCGAAGGTGCTGCGCACCCAGACCACGTCCGCGGCGGCGAAGCCGAGCTGCTCGGCGACCGCGTAGCCGATCGCCGACTCGAAGCCCTCGCCGCTGGCGGGGTCGTCGTCGATGACGTACGGGAAGTAGGCGGGCTCGCCGGTGGCGATCGTGAGCTTCCCGGGCGTGACGTACTCGGGCGCGGCGCCGGAGGCGCAGGCGGAGAGTCCGAAGGCGGTCGCGGCGGCGGCGAGCACCGCCGCGGCGCGGGTGAGGAGACGGTTCTTGGGCATGCGCTCATTCTCCCGAAGCCCGCGGACGGGCGCCGGACTGCGACGCTGCGTTACGCGGCGGCGCCGGCCGGCGCTAGAGGTCGGTCGGCGCGATGTCCGGGCCGACCAGGATGCCGTCCTGGATCGCCTGCATCCGCAGCGCCACCTTGGTGCCGACGTCGATGCCGTACGCCCGGTACTTCTCGCGGATCCGCTTGAGGTAGCTCTTCGCGGTCTCCTCCGAGATCTGCAGCTGGTAGGCCACCGTCTTGACCGGCTCGCCGGTGGCGTAGAGCGCCATCACGCGGCGCTCCTGCGCGGACAGCCGCGGCGAGGAGGCGTCCGGGCCGCCGTTGACGGCGAGGTCGAGCTCGGCCGAGATGAACACCTCGCCCTGCGCCGCGGCGCGCAGCGCCTCGATGATCATCTCGGCGTCCTCGGTCTTCACCAGGTACCCGAGCGCACCGGCCGCGAGCGCCTCGCGGATGATCGAGGGCTCCGAGTAGGTGCTCATCAGCACCGGCGTCACGCCCGCGGACTTCAGCAGCGAGATCTTCACGCTGACCGGGATGTTGTCCTTCAGGTCGACGTCGAGCAGCACGATGTCCATCGGGAACGACGGGTGGGAGACCAGCTCCGACCAGGTCGGCACGGCCGCGACGATCTCGATGTCGCTCGCCGCGTTGCGCAGCCATTCGGTGAGCGCGCCGAGCAGCATGCGGTGATCGTCGACGATCGCGAGCTTGATGGTCATCCGGCCCCTTCCGCGTCTGTTCTACCACGACCGGCGCCGACCGTCGCCGGGACGAGGCAGCTGATGTCGATGCGGATGCCGGATCCGTCGAGCGCCTCGCGGTAGCGCCCGACCTGGGCGATGTGCTGCCAGACGCCCGGCTCGATGCGGGTCCGGGTGGAGCCGGGCACCACGATCCGGACGTTCACGGCGGCCAGCGTCTCGGAGTGCAGCGTCGCGACCGGCTCGCCGACCGTCAGGGCGATCGGGGTCTGGCCGCTGCGGCCGGACGCCACCCGGCCGTCGTGCAGCAGCCAGAGCGCGGAGAGCAGCGCGGCGCGCTGCCGGGTGCCGAGCAGCCCCGCGGAGGAGGAGGGATCGTCGATCTGGATCTCCTGGCTGAGCAGGGTCGACTCCTCGATCGCCAGCGCCAGCCAGGTCTTGCTCCGGCTGGCGAGCAGGTGCAGCCGCAGCTCGGTGGCCAGCACGCCGGCGCGCTTGGCGACCTCCGCCGACAGCGGCAGGGGCATCCGGCCGTCGGCGACGGCGCCGAGCAGGCTCTCCGCGGCGAGGTCGAGGCGGGCGAGCTGCTCGGAGGCCTCGACCCCGAGCGTCAGCCGCGGCGCGGCGACCGAGGCCTGCGAGAGCGCCTCCTCCATCTCCCGGCGCATCAGCCGGCGGAACTCGTCGCACACCAGGGCGGCGACCACCACCGGCAGCAGCATCCGGCAGAGCGTGAAGACCGCGTCGGCGGCGTTCGGCGCCGCGTACGCGGGGGTGAGGACCCAGACCGCGCCCGTGACGGCGGTGAGCGCGGCGGCGACCGGGATGATCTGGAAGCTCGGCCGGGTGACGACGGCGAGCATGAGCGAGAACGCCGCGGAGACGCCGACCGAGAGCGCCGCGCCGGGGTTCTCGACGTGCCGGGTGGCGGCCAGGTCGAGGCCGAGGACGATCGCGAGGGCCGCGACCCACAGCCAGAACATCCAGTTCGGCAGGTGCGCGCCGAGGATGTGGGTCACGATCAGGATCGCGGCGTCGGCGATCACGAGCACGATCCAGGCGGTCAGGATCGGCACCGGGTCGGCGATGCGGCCGAGCAGGTCGATCGTGGTCGCGAGGTCGATGGTCATCGCCATCGCGAGCAGCAGGATGCCGCCGATCCAGATCAGCCGGGTGCCGAGCCCGGCGTACCGCCGGCTCGCGCGCTCGGCGAGCGTCGGGGCGCTCATCGCGGCGCCTCCAGCAGCACGGTCGTCCCGGCGCCGGGGGAGGAGAACAGCCGGGCGCTGCCGCCGACCTCGCTCAGGCGCGCGATGACGGACTCCTTGAGGCCGAGCCGCTCGTGCTCCACCTCGTCGAGCTGGAAGCCCTTCCCGGCGTCGGTGATCATCGCCCGCACGGTGTGCTCGTCCTCGGTGATCGTCACGTGCGCGAGCCGGACCCCGCTGTGCCGGCGGACGTTCTCCAGGCACTCGCTGATCGCGAACAGGAACGCGTCGAGCACGCCGGGCGGCAGCAGCAGCCGTCCCGCGCCGTGCCACGCGACGTCGAGGCCGAGCTGGTCGAAGCGCTGCTTGACGGAGTCGAGCGTCGTGCCGATCGAGGTCTCCTCGACCGGCTCCGGGCGGTAGGCGGCCTCCGGCAGCGTGAACAGCGGCTCGCCGAGGCGCAGCAGCCGCAGCAGGTGGGCGTCGTTGCGCGCCTGCTCGCGGAGCGCCTCCTCGGAGGTGCCTCGGCCGGAGTGCGCGAGCAGCGTGAGCGTCGCGAGCACGGTGTCGTGCAGCAGCCGGGCGCTCTGCCGGCGCTGCGCCTCGAGCTCGCTGGCGCGCCGCTCGGCGCGATGGGCGCGTCCGACCTCGGCGATCTGGCGGACCGCCGGCGGGATGCTCGAGGCGAGCACCAGGCCGATCGCGAAGGCGACCAGGCCGCCGAGCAGCAGCAGGGCGATCCCGAGCACACGGACCGCGGGGCCGTCGGCGAACGCGCCCGCCGCGGTGACCAGGAGCACCCCGATCCAGAACCAGAGCGCCCCGAGGCGCTCGGGCAGCAGCGCGATGAGCGCGCCCGGCACGGCGCCGCCGAACAGGGCGAGCACCGCGAACCCCCCGACCTCGGTCGCGCCCGGGGCCGCGAGGACGAGCACCAGCGCGATCGCGATCGTCGAGGCGACGAAGCCGGCGATCCAGCCCGGCATGCCGCGCGCGTGCAGGTTCACGATGCACAGCGCGCCGACCGCGAACAGCGGCAGCAGCAGCCAGTAGACGAGCGAGCCGCCGATCGGCGGGGTGCTCAGGACGGCGACCGTCGCGAGGAGCCCTCCCGCCGCCCACAGCCGCGCCGTCTGCCGCAGCAGACGCACGCGCTTCCCCTGGATCTGATCCATCGCCGGTTCATCTTCCCATCCGCGCCATCCGCGCGGCCGCCGCGGACCGGGCTCTACCCCCCGAATTGGGACGACCGGCCCGCGCGCGGGCGGAACTAGCCTCCATAGCCGAGGGGCGTTGCACCCGAGGGGGACCCGAGCCGGGGGCCGCGGAGCGGCCCCCGGCACCTCAGCTCTCGGCTCGGACCTCGAGCAGCCGGCGCAGCTGCGCGCCGACGATCTCGGACTCGATGAGGAACGCGTCGTGCCCGTACTCGCTGGAGATCAGGTGCGGGCGGCTGTCGTCGATGTTCCCCGGGACCCCCGCCGCGACGCGCTCCTGGTCGGCGACCGGGAACAGCCGGTCGGAGTCGATCGCGAGCACGAGGGTCGGCATGGCGACGCGCTCCAGCGCGGCCTCGACGCCGCCGCGGTCCCGTCCGACGTCGTGCGAGTTCATCGCGGTCGCCAGGGTGATGTAGCTGTTCGCGTCGAAGCGGCGCGGGAACTTGTTGCCCTGGAAGTCGAGGTAGGACTCGACGGCGTAGCGGCCGCCCTCGCCGAGCGGCGAGCGGGTCGACTGCCAGCTGCGGTCGAATCGCTGGTTGAGCTCGTGCGGCGAGCGGTAGTCGAGGAGGGCGAGGCGGCGCGCGAGCGCGAGGCCGCGGTGGGGTCCGTCGCCGTCGGCGGCCTCGTAGTAGTCGCCGTCGGCGAACGCCGGGTCGGTGTGGATCGCCTCGATCTGGAGGGCCCCGCGCGCGATCTGATCGGCGGTCGTGATCGCCGGGGCGGCGAGCACCGCGAGGCGCTCGACCCGCTCGGGGCGGCCGACGCCCCACTCGAGCGCCTGCATGCCGCCCATCGAGCCGCCGACCACGAGCGCCCAGCGCTCGATCCCCAGCGCGTCGGCGAGCGCGGCCTGTGCGGCGACCTGGTCGCGAATCGTCGTGTACGGGAACCGCGCCCCCCACTCGCGCCCGTCGGGGGCGAGGCTCACCGGCCCGGTGGTGCCCTGGCAGCCGCCGAGCATGTTCGGCACCACCACGAACCACCGGTCGGTGTCGAGCGCGAGCCCCGGCCCGACGATGTCGGCCCACCAGCCGCCGGTGGGGTGGCCCGGTCCCGGCGCCCCCGCCGCGTGCGAGTCGCCGGTCAGCGCGTGGCAGACCAGCACGGCGTTCGATCGCCGCGCGTCCAGCTCGCCGAACGTCTCGTAGGCGACCCGGAGGGCCGGCAGCGAGCCGCCCCGCTCGAAGGCGAACGGGCCGAGACTCGCGAACGTCCGGTGCCCGGGCGGGTCGCCCTCCCGCCAGCCGCCGGTGGCGGGCGGCTTCCCGGCGAGCTCGCGGACGTTCGCGTCCGTGATGAACGCCGAGGGGAACGAGTCCTCCGGGGTCTGCCAGTCCATGTCGCAACCGTGGGTCGAGTAGGCGGGTCGAGCGGCGCAGCGCGCGGATCGAGATCAGCCGTATCGAGAGCGGGTCCCGATGCGCCTGCCCTGGCAGGCTACTCGACCCTGGGCTCTCGATACGGCTGATGTCGACCGGCCGGCCGGTCCGCGGCGGTGTCGGCTACGCCGAGGCGGCGGCGCCGACCGCGCGCCGCGCGGCCTCGAAGCCCTGCTGCAGATCGGCCTTGAGGTCCTCGACGTTCTCGATGCCGACCGAGAGGCGCACCAGGCCGGGGGTGACCCCGGTCGTGAGCTGCTGCTCGGGGGTCAGCTGGGAGTGGGTCGTGGAGGCCGGGTGGATGATGAGCGAGCGCACGTCGCCGATGTTCGCGAGGTGGCTGAACAGCGAGACGTTCTCGACGAGCGCCTTGCCCGCGTCGACGCCGCCCTTGAGCTCGAACGACAGCACCGCGCCGACGCCGAGCGGCGCGTACCTGTTCGCCGCGGCGTACCACGGGCTCGACGGCAGGCCGGAGTAGTTGACGCTCGCGACGTCCTCGTGCGCCTCGAGCCACTCGGCGATCTCCTGCGCGTTGCGGACGTGCCGCTCGATGCGCAGCGAGAGCGTCTCGATGCCCTGGATGACGGTGAACGACGAGTCGGGCGAGAGCGCCGCGCCGGTGTCGCGCAGCAGCTGGACCCGGATCTTGATCACGTAGGCGATCGCGTCGCCGAGCACGCCGGTGTAGCTGGCGCCGTGGTACGAGGGGTCCGGCTCGGTGAGGCCGGGGAACTTGTCGACGTGCTTCGACCAGGGGAACCGGCCGCCGTCGACGATGAGGCCGGCGATGACCGTGCCGTGGCCGCCGAGGAACTTGGTCGCCGAGTGCACGACGACGTCCGCGCCGTGCTCGAACGGCCGGATCAGGTACGGGGTCGCGATCGTGTTGTCGACGATGAGCGGGACGTCGTGCGCGTGCGCGATGCCGGCGACCTTCTCGATGTCGAGGATGTTGATCTTCGGGTTCCCGATGGTCTCCGCGAAGAGCGCCTTGGTGTTCGGCCGGATCGCGGCCTCCCACTCGGCCGCGTCGTCCTGGTCCTCGACGAAGGTGACCTCGACGCCGAGCTTCGGGAGGGTGTACTTGAACAGGTTGTACGTGCCGCCGTAGATCGAGCTCGACGAGACGATGTGATCGCCGGCGCCGGCGATGTTCAGCAGCGCGTAGGTGATCGCCGAGGCGCCGGAGGCGACGGCGAGCGCGGCGGTCCCGCCCTCGAGCGAGGCGATGCGCTGCTCGAGCACGTCCGTCGTCGGGTTCATCAGGCGGGTGTAGATGTTCCCGAACTCGGCGAGCGCGAACAGCTTCGCCGCGTGCTCGGTCGAGTCGAAGACGTAGGAGGTCGTCTTGTAGATCGGCGTGGCGCGCGAGTGCGTCGCCGGGTCAGGGGCCGCACCCGCGTGCACCTGCCTGGTCTCGAACCGGAGGTCGGACATGTCTTGCCTGCTTTCGTGGGGGGAGGACGAACGCTGCGAGCGTAGGCGGCGGCGCGAGCACCGGCAACGGCGCGCGCAATAGTGCGTAGCATTCCGAGTGCTGCGCATCGATGTCGATCGGCTCGCGCGGCCGTTGTGCGCCGAGTCGGCCGGAAAGGACCACCGCTCCATGCCTGAGACGATCTCCCCGGTGCGCAGCCGCCTCGCGCTCGTCGCGCTGGTGCTCGGCGCCGCCATGATGATGCTCGACGTCACGATCGTGAACGTCGCGCTGCCGACGCTGCGCGCCTCCATCGGCGCCGACGAGTCGACGCTGTCCTGGATCGTCTCCGGCTACGCGCTGGCGAGCGGGCTCACGCTCATCCCGGCCGGTCGCCTCGGCGACCGCTTCGGCCACAAGCCGGTGTTCCTCGCCGGCATCGTCATCTTCACGCTCGCCAGCCTGTGGTGCGGGCTCGCCGCCGACGGGACGCAGCTGGTGATCGCCCGCGTCGTGCAGGGGCTCGGCGGCGGCCTGTTCTTCCCGGCGATCGGGGCGTTCATCCAGCTGCTGTTCGCCGGCCGCGCCCGCGGGAAGGCGTTCGCGGTGCTCGGAGCCTCGATCGGCGTGTTCACCGCGCTCGGCCCGCTGGTCGGCGGCGTCATCATCGAGGCCTTCGGCGAGGAGCACGGCTGGCGCTGGATCTTCTTCGTCAACCTGCCGATCGGCATCCTGGCCCTGATCGGCTCCATCGTGCTGCTGCCGAGGGGCGCGGAGGGCCGCGGCGAGCGGGGCTTCGACGGGCTCGGGCTCGCCGTCCTCGCCGTCGGCCTGGTCGCCATCCTGGTCCCGCTCATCCAGGGCGAGGAGGCCGGCTGGCCGCTGTGGACCTGGGTCTCGATCGCCGTCGGCCTGGTGCTGCTCGTCCTCTTCGGCTGGTGGGAGGTGCGCCGCGCCCGGCGCGATCGCACGCAGATCGTCCCGCCGCGACTGTTCCGGCATCCGTCCTTCACCGGGGGCGTCGTGCTCGGCTTCGTCTACTTCGCGGCGTTCACGAGCATCTTCTTCGTGATCGCCCTCTACTGGCAGGCCGGGCTCGGGCACAGCGCCCTGGAGTCGGGCCTGACGGTCATCCCGTTCTCGATCGCCTCGATCATCGGCGCCGCGCTCAGCGAGCGGCTCTCGCGCCGCCTCGGCCGCGGCGTGCTGGTGCTCGGCACCGCGTGCGTCGCGAGCGGCTACATCGCGCTCTGGCTCGTGGTGCTGCTCGTCGACCCCGCGGTCATGACGAACTGGATCCTCCTCGCGCCCCTCTTCGTCGCCGGCTTCGGGAGCGGCTGCTTCATCGCCCCGAACCTCCAGTTCATCGTCGCGACGGTCGACCGCCAGGAGGCCGGGGCCGCCCAGGGCGTGGTCAACACCGTGCAGCGGGTCGGCAGCGCGGCGGGCATCGCGATCGTCGGGGCGATCTTCTTCGGCACGCTCGACACCGGCCCGGTCGCGCAGGCCGGGCCGAAGGGGCCGGACGCGGTGCAGGCGGCGCTCGCCGAGGCGTTCACGACCAGCGCGCACTGGGCGCTGCTGGCCTCGGCGATCGCCGCGGTCGCCGCGTTCTGCCTGGTCTGGACGCTGCCGCGGCGGGTCGGCGCACCCGGGGGCGCCGCGGCGGAGGGATGAGGCGGACCGGTAGCATGCCGTGGTGACGGACGGGGGAGGGCGCCGCGGTCTGGCCCTCTCGATCGTCATCGTCGGCATCTGCATGGTGATGCTCGACACGACGGTGGTGAACGTCGCGCTGCCGTCCTTCGAGCGCTCGCTCGGCGCCGATGCCGCGCAGCTGTCCTGGGTGGTCGCCGGCTACACGCTCGCCAGCGGCCTCTCGCTCATCCCGGCCGGCCGGCTCGGCGACCGGATCGGGCACAAGCCGGTCTTCCTCGTCGGCCTCGTCGTCTTCACGCTCGCGAGCCTGTGGTGCGGCCTCGCCCAGTCGGCCGAGGAGCTCGTCGTCGCCCGCGTCGTGCAGGGCCTCGGCGGCGGCATCTACTACCCGACGGTCACCTCCTTCATCCAGGTGCTCTACACGGGGCGGGCGCGGGGCAGGGCATTCGGCCTGATGGGCTCCGTGATCGGCCTGACGACCGCCCTCGGACCGCTCGTCGGCGGCCTGCTGATCGAGGCGCTCGGGATGGAGGACGGCTGGCGGTGGATCTTCTTCCTCAACCTGCCGATCGGCCTCGTCGTCCTGATCGCGGGCCTGCGGTTCCTCCCGCGCGCGCGGGTGCCCGGCGAGCAGCGCTCCGGACTCGACCCGTTCGGCACCGCGCTGGTCTCGATCGGGCTGGTCGTCTTCACGCTCCCGCTCGTGCAGAGCGGCGGCGGCTGGCCGGCCTGGACCTGGAGCCTGCTCGGCGTCGGGGTGCTGGTGCTCGTCGGCTTCTTCGCCTGGGAGCGGCGGGTCGAGCGGGCGGGCCGCGCGCCGCTGGTGCCGCCGCGGCTGTTCGCCCACCGCGCCTTCACCGGCGGCGTCATCAACGGCACCGCCTTCTTCGCCGCGTTCACGACGATCTTCTTCGTGCTGTCCATCTACTGGCAGTCCTCGCTCGGCTACTCCGCGCTGGAGACCGGCCTGATGATGGTGCCGAACTCGCTCGCGAGCGTCGCCGGGGCCTTCCTCAGCGAGCGCGGCACGCACCGGCTCGGCCGGGGCGTCCTCGTCATCGGCGCCGGCGCCGTCGCCGCCGGCCTGGTCGCGCTCGCCGCGGTCGTGCTGCTGGTGCCGCCCGAGCGGACGGACTGGGTGACGGTGCTCGTCCCGACCGTCGTCATCGGCTTCGGCACCGGCTACTTCATCGCGCCGAACACGCAGTTCATCGTCTCGACCGTCGACCCGATCGAGGCGGGGGCGGCGTCCGGCGTCGTCTCGACAGTGCAGCGCCTCGGCGGGGCGATCGGGATCGCGGTCGCGGCCGCTGTGTTCTTCGGCGTGAGCGCCGTCGCCGGCCCCGCGATCGGCGTCCCGGTCGCGATCGCGGCGAGCGCGGTGCTGGCGATCGCGGCCTTCGCGCTGGTGTTCACGCTCCCCAGGCGGCTGCCGGAGCCCCACGACTGATGCCGCGGGCCCGCCGGTCGGCCGTCCGCTGCGGGGCGCGATAGCGTGAGGGCATGGCGAAGCGAGCGGTGATCACCGGGGCCTCCAGCGGCATCGGCGAGGCGGCGGTCCGGCGGTTCCGGGCGAACGGCTGGGACGTGCTCGGCGTCGCGCGCCGGACCGACCGGCTGCAGGCGCTCGCGGCCGAGACCGGCGCCGAGGTGCTCACCGCCGACGTCACCTCGGAGCAGGACGTCGCCCGCATCGCGGCCCGGGTCGAGGCGCTCGGCGGGGCGCACGTGCTCGTCAACAACGCCGGCGGCGCCTTCGGCCTCGCCTCCGTCGAGGAGTCCTCGGTCGAGGACTGGCGCCGGATGTACGAGGTCAACGTCATCAGCCTCAAGCTGGTGATCTCCGCCATGCTGCCGATCCTGCGCCGCTCGATCGCGCCGTCGGCCGGCCTGCGCGTCGAGGACGCCGCGAGCATCGTCAACATCACCTCGGTCGCCGCCTACACGCCCTACGAGCAGGGCGGCGGGTACAACGCGGCGAAGTTCGCCGCCCGCGCGGTCGGCGGGGTGCTGCGCCTCGAGCTCTCGGGAGAGCCGATCCGCGTCATCGAGGTCGCGCCGGGCATGGTGCAGACCGAGTTCTCGCTGGTGCGCTTCGAGGGCGACGCGGCCCGGGCCGCCGCGGTCTACGACGGAGTGCACGAGCTGACCGCGGACGACATCGCCGCCGAGATCGTGCACGCCTGCGAGCTGCCGCCGCACGTCGACCTCGACCTGATCGTCGTCAAGCCGGTCGCCCAGTCGACGCAGTACAAGATCCACCGCGGTCCGCTGCAGGTCCGCGAGGACTGAGCCGCCGCGACGCGCTCGAGCTCCGTTCGGCGTCCCTCAGCTGCGCGCGGTGGCCCGGCGCAGCGCGAGGAAGCCGAGCAGCCCGGCGACGACGACCGGGATCAGCAGCAGCGGATAGGCCCCGGCGAAGCCGAGCCCGGCGAAGAACGCGCCGACCTGCGCCCAGGCGTTCGTCAGCGCGATCCAAGCCAGGCCGCCGATCAGCAGGAAGCCGAGCACGACGCCGAAGCCGAGGATCCCCCAGGTGCGCCAGCGCACCCAGAGCGCGCCGGCGACGAGGCCGAGCGAGGCGAAGAACAGCATGAGCAGGAACACGTACCAGGTGCGCGCGAACGGCCCGTCGTCCCCGAAGTAGACGGAGGCGAACATGTGGCCGTTCAGGCCCCAGCCGCCCGTGGCGTCCTCGACGAGGCCGAGCACGCCGAACACGATCGCCCAGCCCGCGCAGGCCACCAGCAGGGCCGCGACGGTGCCGAGGTAGTAGTCCCGGCGGGTGGCCCCGAGGCCGAGCGCGAGGTGGAAGGTGCGGTTCATCGCCTGGACGGCGAGCACGAGCAGCCAGACGAAGATGAACATGCTCGCGCCGCTCCAGGAGGTGCCGTTCGACATCTCCTCGCCGCCCTCGGTCGTGGCGGTGTGGACGATGAACCAGATCGCCCAGTTCATCGCGAAGATGATGCCGGTGATCCCGAGCGGCATCCAGGCGACGATCGTCGGGTTGACGAAGTGGAACCGGAAGACCGCGAGGATGCGGCTCGGCCCGCCGGCGCGCGTGTCCGCCGGGACGGCGGTGGTGGCGGTGCTCATCGGTGATCGACCTCCGATCCGGTGGCGCCCGTCAATCGGACGACGAGCTGCTGCAGCGACACGGGCGTGAGCTCGAGGCCGGCGCCGGTCGCCTCGGCGCGCTCGGCCTCGGAGAGGCGTCCGACGGTCACCGAGGCGAGGCCACCGATGCCGTCGCGGTGCAGCACCTCGCGTCCGGCGACGAAGGCCTCGACCGCGGTGCGCGGGCCGACGACGGTCGTCGCCGAGCCGCGGAGCTCGTCGGTGTCGGCGTCGACGAGGAGCCGGCCCTGGTCGATGACGAGCACCCGCTCGAGCAGGTCGCTCACCTCGTCGATCAGGTGCGTGGAGAGCACGACCGTCCGCGGCCGCTCGGCGATGTCGGCGAGCAGCCGGTCGTAGAAGAGCTGCCTCGCCGCCGCGTCGAGCCCGAGGTAGGGCTCGTCGAAGAACGTCAGCGGCGCGCGCGAGGCGAGCCCGACGATGACCCCGACGGCGGAGAGCTGGCCGCGCGAGAGCTTCTTGATCTTCCGGCGCAGCGGCAGGCGGAAGTCGTCGACGAGCCGCTGCGCGAAGTCGGCGTCCCAGTTCGGGAAGAACCACGGCGCCGCGCGCAGGACGTGCCTCGGCTGGAAGTCGTCGGGGTAGCGCTGGCTCTCCCGGATGAAGCAGAGCCGCTGCAGCACGCCCGCGTGCTCGACGGGCGAAGCGCCGAACACCTCGATGCGCCCCGCGGTCGCGAAGTCCTGCCCGGTCAGCAGCGACATCAGCGTCGTCTTGCCCGCGCCGTTGCGGCCGAGCAGGCCGTGCACCCGGTGCTCCTCGAGGCGGAAGCTCACGTCCTCCACCGCGGTGACCGAGCCGAAGCGCTTGGTCAGGCCGCTGACCTCGGCGACGGCGCTCACGGTCGTCCCTCCGGGCTCCGGATCATGGACGCGACCGTCTCGGCGGTGATGCCGAGCTTCGCGGCCTCCGCGAGCAGCGGGGCGACGTACTGGCTGCGGAAGCGCTCGCGGCGCGCGGCGACGAGCCGCGCGCGGGCGCCGTGGCTGACGAACATGCCGATGCCTCGTTTCTTGTAGAGGATCCCGTCGTCGACGAGGAGGTTGACGCCCTTCCCGGCCGTGGCCGGGTTGATCCGGAGGAAGGCGGCGAACTCGTTCGTCGACGGGACCTGACTGTCCTCGGGCAGCGCGCCGGAGATGATGTCGTTCTCGATCTGCTCGGCCACCTGGCTGTAGATCGGACGCGCGTCGTCCACGGCGTGCCCCTTCTTGCGCGAACCCGAGGCGGCGCCTGCCTCAGTGGTTCATTACTTGACTAATGAACCATATCACCCGGCGCGTGTCAAGCCCGGGATCGGACGCGGCCTCGCGTCCGAGCTCCGGCGTCGCCGCTCAGTCCCGCAGCGGCTCCCCGAAGGCGTCCCGCGGCACGAGGAACAGCAGCACCGCCGCGAGCAGGGCGCTCGCGCCGCAGACCACCCACACCGTGATGTAGCCGGACAGGCTCGCCGCCGTGGTCGCCGCCGAGGCGATGCCGGTCGCCAGCACGATGCCGAACACCGTCGAGGCGAACGAGCCGCCGATGGTCTTGGTGGTGTTCGTCAGGGCCGCGGCGATGCCGGTCTGCCCCGGCGGGGCGGCCGCCGCCGCGGTCGCGGGCAGCGCCGCCACCAGGGCGCCGCAGCCGAGCCCCGCGACGACGAGCGGCGGCAGGAACTGGCCGAGCGAGCCGTGCAGCGGGACGAGGGCGAGGTAGCCGACGGCGACCAGGAACGTCGCGACGATGAGCACCGCCCGCGGCGCGATCCGCCGGGAGAGGATCGCGAACAGCAGCGCGCCGACCGCCAGCGAGAGGATGTACCCGCCGATCACGAGCGAGGTGTCGTCGAGGCCGAGCCCGTAGCCGAGGGGGCGTCCGTCGACGACCTCCTCCGGGTCGGTCGCCGCGAACGTCGCCAGCGGTGCCTGCGCGCCGAGCAGCGAGACCCCGACCAGGCCGGCGGTCAGCTGCACCGGCCACATGCTGCGCGCCCGCAGCACGCGCAGGTCGATCGCCGGGTCCCGCTGCCGCAGCTCCCACCAGCCGAACGGCAGGAGCAGCAGCAGGCCGGCCGCGACGACGAGCCAGGTCCACCAGGCGTCGGGTCCGTTCACCGACATCAGCCGGAGCCCGGCCGTGATCCCGACGAGCGCCAGCCCGAGCAGCACGAAGCCGGTCAGGTCGAGGCTGCGCCCGCGGAGCGGCGTCGACTCCGGGACGCCGAACAGGATCGCGAAAAACACCAGCGTCACCGCGATCGCCGGCACGATCATCGTCAGCGCCACGTCGTCGCCGGTCCAACCGAGCACCCGGCGGCCGAGCAGTGCGCCGGCGATCGCGCCGAGCTGGAGCGCGAGCACGAGCGTGCCGGCCGCCCGGCGCGTCGTCGCGGCGCCGATCCCGGTCGCCCGGCCGCGGTCGAAGATGAGCGCGATCTCCAGCGGCAGCCACACGGCGTAGAAGCCGGTCAGCGACCAGGCGATCAGGAAGGTCGTGAAGTCGTTCGCGAAGGCGAGCCACCAGGTGAACGCCGCGGTCAGGACGGTCGCCACCAGCAGCATCCGCTTGTGCCCGAACATGTCGCCGAGCTTCGCGAGCAGCGGCACCGAGAGCGCGCTCACCAGCAGCTGGCCGGCCTCGAACCAGTTGAACTCGGCGTCGGTGATGCCGAGGTGCTCGACCAGTCGGGGGATCAGCGGCACGTAGTAGCCCTGCAGGATGCCGCTGACCAGCTCCAGGCAGAACAGCCAGCCGACGATCCGGATCGTGGTCCGCGCGAAGTCGCTGCGCAGCGGTGCGGTCGGGAGGGCTCCGCGCTGAGCCTGCCGGGGGGCCATGGTCGGTAGCGTATCGGCATGACCGACGCCGAGCGCGAGATCCTCACCTGGCCGCGCTTCGGCGAGTCGATCCGGGATCTCGCCCTGGTCGTGCACGGCAGCGGCTACCGCCCGGACCTCGTCGTCGCGATCGCGCGGGGCGGCATGCTGCTCGCCGGCGGCCTCGCCTACGCGCTCGGCGTCAAGGCCTGCGACGCGCTGAACATCGAGTTCTACACCGGCGTCGGGCAGACCCTGCCGCGGCCCGAGGTGCTCCAGCCGCTGCTCGACCCCGAGGCGCTCGCCGGCGCCCGGGTGCTGCTGGTCGACGACGTCGCCGACTCCGGCAGGACGCTGCGGCTCGCCGTCGACCTGCTCTCCGAGCGGGCCGCCCAGGTGCGCTCCGCCGTGCTCTACACGAAGCCGACGACGATCATCCAGCCCGACTACAGCTGGGCGGCGACCGAGCGGTGGATCACCTTCCCCTGGTCGGCCGAGCCGCTGGTCGGCGGGGGCACGGGGGAGTAGCGGGGAGCGGCCAGCGGCGCGCGCGCCGCCGCCGACGCATCGGCGGCGGATCGGGCCGCGCCTCGCCGGGCCGCGTAGGCTCGGCATGTGGCGAAGCCCCTGTCCGAGCTGGTCGATCCGGGCTGGGCGGCGGCGCTCGCCCCGGTCGAGCCGGGCATCGCGGCGATGGGCGACTTCCTGCGCGCCGAGCACGCGGCGGGTCGGCAGACGCTGCCGGCCGGGCCGAACATCCTGCGCGCCTTCACCTATCCGTTCGACTCGGTCCGGGTGCTCATCGTCGGGCAGGATCCCTACCCGACGCCGGGGCACCCGATCGGGCTGTCGTTCGCCGTCGACCGGTCGGTGCGCCCGATCCCGCGCAGCCTGCAGAACATCTACCGCGAGCTCCAGGACGACCTGGGCATCCCGCCGGTCGCGCACGGCGACCTGACGGCCTGGGCGGAGCACGGCGTCATGCTGCTGAACAGGGTGCTCACCGTCCGCGCCGGCGCCTCCGGCTCGCATCGCGGCAAGGGCTGGGAGGCGGTGACCGAGCAGGCGATCCGGGCGCTCGCGGCGCGCGGCGGCCCGCTGGTCGCGATCCTGTGGGGCCGCGACGCCGGCACGCTGGTGCCGATGCTCGGCGAGGTGCCGTCGATCCGCTCCGCCCACCCGTCGCCGCTGTCGGCCTCGTCGGGGTTCTTCGGCAGCCGGCCGTTCTCCCGGGCGAACGAGTCGCTCGAGCGCCAGGGCGGCCGGCCGGTCGACTGGCGGCTCGAGCCCTGAGGCCCGTCCCGGCGCGGCCTCCGGACGCCGGTGCCCGTAGGCTGACCTCCGTGGTGCTGCCGGACCAGGAGTACGACCCGAAGCGGGCGCTGCGCGCCGCGCAGCGCCGCCGACCCGACCCGCCCGCGCCCGCGGGGTTCACGATCCGCGACGCGGTCGCCGGCGATATGCCGCACTGCCGGGCGATCTACAACCACTACGTGGAGAACTCGACGGTGACCTTCGACGAGGCCCCGCTCAGCCACGCGCGGATGCGGGCGAAGTTCCACAAGGCGCAGGAGCACGGCTGGCCCTGGCTGGTCGCGGTCAGCGGCCCGACCGACGACGGCGAGGTGCTCGGCTACGCGGCGGTGTCGTCCTATCGCGACCGCTCGGCCTACCGCTACACCGTCGAGGACGCCATCTACCTCGGGCCGGCCGCGACCGGCCGCGGGATCGGGAGCGCGCTGCTGCGCGAGCTGATCGGCCGCGCCCGCGAGGCCGGCTTCCGGGAGATCGTCGCGGTCATCGCCGATCAGGGCGCGGAGGCCTCGATCGCGCTGCACGAGCGGCAGGGGTTCAAGGAGATCGGGCGGATGGGGCGGGTCGGGTTCAAGTTCGACCGCTGGCTCGGGACGGTGTTCCTCCAGCTGTCGTTGCGTCCCTCGCGGGCGCGGCGGGCAGATACCCGCCCCTGACCAGGCCCGCCTCGATCTCGAACCGATTGGTCAGCGGGTCGCGCCCGGCCGCCAGGTAGAGCGGGACGAAGGCGAGCCCGAAGCGGCGCCACTGCTCGCGGTGCACCGCCTCGTGCGCCAGCACCTCGGGCCCGACGTCGCGGGAGGTGAGGAAGACCCCGCCGATCGTCGTGCCCCCGCGGCCGAAGGCCCAGCGCGGCAGACGGTCGGCGACGATCAGCCCGTCCTCGCGACGCAGCCGGCCGCGGCCGAGCGCGAGCGCCCAGCCGAGCGCCGCGCCGGTCGCCAGCCAGTAGCCGGGACGGCTGAGCACGGGGTCGAGGGCCGCGGTCAGCAGGATGCGGCGGAGTCGGCGGGCCCTCGGTCTCGCCCTCGGCTCGCCCGGCCCGCGGCGCGACCGGCGCTCAGTCAGCGGTGATCGCCGCCTGCCCGCCCTGCTTGAGCGCGGTGAGCCGGGCCTCGACCTCGATCTCCTTGCCGGCGTCCTCGAGCGACTCGAACTGCGCGTCGAGCGAGGACGCGGCGAGCTCCTGCTGGCCCATCACGCGCGCCTCCTCGCGGCGGATCTTCTCCTCGAAGCGGCCGAGGTCGCTCGTCGGGTCCATGATGTCGACCGACTTGATGGCGTCGAGCACCTGCGACTGCGCCTCGGCGACCTTCGCCCGGGCGACGAGCTCGTTGCGCTTGGCGACGAGCTCCTCGCGCTTGGCCTTGAGCCCGTTCAGGCCGTCCTTGAGCTTGGACACGACCTCGTTCTGCGCGTCGATCGTCGGCTTCGCGGTCTTCGCCTCGTTCTCCGCGCCGATCTGCTTGCCGAGCGCGATCTTCGCGAGGCCGTCGAACTTGTCCGCGCCGGTCGCGTCGCCGGAGGCGCGCAGCTGGTCGGCCTTCTGGCTCGCCGCGAGCGCCTTGCGGCCCCAGTCCGCGGCCGCCTCGACGTCCTCCTGGTAGTCCTGCTCGAGGAGGCGGAGGTTCCCGATGGTCGTCGCCACCGCCGACTCGGCCTCGGCGATGTTGTCGTCGTAGTCGCGGACCAGCTGGTCGAGCATGACCTGCGGATCCTCCGCGGAGTCGATGAGCGCGTTGATGTTCGCCTTGAGGAGCTGCGCGATGCGTCCGAAGATCGACTGCTTGGCCATGGGGGTCCGCCTTCCGGGTTCGATTCGTTGAGGGGTGCTGGAGGCGGTCAGAATCTACCGCCGTGGCCGCGGCCGCCGCCAGAGGAGAAGCCGCCGCCGCTGCCTCGGCTGCCGCCTCCGCCGGACCAGCCGCCGCCGCGGCCGCCGCCGAACACGCCGCCGCCGGACGACCAGCCGCCGCGGCCGCCGTTGCGCATGCCGCTGCCGATCATCCCGCCGAGGATCCCGCCGAGGACGCTGCCGAAGTCGATGCCGCCGCCCCCGCCGCCGGAGGCGCCGCCGCCCGGCCAGCCCGACTGGAAGTCGTCGACGTCCTGCTGCGCGAGCCGGTACGCCTCCGCGCCGAGCTGCTGCGCGCGCTGCGCGAGCGCGACCGCCTGCACCGGATCGGTCTGCCCGATCGCGGTCGCCTGGCCGAGCAGGCTGTCCGCCTCGCTGATGCGGGTGCGCGCGGCCGCGCCGACGCCGCCGCGGCGGGTGGCGATGAACTGCATCGCGTTGGAGATCTGGGTGCGGGCGGCGGCGATGACGTTCGGGTACTGCGCGGTGGCCCGGCTCACCCGCTCCCTGGCCTCCCGTGCGGCGCCGAGGGCCTGGTCGATCGCGGTGTTCGCCTCCTGGATGCGGCCGATCGACTCGGCCGGCGAGCGGGGGTCGACGGCCTCGAGCGCCGCCTGCGCGCCGGCGACGGCACCGGCCAGCTCGGCCGCGCCCTCGGCGCCGAGGCCCGCGGCGGCGGCGACGTCCTGCCGAAGGTCGGCGGTCGCCGCGTCGAGCTGCGCCGAGGCGTCGGCCAGGGTCCGTCCGGCGTCGTCGATCGCCGTCAGCAGGGCGCCCACCTGGACGAGCGCCGCGTCGGCGTCCCGCACGGCGAGGGCGGCCTCGCCCGTGGTGCCGGCCGCGATGGCGCGCTGCGCCGCGCCGCGGTGCTCCTCGGCGAAGGCGATCAGCCCGTTCGCCTGCTCGACGTTCCCGGCGACCGGGGCGATCGCCGCGGCCGAGTACCTGGCGGCCAGCGCCTGGAGCGCGGTCGTCGCGGGCCCGACGCGCTCGCGGGCCGCGGCGAGTCCGGTCTCCAGCGACGGCACCGCCGAGGGCAGGCGCTGCTCGAGCGCGCGCAGGTCGTCGAAGGCGCCGGACTGCGCCTCGATCGCCGCGCCGGCCTCCTCGCAGAGCGAGATGATGCGCAGCACCATCTCCCTGGCCTCCTGCGGCGGCTCCGGCTCGGCGTCGTCGAGGCGCTGCTGGATCGAGAAGGCCTCGCGCAGGCTCGTCTTCGCCTGCTCGATCGCCTGCTGGAACTCGACCGCCGCGGCCTCGCCGAACTGCGCCTGGGCGAAGCCGAGCTCCTCCTCGCCGCTCTTGACCGCGTCGTCGAGCCGGACGAGCATCCCGCCGGCGCGCTGCTCGAGCGACTTCTGGCTCTCCTGCGGCGTCCCGGTCAGGCCGGCTCGCCGCTTCCGCCTCGCCCGGACGACGAGCCAGACGATGAGGGCGACGACGGCCGCCCCGACCACGAGCCAGACGATCCAGGCCCAGCCCCCGCCCCCGCCGGAGCCGGGGCTCGCGACGGCGTCGCCGAGGGCCGCGGCGTAGGCGACGACCGCGTCCGTGAACCGGCCGGCGCTCAGGCCCGGCACCAGCGACTGGTCCTCGATCTGGATCAGCCGGTCGTCCGTCAGCGGGAAGGCGTCGGCGACGGTCACCCAGTAGGCGCCGACGTCGACCCCGACGGCGAGGACGAGGTCCTTCGGCCCGCTCGCGCCGCTCAGCCGGCTCGTCGCCTCGGTCCAGGCCTGCGGCTCCTGACCGCCGAAGTCGTCGACGAAGGCGACGAGCAGGTGGACGCCCGCGCGGGACTCGAGGTCGTCGATCGCGCGCTCGACCGCGGCGGCGTCGAGCACCCCGGCCTGGTCCACGACGCCGCCGGACGGGATGGCGACCGGCTCCGCGGCCGAGGCGGCGCCGGCCCCGCCGAGCGCGAGGGCGCCGACGACCGCCGCGGCCGCGAGGGCTCGGATCATGCCGTGGGGGCGCACGTCACGAGTCTAGGCAACGCCTCCGGCATCGGGCTGGGCGGGCTACGCCGACAGCCGCTCCCGGAGCGCGGCGATCTCGGTCGTCAGCTCGCTCGGCACCCGGCCGCCGAACTCGCGGAAGTACTCCTCGGCGCCCTCGGCGTCCGACAGCAGGCCCTCGGTGTCGATGCGGAACAGCTCGGCGAGGTCCGCGTCGGAGACGTCGAGGCCCGCGGTGTTCAGCCCGCCCTCGACCGGGACCAGCCCGATCGGGGTCTCCTGGGCCGCGACCCGGCCGTCGATCCGCTCGAACATCCACTCGAGCACCCGCGAGTTCTCGCCGAAGCCGGGCCAGAGGAAGCGGCCCTGCTCGTCCTTGCGGAACCAGTTCACCTGGAAGATCCGCGGCACCCGGCCGCCCGCGGTGCGCAGCCGCTGCCCGATCTCCAGCCAGTGCTGCCAGTGGTCGGCGGCGTTGTAGCCGTAGAACGGCGCCATCGCGAACGGGTCGCGTCGCAGCGTGCCCACCTTGGCCTCGGCGGCCGCCGTGGCCTCGGACGAGACGGTCGCACCGAGGTAGACCCCGTGCGCCCAGTCGCGTGCCTCCACCACTAGCGGCACGGTCGTGGCACGACGGCCGCCGAAGATGATCGCGTCGATCGCGACGCCCCGCGGGTCCTCCCAGTCGTCCGAGATGGACGGGCAGTTCGCCGCGGAGACCGTGAAGCGGGAGTTCGGGTGGGCGGCCGGACGGCCGGAGTCCGGCGTCCAGTCGTTGCCCTGCCAGTCGATGAGGTGCGCCGGCTTCTCCTTGGTCGCGCCCTCCCACCACACGTCGCCGTCGTCGGTCAGCGCGACGTTCGTGAAGATCGTGTCGGAGGCGATGGTCTCCATCGCCACCGCGTTCGTCGACCAGCCGGTGCCCGGCGCGACGCCGAAGAAGCCGGCCTCCGGGTTGATCGCGCGGAGCTGGCCGTCGTCGCCGATGCCGAGCCAGGCGATGTCGTCGCCGACGGTCTCGACCTTCCAGCCGGGGATGGTCGGCTGCAGCATCGCGAGGTTCGTCTTGCCGCAGGCGCTCGGGAACGCGCCCGCCAGGTGGAAGACCTTGCCCTCCGGGCTCGTCGCCTTGATGAGCAGCATGTGCTCGGCGAGCCAGCCCTCGTCGTGGGCGAGCACCGAGGCGATGCGCAGCGCGAAGGACTTCTTCGCCAGCAGCGCGTTCCCGCCGTACGCGGAGCCGTAGGACCAGATCTCGCGCGACTCGGGGAAGTGCGTGATGTACTTCAGCTCGTTCGACGGCCAGGGGATGTCCTCCTGGCCGGGCGCGAGCGGGTAGCCGACCGAGTGCGCGGCCTTGACCCAGGGCGTGTCGTCGGTGATCTTCGAGAGCGCCTGGTCGCCCATCCTGGTCATGATGCGCATCGAGGCGACGACATAGGGCGAGTCGGTGACCTGGATGCCGTAGCGGGACAGCGGCGAGCCGATCGGGCCCATCGAGAAGGGGATCACGTACATCGTGCGTCCGCTCATGACGCCGTCGAACAGGCCGTCGAGCGTCGCGCGCATCTCGGCCGGCGCGACCCAGTTGTTCGTCGGGCCGGCGTCCTCCTCACGCTCCGAGCAGATGAAGGTGCGCGACTCGACGCGGGCGACGTCGGACGGGTTGCTGCGCACCAGGTACGAGTTGGGGCGCTTCTCGGGGTTCAGCCGGATCATGGTGCCCCTGGCGACCATGAGGTCGACGAGCGCGTCGAACTCCTCCTTCGAGCCCTCGACCCACACGACCGACTCCGGCCTCGCCTTCGCCGCGACCGAGTCGACCCACGCCACGATCGAGGCGGGCGTCCCCGCGGGCGGCTCGGTGCGGAAGCGGTAGCCGTTCGGCGCGGTCGGGGGGTGGGACTCGAGCAGACTCATCGGTGCATCTCCCGGAAAATAGTGGTGTCGTTCCAGTATGCGCGCCTCATTCGGGGTTTGAACCCGAGAATCGTCGTAAAGATTCCTGATTCTTTCGATATGGTGAAGTCCATGCGCGACCTCGCCACCCTCGGCCAGCGGATCCGGCACTTCCGGGCGGCCGCCGGGCTCACCCTCGACGAGGCGGGCGAGCGCGTCGGCGCGGCCGCCAGCCAGCTCTCCCTGATCGAGAACGGCCGCCGCGAGCCCCGGCTCAGCCTGGTCGCCGCGCTCGCCGACGCCTTCGGCGTCCCCGTCCAGCAGCTGCTCGAGGAGGCGCCGCCGAGCGAGCGGGCCGCGCTGGAGATCGAGCTCGACCGGGCCCAGCGCGGCGCCCTCTACGCCCAGCTCGGCCTGCCGTCGGTGCGCGCGTCCAGGACCATGAGCGACGAGGTGCTGCGCGCCCTCGTCGGCCTGCACCGCGAGGTCGCCCGGCGCGCCCGCCAGGCCGTCGCGACGCCCGAGGAGGCGCGGCGGGCGAACACCGACCTGCGGCTGCGGATGCGGGCGAGGGACAACCACATCCCGGAGATCGAGGCCCTCGCGCAGCGGCTCGTCGACGAGTCCGGCCACGTCGCCGGCGCGCTCACGCACCGCACCGTCGCCCGGATGGCGCAGGCGCTCGGCTTCGAGATCGTGCACGTCGGCGACCTGCCGCACAACGCCCGCTCGGTCACCGACTACGAGAGCGGCCGGATCTACCTGCCGCCCGCCTCGATCCCGGGCGGCCACGGGCTGCGGGCGCTCGCGCTGCAGGCGATCGCGCACCGCGTGCTCGACCACGAGGCGCCCGCGACCTACGCCGACTTCCTGCAGCAGCGGCTGGAGATCAACTACTTCGCGGCCGCGGTGCTCATGCCCGGCCGCCAGGCGGTCGCGTTCCTCGAGGGCGCGAAGTCGGATCGGAACATCGCCGTCGAGGACTTCCGGGACGCGTTCGGCGTGACGCACGAGGCCGCCGCGCTCCGGCTCACCAACCTCGCGACGGTCCACCTCGGCCTCGCCCTGCACTTCCTGCGCGTCAGCGGCGACGGCGCCGTGCAGAAGGCCTACGAGAACGACGGGCTGCGGCTCCCGGTCGACGTCACCGGCTCCACCGAGGGCCAGTTCGTCTGCCGGAGCTGGGCCGCGCGCACCGCCTTCGCCCGGGTCAACCGGACGACCGAGTTCTACCAGTACACGGACACCCCGGAGGGCACCTTCTTCGAGTCGGCGCAGACCGGGACGACGGCCTCCGACGAGTTCTCCATCACCATCGGGGTGCCCTTCGAGCACTCCAGGTGGTTCCGCGGCCGCGACACGGACAACCGGCGCGGCTCGACCTGCCCGGACGAGAGCTGCTGCAAGCGGCCGCCCGGCGCGCTCGCGAGCCGCTGGGAGGGCCGCGCCTGGAGCAGCGCCCGGCTGCACGCCCAGATCCTCAACCCGCTGCCGCAGGGCACTTTCCCCGGCGTCGACGACCGCGAGCTCTACGAGTTCCTCGACCGGCACGCCGCCCGAGCCACCGACTGATCCTCGCTCCGCCCCGGCCTCTCGCATCCTCCAGGCGCGGAGAGGCCCTTCCGCGGCCGGATGCGACGCGGGTCTGTCCCGTTCCCGAACACGGCACGGGCGCGACCGGGGCCGGGGGCGGGAGAATGGCGGGATGCGGGTGCTGGTCGCGATGAGCGGAGGGGTCGACTCCTCCGTCGCGGCGGCGCGCGCCGTCGAGGCGGGGCACGAGGTGGTCGGGGTGCACCTGGCGCTGTCCCGGCACCGGGCGGTGCTGCGCGAGGGCTCGCGCGGCTGCTGCACCGTCGAGGACGCGATGGACGCGCGGCGGGTGGCCGACCGGCTCGGCATCCCGTTCTACGTCTGGGACTTCTCCGAGCGCTTCGCCGAGACGGTGGTGCGGGACTTCGTCGACGAGTACGCGGCCGGCCGCACGCCGAACCCGTGCCTGCGCTGCAACGAGGAGATCAAGTTCGCGGCGCTGCTGGACCGGGCGCTCGCGCTCGGCTTCGACGCGCTCGCGACCGGCCACTACGCCGACGTCGTTCCCGGGCCGGACGGGCTCGAGCTGCACCGCGCCGCCGCGGGGCCGAAGGACCAGTCCTACGTGCTCGGCGTCCTGACGCCGCAGCAGCTCGCGCACGCGATGTTCCCCCTCGGCGCCGCGGCGTCGAAGGAGGAGGTGCGCGCCGAGGCCGCCGCCAGGGGCCTGGTGACGGCGGCGAAGCCGGACTCCTACGACATCTGCTTCATCCCGGACGGCGACACCCGGGGGTATCTCGGCTCGCGGATCGACCTGCGCCCGGGTGCGATCGTCGACGCCGACGGCGCGGTGGTCGGCTCGCACGACGGCGCGCT
Organism: Micrococcales bacterium 73-13; assembly: GCA_001898855.1. Classification (GTDB taxonomy): domain Bacteria; phylum Actinomycetota; class Actinomycetes; order Actinomycetales; family Microbacteriaceae; genus 73-13. Next base: position 67,702 of record MKVN01000008.1, read on the forward strand.
CGCGTTCACGGTGGGCCAGCGGCGAGGCCTGCGCCTCGCGGCGCCGGCGCCCGACGGCCGCCCGCGCTTCGTGCTCGAGGTCCGGCCGTCGTCCGGGGAGGTGGTGGTCGGGCCGCGGGAGGCGCTCGCGGTGTCCCGGATCAGCGGCGCGCGGAGCTCGGCCCTCGGCCCGCTGGAGACGGCGACCGAGGTGCAGGTGCGCGCGCACGCCGAGCCGGTGCCGTGCCGGGTGTCGGTCGGCGCCGACGCCGTGGTCATCGACCTCGAGGAGCCGATCGACGGCGTCGCCCCCGGGCAGTCGGCGGTGCTCTACGCCGGCACCCGGGTGCTCGGCCAGGTGACGGTCGACCGGGCGCTCGCCGCCGTGGGGGGCTGAGGCGTCCGCACCCCTTCCGCTCGCGCATCGGTTGCCCTAGAGTAACCGTTACTCATGAGCAACCAATCTGCGGAACGCGTCTTCGACGCCCTCGGCGAGCCCGTCCGGCGGCGGATCCTCGAGGTGCTCCGCGACGGCCCGCGTGCCGTCGTCGAGATCGCCGAGCGCGTCCCGGTCGGCCGGCCCGCGGTGAGCAAGCACCTGCGGGTGCTCGGCGAGGCGGGGCTCGTCGAGCGCACCCCTCGCGGCACCAGGAACCTCTACGCGCTCGCGCCCGCCGGCCTCGTCGCCGCGCAGCGCTGGCTCGTCGGGACCTGGGACCAGGCACTCGACGCCTACGGCGAGGCGGTCCGGCGCCGCGTCGCGGCGGAGCAGACGGGGCCGGAGCGGTGAACGGCATCCCGCCGATCCGCCGAGAGGTGCTCGTCGAGGCGGGCCCCGACGTCGCGTTCGCGGTCTTCACGGAGGAGATCGGCGCCTGGTGGCCGCTCGCCCGGCTCGGGGTGCACCACGACGGCACGGTCGCCTTCGCCGGCGGGCGGATCGTCGAGCTCTCCGCCGCCGGCGAGGAGGCGGTGTGGGGCAGCGTCACGGCCTGGGCGCCGCCGCGGACGCTGGCGTTCACCTGGCATCCGGGGTCCGCCGCGGAGTCGGCGAGCCGGGTCACCGTGACCTTCGAGCCGCAGGGGGAGCGCACCCTGGTGACGCTGGTGCAGGAGGGCTGGGAGGCGCTCGAGGCCCCCGACGCCGCCCGCGAGGAGTACGGAAGGGGCTGGCCGGGGGTGCTCGCGGCCTACGCCAGGCGCGCCTCGGCCGACCGAGCCGGCGACACCTGGGTCGTCCTCGTCCACACCCCGCGCGACGGGACGACCGGCTCCGTCTACGCCGACCCGAGGTTCCGTGAGCACGTCGCCTTCATCGAGCGCACGGCGTCGCTCGGCCTCCTGGTCGCGGCCGGACCGTTCGGCGACGCCGACGGGGAGGGTCAGACGGTGCTCCGGCTGCGCGGGCCGGATCGGCTCGAGGAGGCGCGACGGCTCGCCGAGGCGGACGGCAGCGTGGCCGGCGGCCTGTTCGACGTCCGGGTGCGACCGTGGCGGGTGGTGCGCAGCGGGATCGAGGCGGCGGCGACCGGGGCCTGACGTCGTCGCCGGCCGCTCCTAGGCTGGGACCGTGGCCCCGGCTGAACGCGTCCCCGCGGAGTTCGATGCCGCGCGCGCCGAGGCCGAGGCGCTCACCGAGCGCATCCTGGAGCTCCGCGAGGCCTACTACGAGCGCGACACGACGCTCGTCGACGACGCCGAGTACGACGCGATGGTCCGCCGGCTCGAGGCGATCGAGGCGGCCTGGCCCCAGCTGGCCGGGCAGGACTCGCCGACCCAGACGGTCGGCGGCGGGGTGGACTCCACGCTGTTCGCCCCGGTCGTGCACGCGGAGCGGATGTACTCGCTCGACAACGTGTTCTCGATCGAGGAGTTCGAGGAGTGGGCCGCGAAGGTCGAGCGCGACGCCGGCGTGCCGGTCGCCTGGCTGTGCGAGCTGAAGATCGACGGCCTGGCCATCAACCTCCGGTACGAGCACGGCGAGCTGGCGACCGCCGCCACCCGCGGCGACGGCACGACCGGCGAGGACGTCACGGAGAACGTGCTGCGCATCCCCGGCATCCCGCGACGCCTGAGCGGCTCCGACCACCCGCCGCTGGTCGAGGTGCGCGGCGAGATCTACTTCCCGGTCGCGGCGTTCAACCAGCTGAACGCCGAGCAGACGGAGGCGGGGGAGCGCGTCTTCGCGAACCCGAGGAACGCGGCGTCCGGCTCCCTCCGGCAGAAGTCCGAGGGCAAGTCGGCGAAGGAGATCGACCTCATGCGCCGCCGGCTGGAGCGGCTGCGGATGCTCGTGCACGGCCTCGCCGCCTGGGCGGACCCGCCGGTGCGGACGCAGTCGGAGATGTACGGGCTGCTCGCCTCCTGGGGGCTGCCGACCTCGCCGAGCTTCCGGGTGGAGCCCTCCATCGCCGGCGCGAGCGGGTTCATCGAGCACTACGGCGAGCACCGCCACTCCGTCGAGCACGAGATCGACGGGGTCGTCGTCAAGGTCGACGACCTCGCGCTGCACGAGACGCTCGGCGCCACGTCCCGGGCGCCGCGCTGGGCCATCGCCTACAAGTACCCGCCGGAGCAGGTCCAGACCCGGCTGCGCGGCATCGAGATCGGGATCGGCCGGACCGGCCGGGCGACGCCGTACGCGGTGCTCGAGCCGATCCGGGTCGCCGGCTCCGTCGTGCGGCGCGCGACGCTGCACAACCAGGACGTCGTGCGCGCCAAGGGAGTGCTGATCGGCGACATGGTCGTGCTGCGCAAGGCCGGCGACGTCATCCCGGAGATCCTCGGGCCGGTCGCCGAGCTGCGGGACGGCTCCGAGCGCGAGTTCGTGATGCCCACCCGGTGCCCCGACTGCGGCGCGGCGCTCGCGCCGTCGAAGGAGGGCGACGTCGACCTGCGCTGCCCGAACGCCCGCGCCTGCCCGGCCCAGGTCCGCGGTCGGATCGAGCACATCGGCTCCCGCGGCGGGCTCGACATCGAGGGGCTCGGCGAGGTGAGCGCGGCCGCGCTGGCGCAGCCGCTCGTGCCGTCGCCGCCGCCGCTCGTCACGGAGGCGGGGCTCTTCGGGCTCACCGCGGAGGCGCTGTTCCCCGTCGAGGTCGTCGTCCGCGACGGCGAGACCGGCGTGCCGAAGGCCGACTCGACCGAGACGCCCTTCCGCCGGGTCCGGAAGGCCCCGGCGCCGGGGAAGCCGCCGTCGAGGAGCCGGCCCGACCCGCCGTTCGACCCGGACGGCCCCTTCGACGGCACGGAGTCCGAGATCCTCTCCTCGGCGGCGCTCGAGCTGCTCGCCGAGCTGGAGAAGGCGAAGGCCAAGGACCTGTGGCGGTTCCTCGTCGCGCTGAACATACGGCACGTCGGTCCCGTCGCCGCCCGGGCGCTCGCGGGCTTCTTCGGATCGCTCGGCGCGATCCGGGCGGCCTCGGCGGACGAGCTCGCCGCGGTGGACGGCGTCGGGCCGATCATCGCCGAGGCGATCCTCGAATGGTTCGCCGTCGACTGGCACGTCGAGATCGTCGAGCGCTGGGCGGCCGCCGGCGTGCCGTGGGCGATCCCAGGCCACCCCGGCCCCGGCGTCGCCGAGGACGCGCCGAGCGGCCCGCTCGCCGGGCTCACGGTCGTCGTCACCGGCAGCATCGAGGGCTACACCCGCGAGGGGGCGGAGGAGGCGGTCATCGCCGCCGGCGGCAAGCCGAGCGGCTCGGTGTCCAAGCGGACGAGCGCCGTCGTCGTCGGCCCGGGCGCCGGATCGAAGGAGACGAGGGCGATCGAGCTCGGCGTCCCCGTCGTGCCGGCCGAGCGGTTCGCGGCGTTCCTCGAGCGCGGCCTGGACGTCCTCGACTGAGGCTCCGGGCGCGATCGCCGCCGCGGCTGTTAGCGTGAGGCCGAGATGACATCGTTCCGACTCAGCAGATCCCCGCTGGAGAACCGCCCCCGCCGCGGAGTCGTCGACCTCGTCGAGGACCTCTCGCCGAGCTATCGACGCGTCCGCCTGTCCGGCGACTTCCGCGGCTTCGACTCGCGCGGCGCCGACGACCACCTCCGGGTGTTCTTCGTCCCGGACGGCTTCGAGGCGCCGCCCGCGGGCGCGCCGCCCGAGGCGTTCGCGGCGATGCGCGAGCACCCGTCCCGCGAGTACACCCCGGTCGCCTGGGACGAGGCGTCGCTCGTGCTCGACTTCGTGATCCACGGCGACGGGCCCGCCTCGACCTGGGCCGAGCAGGCCGCGCCCGGCTCGGTCGCGATGATCGGCGGGCCGCGCGGCTCGCTCGTCCTCGAGGGCGAGCCGGGGTGGTGGCTGCTCGCGGGGGACCGCACCGCGCTGCCGGCGATCCGCCGCTTCCTCGCGGCGGTCGCGCCGGGGACGCCGGCCGACGTCGTGCTGCTCGCGGAGGATGCCGAGGACGAGCAGCCCGTCGCGTCGCCCGGCGAGCTCTCCGTCGTCTGGGTGCGATCCCTGGACCAGCTCCTCGACCGGCTGCGCGCCGCGCCGGTCCGGACCGGCGACGGCTTCGCCTTCGTCGCGGCCGAGCAGTCCGTCGTGCAGCCCGCCCGGGCGATCCTGCAGGCGCGCGGCGTCGACCTCGAGCGCGCCGTGGTCAAGGGCTACTGGAGGCGCGGCGAGGCCGCGGCGCACTAGACGCCGGCGGCATGCCGCCGGCGCTGCGCGAGCATTCGCCGAGAACGGGCGCCGCACGGCGCGCGGAGCCGGCCTGGCTAGGATCGACGGGTGTCCGAGATCACCCCTGAGACCGTCGAGCACCTCGCGGAGCTCGCCCGCATCGCGCTGACCGACGAGGAGGTCGCGACGCTCACCCGGCAGCTCGGCGCGATCGCCGACAGCGTCGCGAAGGTCTCCGAGGTCGCGACCCCCGAGGTGCCGGCGACGAGCCATCCGATCCCGATGGCGAACGTCACCCGGCCCGACGTCCCGGGCCCGACGCTGACGACCGAGGAGGCGCTCTCCGGCGCGCCCGAGTCGGACGGCTCGCGCTTCGTCGTCGCCGCGATCCTCGGCGAGGAGCAGTGAGCGGCGCCGCGATGACCGAGCTCACCCGCCTGCCCGCCGCCGAGCTCTCGGACCTGCTCGCTGAGCGGGAGGTGTCCTCGGTCGAGGTCGTCCGCGCGCACCTCGACCGGATCGCCGCCGTCGACGGCGCGGTGCACGCCTTCCTGCACGTCTCCGACGCCGCCCTCGCGGCGGCGGCCGCGGTCGACGCGGCGCGCGGCGACGGCGCCGCCCTCGGCCCGCTCGCGGGCGTGCCGGTCGCGATCAAGGACGTGCTGTGCACGCACGACATGCCCTCCACCGCCGGGTCGCGGATCCTCGAGGGCTGGGTGCCGCCGTACGACGCGACGCCGGTCGCCCGGATGCGCGCCGCCGGCCTCGTCCCGCTCGGGAAGACGAACATGGACGAGTTCGCGATGGGCTCCTCCACCGAGCACTCCGCCTACGGACCGACCCGGAACCCGTGGGACCTGGACCGGATCCCGGGCGGCTCCGGGGGCGGGTCCGCGGCGGCGGTCGCCGCGCTCGAGGCGCCGCTCGCGCTCGGCTCGGACACCGGCGGCTCGATCCGGCAGCCCGGCGCCGTCACCGGCACCGTCGGGGTCAAGCCGACCTACGGCGGCGTCTCGCGCTACGGCGCGATCGCGCTCGCGTCCTCCCTCGACCAGGTCGGTCCGGTCGCCCGCACCGTCCTCGACGCGGCGCTGCTGCACGACGTCATCGGCGGCCACGACCCGAAGGACTCCACCTCGCTGCCCGACGCCTGGCCGTCGTTCGCCGACGCCGCCCGCGAGGGCGCCGGCGCCGACTCGCTGCGCGGCGTCCGCATCGGCGTCGTCCGCGAGCTCGACAGCGCGGGCTTCCAGGCGGGCGTGACGCAGCGCTTCCACGAGGCCCTGGAGCTGCTCGTGGCGGCCGGGGCCGAGATCGTGGAGGTCTCCGCGCCGCACTTCGAGTACGCGGTCGCGGCCTACTACGTCATCCTCCCGGCCGAGGCGTCGTCCAATCTCGCGAAGTTCGACTCCGTGCGATTCGGCCTGCGGGTGACCCCGCCCGGCGGCGGCACCGTCGAGCAGGTGATGGCGGCGACGCGCGAGCTCGGCTTCGGCCCGGAGGTCAAGCGCCGGGTCATCCTCGGCACCTACGCGCTGTCCGCCGGCTACTACGACGCCTACTACGGCTCGGCGCAGCAGGTGCGCACGCTGATCCAGCGGGACTTCGCCGCGGCGTTCGCGCAGGCCGACGTGCTCGTCTCGCCGGCGGCGCCGACCACGGCGTTCCGGATCGGCGAGAAGGTCGACGACCCGCTCGCGATGTACCTCAACGACGTCACGACGATCCCGGCGAACCTCGCCGGCGTGCCCGGCATGGCGCTGCCGATGGGGCTCGCTCCGGAGGACGGGCTGCCGACCGGCTTCCAGCTCATGGCCCCCGCGCGCGAGGACGCCAGGCTGTACCGGATCGGGGCGACCCTCGAGCGTCTGCTCGGCGAGCGTCACGGCGCGATCCTCGACCGGGCCCCGGCACTCGCCTGAGGTCCCGATGGCCGCGACCGCCCGCCCCGCTCGGCGCGCCTCGCCGGCCGACGGGAGCGGCCCGCGGACGGCGGCCGCGATCCGCGAGCTGCTGCGCTCGGCCGCGGACCCGGTGCGCGCCGAGGGCCAGCAGGCGTACATGAAGTCGGCGATGCCGTTCTGGGGCGTGCCGGTGCCCGAGGTGCGCCGCATGGTGCGTCCCGCGCTCGCAGGGCTCGACGCCATCGGCGCGCTCGCGCTCGCCGCCGAGCTCTGGGACGGCGCCGAGCGCCGCGAGGAGCGCTACGCCGCGCTCGGCGTGCTCGCGGCCCCGTCGCTGCGCGGGCGCCCCGAGGCGGTGCCGCTCATCGAGCGGTTCGCGATCGAGGGACGGTGGTGGGACATCGTCGACGACCTCGCGCACCGCGTCGCCGAGCTCCACGACGCCCAGCCGGCGGCGACGCACGCGACCGTGCTCGCCTGGTCCGACGATCGTCGCGACGAGCCGGTCGAGGACGCCGGCATGTGGCTGCGCCGGCTCGCGATCCTGTCCCAGCTCGGCCGCCGGGAGCGGGTCGACCTGGACCTGCTCGCCGAGGTCGTCGACCGCAACGCCGGCGACCCCGCCTTCTTCATCCGGAAGGCGATCGGCTGGGCGCTGCGCGAGGTCGCGAGGATCCGCCCGGACTGGGTGCTGGCGTTCGTCGACAGCCGCCCGCTCAGCGCGCTCAGCCGCCGGGAGGCGCTCAGACATGTCGGCTGACCTCCCGATCCTGGTCTTCGACGGCGACTGCGGCTTCTGCACCTCGGCGATGCGCTGGCTGGCCCGGCGCAGCGAGTTCGAGCCGGTCCCGTACCAGTGGGCCGATCTCGACGCGCTCGGGATCACCCGTGCCGAGGCGGAGTCGCGGGTCTGGGTCGTTGGCGGCGGCGAGCGGCTCGGCGGAGCGCCGGCGGTCGCGCGCCTCCTGGCCCGATCCCGGCGACCGGCCTGGCGTGCGGTCGGCCGGGCGATGGCGCTGCCGGGCGTCCGATCGGTCGCCGCGCTCGGATACCGCCTCGTCGCCCGGTACCGGCACCGACTGCCCGGCGGCACCCCGATGTGCGCCGCGCCGCGCTGAGCCCGCCGGCGGATCACAGCGCCACGCCCCACAGGTACTCCTCCCCGTTCGGCCGCAGCCAGCGGACGCAGACCCGGCTGCGACGCCCCAGGTCGTCGCCGCGCATCAGCACGTCGAGCGCGGCGCCGGGTCTCAGGCGCGGCGTGAGCGGGGCCATCGCGAGTCCGGGCCCGCGCATCTCGACGCGGATCCAGCGCAGCGCCTCCCCGCTCGTGTTGACGATCCGGAGGCGCGGCGCGCGCGAGCGGTCGATCGCGAAGGGAACAGGGTAGGCGTCCATGGGGCGAGGCTAGGAGGGCGCTCCGACATCGCGGTCCGCCGGTGCGCGAGCGCTGTGGAGCGGGAGCTCGAGCGGCGCGGCTGTGGGGGACGGGGCCGCCCGGTGCGTCCGCGGCAGCTTCTAAGCTTGAGTCCATGGCGCGCGCGGATCTCATGGACTTCGACGAGGCTTGTCAGCGGTTCGACATCGCGCTCGGCTTCGAGGTCCACGTCGAGCTCTCGACGCGGACCAAGATGTTCTCGGACGCCCCGAACCCCGCGAGCTCCGAGTTCCACGGCGCCGAGCCGAACACGCTGGTGACCCCGGTGTGCCTCGGCCTGCCGGGCAGCCTCCCGGTCGTCAACGAGCAGGCGATCGAGCACGCCATCTCGCTCGGCCTCGCGCTCGGCTGCTCGATCGCGCCCTCGAGCCGGTTCGCCAGGAAGAACTACTTCTACCCCGATCTCGCGAAGAACTACCAGATCTCCCAGTACGACGAGCCGATCGCGTTCGACGGCTCGATCGAGATCGAGCTGGAGGACGGTCGCACCGTCGCGATCGGCATCGAGCGCGCGCACATGGAGGAGGACGCCGGCAAGCTCACGCACGTCGGCGGCGCCACCGGCCGCATCCAGGGCGCCGAGTACAGCCTGGTCGACTACAACCGCGCGGGCGTCCCGCTCGTCGAGATCGTCACCAGGGTGATCCTCGGCACCGGCGCCGACGCGCCCGCGGTGGGACGGGCGTACGTGAGCACCATCCGCGACATCGCGCTCGCGCTCGGCGTGTCCGAGGGCCGCATGGAGCGCGGCAACCTGCGCTGCGACGCGAACGTCTCGCTCTCGCCGAAGGGCTCCGGCGTGCTCGGCACGCGCACCGAGACGAAGAACGTCAACTCCATGCGCAGCGTCGAGCGCGCGATCCGCTACGAGATCCAGCGCCAGGCCGCGATCCTCGACGCCGGCGGCGCGATCGTCCAGGAGACCCGGCACTGGCACGAGGACACCGGGACGACCTCCCCGGGGCGCCCGAAGTCCGACGCCGACGACTACCGCTACTTCCCGGAGCCGGACCTGCTGCCGGTGCAGCCCTCCGCCGTGCTCGTCGAGCGGCTCCGCGCCGCGCTGCCCGAGCCGCCGGCCGCGCGCCGGCGGCGGCTCAGGGAGACCTGGGGCTTCACGGACCTCGAGTTCCGCGACGTCGTCAACGCCGGCCTGCTGGTCGAGGTCGAGCGCACCGTCGCCGCGGGCGCCGCGCCGGCGCAGGCGCGCAAGTGGTGGACCGGCGAGATCAGCCGGATCGCGAACGCCTCCGACCGCGAGCCGGCCGAGCTGATCGACCCGGCGGCGGTCGCCGAGCTGGTCGGCCTCGTCGAGTCCGGCGCGCTCACCGACCGCCTCGCGCGCGAGGCGCTGGACGGGGTCGTCGCGGGGGAGGGCAGCCCGGCCGAGGTGGTCGAGCGCCGCGGGCTCGCCGTGGTCTCCGACGACGGCGCGCTCGTCGCGGCGATCGACGAGGCGCTCGCGGCGCAGCCGGACGTGCTCGAGAAGATCCGCGACGGCAAGGTGCAGGCGGCCGGCGCCGTCATCGGCGCGGTCATGAAGGCGATGCAGGGCAAGGCCGACGCCGCCCGCGTCCGCGAGCTCGTGCTGGAGCGGGCCGGGTCGGCGTAGGTGGCGGGGGAGTCCTACGGCTTCGCCGCCCCGCTCTGGCGCTGGGCGGCGAGGAGGGAGGCCTGGTTCTTCCTGACGGTGCCGACGGACGCGAGCGAGGAGATCGCGGCGATCCCGCGGCCGCCGCGCGGCTTCGGCGGGGTCCGGGTCCGCGTCCGGGTCGGCGGCTCGGCCTGGGAGACCAGCATCTTCCCCGACAGCAGGGCCGGCGCGTACGTGCTGCCGATGCGCCGCGCGGTGCTCGTCGCGGAGGGCATCGAGGAGGGCGACCTCGTCGATGCCCGGATCGACCTGCTCTGAGCCCGAGCCCGGACGCGGACCCGGGTGTCGCGCTTGTGCGCCGGGGCCCCGGCCGCTGGAATGGTGGCATGTCGACACCCGATCAGCCCGCCGCGCCGACGACCGCCGCCCCCGGCGCGGCTGCCGCCACCGGCCCGGCTGCCGCCCCTCCGGCCCCGCGGCCCGCGGGGTCGAGGCCGAAGACGCCGCGGATCACCGGGGGTCAGCGCGCGAGCGCGATCCTCGCCGGCATCGCCGGGCACATCCTGTTCGCGATCGGCTGGTTCGGCATCGCGTTCGTGATCCTCGGCGGCGCGTTCTCGCCGCTGGTGAACGAGCTCCTCGCGAACCTCCTCGGCGACGCCGACGCCCAGCGCTTCACGGAGATCCTGCAGCGCGCGAGCGCGATGTTCTGGCTGCTCGGCCTCGTCTTCCTGGTCGGCTCCGTCGCCTTCGTCGCGTTCGGCGTGCTCGCCTCGCTGCTCATCCTCCGGCGCGGCGGCGTCGACAAGCCCGGACGGGTCAACTGGACGTCCTTCCTCATCGCCGCGATCGTCGACCTGCCGGTGTTCCTGCTCGTGCTCTGGCTCGCCACCCTGGTGACCGACGACTCGGCCGGCCTGATCTGGCTGCCGCCGGTGCTCGCGCTCGTGCTCAGCGCGGCGATCGGCATCGCGGTGTGGTGGCTGATGGCGCACGCCAACCGCGGCGCGGCGAAGCCGCGGCCGCCGAAGCCCGTCAAGGGGACGAGGCCCGCGGCGGGCTGAGCGCTAGCCCGCGAGCACCGACGCGCAGAACGACCGCACCCGGTCGACGAGCCCCGTCGACCGCGACTCGAGCAGGTCGCCGGAGCCGATCGCCCACGGCGAGGACGCCGGGAGCATCCGGATGATGTGCGGACAGCCGAGGTCGTCGCAGATGTAGGTGCCGACCGACGCGCCGTCGCGGCCCGCCTGGCCGGCGCGCGGCGCGGACCAGAGCGCGACCTGCGTCGCCGGCTGGGTGGCGCGGCACAGCGAGCACATCGCGGGGATGCCGGCCCCCGCGCGGCCGTCCGCGCGGCGCAGCACGATGCCGACCGGCCCCTCGGCCGCCTCGTGCACGAGGTAGCCGCGGCTCGCCAGCGACGGGTCGCGCCAGCCGAGGAACTCGCGGTCCTCCCACACCACCTCGTGCAGCCCCGGCAGCGGGATGCGGGCCGCGTCGTCGGGCTCGACGTTGACGAAGGACGCGCGGATCTCCTCCGCCGTCAGCGCCCGCATTCCCCCACTGTAGCCGCGGGTCATAGGATGGACGGCTCTCATGACCACGACCCCCCGCCTCCCGCGCGCCCTCCGGCCCTTCGCCGGCGGCCGGTACCGCCTGCTCGCCGGCGCCCTCGCGCTGTCGCTGTTCGGCGGCGGCGTGTGGATCGTCACGCTGGTCGCCGCGGTCTGGCAGCTCGGCGGCAGTCCGAGCGACCTGTCGCTCATCATGACCGGGAACGCGATCGGCATGGTCGTCGCGGTGCTGCTCGGCGGCGCGCTCGCCGACCGGCTGCCGCAGCAGCGCATCCTGGTCGTCGTCGAGGCGTCGCGGATCTGCGTCGCCGTCGCGGTCGGGCTGCTCGCCGCGACCGGTCTGCTCCAGGTCTGGCACCTCGCCGTCGCCGGCGTGGTGATCGGGCTGGTCGAGGGCGTCTTCTACCCGGCGTACAGCGCCCTGCTGCCGCGCATCGTCCCCGCGGAGCAGCTGCTCGCCGCGAACGGGATCGAGGGCATGCTCCGTCCGTTCGCCTACCAGGCCGCCGGGCCCGCGGTCGGCGGCCTGGTGATCGCCGCGGCCTCGCCGGCGGTCGCGTTCTGGGTGGTCGCGGGCAGCCAGGCGCTCGCGCTGGTCCTGCTGCTCGCGCTCGGCCGGGCCGCCCTGCCGCGGCGGTCGGCGACGGAGGCGGAGCAGTCGGCGTCCGGCGCGTTCGGCATCCTCGGCGACATCGGCCGCGGCTTCGCCTACATGGCGAGGACGCCCTGGCTGCTCGGCACGCTGCTGTACTCCTGCGCGGTCGTGCTGCTCATCATGGGGCCGATCGAGGTGCTGCTGCCGTTCGCGGTGCGCGACCAGACCGGCGGCGGCTCGACCGAGTTCGCCTTCGTGCTCGCGGCCTTCGGAGTGGGGGCCGCGGTCGGCTCGCTGACCGTCGCCTCGCTGCGGCTGCCGCGACGCTACCTGACGGTGATGACGCTGCTGTGGTGCGTCGGCTGCATCCCGCTCGCGGCGATCGGCCTCATCGACCAGCTCTGGCTGATGATCCTCGTGGTCTTCGCGGCCGGCGTGCTGACCGACGGGGCGGGCGTCATCTGGGGCACCATCCTGCAGCGCCGGGTGCCGCCGGAGATGCTCGGCCGGGTCTCCAGCCTCGACTTCTTCGTCTCGCTCGCCCTGATGCCGGTCTCGATGGCGCTCGCGGGACCGATCGGCGAGGGGGTCGGCTTCCCGGCGGTGTTCCTCGTCGCCGGGCTCGCGCCGATCGCGATCGGGGCGGTCGCGCTGCTCGCCTTCCGGATGCCGCAGGACGAGATCGCGCATCCGCTGTCGTCGGACGACATCGAGCCGGACGCGCAGGAGACGCTCGGCCCGGCGGCGCCGATCCACGGCTGAGCCGGCCGCGGAGGCGTCGCGCGAGACCTGCGCGAGACCCGTGTGAGCCGGCCTCCAGCCCGCTCACGGCTGCCGCGAAGGCCCGCGTGGGACGATCGGACCCATGTCCGCCGCCCGACCGCTGCTGTGGGGTGCGACGGGTCTCGTGCTCGGAGGCGTCGGGGCCTTCGCATTCGCCCTCCCCGGCCGCGCCGACGACGTGTCGCCGTGGTGGACGCTGCTGGTCTTCGTGCCCGTCGGCGGGATGTTCGCGCTGGTGTCGCGCCCGCAGCGCTGGTGGGTGGCGCTCGGCTTCGCCTGGCTGCTCGCGGCCTGGGTCGAGGCCGGCCAGGCGGTCTGGCTCGCGGAGACCGGGCGGGCGCGCGTGATCGACCTGCTGCTCGGCTGCGTCGGCGGGACCGTCGGCGTCGCCATCGTCGTCGGGGGCCGGGCGCTCGCGGCGCACTCGCGCGCGGTGCGCGCCGCGGCCGCCGTCCGGGCCGGCGCCCCCGAGGTCGCCCGCCCTAGCGCAGCTGCGGCAGCACCTCGGATCCGATGAGCTCGATCTGCTCGAGGTCGCGCAGCGGCAGCAGCTGGAAGTAGCAGCGGTCGATCCCGAGCCCGGCGAGCCGGCCGATCAGGTCGACGACCTCGGCCGGGCTGCCCGCGAAGCCGAGCGCCCGCAGCCGGTCGGCGGTCGAGCTCGACGCCTCGGCGCGCCGGGCGACGTCCGCCTCGGTGCGGCCGATCGCGGTCGTGCCGGCCAGTGAGAACGTGATCGCGTCCGGGTCGCGCCCGATCTCCTCGGCGGCGGCCCGCACCCGCGCGATCCGCTCCGCGATGACCTCGTCCGAGGCGCGGAAGGCGTTGAACTCGTCGGCGAAGCGGGCGGCGATCTGCGGCGTCTTGGTGGCCCCGGTGCCGCCGACGATGATCGGGATGCGCGCCTGGACCGGCTTCGGAAGGGCGGGCGCGTCCACCAGCGCGTAGTGCTCGCCCCGATAGGAGAACGTCTCGCCGCGCGGCGTCGCCCAGAGCCCGGTGATGATCTCCAGCTGCTCGCGGAACGGGCCGAAGCGCCTCGCCGGGAACGGGAAGCCGTAGGCGACGTGCTCCGCCTCGAACCAGCCGGTGCCGAGCCCGAACTCCACCCGCCCGCCGGACATCTCGTCGACCTGGGCGACCTGGATCGCGGTGAGCGACGGGTGGCGGAACGTCGCCGAGCTGACCAGCGTGCCGATGCGCAGCCGCTGCGTGGCCGTCGCGATCGCGCCGAGCGTGACCCAGGAGTCGGTCGGACCGGGATCGCCGCCGGCGGGGTCCATCGACAGGAAGTGGTCCGAGCGGAAGAACCCGTCGAAGCCGGCCTGCTCGGCCGTCTGCGCCGCCCGGAGCTGGTCCCCGAAGGTCGCGCCGTTCTGCGGCTCGACGAAGAGGCGGAAGTCCATCACCTCAGCCTAGGACGGGAGGGGCGGCTCCCCGGATCCTCGATCCGCTCCGCTAGGATGCTCCTCGTACACGGGAGTCCGGGCGGAACCGGACTGAGAGGGAGCGTGCCGCGCTCCGACCGTCGAACCTGATCCGGGTCATGCCGGCGCTAGGGAGCACATCATGGGATCTCGCATCCGTCCTGTCCGTCTCGTCGTGGCCGCGGTCGCCGCGGGCGCGCTGCTCGGGCCCGCCCTCGCGGGCTGCTCGGGCTCGCCTCAGGACCCGCCGGCCTCGGGCGCGTCGGCGCAGCTCGTCCTCGTCACGCACGACTCGTTCGCGCTGAGCGACGGCGTCCTCGACGCGTTCACGTCGGAGACCGGCATCGCGGTCGACGTCGTCGCGCTCGGCGACGCCGGCGAGCTGGTGAACAAGCTCGTGCTCACGAAGGACTCGCCGCTCGGCGACGTGGTGTTCGGGATCGACAACACCTTCGCCTCGCGCGCCGTCGACGCCGGCGTGCTGCTCGACTACGTCTCGACGGCGCTGACCGCCGCGGAGGCGCCGTATCTGCTGCCGGCCGGTCAGGGCGGCGAGCAGCTCACGCCGGTCGACTCCGGCGACGTGTGCGTGAACGTCGACCACGAGTGGTTCGCCGAGCGCGGGCTCGCCGAGCCCGCGACGCTGGAGGATCTCGCGGACCCCGCCTACCGGGACCTGCTGGTCGTCGAGAGCGCGGCCACCAGCTCGCCCGGCCTCGCCTTCCTGCTGGCGACCGTCGCCGCGTTCGGCGAGGGCGGCTGGCAGGACTACTGGCGCGCGCTGATCGGCAACGGCGTCAAGATCGACGCGGGCTGGACGGACGCGTACTACGCCGACTTCTCGGGACCGTCCAGCGACGGCGAGCGGCCCCTCGTCGTCTCCTACTCCTCGTCGCCGCCGGTGGAGGTGGTCGACCCCGCGGCGCCGTCGCCGACCGGCGTGCTCACCGCGACCTGCTTCCGGCAGACCGAGTACGCCGGCGTCCTCGCCGGCACCGCGTGGCCGGAGGCGGCGCAGCGGCTGGTGGACTTCCTGCTGTCCCCGACCGTGCAGCAGGACCTGCCGGGGAGCATGTACGTGTACCCGGTGGTCGCCGGCACGCCGCTGCCGGAGACCTGGGCGGCGCATGCCGTCCGGATCGAGGACCCGTACGGACTCGACCCGGCCGAGATCGGCGCGAGCCGCGAGCGGTGGATCCAGGAGTGGGCCGCGATCGTTGACCGCTGAGGCGCGCTCCAGGACCGCCCCGAGCCGGGCGGGCGGGAGCGGCCGCGTCTGGACCTGGGCCGGCGCGCTGCTGCTGCTCGCCTTCCTCGGGGTGTTCTTCCTCTGGCCGGTCGGCGAGATCCTCGCCAGGGGGATCGCCCCGGACGGGGCGCTCGACCTGTCGGGGATCGGCGAGGTGCTCGCGCGCCCGCGGACGCTGCGCATCGTCGGGCTCACGCTCGCGCAGGCCGCGCTCGCGACGCTCGCCTGCCTGGTGCTCGGGATGCCGGCCGCGTTCGTCCTCTACCGGCTGCGGTTCCGCGGGCGCACCGCGCTGCGGGCGCTCGCGGTGGTGCCGTTCGTGCTGCCGACCGTCGTCGTCGGCGTGGCGTTCAAGGTGCTCCTGGCGGACACGCCGCTCGACGGCTCGTGGTGGGCGATCGTGCTCGCGCTGGTGTTCTTCAACGTCTCGGTCGTCACCCGGACCGTCGGGACGGCCTGGGAGGAGCTCGACCCCGCGGTCGAGGACGCCGCGGCGGACCTCGGCGCCCGGCCGCTGCGGGCCTTCTGGTCCGTCACGCTGCCGCGCCTCGGCCCGGCGATCGCCTCGGCCGGGATCATCGTGTTCCTGTTCTGCGCCACGGCGTTCGGCGTGGTGCTGGTGCTCGGCGGCGCCCGCTACGGCACCGTCGAGACCGAGATCTGGAGGCTCACCTCGCAGTACCTCGACCTGCGCGCGGCGAGCGCGCTGAGCCTGGTGCAGCTCTGCTTCGTCGTCCTCGTGCTCTGGGCCGCGGGGCGCGTGCGCAGCCGGCCGGAGCTGCGCGTGCCGGACCCGGGTCGCGCTCCGCGCCGGGGCGACGTCCCGGTGATCGCGGTCGCGGCGGCGGTCGGCGCGCTGCTCGCGGTGCCGGTGCTGGCCCTGCTGCTGCGCTCGTTCCTCGACCGGGACGGCTGGACGCTCGAGGCGTGGGCCGCGCTGGTCGGGCTCGGGTCCGGCGCGGGCGGCGCCGCGCCCGCGCTCGCCGTCTCGCCGCTGGCCGCGCTCGGCAACTCGCTCGCCTTCGCCGCGGCCGGCATGCTCCTCGCGCTCGCGGTGGGGCTCGGCGCGAGCATCCTGCTGTCGCGCCGTCCCGCGTCCGGCTGGGGCTCACGGCTGCGCTCGGGGCTCGAGGGCGTCGTCATGCTGCCGCTCGGGGTGTCGGCGGTCACCCTCGGCTTCGGCTACCTGGTCGCCCTCGACGCGCCGCCGTTCGACCTCCGCTCGTCGCCGCTGCTGGTGCCGATCGCGCAGGCGCTGGTCGCGGCGCCGCTCGTCGTGCGCACCCTGCTGCCGGTGCTGCGCGGCGTCGACCCGCTGCTGCGCGACGCCGCGGAGGACCTAGGGGCGTCGCCCGTCCGCGTGCTGTGGTCGATCGACCTGCGGCTCGCGGCGCGTCCGGTGATCGCGGCCGCCGGGCTCGCGTTCGCGATCTGCCTCGGCGAGTTCGGCGCGACGACGTTCCTCTCCCGGCCGGCCACGGCGACGCTTCCGATCGTGATCGAGCGGCTCGCCGGCCACCCGGGTCCCGGCAACCTCGTGATGGCGAACGCGGCGGCCGTGCTCCTCGCGGCGGTCGTCGCGGCGGCGCTGGCGCTCGCCGAGCTCGCCGGTGCGCGGCGGGTCAGCCGACGCGGTTGAAGGTCCAGACCAGATGGCCCTGGCGGGCCTCCAGCTGCAGCTGCTCGGCGGAGCAGGTCGTCTTCAGGCCGACCATATCGTCGATCCAGAGCGGGACCCAGGTGAACGCCGGGTCGACCGGAGCGCCGTCCTGCGTCGTCTCGGTGCGGACCGCGAGGTCCTCGTTCCAGTCCCGCGGAATGGCGACGGTCCCGGAGAAGTAGGCGAGTCCCGTCGAGGTGCCCTTCGCCGTGTACGTCTGGGTGATGACCGGGTCGCTGCCATCGACCGTCCCGGTGAACGTCAGGTCGGTGTCGAAGGTCATCCGGAACTCCTCGTCCCAGGTCAGCCGCTGCGAGCCGCTGACGGCGACGGTGACGCCGAGGCCGCGCTCCTTCATCGAGGCCTGGGCGACCGGGGTGAACGCCTCCGTGTCGAGCTCCCAGGTGTGCCCGGTGGCGCAGGCCTCGATCGCGGTCGGGGTGCGCTGCGGCGCCTTCGCGACGAACAGCTGGCAGCCGGTGAGCGTCCCGATCGCGAGCGCACCGGTCGCGAGGAGGGCGCCGGTCGTGCGCATCACTCGGGCCACGGGCCACCCCTCTCCGCTCGGCCGCGCGGTCGGCGGCCCTGGGAATCCTACCGGGCGCACCCGGCGCACCCTGGGAGGCCGGTCGGCGGGCCCGGCTCAGGCCCAGCCGAGCCGGTGCAGCTCCGCGTCGTCGATCCCGTAGTAGTGACCGATCTCGTGCACGAGCGTGGTGTGCACCTCGTCGCGGAGCTCGTCCAGGTCGGCGCAGACGGCGAGCAGCGGCTCGCGGTAGAGCACGATCCGGTCCGGGAGCTCGCCGTAGCCGTAGCGGTCGCGCTCGGTCAGGGCGATGCCGTCGTAGAGACCGAGCAGGTCCAGCGAGCCGTCCTCCGGACGGTCCTCGACGACGAACACGACGTTCTCCAGCCCGTCGACCATCTCGTCGGGCAGCAGGTCGAGCTCGGCGACGACGAGCGCCTCGAAGGCCTCCGCGTCGAGGCGCAGTCCGCTCACGAGCCCGCCCGCTGCGCGGCGCGCTCGTCGAGGAGCTCCAGGAGCTCGGCCTGCAGGGCGCCGAGGGCGTGATAGGTCCAGCCCATCGCACGCTGCTCCTCGGTCTCGACGAGTCCCTCGTCGCCGTCGACGAGGATGCCGAGGCGGGCGGCGAGGACGAGCCGGATGTCGGTGAGCCACTGCAGCCACGCGAGCTCGTCGCGCGGCTCGAGGGCGCCCGGCCGGGCGAGCGTCGCGGCGACCCGCTCGGCGTTCGCGCGCTTGTGCTCGACGAGCGCGACGGCGGTGAGCCCGCGGACCTCCTCCGACTCCTCGGGGTCGTCCTGGACCGGGTCCGGGAGCAGCCGGCGCAGCGCCGGGTCGGTCGCCGGGGCGTGCTCGGCGGTCGCGGCGGAGGCGCCGAGCAGACCGGTGAACTGCCCGGCGAGCCGGGTGAGGGCGGCGGCGTCCTCCGCATCGGCGGCGAGCTCGATGCGCTCGCCGGCGAGGTCGAAGCGGATCACCCGTCGCCCTTGTCGGAGGTCGCCCAGAGCCCGTACTCGTGCATCGCCTCGGTGTGCCGCTCGATCTGCTCCCGGGGTCCGGTCGCGACCACCGCGCGGCCCTCGTGGTGCACGCGGAGCATGAGCCGCTCGGCCTCCTCGCGCGGGTAGCCGAAGTAGGTCCGGAAGACGTGGGCGACGTACTGCATGAGGTTGACCGGGTCGTTCCAGACGACCGTCCGCCATGGGCGGTCCAGGCTCGACCGCGGCGCGAGGAGGAGCTCCTCGTCGAGCTGCGGGCCGATGGAGGTCATGCGCCCATGCTACGCGCGGGTGCTGCGCGGCCTGCGGTGGGGCGGCTGACGGGACTCGAACCCGCGACTCCCGGCACCACAAGCCAGTGCTCTACCAACTGAGCTACAGCCGCCATGCCCGCGCCAGCGCGGGACCGATCCATTCTAGGGCAGGTCGCGCGGCGTCGTGGACGCCGCCCGGACGCGGGTCAGAGCCGTCCGGTGTACGCCGTCGTGACCGCGTCCGCGACCTGCTGCGCCTCCTCGGAGCTCGGCCCGGGCGGCGCGACGAAGACGGCGCGGCGGTAGTACTCCAGCTCGCGGATCGACTCGCGGATGTCGGCGAGGGCGCGGTGGCCGCCGTGCTTGACGGGGGCGTGGAAGAACACGCGCGGGTACCAGCGCTTGGAGAGCTCCTTGATCGAGGAGACGTCGACGCTGCGGTAGTGCAGGTGGGCGTCGACACGCGGCATGTAGCGCCCGAGGAAGGCGCGGTCGGTGCCGATCGTGTTGCCGGCGAGCGGCGCGGTCCCGGCGGCCGGCACGAAGCGGACGATGTAGTCGAGCACCTGCCGCTCGGCCTCGGCGAGGTCCACCGCGGCGGCGAGGTCCTCGAGCAGCCCGGACGCGGTGTGCATGTCCCGCACGTACTCCGCCATGCCGTCGAGCGCGCCGGCGCTCGGCGCGATCACGATCTGGAAGCCGGGGTCCACGGCGTTCAGCTCGTAGTCGGTGATCACCACCGCGACCTCGATCAGCTCGTCCCGCTCGAGGTCGAGGCCGGTCATCTCGCAGTCGATCCAGACGAGCAGATCGGGCGAGGCGGCCATGCCATGATTGTCCCATGACCGGCACGCCGCACATCGCCAAGGGCGAGGAATACATCGTCTTCTACTCCGGCGGCCCCTACGACGGGCAGGTGGACCGGCGGATCTCCACGGACGGTTCCTGGGACGCGTCGATCACCGTCTCGGTCGAGATCGACGGCGACAACAGCCTGCTGGTGTACGGCTCGCCGGCGGCGCGCGAGGTCGGCGGCCAGCTCCAGGTCACCTACACCTGGGACTCGGCGGACTCCGAGGCCGTCGCCGACCCGGACGACCGCGACGAGCTGTAGCGGGCGCCGGACGGCGCCTCCTCAGCGCATCGAGACCAGGATCTTCACCTCGCCGCGGTCGTGCAGCAGGCGCTGGTAGCCGAGCTCCACGATGTCCTCGACCGCGATCCGGCTGGTGATGAACGGCGCCAGGTCGACGAGGCCCTGCTGCACCAGGCGGATCGCCTCCGGGTGGTCGTCGGCGTAGCCGGCGCAGGAGCTCAGCACGCGATCCTGCAGGGTGAGCCGCCCCATGATGTCGAGCCGGTAGGGCTCCGTGTGCAGGGCGATCACCTGGAGGCGGCCGCCGGGTGCGAGCGAGTCGAGCAGCTGATCGACGACGACCCCGACGCCGGCCGCCTCGAAGGCGAACGGCGCCATCGCCCCGTCCGTCGCCTCGCGCACCGCGTCGGCCAGCGGGCGCTTCGACGGGTCGACCACGAGGTCGGCGACGCCCGACTCCTCCGCCTTGCGGCGGCGCTCCTCCGAGACCTCGCTCACGATCGTGCGCAGTCCGTAGGCGTGCAGCACTGCGGCGGTGAGCAGCCCGATGGGGCCGCCGCCGCCGACCACGGCCACCTGCCCGGCCGCCCGGTCGGCGCCGGCGTGCCGCACCGCGTGCACCGCGACCGCGAGCGGCTCGAGCAGCGCGGCCTGGTCCAGCGGCATGTCGCCGACCGGGTGCACCCACCGACGCTCGACCACGATGTGCTCGGAGAGCCCGCCGCCGCGTCCGGAGATGCCGATGAAGCCCATCCGGGCGCACAGGTTGTAGCGCCCCGACCGGCAGGCGGGGCAGTCGCCGCACACCATGAACGGCTCGACCGCGACCCGGTCGCCGACCGCGATGCCCTCGACGCCCTCGCCGACCTCCTCGACGACGCCGGAGAACTCGTGCCCGAACACGACGGGCAGCGTCTCGCCGGAGAGCGGGTGCGGCTCGGTCGCGCTCGGCGCCGGCGGGATCGGACCGTGGTGGTAGAGGTGCAGGTCGCTGCCGCAGATGCCGTTGAACGCCGGCGCGATCTTCACCGTGCCGGGTCGGACCTCGGGCTCGGGGATCTCCTCGACACGGACGTCCTCCTTGCCGTAGTAGCGCGCAGCCTTCATCCGGTCCTCCTCGACGCAGTGCCCCCGGCTGGAATCGAACCAGCGACCAAGAGATTAGAAGGCTCCTGCTCTATCCGCTGAGCTACGGGGGCGCGAGTCAAGGCTAACGCCGGGCCGGGGGAGCGGTCGGAGGGCTCGGACCCCGTGGGTGCAGGGGCGGGGATCCGAGGGCTCCGACTCCGGAATTGGAACGCGCCGACCGAGTCCCGTGATCGGGGCCCGGTCGGCGCGAAGCCGATTCGAGGGCGGGGCCGCGGAGAGCCGGGGCCAGGGGGCTAGGACGCCTTCTGGGCGGACGGGAGCACCTGGGTCGCCGCGCCGCCGGCGATGAGCTCGTCGATGTTCCCGAACGGCGTCGTCTCGGGCGCCGCCGCGTCGACGCCGGCGGTCCGGCCGTCCTGCGTCGCCTGCCACTGCCGCTGCCGCGAGATCAGCTCGCGGTCGAGCGAGCCGGAGTCCATGCGGAGGTAGTCGATCTCGGTCTTGAACTGCTTCTTCGCGGCGCCCGGGCGGCGGTACCAGAGGATGAGGCCGTTCTCGAGGTCGGCGAGGCCCTTTTCCGCGTCGTCGATGAGCGCGGCGGAGTTGCGCTTCATCGCCGAGACCATGAGCTGCGACCACTCGGCGGCGAGGTCCGCGCCGGTGATCGGCAGCAGCCGGAGCCGGACCGTCGACTCGGTGATCTGGTAGTCGAGGTGGTCGCGCTCGGCGGAGCCGAGCGAGGCCCAGATCGTGACCCGGCGGCACACCGCGAGCAGGCCGGCGATCGCCGCGGCCTTCTCGGAGTTGTCGCGGTGGCGCATCAGGCGGGTGCTCGAGGCGCGCGCGATGAGGGCCGCGAGCAGCCCCGCGACGAGGATCGCGGCCGCCGGGAGCACGACCGTGACGAGGATCTTCTGCCCGTCGGCGCTGGTGAGCCATTTGACGAGGGCCTGCCACCATTCGAGAATCATGGTGGCACCATAAGCCTCAGCTTGAAGGTTCATCTCGACCGA
Source organism: Micrococcales bacterium 73-13 (assembly GCA_001898855.1). Lineage (GTDB taxonomy): Bacteria > Actinomycetota > Actinomycetes > Actinomycetales > Microbacteriaceae > 73-13. The sequence continues at coordinate 89,505 of MKVN01000008.1, forward strand.
CACGCGGGGCCCGCCCGGGTCGGGCCGAGCCCGGCGGACGGAATACCGGTCGCGGAAGGGGCGTTCCAACCGACATGCTGCACACCTTCCACCTGGCCGGCGGCTGCTTCTGGTGCCTCGACGCCGCGTACCGGATCGTCGACGGCGTCGTCGACGTCGAGTCCGGCTACACGGGCGGGACGGCCCCGCATCCCTCGTACGAACTGGTCTGCACCGGCACCACCGGCCACGCCGAGGCGGTCGCCGTCACGTTCGACCCGGAGCGCGTGCCGGACGAGGTCATCCTCGACATGTTCTTCACCATGCACGATCCGCGGCAGCTGAACCGCCAGGGCAACGATGTCGGGACGCAGTACCGCTCCGCGATGTTCGCTGCGGATGAGGCCCAGCGCGAGCTCTTCGAGGCGGCGCGCGTGCGCGCGGACGAGCTCTGGGGCGGCGGCGTCGTGACGACCGTCGAGGCGCTCGGCCAGTGGTATCCGGCCGAGGACTACCACCAGGACTTCTTCGCGAAGAACCCGACGCAGGGCTACTGCCTGGCGGTCGCGGTGCCGAAGGTGAACAAGGTCCGCAAGTCCTTCACCCAGTACATCAAGGCCTAAGTCCTCCACATTTCGCACCTCGCCGGACGCACGTCCCCCGCATCCCGTCCAGGCTCGACGCATCGGGCCCCGGGGCGGCATTCCCGGCACGAGCGCCGCTCCGGGGCCCGATGCCGGCCGACGACCGTCGGACCGGCGTCGTGGAGCGAACGGAGCACAGATGTCCGACATCATCAGCGTCGCCGGGGTCATCGCGACCGACCCCAGGCACGTGGTCACGAGCGAGGGGCTGCGGATCACCTCCTTCCGGCTCGCCTCGCAGCAGCGCCGCTACGACCGGGCGCAGGCCCGATGGATCGACGCGGAGACGAACTGGTTCAGCGTGACCGCCTTCCGGCAGCTCGCCGAGAACTCGCAGGCCTCGCTGGCCAAGGGCGACCGGGTGCTCGTGCGCGGCCGGCTGCGGATCCGGGACTGGACGAAGGGCGAGCGCACCGGCATCACGGTCGAGATCGAGGCCGAGGGCCTCGGCCACGACCTCGCCTGGGGTCGCAGCGAGTTCCGCCGGTCGGTGCGCGCCGCGGCGGAGGCTCCGGCGGAGGCGGGGCCGGACGAGGCCGCCGTCGGCGCCGATCCGGATCCCGAGGCGGCGGAGCTCGAGCCGCCCGTCGCGGTCCCGTTCTGAGGCGCCCGGCGCGCTGGGGAAGCGCTGGACGCCTGGGGCTCGCGGCCTCCCGTCAGGCGCCGGTCAATAGAATCGCCGGGTGCGCGCCCGCCCCGCCCTCCTCGTCGCCGCGTCCGCGGTCCTCGGCCTCGGCGCGCTGAGCGGCTGCGCCGTGTCGGCGCCGGTGCCGACGACCGCGCCCCCGTCGTCCCCGCCGCCGACCATCGATCCCGGCGTCGAGGTGGTGCCGACGGCCGCGCCGCAGCTGCGCCCGGGCGGCACCGCGGAGCAGAACAAGCTCTACTGGGACGCCGCGATCCAGGACTACTCGGGACGGTTCGGCCTCGGCAGCACGCAGACCATGATCGACCAGCTGGCCAACTGGGGCTTCGACCCCGCCGCGACCGAGATCACCTACGACTCGACCGCGATCGGCATCGGGGTCGACTCGATCGAGGTCTCCGTGCGCTTCGGGGACGAGTGCCTGCTCGCCACCGTCCGCAACGGGCGGTACACCACGGCGCTGATGCCGGTGCTCGGCACCGGGACCTGCCTGGTCGGCGAGACCCGGCCGGTCGGCTGAGCCGGGCCCGCCTCGATCGGGTGGCGCCCGCGCGGAGACCGGGCCGAGGGCGCCCTCGGACCCGACCGCGGCGGGGTAGCGTTGATGCCGCAGCAAATCGAGCCAGAAGGTGGTCAGCAGCAAGTGGCGGAGTACATCTACACGATGGTCCGCGCCCGGAAGGCGGTCGGGGACAAGGTCATCCTCGACGACGTGACGATGTCGTTCTTCCCCGGCGCGAAGATCGGCATGGTCGGTCCGAACGGCGCGGGGAAGTCGACGATCCTCAAGATCATGGCCGGCCTCGACCAGCCCTCGAACGGCGAGGCCAAGCTGACGCCCGGCTACTCCGTCGGCATCCTGCTCCAGGAGCCGGAGCTCGACGAGGACCGGACGGTGCTGGAGAACGTGCAACAGGCGGTCCGGCCGATGCTCGACAAGATCGAGCGGATGAACGCCGCCTACGCCGCGATGGGCGAGCCCGACGCCGACATCGACGCGCTGTCCGCCGAGGCAGGGCGGCTCCAGGAGGAGATCGACGCGGCGAACGGCTGGGACATCGACAACCAGCTCGAGCAGGCGATGGACGCGCTGCGCACCCCGCCGGGCGAGGCGATCGTCGCGAACCTCTCCGGCGGCGAGAAGCGCCGCGTCGCGCTCGCGAAGCTGCTCCTCGAGCAGCCCGACCTGCTGCTGCTCGACGAGCCGACCAACCACCTCGACGCCGAGAGCGTGCTCTGGCTCGAGCAGCACCTGCAGAAGTACCCCGGCGCGGTGATCGCGATCACCCACGACCGCTACTTCCTCGACAACGTCGCGCAGTGGATCGCCGAGGTCGACCGCGGCCACCTGTATCCCTACGAGGGCAACTACTCGACGTACCTGGAGAAGAAGGCGCAGCGCCTGGAGGTCCAGGGCAAGAAGGACGCGAAGCTCGCCCGGCGCCTCGCCGAGGAGCTCGACTGGGTGCGCTCGAACGCCAAGGGGCGGCAGGCGAAGTCGAAGGCGCGCCTCACCCGCTACGAGGAGATGGCGACCGAGGCGGAGAAGACCCGGAAGCTCGACTTCGAGGAGATCCAGATCCCGCCGGGGCCGCGGCTCGGCAGCGTCGTCATCGAGGCGAAGGGCCTCGAGAAGGGCTTCGACGGCCGCACGCTGTTCCACGGCCTGTCGTTCTCGCTGCCGCCGAACGGCATCGTCGGCATCATCGGGCCGAACGGCGTCGGCAAGACGACGCTGTTCAAGACGATCGTCGGGCTCGAGCCGCTCGACGGCGGCGACCTGAAGATCGGCGAGACCGTCAAGATCTCCTACGTCGACCAGTCCCGCGCCGGCATCGATCCGAACAAGACGCTCTGGGAGGTCGTCTCCGACGGCCTGGACATCCTCACCGTGGGCAAGACGGAGATCCCGTCCCGGGCCTACGTCAGCAAATTCGGCTTCAAGGGCCCGGACCAGCAGAAGAAGGCGGGCGTGCTCTCCGGCGGCGAGCGGAACCGCCTGAACCTCGCGCTCACCCTGAAGCAGGGCGGCAACCTGCTGCTGCTCGACGAGCCGACCAACGACCTCGACGTCGAGACGCTGCAGAGCCTGGAGAACGCGCTGCTCGAGTTCCCCGGCTGCGCCGTCGTCATCACGCACGACCGCTGGTTCCTCGACCGGATCGCGACGCACATCCTCGCCTACGAGGGCGACGACGAGGACCCGGCGAAGTGGCACTGGTTCGAGGGCAACTTCGAGGCGTACGAGGCGAACAAGATCGAGCGGCTCGGACCGGAGGCCGCGAAGCCGCATCGCACCGCCTACCGCAAGCTCACCCGTGACTAGGGTCGCCGTCCCGATCCAGCTGCGCTGGGGCGACCTGGACGCCTACGGCCACGTCAACAACGCGACGATGCTGCGGCTCCTGGAGGAGGCGCGGGTGCGCGCGTTCTGGAGCCGGGGCGGCGAGGGGACGCCGGACACCGCGGTGATCGAGGCCGATCCCGACGCCGCGTCCTGGACGCTCATCGCGCGGCAGGAGATCGAGTACCTGGCCCCGATGCCGTACACCTCGGAGCCGGTCGTGGTCGAGATGTGGCTGACCAAGATCGGCGGCTCGAGCATCGAGGTGGGCTACGAGATCCTCTCGCCGGATCGCTCGCAGCTGCACGCCAGGGCGGCGACGGTCATCGTCTTCGTCGACCGCGCCTCGCAGCGGCCGCGCCGGGTCGCCGAGCGCGAGCGGGCCGCCTGGGAGCCGTACCTCGGCGAGCCGGTCGCGTTCCGCCGCGGCTGAGCGGGCCCCTCGACCGCGGCTCCCCGCGATGTCACCCCGACGGGGGCGCCCCCTTCTGGGGGCCCGATCCGCGCGCGCCGCGGCCGCTCGTCATGGCAGCATCGATGACGGCAACCCGGCCTCGTCTCCGGGGGCGCGGCTCGACCCGACGACCGCGACCCCGGGGGCTCGAGGGCTCAGCGCGACGGGACGCGGATCATCCCCTCCTGCGCGACGCTGGCGATGAGCACGCCGTCCCGGGAGAAGATCCGGCCGAGCGACAGGCCCCGGCCGCCGATCGCGTTCGGCGCCTCCTGCACGTAGCACCACCACTCGTCGGCGCGGCTGGGACGATGCCACCACATGGCGTGGTCGAGGCTCGCCATCTTCAGCCCCGGCGTCGCCCACGGCACGCCGTGCCGGCGCAGGGTGGACTCGAGGATCGTGAAGTCGCTCGCATAGGCGAACGCCGCGCGCTGCAGCATCGGGTCGTCGGGCAGCCGCCGTCTCGCCCGCATCCAGACGGCCTGATGGGCCACCCGCTCGCCCTCGACGTCGAGCCAGATCGGCGTGCCGGCGTAGCGGATGTCGAACGCCGAGCCGGTCCAGAACGCGGTGAGCGTCCGCGGCAGGTGGCCGAGCAGCTCCTCCGCGGTCGGCAGCGAATCCGGATCCAGGAGCCCCTCCGGCATCGCGGCCTGGTGGTCGAGGCCCGGATCGTCGTCCTGGAACGAGGCGATCATGGAGAAGATCGGGACGCCCTCCTGCAGCGCCTGCACCCGCCGCGTCGTGAACGAGCGTCCGTCGTGGATGCGCTCGACGGCGAACGCGATCGCCGGCTCGAGCGAGCCGGGCCGCAGGAAGTAGCCGTGCGCGGAATGGATGGCGCGCTCCGGCGGCACGGTGCGGCTCGCGGCGACGACGGACTGGGCGAGCACCTGGCCGCCGAAGACGCGGCCGTGCGGCATCCACTGGCTCGGCGCGCGGAACGCGTCGTCGCCGGTCTCGGCGAGGTCGAGGACGGCCAGCAGGTCGCCGACGGGGTCCGCGCCGCGTGTCGGCGCCCCGGTGGGCGCGTCGGGGGCGTCGGGGGTCACGCCGGAAGTCTAGGGCGGCCGGCCGGGGCGGGCGCGAGCGGGTAGCGTGGTCTGACGCCATGACCACGACGCTGCTGCTCGCCGATCCGCGAGGCCCCGCCGACCTCGACACCTTCCTCGGTCGCGCGATCCAGGTCGAGGACGGCTCGGCGCGGCTGGTCGCGCACGCCGGCGTGCTCGCGGTGTACGTGCCGGTGCTCTTCCCGTCCGGGCTGCTCGACGACTCCGCGACGGTCCTCGGCCTGCGGACCTTCGCGCTCGCGGACGCCGAGGCGGAGGCGGACTCGGTGGTGCCGATGGCGTCGCTGCGCGCCCGCGCCGCCGCCGCGGCCGCCGGGGACGGGTTCGAGCTCGGCATGCCGACACCGGTCTACTCGGTGACCTGGGCCGGGGTGGTGCCGCCGCGCGGCGGCTGGCAGCCGAGGCAGGACGCGGTGCCGAGCGGCCTGCTCGCCGAGGTCGCCGAGCACGGCATCCGGGAGGTCGCGGCCGCGCTGCCCGCCGGTGTCGGCGAGGCGATCGTCCGGCAGGTGCGCGCCGCTGTCTGGGGCGAGCCGATCCCCGAGGCGCCCGCGCTGCCGCGGGGCGCCGCGCTCGCGGCGGCGGCGCTCGGGTTCCTGCCGCCGGAGGGCGCCGAGCCCGACGTCGGCGCCGTCTACGAGGTCGGACCGTGGACCCGTCTGACGCTCGCCCGCGGGCACGTGCTCGTCAAGCGCCGCTCCTGGTCGCTCGCCGGCTGAGCGTGCGCCCGCCGGCTCGCCACCTCCCGGCCCGCCGTCCCGCGCCCGCTCCGCCGACGGGCGAGCGCGCGCGCCGTCAGGCCGAGTTGACCATCGCGTGCGCCGCGCGCTCGAGGTAGTCCCAGAGCTGGTGCTCGTCGGCGGGGGAGAGCGAGCCGTCCGCGACGAGGAGGTCGACGCCGACCCGCATGTGCGCGAGCCAGCGGTCGCGCGCGTCCGGCGTGATGCGGTAGGGCTGGTGGCGCAGCCGCAGCCGTGGGTGGCCGCGTTCCTGGGAGTACGTGGTCGGGCCGCCCCAGTACTGCTCGAGGAAGCCGGTGAGCCGCTGGATCGCGCCCTCGAGGTCCTCCTCCGGGTACATCGGACGCAGCGCCGGGTCCTCGGCGACCCCGCGGTAGAACTCGCGGACCAGCCGCTCGAAGGCCGCCCGTCCGCCGACCCGCGTCCAGAACGTGCGGTCCGGCCCGGTCGGGATCAGCTGCGGCTCAGGCATCGGCCTTGGGCGGGGTCTTCGGCATCGGCTTCGTGCGGGGGCTGCGGTGCGGTGCGGTCGGGACGACGGCCTCCCCATCGAGACGGATCGAGTTCACGGACGGCAGCCGCACGCCTCGGGCGTCGAGCGCGCTCTTGATGCGGGACTGCAGCTCCCGGCGCACGTCGTCCTTCGCGCTCGACCGGGTGGTCGCGACCACGCGCAGCACAACGGCGTCCGAGGAGATCGACTCGATGCCCCAGAGCGTCGGCGGCTCGAGCAGTCGGGTGCGCCAGGCCGAGTCCTCCGCGAGGGACTTGCCGGCGTCGAGGATCGCCTCCTTGACCGCGTCGATGTCGGTGTCGTAGGGCACCGCGAGGTCGATGATCGCGCGAGCCCAGCCCTGCGACTGGTTGCCGACCCGCACGATCTCGCCGTTGCGGACGAACCACAGCGTGCCGTTCACGTCCCGCACCTTGGTGACCCGGATGCCGACGTCCTCCACGACGCCGGAGGCGAGCCCGAGGTCGACGACGTCGCCGATGCCGACCTGGTCCTCGCTGACCAGGAAGATGCCGTTCATGACGTCCCTGACGAGGCCCTGGGCGCCGATGCCGAGGCCGGCGCCCACCGCCGCGGCGACGATGGCGAACGCGCTCGTCGCCCCGGGGAAGAGGGTGTAGAAGATCAGGAACAGCGAGAGGATGACGATCGCCCAGGTCACCGCGCTGCTGAACACGGTGCCGAGCGAGCGGGTGCGCTGCACGCGCCGGACGGCGGAGACGGGGGACTGCGCGGTCAGCGCCCGGGTGTCGTCGACGGCGTAGCGGCGCTTGACCCCGCTGACGATGCGGTCCACCGAGCGGTGGATCAGGATCTGCAGGATCGCGCGCAGCAGCAGCGCGATCACGATGATCAGCAGCACCCGGACGGGCGCGCCCCAGACGGAGCCGAACAGCCAGTCGAGCCAGTCGGTGAACTGCTCCCAGCCGTTCGCCGTCGGCGCCTCCTCCCCGTCCCCCGGCACGGCTACGGCTCCGCCAGGTCCCGCTGCTGCGCGCGCAGCGCCCGCTCGATCCCGGCGAGGTTCTCGACGACGAGTCGGCGCAGCGCCGGGATGCCGGGGTGGGCGTCGAGCCAGGCGCGGGTCGCCGCCGCGAGCTCGGGGGAGGCGAGCGCGCCGGGGTAGAGCCCGACGACGAAGAACTCCGCGAGCTTGTACGAGCGCGAGCCCCAGATGTCCTCGAGCGCCGCGAAGTAGGGCTCGACGAGCGGCTCCAGGACGGCGGGGTCGTTGACGTGCCCGACGCCGAGCGTCACGCTGCGCTGCAGCTCGTTGGAGAGCTCGGCCGATTCCGCCAGCGAGGCGAAGGCGGCGCGCTTCGCCTCGACGGTCGGGATCGCCGCCCGCAGCCGGGTCGCGGCCTGCTGGCCCTTCGCCGAGGGGTCGGCGGCGAGCTGCGCGGCGATCTCCGGCTCCCCGGCGGCGCCGATCACGACGATCCCCTCGAGCAGCTCCCAGGCGAGGTCGGTGTCGATCTTCAGCCCGTCGAGCTCGAGACGGCCGTCGAGCAGGTCGCGCAGCACCGCGGCGTGCGCCCCGGTCGAGGCGATCGCGGCGAAGAACTTGGCGAACTGGAACTGCGCGTCGCTGCCCGGCTCCGCCGCCCGGGCGAGCTCCCACAGCGCGGTCCCGACCGAGGCGATCGTCTCGCGGCGCCTCGCCGGGTCCACATAGCTCCTCGCGGTCGTCAGCAGCTGGGTCAGCGTCGTGCGGATCGTGGTCGACTCGGTCTCGGCGGCGATGTTGCCGAGGACGAGCGAGATGTAGTCGCTCGGACGGGTCTCGGCGTCGCGGGTCGCGTCCCAGGCGGCGCCCCAGACGAGCGCCCGGGCGAGCGGATCGGCGATGGTGCCGAGGTGCGCGATCGCGTGGCCGAGGGAGGCCTCGTCGAGCCGGATCTTCGCGTAGGCGAGGTCCTCGTCGTTGACGAGCACGAGCGCGGGCCGGGCGCGGCCGACGAGCTCCGGCACCTCGGTGCGCGTCCCGTCGACGTCGAGCTCGACGAAGTGCGTGCGCACCAGGCGCTCGCCGGCGACGCCGTCGTCGCGGAGGTCGTAGAACCCGACCCCCAGCCGGTGCGGCCGGATCGTCGGCCACTCGGCCGGCGCCTCCTGGAGGATCGCGAACGCCGTGATGACGCCGTCCGCGTCGACCTCGAGCTCGGGGCGCAGCGTGTTCACCCCGGCGGTCTCGAGCCACAGCCGGGACCACTCGACCAGCTCGCGGCCGCTGGTCGCCTCCAGCTCGACGAGCAGGTCCCGCAGCTCGGTGTTCCCGTGCGCGTGCTTGCGGAAGTAGTTCCCGACGCCGGCGAAGAACGCGTCGACGCCGACCCACGCCGCGAGCTGCTTGAGGACCGAGCCGCCCTTGGCGTAGGTGATGCCGTCGAAGTTGACCTGGACGTCCTCGAGGTCGTTGATCGTCGCCGAGACGGGGTGCGTCGACGGCAGCTGGTCCTGCCGGTAGGCCCAGGTCTTCTCCATCGCCTGGAACGTCGTCCAGGCCTCGGTCCACTCCGTCGCCTCGGCGGTCGCGATCGTGGAGGCCCACTCGGCGAAGGACTCGTTGAGCCAGAGGTCGTTCCACCACTTCATCGTCACCAGGTCGCCGAACCACATGTGCGCGAGCTCGTGCAGGATGGTGACGACACGGCGCTCCCGGACGGCGTCGGTGACCTTGGAGCGGAAGACGTACGTCTCGGTGAACGTCACGGCGCCGGCGTTCTCCATCGCCCCCGCGTTGAACTCCGGTACGAAGAGCTGGTCGTACTTCTCGAACGGGTAGGGGACGCCGAACTTCTCCTCGTAGTAGGCGAAGCCCTGCCGGGTCTTGTCGAAGACGTAGTCGGCGTCGACGTGCTCGGCGAGGGACTTGCGCGCGAACACGCCGAGCGGGATCGTGCGGCCGTCCGAGGACTGCAGCGAGTCGTGCCAGTCGACGTACGGCCCGGCGATGATCGCCGTGATGTAGCTCGAGACGACGGGGGTCGGGGAGAACGTCCACACCCGGGCCCGTCGGTCCCCGGACGGCCCCTGCGGAGCGTCCTCGACCGCTGCCGCCGGCTGGTTCGACACCACTGTCCAGGCCTGGGGGACCGTGACGGCGAACCGGAACGTCGCCTTCAGGTCCGGCTGCTCGAAGACCGCGAACACGCGCCGGGAGTCCGGCACCTCGAACTGCGAGTAGAGGTAGACCTCGTCGTCGATCGGGTCGACGAAGCGGTGCAGGCCCTCCCCCGAGGTCGAGTAGCGGAAGTCGGCGACCACCTCGAGCACGTTGTCCGCGGCGAGCCCCGGCAGCGCGATGCGCGCCCCGTCCGCGACCTCGGCGGGGTCGAGCGCGACCCCGTTGAGGACGACGAGGTGGACGTCGGCCGCGATCGCGTCGATGAACGTCGCGGCGCCGGGCGTCGCGGAGAACCTCGCCACGGTGCGGCTGCGGAACGTCTCCGGACCCGTCGTGAGGTCGAGCTCGACCTCGTAGGACCGGCTGGTGACGACCGACTTGCGCTCGATCGCCTCGGCGCGGGTCAGGTTCTCTCCGGGCACGGGTGCTCCTTCGGTGGTGGCCGGTCAAGCCTACGACGCCGGTCCTCGGCTCGTCCTGCTCGGCGCATGGAGCCTGCAGTGTATATTCGGGGCACCTCCAGGGCCGGTGGCGCGCGGGCACCCGACGACCGCGCGAGCCGCCCTCGGCAGGGCGGACCGGACGAGGGGGTCGGGATGCGCGCATCGGATTCGAGGGCTCGGACCCTGCGCCTCGCGCTCGCGGGCGGCCTGGGCGTCGGCGTGCTGCTGCTCAGCCCGGTCGCGGCGAGCGCATCGCTCGGGGACGCGTCCGCCGTCGCGGTCGACGCCGACGGCGTCCTCACGCCCTTGGACCCGATCACCAACGATCCCCTCTTCTCCTTCGCCCTCGACCAGACGGCGGGCCCGGTCGCGGCGCCGCCGGATGCCGTGTACTCCCTCCCGGGCATCGCGCTCCAGGCGGATCTCGGGCCGTTCCTCGGCGGCCTGCAGGACGTGCTCTGGTTCGACGGCCTCGCGTCGGCGGCGTCGAGCACCGGCACCGGCTCCGCGGCGTCGGCGTCGGTCGACGAGTTCAGGATGAACACGGCCGGAGGCCAGCTCACCATCCAGGGGATCTCGTCGAGCGTCGCGTGCTCGGCGAACGGGACGACGGCCTCGGTCGGCAGCGGCATGACGGTCGATCTCGGCGGCACCCCCGTCCCGCTCGACCCCTCGGGCATCACCGTCATCGACTTCTTCGATCCTCCGGTCCCCGGCTTCCACTTCGTCATCACGCTCGTGCAGTCCTCGTCGACGACGGCCAACTCGGCGACCGCGAACGGGCTCACGATCGTCATCGACGAGGACCTCACCGGGATCATCAAGGCGAATGCCACGATCGCCGTCGCGCAGTCGTCGTGCACGGTCAACCTGGCCGAGACGGGCGGCGCGGTCCCGGTCTTCGCGGTCCCGAGCGCCCTCGCGCTGCTCGGGCTCGGCGCGGCGATCCTGGCAGTCGCGGCTCGGGCGCGTCGGCGCGCGGCGGACGCGGAGTGAGGGGTCGCGGCCCGGCCTAGGCTGGTGCGCATGCGGATCCACATCGCGACCGACCACGCCGGCCTCGAGTTCAGCCGCGAGCTGCAGGACCACCTGAGGGCCGCCGGCCACGAGGTCGTCGACCACGGTCCGCGCTCCTTCGACCCGGTCGACGACTACCCGTCGTTCTGCATCGACGCGGCGATCGCGACCGTCGCCGACCGGACGGCCGGCGTCGAGGCGCTCGGGGTCGTCTTCGGCGGCTCGGGCAACGGCGAGCAGATGGCGGCGAACAAGGTCCGCGGCGCCCGCGCGGCGCTGGTCTGGAGCGACGCCACGGCGGTGCTCGCCCGTGAGCACAACGACGCGAACGTCATCTCGATCGGCGCCCGCCAGCACACGGTCGAGGAGGCGAAGCGGCTCGTCGACCTGTTCATCGCGACGCCGTTCAGCCGGGAGGAGCGCCACGAGCGCCGGATCGCACAGCTCGCCGAGTACGAGACCACCGGCGCCATCGCCGGTCACCCCCTCATCGCCCCCTCCGCTCCCTCCTCGTCCCCCTCATGATCGCCGTCTTCGGCGGCTGGTCGGGCCGGAGCACCCGCCGTTCCGGGCGAACGTCGAGGGGAGGTGCGGGGGATGCCTGAGGGGCACTCCGTGCACCGGATCGCGCGGCAGTTCGCGCGGCACTTCGTCGACGCGGGACCGGTCGCGGTGAGCAGCCCGCAGGGTCGCTTCGCCGCCGACGCGCGGCTCGTCGACGGGCACGCCATGACGCAGGCGCGGGCGGTCGGCAAGCAGATGTTCCTCGAGTTCGACAACGGCCTGTGGCTGCGGGTGCACCTCGGCATGTACGGCGCGTGGGACTTCGCGGGGGACATCACCGTCGACGACACGACGGCGTCGGCCGGCGGCCGGATGGGCCAGACGAACCAGCGCGGGACGGTCGTCGGCGCGACCGGGACGGGGGAGCGCGGCGTCTCGGCGCACGCCAGGCGCGACACCGTCGTGGGCGCGCACGAGGACTCCGTCTGGTCGATCGGGGCGCCGCGGCGCACCCGGATCCGGATGGCCGAGTCCGAGCGGCTCGAGCCGGAGATCACCGAGTGGCCGCCCGAGCCGATCGGCCAGGTGCGCGCGCGGCTGCTGACCGCAAGTGCCGTCGCCGACCTGCGCGGGCCGACGGTGTGCGAGGTGATCGACGCGGCCGCGGTGGCGCGGGTGATCGCCGCGCTCGGGCCGGATCCGCTGGTCGACCGCGGCCGGGCCGCGGAGCAGCGCTTCGTCGACGCGGTGCGCGCGAAGTCCACGCCGATCGGCCTGCTGCTGATGGACCAGTCCGTGGTCTCCGGCATCGGGAACGTCTACCGCGCCGAGCTGCTGTTCCGCGCCCGGCAGTCGCCGTTCACCCCCGGCAGGCTCGTGCCGGAGGACGTCGTGGGAGCGCTCTGGCGCGACTGGGCCAAGCTGCTGCGGATCGGCGTCGAGACCGGGCAGATGCTCACGATGGACGGCCTGCGCGGCGAGGCGAGGCGCCGTGCGCTCGCGCACCGGGACGATCGGCACTGGGTCTACCACCGCACCGGCGAGCCGTGCCGGGTGTGCGGCACCCCGATCGCGATGCAGGTCGCGGCCGGCCGCAAGCTCTACTGGTGCCCCTCCTGCCAGGCGTGAGCCCGGACGGGGCGCCGGCCGAGCCGCTGCGGCTCGGCGAGCGACCCGTGCCGATGATCCGTTTCGTGCGAGGCTGAGCCGGTCCGCGCGAGCCCGAGGAGCCGTCGATGCGCCACACGCCCCGCTACATCGTCGAGGACCCGGAGTGGGTCAAGGGCCTCATCCGCGGCAACCCGTGGGCGACGATCGTGTCGCCGACCTCGGCCGGGCTCATCGCCTCGCACTATCCGGTCCTGCTCGAGGAGGAGGCCGAGGGGATCAGCCTGGTCAGCCACGTCGGCCGGCCCGACGACGAGCTGCACGAGCTCGGCGCGCACGAGGTGCTCGTGATCGTCCAGGGCCCGCACGCGTACGTGAGCCCGAGCGTGTACGGCAACGGGGAGAACATCGCCACCTGGGACCACCTCACCGCGCACCTCCACGGCGTGCCCGAGATCCTCGACGAGGAGGAGAACTACCGGGTGCTCGAGCGCCTGACCGACCACTTCGAGCACGGCCGGGTCGGCGCCCGCTCGCTCGCGAACGACGAGGCGGGGTCGCGACGGGTGGCGAAGGGGACGACCGGCTTCCGACTGCGGGTGACGCGCTTCGAGGCGCGCGCCAAGCTCAGCCAGAACAAGGCGCCCGAGGTGATGGCGCGCGTCGCCGACGACCTCGAGGCGCGCCAGCCGGCGCTCGCCGCCGAGGTCCGCAGGGCGATCCCGGGCGGGCCGTCCCCTAGACTGGCGCCGTGAAGGTCTTCGTGTTCGTCGTCGCGTTCGTCATCTTCCTCGCGAGCCTCTACCTCTTCACGCTCGCCTTCGCCGTGCCCGGCTTCGAGGCGCTGATCTTCAGCGGCGGCATCATCGGGGTGGTGATCGCCTTCGCGATCCCGTTCCACCTGCTGAAGCGGGTGCAGCCCTAGGCGCTACGCGCCCGGGGCGCTCCGGCCGAAGACCGCGCCGAGCGCGTCGGCGACGATGCGCTCCGCCGCCGGGTCCTCCGTACGGCCGCGCCACGCGACGACGCCGTCGGGGCGCACCAGCACCGCGCCGGAGGCGGTGAGGCCGTAGCGCTCCGCGAAGCCGCCGTCCTCGGCGAGATCCGCGCCGACCACGTATGCGTCGAGCGGCACCCCGAGCCGCTGCGCCGCGGCGCGCGCGGCGTCCGCCCAGGCGCCCCCTTCCGACGCCGCGAGCAGCACCGGTCGCAGGCCGAAGAGGTCGAGGATCGAGATGGTCCGTCCGTCGAGCCGCACCTCCTGGTGCGGGGCCCGGGTGCCCGGCAGGCCGCCCGACTCGCGCGGGTCGCCCTGCACCTGGAACTCCTGTCCCGGCTCCTCGACGATCGCGGAGGAGCGGTAGCGGTAGCCGAGGTCGATGTTCGTGTCGCTGACGGTCGGCTCGATCGTGTCGTCCCGCAGCGACGGCGCCGCCCTGGCCACGTACCGCGCGAAGGCCTGCTCCACCGTGAACCGGCCGACCGGCCGGCGCTCCGCCTCGTAGGTGGCGAGCAGCCCGGGGTCCGCCTCGCCGCGGAGCACCGCTGCGAGCTTCCAGGCGAGGTTCTGCGCGTCCTGGATGCCGGTGTTCCCGCCGTAGCCGCCGTACGGCGGCATGACGTGCGCCGAGTCGCCCACCAGGATCACGCGGCCCTCCTGGTAGCGGTCGGCGACGTCGGCGCTCGCCTGCCACTCCATGACGTCGTCGATCGCGACCGGGATGTCCGGCACGCCGAGGCCGGCGCGCACCAGCTCGATGCAGCGCTCCTCGGTCAGCCCCGTCCACACGTCGCTGTTCGGCGCGGCCGGGTCGCCGAGGCCGTGCACCGCCAGGAAGCCCGACTGGTAGGGCTTCTCGATGCGGAAGAAGCCCTGCAGGGTGTCGTTGACGACCATCACCACGCCGAGGCTGCGGCCCCGCAGCAGCGGCTCCACGTCGGCGCGGAAGTAGATCGTGACGCTCTTCGAGAAGGTGCCGCGGCCGGACTCGCCGATGCCGAGCCGCTCGCGGATCGGGCTGTGGGCGCCGTCGGCGGCGATCAGGTAGCGCGCCCGGACCGACGACTCCGCGCCGCCGTCGCGGTCGCGCAGGCGCACCGTCACGCCGTCGCCGTCCTGCTCGAAGCCGACGACCTCGGTGCCGAACCGGACGTCGGCCCCGAGCTCCCTGGCGCGCTGCTCGAGCAGCGGCTCGATGGCGATCTGGGAGGCGAGCAGCCGGATCGAGGGGCTGAGGTCCCGGACGCCGTCGTTCAGCTTCGGGAGGTACCAGGCGATCTCCTCGCCGGCCATCGTGACCACGGCCATGATGGCCGCGTCCTGGTCGAACTGCTCGGCGGAGCGCTCCATCACGGCGTCCTCGATGCCGACGCTGCGCAGCACCTCCATCGAGCGCTGCAGGATGAACGCCGCCCGCGGGTGGATCGCGGTGCCGCGGTGCCGCTCCGCCACGATGGTCGGGATGCCGCGATGCCCGAGCAGCACCGCCATCGTCATGCCGACGAGGCTGCCTCCGGCGATCAGGACGGGGACGTCGGTCTCGGATGCCGTGTGCTCGGTCATGCTCAGCTCCATTGCCTGGTGGACGCGGCGCGGCGGGTCCGGCCGTCGGTCCCAGGCACGCTACGACCGGAGCCCGGCGGGGCGCATCGGCGTAGGATGCACGTGCCTGTGCACGGAGCGCAGCCGCGTCGCGACGAGGCCGCGCGGGTGCTGCTCGAGGAGGAGTCCAGGTGGCGCGATCGCAGTCGGAGCCGGGGCCCGTCCGGGTCGCGGAGACGGTCGACGACGCCCGCGAGTGGGGCGCGCTCCTGGAGCGGTCGTTCATGCGCTTCTCGGTGGAGGCGGACGAGCCGCGGCGGTTCCACGGCTCGTTCCGGGTGCGCCGGGCCGCCGGCATCGAGTTCATCGGCATGACGACCGAGCGGCACGTCTCGCACCGCCGCGCCGACAGCATCCACGCCGACGAGCGGCCCGACTACCTGGTGTGCCTGCAGCTGGAGGGCGAGGGCGAGTTCGCCCAGGGGGCGCGCAGCGCGACGGTGCGGCCGGGCGACATCACGTTCTTCGACACCACCGCGCCGACCACGGTCGCCAGCAGCGACGGCTACCGGAGCCTCTGCGTGCGCATCCCGCAGGACCTGGTGGAGGTGCCGCGGGCGGGCATGCGCGAGCTGGCCGCGACGCGGTTCGTCGCCGACGACGGCCTGACGCCGGCGATCGCGACGCTGCTGACCACCTTCGACCGGGTCTCCGACCGGATGCCGGCTCGTGTCCGCAGCCTCGCCGCCCACGGCGCGCTCGACCTCATCTCGACGATGTTCCACGGCGCGCTGGGCGTCCGGGAGCCGTGGTCGCGGGGCCTCGGCGAGCGCGAGCTCGACCGGATGCTCTGGTACGTCGACCGCAACCTCTTCGACGCCGACCTCAGCCCCGCCGTGATCGCCGCCGCGCACTACATGTCGCTGCGGCGCGCGCACGCGATCTTCCACGACGCCGGCCTGACCATCTCCGGGCACATCCTGCGCCGCCGGCTGGAGCGATGCCGGCGCGACCTCGTCGACCCGGCGAAGGCCGAGCAGAGCGCCGCCGCGATCGGCCTGCGCTGGGGCTTCCGCACCCCTTCGCAGTTCGGCCGCGCCTTCAAGGACGCCTTCGGCGAGCCCCCGGCGGCCTACCGCGCGAGGGTGCTGGGCTGATCGAGCCCGGTCCGTCTGATCGAGTCCGCCGTGCCCGACCGCCGGGCCGAGCCGTCCGAGGTGGAGGGGATGACGGGAGTCGAACCCGCGTAACCAGTTTGGAAGACTGGGACACTGACCGTTGTGCTACATCCCCGATGCGCTCCGACAGCCTACCGAACGAGGCATCGGCCCGCCGGTAGACTCGGGGGTCGCCGCGGGGCGTAGCTCAGCCTGGTAGAGCGCCCGCTTTGGGAGCGGGAGGTCGCTGGTTCGAATCCAGTCGCCCCGACCGCGTCGCCGCCCGGACCGGCTCAGCCGAAGGCGGCGATCCGCTCGCGGAGCAGCTCGTCGCTCGGCTCGACGACGTGCGAGCCGTCCGGGAAGACGATGACCGGGATGTTCGTCCGGCCGCTGATCGCGCGCGCCGCGTCCGCGGCCTCGGGCAGCGCCTCGACGTCGACGTAGTCGTAGGCGACGCCGGAGGCGTCGAGCAGCCGCTTCGAACGGCGGCAGTCGTGGCACCAGTCCGCGCCGTACATGGTGATCGTCTGCGGGGGATTCTCCATGCCGGAGGCAACCCGCGACGCCGCCCGATCCTTCCCGCGACCGCGGCGTCGGCGCCATGGGTTCTGCCGGTAGGATGGTCGGCCGTGAAGACCACGATCGAGAAGCTCAGCCCGACCCGCGTCAAGCTCAGCATCGCCGTGACGCCCGAGGACCTGCAGCCCTCGATCAAGCACGCGTACGAGCACATCGCCGAGCAGGTGAACATCCCCGGCTTCCGCAAGGGCAAGGTGCCGCCGCCGATCATCGATCAGCGCATCGGCCGCGCCGAGGTGCTGCAGCACGCGGTCTCCGAGGGCCTCGAGCGCTTCTACCGCCAGGCGGTGACCGAGGAGAAGGTCCGCGCCGTCGGCCGGCCGCAGGCGGACATCGCCCAGCTCCCGGACGTCAAGGACTGGTCCGGCGACCTCGTGATCGACGTCGAGGTCGACGTGCGTCCCGAGTTCGCGCTGCCGAAGTACGAGGGGCTCGAGCTCGAGGTCGACGAGGCGAAGGTCTCCGCCGAGGACGTCGAGCAGGAGCTCGAGACGCTCCGCACCCGCTTCGGCACCCTGGTCGCCGTCGACCGTCCCGCCGAGCGCGGGGACTTCGTGACGCTCGACCTCACCGCGACCATCGACGGCGTCGAGGTCGACTCGGCCTCCAACCTCTCCTACGAGGTCGGCTCCGGCGAGCTCCTCGAGGGCATGGACGACGCGGTCGAGTCGCTCTCCGCAGGGGAGTCGACGACGTTCGAGTCGGCGCTGCTCGGCGGCGACCGCGAGGGCGAGACCGCGCTCATCTCGGTCACCGTCGGCGCGGTCAAGGTCCGCGAGCTCCCCGAGCTCGACGACGACTTCGCGCAGCTCGCCTCGCCGTTCGACACGGTCGAGGAGCTGAAGGCCGACCTCGAGGAGCAGGCCGCTCGCTCGAAGGCGTTCCAGCAGGGCGCGCAGGCGCGCGACCTGATCGTCCCGGCGATCCTCGAGCAGGTGCAGATCGAGGTGCCGCAGGGCATCATCGACGACGAGGTGCACCGCCACCTCGAGTCCGAGGGCCGGCTCGAGGACGACGAGCACCGCGCGGAGGTGCTGGAGTCCACCGAGAAGGCGTTCCGCAGCCAGTTCGTGCTGGACGAGATCGTCGAGCAGGAGGAGATCAAGGTCTCCCAGGACGAGCTCTCGCTGCACCTCATCCGCGCCGCGCAGCAGTACGGCATGTCGCCGAACGACTTCGTGAAGGCGCTCGACGAGTCGGGCCAGGTGCCGGCGATGGTCGCGGAGGTCGCGCGGAACAAGGCGCTCGCCGCGGTGCTCGGCAAGGCGAAGGTCGTCGACGCCAAGGGCAAGGCGGTCGACGTCTCCGATTTCATCGCCGCGTTCGTCGGCACCCCGGGCGGCGGCGACGTCGCGGCACCCGACGCGCACGACCACGCCCACGATCACGAGGGCCACGACCACGCCCACTGACCCGCTCCGTTACGGTCGGTCACGGCCCGGCTGGGCCGGTCGGCGCCGCGCCGATAGGGTGCCGACGTGACCCGCCCCGACCGCCGCGACTCCCGGACGCTCCGCGAGTCGAGCACGGCCGTGCACGCGGGCAACCTGCCGGACCCGACGACCGGCGCGATCAAGACGCCGCTGACGCTCGCGAACTCCTACGAGTTCCCGTACGACCCGACCTCGATCGACTGGAGCGTCAACGACCAGCTGCTGTACACCCGGGTGAGCGGGACGAACCAGCTCGGGCTGCAGGCGAAGCTCGCGGCGCTGGAGGGCGCGGAGGCGGCCGCGGCCTTCGCGAGCGGGGTCGCCGCGACCCACGCGGTGTTCTTCACCTATCTGAACGCCGGCGACCACGTGGTCTGCTCGGAGGTCGTCTACGAGGCGACGTTCAACCTGCTCACCGACCTGCTGCCTCGCAAGTACGGCATCTCCGCGACGTTCGTCGACGCGACCGACCCGGCCGCGGTCGAGGCCGCGATGCGGCCGGAGACCCGGCTCGTCTTCGCCGAGACCGTCGCGAACCCGACGACGCTGGTCGCCGACCTGCCGATGCTCGCCGGGATCGCGCACGCGCACGACGCGCTGCTCGTCGTCGACTCGACGTTCACGCCGCCGCCGGTGCTGCGCCCGATCGAGCACGGCGCCGACCTCGTCGTGCACTCGATCACGAAGTACATCAACGGCCACGGCGACGGGCTCGGCGGGGCCGTGCTCGGCCGCGCCAGCCTCATCGATCCGATCAAGCAGCAGGCGATGGTCGACGCCGGCGGGGTCATCGCCCCGTTCAACGCGTGGCTCATCCAGCGCGGCGCCGCCACGCTGCCGCTGCGGATGCGGCAGGTGAACGAGAGCGCGCGGCGCATCGCGGAGTTCCTCGACGCCGACCCGCGGGTCGCCTGGGTCCGCTATCCGGGCCTCGCCTCGCACCCGCAGCACGAGCTCGCCGCGCGGCTGATGCCCCGCGGCTGCAGCGGCATGATCGCCTTCGCCCCGCACGGCGACACCGCCGCGCTGAACGCGTTCGTGTCGCGGCTGCGCCTGATCACCTCGGCGACGAGCCTCGGCCACGACGAGTCGCTGATCGCCCACTTCGCGAAGTCCGGCCCCCGCCAGGACCGCTACGGCCGCCCGTTCACCGATCACGGCACGCTGCGGCTCTCGGTCGGGATCGAGGACGTCGAGGACCTCCTCGCCGACCTCGACGCGGCGCTCGGCTGAGCGGCTTCGCGTCCGAGTCTGCCCACGGCGAACAGGGGCATGTCGGGCCCTCGCGCCCCGTTAGGGTCGGAAGCGCACTCGATTCGCAAGGAGCGACACCCATGGCCGACCCGGCATTCCAGCCGAACGTCTTCGACCGCCTGCTCAAGGACCGCATCATCTGGCTCGGCTCCGAGGTCCGTGACGAGAACTCGAACGAGATCGCCGCGAAGCTCCTGCTGCTGGCCGCCGAGGACGACAAGAAGGACATCTACCTCTACATCAACTCGCCCGGCGGCTCGATCACGGCCGGCATGGCGATCTACGACACGATGCAGTTCGTCCCGAACGACATCGTCACCGTCGGCATCGGCATGGCAGCGTCGATGGGGCAGCTGCTGCTGACCGCCGGCACCAAGGGCAAGCGCTACATCACGCCGAACGCGCGGGTGCTGCTGCACCAGCCGCACGGCGGCTTCGGCGGCACCGCCTCGGAGATCCAGACGCAGGCGAAGCTCATCACCTCGATGAAGCAGCGCCTCGCCGAGATCACCGCCGAGGCGACCGGCAAGACCGTCGAGCAGATCCACGCCGACGGCGACCGCGACCGCTGGTTCACCGCCGAGGAGGCGCTGGAGTACGGCTTCGTCGACCACATCCGCAAGTCGGCGAGCGACGTCGTCGGCGGCGGCGGGACCGCGAGCTGAGCACCGGGACGAGAACGGAAGAACGGACCATGACGAACCTGCACCTCCCGCCGGCCTCCGCGGCTGCGGCGCCCCAGTCGCGCTACATCCTGCCCTCGTTCGAGGAGCGCACGGCCTACGGCTACAAGCGCCAGGACCCGTACGCGAAGCTCTTCGAGGACCGCATCATCTTCCTCGGCGTCCAGGTCGACGACGCCTCGGCGGACGACATCATGGCGCAGCTGCTCGTGCTCGAGTCGCAGGACCCGGACCGCGACATCATCATGTACATCAACTCGCCCGGCGGCTCGTTCACCGCGATGACGGCGATCTACGACACGATGCAGTACATCCGCCCGCAGGTGATGACCGTCGTGCTCGGCATGGCGGCCTCGGCCGCGGCGGTCATCGCGGCCGGCGGCTCGGAGGGCAAGCGGCTCGCGCTGCCGAACTCGCGCGTGCTCATCCACCAGCCGGCGTTCGGCGGCTCCGGCCACGGCCAGGCCTCCGACATCGAGATCCAGGCCGCGGAGATCCAGCAGATGCGCGAGTGGCTCGAGGAGACGCTCTCGAAGCACTCGAAGAAGACCCCCGCGGAGATCTCGAAGGACATCGAGCGCGACAAGACGCTCTCGGCCGCGGAGGCGGTCGAGTACGGCCTGATCGACCAGGTGCTCAGCTCGCGGAAGAACGCCGGGGCGCTCGCCGCGCGCTGAGCCGGGCGCTACCCGCGACGACGGGCGACCAGGGCGATCACGCCGGCCGCGACGCCGGCGAGCACGATCGCGCCGCCGACGATCCAGCCCCACAGCGCCGGATCGGCGCCGTCCGGCTCCGCGCCGGCCGCGCCGTTCCCCGTCGCAGGCGGCTCGGCGTCCGGCGTCGGCTCCGGGGTCATGGTCGGCGTCGTCGCGTCGTCGGTCGCGACGGTGAACGGGATCTCTCCGGAGACCGGGTGACCGTCGGCGCTGACGACCTGGTACTCGAGCAGGTAGGGCCCGCTCTGCAGCGGGACGCCGGGGGTGGACAGCGTGGGCCCGTCGATCGTCAGCCGTCCGGTGCTCACGTCCTCGCCGGTCGGCACGAAGACGACGCGCAGTGCGAAGCCCTGGCCGGTGCCGGTCAGGTCCGAGAGGTCCTCGTTCGCGGTGACGGAGAAGGACGCCGGGGCCTCGGCGATCTCCTCGCCCGCGGCGGGCGTCGAGTCGATGATCGTCGAATGCGCCGCGGCCGGCGCCGCGATCGCGACCGCGGCGGCGGCGCCGATCGCGGCGGCGAGGGCGAGCGGCAGCACGGCGGCGCGGGTCCGGGACATGCGGCCATTATCGCCGTGCTTCCCCGACGTTCCCCCGAGGAGCGGTTAGGCTCGTGACAGTCCAGGGGAGGAGCCCGGCATGGCACGCATCGGTGAGAGCGCCGACCTGCTCAAGTGCTCGTTCTGCGGGAAGAGCCAGAAGCAGGTGCAGCAGCTCATCGCCGGACCGGGCGTCTACATCTGCGACGAGTGCGTCGAGCTGTGCAACGAGATCATCGCGGAGCGCCTCGCCGAGTCGGCGGAGGGCGAGGTCGCGGACTTCGAGCTGCCGAAGCCGCGCGAGATCTTCGCGTTCCTCGAGGAGTACGTCATCGGCCAGGAGCCGGCGAAGCGCGCGCTGGCCGTCGCGGTCTACAACCACTACAAGCGCATCCGCGCCGTGGGCGAGCTGCACGCGGCCGACGCGGACGACCAGGTCGAGATCGCGAAGTCGAACATCCTGCTCATCGGCCCGACCGGCTGCGGCAAGACCTACCTCGCGCAGACGCTCGCGAAGCGGCTGAACGTCCCCTTCGCCGTCGCCGACGCGACGGCGCTCACCGAGGCGGGCTACGTCGGCGAGGACGTGGAGAACATCCTGCTCAAGCTCATCCAGGCGGCCGACTACGACGTCAAGCGCGCCGAGCAGGGCATCATCTACATCGACGAGGTGGACAAGATCGCCCGCAAGGCGGAGAACCCGTCGATCACGCGCGACGTCTCCGGCGAGGGCGTGCAGCAGGCGCTGCTCAAGATCCTCGAGGGCACCGTCGCCTCGGTGCCGCCGCAGGGCGGGCGCAAGCACCCGCACCAGGAGTTCATCCAGATCGACACCACGAACGTGCTCTTCATCGTCGCCGGCGCCTTCGCCGGGCTCGAGGAGATCATCGCCGGCCGCGTCGGGAAGAAGGGCATCGGCTTCGGCGCCCAGCTGCACGAGAAGCGCGACGAGGCGCAGCTGTTCGGCGACGTGCTGCCGGAGGACCTCCACAAGTTCGGGCTGATTCCGGAGTTCATCGGCCGCCTCCCGGTCGTCGCGACCGTCTCGCCGCTCGACCGCGAGGCGCTCATGGACATCCTCACGACGCCGCGGAACGCGCTCGTCAAGCAGTACCAGCGCATGTTCCAGCTCGACGGCGTCGAGCTGGAGTTCGAGCCCGGCGCGCTGGAGGCGATCGCCGACCTCGCGGTGCTGCGCCAGACCGGGGCGCGCGGGCTGCGGGCGATCATGGAGGAGGTGCTCGGCCCGATCATGTTCGACGTGCCGAGCGACGAGCGGGTGGCCCGCGTCATCGTCACGCGGGAGGCGGTCATCGAGAACGCGGCGCCGACGATCGTGCCGCACGCCGCTCCGCGTCGGGCGGAGAAGTCGGCGTAGCACTGTGACCGCTCTGCAGCACCCGGCGAGCTCGACGCTGAAGGGCCTGCGCCGGGCGTCGGTGATCCTCGTGATCGTCGCGCTCGCGGTCTGCGCCGTCCTCGGCATCGTGCTGCTGCTCGCCGGGGCGTGGGGCGACACCCAGGGTCGGGTCCTGGTGACCGCGTTCGTCGTCGCCCTGTTCGCGACGACGGCGCTCTGCCACCTCGCGCAGGTCGACCGGCCGCTGCGCGCGGTCGGCTTCGCCGGCATCGCGGCCAGCGTGCTCGCGCTCGTGCCGGCGCTGGTGCTCGTCTGGGCCGACTGGTGGACGATGGGCGGCGACACGGCGGCCTGGTGGTGGAAGTCGCTCGCGGTGCTCGGGATCCTCGCCGGCAGCCTCGCGCAGGCGAACCTCCTGCTGCTGCTCGCGGGGCGTCGGCGGTCGGCGGTGCGCATCGTGCTCGCGATCACGCTCGTCATGATCGCGGTCGTGGCCGTGATGATCTGGCTGCCGATCCTCAGCGACGGCGACATCCCCGGGGTCGACGGCGAATGGTACTGGCGGCTGTTCGGCGTCGCGGCGATCCTCGACGGCCTCGGCACCATCGTGCTGCCGGTGCTGGGGCTCGTGCTCAGGGAGGCGCCGGCCGGATTCGCGGTGCTCGCGCTGCGCGTGCCGGAGTCGGCGCTGCCGCGTCTCGACGCGCTCGCCGCCGAGGACGGGTCGACGCGGGCGCAGGCGGCGCAGGCCCTGCTGCTGCGCGGGCTCGAGGATCGGTAGCGCCGTCGCCGTGCAGCCGCTGCGCTACTCGATCAACGTGATGCTCGACGGCTGCGTCGACCACCTCGCCGGCGTCCCCGACGAGGAGACGCACGCCTACGCCGCCGGCACGATCGCCCGGGCCGACGTGCTGCTGCTCGGCCGGGTCACCTACCAGCTCATGGAGGACGCCTGGCGTCCGCCGATCTCGGACGACTTCCCGGACTGGACCCGGCCCTTCGCCGAGACGATCGACCGGGCGAGGAAGGTCGTCGTCTCGAGCACCCTGGCGTCGGTCGACTGGAACTCGGAGCTGCTCGTCGGCGATCTCGGCGACGCGGTGCGCGCGCTCAAGGCGACGCCCGGACGCGGCATCTACGTCGGCGGCGTCGCCCTGCCGACCGCGCTCGCGGAGCTCGGGCTGATCGACGAGTACGAGTTCATCGTGCACCCCCGCGTCATCGGCGGCGGTCGGCGCCTGCTCGAGGGGCTCGGCGCGCCGCTCGACCTGCGGCTCGTCGGCCGCACGGAGTTCCGCTCCGGCGCCGTCGCGATGCGCTACGTCCCGGCGGGCTGAGCGGGTCCGCCATCGGCGCCCCGCGTCCGCCCGTCGGATAGGGTCGAGACCGGCCCGGAGCCGGCACTCGAGGGAGAGGAACCCGATATGCCCACCATGCGCGCCGCCGTGCTCGAGACGACCGGCCTCGACTTCGCCGTGCAGGAGCTGCAGGTGCCCGAGCCGCGGACGGGAGAGGTGCGGATCAGGGTGGCCGCCTGCGGCGTCTGCCACACCGACCTGCACGTCATGAAGGGCGAGGTGGTCTTCCCGCAGCCGGGCGTGCTCGGCCACGAGGTCTCCGGCGTCGTCGACGCGGTCGGTCCCGGCGTCACGAGCGTCGAGGTCGGCGACCGCGTCGTCAGCGCGTTCATCATGCCCTGCGGCAAGTGCCGGCACTGCGTCCGCGGCCTCGAGGACATCTGCGAGCAGTTCTTCGCCTACAACCGGCTGAAGGGCCAGCTCTACGACGGCGAGACCCGGCTGTTCCGCCCCGACGGCAGCCCGGTCGCGATGTACTCCATGGCGGGCATGGCCGAGTACTCCGTGGTGCCGGACACCGACGTGTTCCGAGTCCCGGACGGGCTCCCGCTCGAGGACGTCGCGATCCTCGGCTGCAGCGTCTTCACCGCGGTCGGCGCCGTGCGCAACGTCGCCGGGATCCGCACCGGCGACACCGTCGCGGTGATCGCGGTCGGCGGCGTCGGGCTGAACCTGGTGCAGGTCGCCAGAGCCTTCGGGGCGGCGCAGGTCATCGCCGTCGACGTCGCCGACGACAAGCTCGAGCTCGCCCGGCAGCTGGGGGCGACGCACGTCGTGAACTCGCGGGAGACGGACCCGGTCGCCGCGGTGCGCGAGCTCACGGGCGGGCGCGGCGTCGACGTCGCCTTCGAGGCGCTCGGCGCCGCGACGACCGTCGAGAGCGCGATCGCGATGGTCGACGACGGCGGAGCGGTCGTGCTCGTCGGCATCGCGCCGGCCGGCGTGACCGCGGGGCTGAACATCGCGCACGTCGTCCGCCGCAAGATCCGCATCCTCGGCTCCTACGGCGCGCGGGCCCGCACCGACATGCCGCTCGTGCTGCAGCTCGCCGCCGAGGGCCGGATCCGCATCGGCGACCTCATCTCGGAGCGCGTCGGGCTGGACGAGGCCGACGCGGCGTTCCAGCGCCTCGCCCGTGGCGAGGTGCTCGGCCGCGCGGTGGTGGTGCCGGGTCGTTGAGCTAGCCCGACGGCGCGGGGGCGCGGGCGCTGCGGCCGGGCACCGTCCCGAGCAGCACGCCGGCGATGATGACGAGCCCGCCGACGAGCTCCCAGCTGCCGACCGTGCCGCCGATGGCGAGCGTGAGGCAGACGGTGAAGAACGGGTTGAGGTTGATCATGATGCCGGCGACCGCGGGACGGAGCGTGCGCAGCGCGAACGTCCAGAGGACCATCGCGACCGCCGAGCCGATCAGCGAGATGTAGCCGACCCCCGCCCAGGTGGGGGCGTCGGAGGGCAGCGTCAGGCCGGTGAACGAGACGATGACGCCGAGCACGATCGTCGCGAAGAGCGCCTGCACGGCCGTCGAGGTGATGACCGGCACGCCCGCCTGGATCCGGCCGAGGAGCGTGTAGACCACCCAGCAGACCGTCGCGAGGACGATCCAGAGGTCGCCCTCGTTCACCCCGACCGTCAGCAGCGTCTCCAGCGATCCCTGTGTCACGACCAGGACGACGCCGACGAGCGAGACCGCGAGACCGACGATCATCCGCCAGCCGATCCGCTGGCGGAGCAGGAGGGCCGCGGCGACGGCGATCAGGATCGGCCCGGACCCGCCGATGAGCGCGCTGTTCACCGCCGTCGTGCGGCTCAGCCCCTCGAGGATCAGGACCGAGAACCCGACCATCCCGAGGCCGCCGAGCAGCAGCAGCCTCGGCCACTGCCGGAGGACCGCGCGCCAGTCCGGCCGCTCGACGAGCTGCGCGATGACGAGCAGCACGACGGCGGCTCCGCCCCAGCGCAGGAACGACAGCGAGATCGGGTCGACCGTCTCGACGACCCCGTCGCCGACGACGTAGATGCCGGCCCAGGACAGCGTCGTGCCCACGAGCGCCGCGAGCGCGAGCGCCCTCGACCCGCCCCGACTGCTCACCGTCCCACGCTAGCGGTCGGGGGCGGACGGCGAGGACCGCGCCTCAGTCGTCGGCGGGCGGCGGGAGCACGACGACCCCGCCGTCCGGCTCCTCGCGGACGACCGTGCCGTCGTCGAGCTCGGCGATCGGGCGGCGCTCGAGCCAGGTGAGCGTCCATCGCCAGCCGACGGCGTCGATGCCGTCGGCCTCCAGCTCCCCCTCGACCCGGCCGATCGCGCGCCGCATCGCCTCGGAGAGCGCCTCCGGCGGCTCGTCGCCGACGTCCCAGCGGGTGCCGAGCTGCATCTCAGGCCTCCGGCGGCTCGGCGAGCACGATGTCGCGCACCGCGATCTCCTCGGCCTCCACGAGCTCCAGCCGCTCGATGCGGCCGACCGCGCGGAGGTCGTCGAGCGCCTGGGCGACGCGGGCCGGTCCCGCGAGCGTCGCGCTCGCGACGGGGGTGCGCTGCGACGCCTTCGCCTCGGTCTTCGCCCTCCGGATGTCGATGAGCGCGGCGCTCGCGAGCGCGAGGAGACCGCTCGGGCCCTCGGGCAGCTCGTCCGGGCTCGGCCACGCGGCGGTGTGGACCGAGTCGTCGTGCGTCCAGGACCACACCTCCTCGGTCGCGAACGGGATGAACGGCGCGAACAGCCGGAGCAGCACGTCGATCGCGGTGCGCAGCGCGGCCACGGCGCTGGACCGGTCGCCGCCGCCCGCATAGGCGCGCTCCTTGACCAGCTCGAGGTAGTCGTCGCAGAACGTCCAGAAGAACTGCTCGGCGACCTCCAGCGCCCGCGCGTGGTCGTACTCCTCGAAGGCGTGGGTCGCCGTCGCGACGACCTCGCGCAGCTCGGCGAGCAGGTCCCGGTCGAGGGGCGCGGTCACGAGGTCGAGCTGGCGCCCGTCCGCCGCCGGGAACGAATAGACGAACTTCGCCGCGTTCAGCACCTTGATCGCGAGCCGCCGGCCGATCTTGACGACCTTCGGGTTCTGCGGGTCGAAGGCGGCGTCGGTGCCGAGCTTCGAGGAGGAGGCCCAGTAGCGCACCGCGTCCGAGCCGTGCTCGTCGAGCATGCCGGCCGGCGTCACCACGTTCCCCTTCGACTTCGACATCTTCTTCCGGTCGGGGTCGACGATGAAGCCGCTGATGCCGGCGTTCGCCCACGGGATCGAGCCGTGCTCGAGGTGGGACCGGAGGGTCGTGGAGAACAGCCAGGTGCGGATGATGTCCTGCCCCTGGCTGCGCAGCGAGTAGGGGAACACCAGGTCGAACAGCTCGTCGTCGGTGCCCCAGCCGCCGGCGATCTGCGGGGTGAGCGAGGACGTCGCCCAGGTGTCCATGATGTCGACCTCGCCGACGAAGCCGCCGGCCGCGCCGCGCTGCGACTCCTGGTAGCCGGGCGGCACGTCCGAGGACGGGTCGACCGGCAGCTGCGCCTCGCTCGGCACCAGCACCTCGCCGGTGCGCTCGCCGTCGGCGCCGAGCGCGTACCAGACCGGGATCGGCACGCCGAAGAAGCGCTGCCGGGACACCAGCCAGTCGCCGGTCAGGCCGCCGACCCAGTTCTCGTAGCGCACCCGCATGTGCTCGGGGTGGAAGGCGATCTGCCGGCCCCGCTCCAGCAGCGCGTCGCGGAGCCCGGCGTCGCGCGCGCCGTTGACGAGGTACCACTGCAGCGTCGAGACGATCTCGAGCGGCTTGTCGCCCTTCTCGTAGAACTTGACCGGATGCGTGATCGCGCGCGGCTCGCCGATCAGCCCGCCCGAGTCGCGCAGCAGCTCGACGATGCGCTGGCGGGCGCTGAACACCGTCTTGCCGGTCAGCTCCGCATAGGCCGCGCGGCCGTCCGGCGACTCGATCGCCGCCGGCGGCTCGGCCTTGACCCGGCCGTCCTCGCCGAGGATCGTCCGCATCGGCAGCGACAGCTCGCGCCACCACACGACGTCGGTCACGTCGCCGAAGGTGCAGATAATCGCGATGCCGGAGCCCTTGTCCTGCTGCGCGAGGTGGTGGGCGACGATCGGCACCTCGACGTCGAAGAGCGGCGTGCGCACGGTCGTGCCGACGAGTCCGCGATAGCGCTCGTCGTCCGGATGCGCGACGAGCGCGACGCAGGCGGCGAGCAGCTCGGGCCGGGTCGTCTCGATCTCGACGGCGCCCTCGCCGTCGGCGCGGGGGAACGCGAGGCGGTGGTAGGCGCCCGGCTGGTCCTTCTCCTCGAGCTCGGCCTGCGCGACCGCGGTGCGGAAGGTCACGTCCCAGAGCGTCGGCGCGTCCGCCTGGTACGCCTCGCCGCGCTCCAGGTTGCGCAGGAAGGCCCGCTGCGAGACCCGCTGCGCCTCGGGCCCGATCGTGCGATAGGTCAGCGACCAGTCGACCGAGAGGCCGAGGCGCCGCCACAGCTCCTCGAACTTGACCTCGTCCTCCTCGGTGAGGTGCTCGCAGAGCTCGACGAAGTTCCGGCGGCTGATCGGCACCTGGTCGGCGAGCTTGACGCTGGCGCCCTCGCCGCCCTGCTGCGACGGGCGGAAGTCCGGGTCGTAGGGCAGCGTCGGGTCGACGCGGACGCCGTAGTAGTTCTGCACCCGGCGCTCGGTCGGCAGGCCGTTGTCGTCCCAGCCCATCGGGTAGAAGAGGTGCTTGCCGCGCATCCGGTTGAACCGGGCCGCCAGATCCATGTGCGTGAAGGAGAACACGTGGCCGATGTGCAGCGAGCCGGAGGCGGTCGGCGGCGGGCTGTCGATCGCGTAGACGGCGTCCCGGCCCGCCGCGAGCGCGGCGTCGCGGTCGAAGCGGTACGTCCCGCGCTGCTCCCAGACGGCCGACCACGCGTCCTCCAGGCCTTCGAGGACGGGCTTCTCAGGGATCTCACGAGGCATGGCGGCGCTTCCGGTATGGGCGGCACCGCGTCCGGGCGCGTCGCGCCCTGGTGCCTCAGATTTGGGACCGGACGATTCTAGCGCCGGCTCACTGCTCGGTGACGGTGACGACCTTCTGGTCCAGCTGCTGGCCGTCCGCCTTGAACAGCGTCAGGTAGTACGTCTGCTGCCCGTCTCCGCACGGGAACGCCGGGAAGTCGTCCGGGCTCGTGATGCTGCCCGAGGAGTTCGTGAACTGCGTGTACTCGCCCGGATTGGAGATGCCGAAGACGAGGTAGTTCCCGCTCTGCCAGTTCGTCACGTTCCAGGAGAGCGTCAACGGGGGGACCGGGTCGCTCGGGTCCGCCGGGCAGGCGATCGTGGTCGTGCTGGGGCTCCAGGTGCCGATCGTCGGGTTCGTCGGAGGCGGGGGCGTGTACTGGCGGGTGACGGTGAGCACGCCGCTGTAGTGCTGGCCGTCGGGGCCGGCGATCGTCAGGGTGTACGTCAGCTGGCTGTTGGCGCAGCCGAACGGCATCTGGAAGTCGGTCGCCGTGGCCGGCAGGTTGTTCTGGAACGGGTTGGCGATCGCGTCGATCGCGACCGGGCCGCTCGCGATCGCGATCTGCGTCGCGCCGACGACCGTCCAGGCGAAGTGCATCGTGACGTTCGTGCCCGCGCCGGTGTCCGGGCAGACCGCCGTGCTCGAGTTCGCGGTGAAGCTCTGCACCGCGGGCTTCACGGTCGTCGGCGCCGGGGTCGGCGTCGCGCTCCTGGTGGGGGTCGGGGTGGGCGTCGGCCCCGTCGAGTGCGTCGGCGAGGTGGTCGGGCTCGGACCCGGCTCGCCCTTCGCCGAGAACAGCACGACGAGCAGGATGATGAGCGCGATGATGAGCACGCCGGCGACGGCGATCAGCGTGATGACGAGCGCCTTGCGGCGCGGGTCCCAGTCGCGGAAGCCGCCGCCGGTCGGCGGCTGCTCCGGAGGCAGTCCGCCCCCGCCCCCGTCGGCGAGCACGGTGGTCGCCGCGGTCGGCTGCGCGGTGCCGGGGAGCACGACGGTCGGCGGGAGCTCGGCGGGGACCCCGGCCGGCTCCGGCGTCGGGAGCTCCGCGGCGGGCGCGCCGGCGGTCGCCGGCATCGCCACGGTCGGGACGTCGGCGGAGGACGCCGGGGCCGCCGCGGTCGGCGCCGCGTCCGACGTCGCCGGGGCGTCGTCGGCGAGCCCCTTGAGCAGTTCGTCGAACGGGTCCGGACCCTCCGCGGGCGTGCCGGGCTGCTGCTGGTCGCTCATCTGTCCTCCGTCGCGAGTGGCCCCAGCATAGATGCAAGCCCTCGGCGGCCGAGGCGTCCACGCGGGCCGCCCGGGGCTCCGCGCTCGGGATCGCGATCATTAGTTCTAGATGAACTAGAATAATCCCGTGTTCATCTCGATCGAATCGAACTCCGGCGCGATCTACGACCGGATCGCCGACGCGATCACCGAGCGCATCGCCACCGGCGAGATCGTCCAGGGCCAGCAGCTGCCGGCCGCCCGCGACCTCGCGGACGCGCTCGGGCTCAACGTGCACACCGTGCTGCACGCGTTCCAGCGGCTGCGCGACGACGGCCTGGTCGAGCTGCGCCGCGGGCGGGGCGCCGTCGTCATCGGCGCCCCCGCGGTCCAGGCGGTGCACGAGGCGGTCGCCGCCGCGGTCGAGACGGCCAGGCGCACCGGGGTCGGCGTCGCCGCCCTGGTCGCGCTCACCAGGAGGGAGTACCGCGCATGACTCGAGCCAGGAGGATCGCGTTCTGGATCGCGGGGGCGCTGCTCGCGCTGGCCGTCGTCGGCGTCGTCCTCGCCGGCGTGCTGCTCGCGCCGCTCGACCGGCAGGTGGTCGTGCACTGGGACCTCGCGGGCGAGCCCGACGGCTGGGGCCCCGCGTGGACCTATCTCGTCCTGATCGGCGTGTGCGGCCTGCTGCTCGCCGGGATCGCGCTGGTGTTCGCGCTGGTGCCGGCGCCCGCCGCGCGACCCGTCGTCGACCCGGAGCCGATCGAGCTCGCTCCGGGCGAGCTCGCGGCCTGGAGCCGGAGGGTGCACGTGTCGTGGGGCTTCATCTGCGCCGTCCTCGCCGCCGTGGCGGTCACGGCCGCGATCGCGGGGCTGGCGATCGCGGCCACCAGCGGACGGGCCTGGCCGGCTGTGCTGCTGCCGATCCTGCTGCTGGCGGCCCTAGGTCTCACCGGCGGCTGGCGGGTCTCGGCCGGCCCGACCGGTCTCACGGTGCGCGGGCTGCTCGGCGTGCCGGTGTTCCGGGTGCGGACGCGGGACATCGCCGATGTGGTCGCGGTCGGCGTCCATCCGCTGCGGGACTTCGGCGGCTGGGGGATCCGCGGCGCGATCGCCGCCGGCGGCCACTGGTGCACCGGCATCGTGGCGCGCGCCGGCGAGGGGATCCGGGTCACGCGCGTCAGCGGACGGCAGCTCGTCGTGACGGTCGACGAGGCCGCGCTCGGCGCGGCGGTCCTCAAGGCCTATGCGCAGGGCTCCTCCGCACCGGTGCGGAGCGGACGGCCTGGATGGCGGCGGGGAGGGGACGAGGGCGGGGAGGGCGAGTAGGATCTCGGGGAACGACGTCGATCCGGCCATCACCGGGGAGTCCTCGGAAGAACCGCGGAACGCGGGTCGGGCGGCGCGAGGCGCGGACCGGCCGGCGGGAGGCCAAGTAGAGCCGAGCGGGTGCGCCCGTCATCGCGTGCATGAAGCGGTCGAGCAGTCCGACCGGTTCCGGGCGGCCTCGGCCGCCTCGGCCGGTGGATCGCTCGGCAAGCGAGGTGGTACCGCGGGAGCGCAGCTCTCGTCCTCGTGCAGCACGAGTCGACGACGCACCCGGAGCCCCCAGTGACCTATCCGAAGCACCGCCCCGAGACGGGCGTCTCCGCGAGCCCGCGCTTCCCCGCGATCGAGGAGGAGGTGCTCGCCTACTGGAAGCGGGACGGCACGTTCCGCGCCTCGGTCGAGGAGCGCGCCGGCGATCCGGAGTGGGTGTTCTACGACGGCCCGCCGTTCGCGAACGGCCTCCCGCACTACGGCCATCTGCTCACCGGCTACGCGAAGGACGTGTTCCCGCGCTACCAGACGATGCGCGGCAAGCAGGTGCAGCGCCGCTTCGGCTGGGACACGCACGGCCTGCCCGCCGAGCTCGAGGCGATGCGCCAGCTCGGCATCACCACGAAGGGCGAGATCGAGGCGATGGGCCTCGAGGCGTTCAACGCCGCCGCCCGCGAGTCGGTGCTGCGCTACACGGAGGAGTGGGAGGCCTACGTGACCCGCCAGGCGCGCTGGGTCGACTTCGAGGACGACTACAAGACGCTCGACGTGACGTTCATGGAGAGCGTCCTCTGGGCGTTCCGGCAGCTGCACGACCGGGGTCTGGCGTACGAGGGCTTCCGGGTGCTCCCGTACTGCTGGAACGACGAGACGCCGCTGTCGAACCACGAGCTGCGGATGGACGACGACGTCTACCGGTCGCGCCAGGACCAGACCGTGACGGTCACGTTCCCGCTGCACGGCGCGCGGGCGGCCGAGCTCGGGCTCGAGGGCGTCGAGGCGCTCGCCTGGACCACGACGCCGTGGACGCTGCCGACGAACGCGGCGCTCGCGGTGGGCCCGGCGATCGAGTACGCGGTGGTGCCGGCGGCCGGGCCCGGCGGCTCGCGTCACCTGCTCGCGACCGACACGATCGGCGGCTACGCGAAGGAGCTCGGCTACGCGTCCGCGGCGGAGGCGCTCGCCGCCGTCGAGCGCACGCTCACCGGCGCCGAGCTCGCAGGCCTCCGCTACCAGCCGATCTGGGACAGCTACTCGCCGGAGTACGGGCCGGAGGCGTACCAGGTGCTCGTCGCCGACTACGTCGCCACCGGCGAGGGCACCGGCATCGTCCATCAGGCGCCCGCCTACGGCGAGGACGACCAGGTGGTCTGCGCCGCCGCCGGCATCCCCGTGGTGCTCTCGCTCGACGACGGCGGCCGGTTCCTGCCGAGCATGCCGCTGGTCGCCGGGCAGCGCTGGGACGAGGCGAACAAGCCGCTCACGCAGGCGCTGCGCGGCCTCGGCCGGCTGCTGCAGGTCAAGAGCCACGAGCATCCCTACCCGCACTGCTGGCGGTGCAAGCAGCCCCTCATCTACAAGGCGGTGAGCTCGTGGTTCGTCCGGGTCACGGAGCTCAAGGACGAGATGCTCGCGCTCAACGAGCGGATCAACTGGGTGCCGGAGAACGTCAAGCACGGCCAGTTCGGCAAGTGGGTCGGCAACGCGCGCGACTGGTCGATCAGCCGCAACCGGTACTGGGGCAGCCCGATCCCGGTCTGGAAGTCGGACGACCCCGCCTACCCGCGGATCGACGTCTACGGCTCGCTCGCCGAGCTCGAGCGCGACTTCGGGCGGCTGCCGCTCGGCCCCGACGGCGAGCCGAACCTGCACCGCCCCTACATCGACGAGCTGACCCGGCCGAACCCGGACGACCCGACCGGCCGCAGCACGATGCGCCGGATCGAGGATGTGCTCGACGTCTGGTTCGACTCGGGCTCGATGCCGTTCGCGCAGGTGCACTACCCGTTCGAGCACCGGGAGTGGTTCGACACGCACAACCCGGCCGACTTCATCGTCGAGTACATCGGGCAGACCCGCGGCTGGTTCTACACCATGCACGTCCTGGCGACGGCGCTGTTCGGCCGGCCGGCGTTCTCCAACGTCATCTCGCACGGCATCGTGCTCGGCAACGACGGCCAGAAGATGTCGAAGTCGCTGCGCAACTACCCGGACGTGCAGGAGGTCTTCGACCGCGACGGATCGGACGCGATGCGGTGGTTCCTGATGTCGTCCTCGGTCATCCGCGGCGGCAACCTCGTCGTGACCGAGGAGGGCATCCGGGGCGGCGTCCGCGAGCTGCTGCTGCCGCTGTGGTCGACCTACTACTTCTTCACCCTCTACGCGAACGCGGCGGGGGCCACCGGCACCCGGCGCACCGACTCGCCGAACGAGCTCGACCGCTACATCCTGGCGAAGACCCGCCAGACGCTGGAGGCGGTCACCGGCCACCTCGACGCGCTCGACTCGCCGCTCGCGGCGGAGGCGCTGCGCGACTTCGCCGACGTGCTCACCAACTGGTACGTGCGCCGCAGCCGCGACCGCTTCTGGACGGAGGACCGGGACGCGTTCGACACGCTCTACACGGTGCTGGAGACGGTGACGCGGATGGCCGCCCCGCTGCTGCCGCTGGTCGCCGAGGAGATCTGGCGCGGGCTCACCGGCGGCCGCAGCGTGCATCTGACGGACTGGCCGGACGCGGACGCGTTCCCGAGCGACCCGGAGCTGGTGGAGACGGTCGACCTCGTACGCGAGATCGCGTCGGCGGCGCACGGGCTGCGCAAGTCCCGGCAGCTGCGGGTGCGGCTGCCGCTGCCGTCGCTCAAGGTCTACGCGGGGCGGCCCGAGCCCTTGCGGCCGTACCGCGAGCTGCTGGAGCAGGAGCTGAACGTCAAACGGGTCGTCATCTCGGGCGGGAAGGGCGGCGACGGCTGGGTCAGCCCGTTCGCGGACCGGGTCACCGTCAACGCCCGGTCGCTCGGTCCGCGGATCGGCAAAGAGGTCCAGCGCGTCATCGCCGCCGCCAAGTCGGGCGACTTCGCCTACGTCGACGGCAGGCTGGTCGTCGGCGGCGTCGAGCTGCTGCCGGCCGAGTACTCGTACGAGAAGGAGCTGGTCGACCCGGACGCGACCGCGGCCATCCTCGAGTCGGGCGAGGTGATCGAGCTCGACATCGCCGTCACCCCCGAGCTCGAGGCCGAGGGCACCGCCCGCGACGTGATCCGGCTCGTGCAGGACGCGCGCAGGGCCGCCGGCCTCGACGTCGCCGACCGCATCGCGCTGACGCTGACGCTCCCGGCGCAGGACGCCGCCGCGGCTCGCGCCCACGAGGCGCTCATCGCCGGCGAGACGCTTGCGGTCGAGGTCGCGATCGGCGAGGGTGACACCGACATCCGCGTCGAGCGCGCGGCGAGATGAGAGCAGCACCGTGACCGACTACGCCGAGGACGCCGCCCGCGTCGCCGAGGAGCTGCTGCAGCGCATCGGCGAGGCCGCCCCGCAGCCGCGCCTGGACCCGACCCGCCGGGTCGCCGACCTGCTCGGCGAGCCGCAGCGGGCCTACCCCGTCATCCACATCACCGGCACGAACGGCAAGACGACGACCGCGCGCATCATCGAGAGCATCCTGCGCGCCTACGGCCTGCGCACCGGCCTCCTGACGAGCCCGCACCTGGTGCGGGTCAACGAGCGGATCGTCATCGACGGCGAGCCGATCGGCGACGAGCGGCTGGTCGCGAACTGGGACGACATCCAGCCCTATCTGCTCATGGTCGACACCGAGCTGGAGGCGGCGGGGGAGCCGGCGCTGACCTACTTCGAGGCGCTCACGGTGCTCGCCTTCGCCGCCTTCGCCGACGCGCCGGTGGACGTCGCCGTCATCGAGGTCGGCATGGGCGGCGAGTGGGACTCGACGAACGTCGCGGACGGTCAGGTCGCCGTCCTCGCCCCGATCGCGCTGGACCACACCCACCGGCTCGGCGCCACGGTCGAGGAGATCGCGCGCACCAAGGCGGGCATCATCAAGCCGCTCGCCGAGGTGGTCACGGCGATGCAGGAGCCGGAGGCGCTCGCCGAGATCGCGCGCGCGGTCGAGCTGACCGAGTCGGTGCTGCACGCCGAGGGGCCGGCGTTCGAGCTGGAGTCCTCCGAGGTCGCGGTCGGGGGGCAGTCGATCACGGTCCGCGGGCTCGCCGCCCGCTACGAGGACCTCTACCTGCCGCTCTACGGCGACCATCAGGGGCACAACGCGGCGCTCGCGATCGCGGCCGTCGAGGCCTTCCTCGGCCGCGGCACCCAGCCGCTGGTGCCGGAGGTGCTCGCCGACGGGCTGGCCGGCGCCGCCTCGCCGGGGCGCCTGCAGATCATCGCGGCCGACCCGGTCGTCATCCTGGACGCGGCGCACAACCCGCACGGCGCCCGGTCGCTCGCGCGCGCCCTGCCGAAGTACTTCGACTTCGACGAGATCGCGTTCGTCATCGGGATCCTCGCCGACAAGGACGCGGCGGGCGTGGTCGCCGAGCTGGCCCCGCTCGCGGCGCGCTGGTTCCCGACCTCCAGCGGCTCGGACCGGGCGCTGCCCGCCGAGGAGGTCGCCGAGCTGCTCGAGGAGACCGGCGCCGAGCACGAGCCCGCGATGCCGCTCACCGAGGCGCTGCGCGCCGCGCAGGCCTGGGCCGCGGAGGCGCCCCGCCGGGCGGTCGTCGTCGCGGGCTCGATCACCCTCGTCGGCGACGTGCTGAGGATGGTGGAGGGTGGCTGAGCCGGACGAGACCCTGCCGGAGGGCTGGAAGCGGAACCTGCTGACCCCGAAGCTGCTGGCGATCGCGCTCGGCCTCGACGTGTTCCTCGTGGTGTTCGCCGCGCTCACCGCGTTCGGCCTCCGGCGCCTCGACCCGGCGCTCGCGTTCGGCGGCGGCGGGGCGCTCGTCCTGCTCTGCCTGATCGCCGCGGCGTTCGTGCGCAAGGCCGCCTGGGCGGTCTGGCTCGGCTGGCTCATCCAGCTGGCACTGATCGCGAGCGGGCTGCTGCTCGCGCCGATGTACCTCCTCGGCGGCGCCTCCCTGATCCTGTGGGTATGGTGTCTCTGGCGCGGGGCGAA
The DNA here is from genome assembly GCA_001898855.1 of Micrococcales bacterium 73-13. GTDB lineage: Bacteria > Actinomycetota > Actinomycetes > Actinomycetales > Microbacteriaceae > 73-13. The sequence goes on from MKVN01000008.1 coordinate 126,386, forward strand.
GGCCGATCGCGCGCCGTTCCCGTCCACGCCGCCAGGAGACGCAGCATGAGCATCGTCGAGGAGACCCTCGTCCTCGTGAAACCCGACGGGGTCGCCCGGAACCTCACGGGGGAGATCCTCCGCCGCCTCGAGGCCAAGGGCTACCAGCTCGTCGACCTGCGGATGCTCCAGCCCGAGCGCGAGCTGCTCGAGGCGCACTACGCGGAGCACGCCGGCAAGCCGTTCTTCGGGCCGCTCGTCGAGTTCATGGGCTCCGGACCGGTGGTGGCGGTCCGGCTCGCCGGGCACCGCGTCGTCGAGGGCGTCCGGACGCTGCTCGGCGCGACCGAGCCGACGGTCGCGGCGCCGGGGACGATCCGCGGCGATCTCGGCCGGGACTGGGGCGCCTCGGTGGTGCAGAACCTGGTGCACGCCTCCGACGCGCCCGAGACGGCCGCGCGGGAGCTCGCCCTCTGGTTCTCCCGTCGTTGAGCCGGGTGCCGCCGGCGGGGCCCCGCGGGTCGAGTAGCCGCGCAGCGGCGTATCGAGACCCCGGGTCTCAGAACAGCGTGCTGAGGAAGTCCAGCCGCAGCTGCGCGACGAGCGCGATGACGACGTAGCTCAGCAGCGCCACCAGCGGCGACCAGCCGAGCAGCACGGCGCCGGGTCGCCGGCCCCACGCGCCGAACGCGCCCTGCTTGAGGTTGTGGAAGGTCACCGTCCAGAACGCCAGGATGGTCGCCGCCCAGGTCAGCATGCACCACGGGCAGAGCGTGCCGAGCACGAAGATCGACTGGCTCATCAGCCAGATGCAGAACGCCAGGGCGCCGGCGAGCCCGAGGTCGAAGAGCAGCCAGAACCACCGCTGGAACGCGGCCCCGGCGATCAGCGCGACCGCGACCGCGATCGGCGCGACCCAGCCCATCAGCCCCCAGACCGGGTTCGGCACGCCGAAGAAGACGGCGCCCTGCGCCGACTGCAGGTTCGCGCCGCACTGCACGATGACCGAGATGTTGCAGCTGAGCGCCGCGTCGGGGTCGGCGAGCACCGCGAACTTGTCGAGGGTCAGCTCGAACGCGGCCCAGAGCCCGGCGACGGCGGTGATCAGCAGGACGACGACGAGGAACCACGGGCGGCGCGCTGGCGAATCGCTCACGACGCCATTATCCCGACGCGACGTGCGATAAGGCTGGACCGGCCCTCCGGGGCGTCGGACCGCGTCCTGCGACGCGGGCGGCATCCCAGCCCGACCGCGGCATGATGGCCGGGTTTTTGCAGTTTTCCAGCATCGGGCCCCTTGGCAGACTCGGTCGGGTGAGCAGACCGCCCCGCCCCGCGAGCCCGTCGGCATGAGCCGCGAACGCCGGGGGCGGATGGTGCTCACGCTGTTCGCCGCGGTGGCGGGATACCACCATGGCGGCTGGCGGCGTCCGGACAGCGGCGCGGAGCACTGGGGCGATCTCGAGCCGATCTCCGAGATGGTCCGTCGCGCCGAGCAGGCCAAGCTGCACGCGGTGTTCTGGGCCGACGTCCTCTCGGCGAACCCGCTCTACGAGGGCTCCGTCTCCCTGCCATCCCAGTACGAGCCGATCACCACGCTCGCCGCCCTGGCCCCGCTGACCGAGCGGATCGGCCTGATCGGCACCGCGTCGACCACCTTCAGCCACCCGTACACCGTGGCGCGGCAGTTCAACATGCTCGACCGGCTCTCCGGGGGCAGGGCGGGCTGGAACATCGTCACCTCGTACATGGGGAACGAGAACTACGGCCTCGAGGAGATGCCGGACGCGGCCGCACGGTACCGCCAGGCGCGCGAGTTCGTCGAGGTGAGCCGGCGACTCTGGGAGAGCTGGGACGAGGACGCCGTCATCGCCGATCGGGCCGCGGGACGATGGATCGACCCCGCGCGGCTGCACCGGATCGACCATCGGGGCGAGTTCTACACGGTCCAGGGCCCGCTGAACCTCCGCCGCTCCCCGCAGACCGGCCCGGTGCTCGTCCAGGCCGGCTCCTCCGGCCCCGGGATGGACCTCGGCGCGAGCTTCGCGGAGATCGTCTACACCGCCCAGCACGAGCGCGAGGACGCCATCGACTTCTACGCGAGGTACAAGGAGGTGGTCGTCGCGAAGGGCCGGGCGGCGGACGAGGTGGCGCTGCTGCCGGGCACGGTGCCGATCATCGGCGACACCGAGGCCGAGGCGAAGGAGATCGCCGCCGAGCTCGCCGGGTACATCGACTACGAGCAGGGGAGGAAGCTGGTCGGCCGCATCCTCGGGATCGACGTCTCCGACCTCGACCTCGACGACCCGATCCCCGCCGAGCGGTTCGCCGGCGTCAACCCGGCCGCGGTGATGCAGAGCCGCACCGGCGCGGCGGGCGCCCGGGTGCTCGCCCAGGGCTGGACGCTGCGCCGCCTGATCGTCGACCAGGGACGCGGCGGCGGCCACCACTGGATCGTCGGCAGCGCCGAGCAGGTCGCGGACGAGATGATCGACTGGTTCGAGCACGGCGGCTGCGACGGGTGGATCATCAATCCGCCCTCGGCACCCGCGGGCTTCCGCGCCATCACCGACAAGCTCGTCCCGCTGCTCCAGGAGCGCGGCTACTTCCACGACGACTACGAGGGCGCGACGCTCAGGGAGAACCTGCAGGCCGCGCGGGCCTGAGCGGGCGCGACCGCCCCTAGAGTCGCGCGCCGCTCTCCAGCCGGAACCAGGCGCGGTCCTGGTAGACGAGCGGGGTGCGCTCCTCGTCGGCGGACTCGCCGGTCTCGAGCACCTCGCAGATCATGAGCGTGGCCCCACCCACCTCGAGGCGGTGGGCGACACGGCAGCGCAGCCAGTTCGTCACCGAGTGGAAGAGCGGCTCGCCGCCCGGCAGGCGCGTCCAGATGCGCCGGTCGGCGAACCGGTCGACGCCGCTGCTCGCGCCGAGCTTGGCGATCTCGAGGTGGCGCACGTCGAGCAGGTGCACCACCACGGTGCTCGCGCGCAGCATCGCCGCCGCCGCCGACGAGGCGTGCGAGAGCGAGAACGCGAGCAGCGGCGGGTCCAGGTTCACCGAGGTGAGCGAGGTGAGCGTCAGCGCGACCGGCCCGTCGCCGGGGTCGGCGGTGACGACTGCGACCCCGCCGGGATGCCGGCGGAACGCCGCCTTGTACGACTCGGCGGTGACGGGCCGCGTGACCACGGCCGGCGTCTCCGCCTCGGCGTGCCCGGTCGGCATGACGTCGCCCTTCACCTAGTACTCCGCGACGATGCCGCTGCGGATCAGATCCCAGTCGATCTCGACCCCGAGCCCCGGCGCGGTCGGGGCGTGGAGGAGCCCCTGCTCGATCTTGAGCGGCGTGGCCAGGCCGTAGTTGAGCCATTCGAAGCCGTACTCGCCGGTCGGATGGATGGCCAGCACCTCGAACCATCCGGCGTTCGGCGCGGCCATGGCCACGTGCGCGCCGGCGGCGTTGCCGAGCGGGTTGAAGCCGTCGTGCGGCTCGAAGCCGAGACGGAACACCTCGGCCGTGCGCACGATCTTCATGAGCGCGGTGATCCCGCCCTTGAACGCGACGTCGCCGCGCAGGTAGTCGGTCGCGCCGCGCAGGATCCACTGCGGGTAGTCGTACGGCCCGCCGGCGGTCATCTCGGTCGCCAGCAGGGGGATGCGGAGGTGCCGGCGCAGTCGCTCGTAGCCGTAGACGTCGTCGGACTGCAGCGGGTCCTCGTACCAGAGGTAGTCGAGCTCCTCGAGCACGCGGCCGAAGCGCAGCGCCTCCTCGTAGCCGTAGACCCAGGGGGAGTCCCACATGAGGGTGTAGTCGGGCCCGACCGCCTCGCGCACCGCGCGCGCCGTCTCGATGTCCTGCTGCAGCGGGACGTCGAGGCCGGCGCGCAGCCGGAGCTGGGTGGGGGGATGGATCTTGTACGCCCCGAACCCCTCGGACCGGTAGTGCAGCGCCTCGGCCGCGTAGTCATCGGGACGGCGGTGCACCCACGAGGAGACGTACACCGGGATCGTGGTGCGCGCGGTCCCGAGGAGCCGGTGGATGGGCAGGCCGGCGGTCCGGCCGAGGATGTCCCAGAGCGCGACGTCGACGGCACCGATGGCCACGGTGCCGAGCATCCGCTCCTGCTGCCAGAGCCGCTCCCAGATGATGCCGATGTCGAGCGCGTCGGCGCCGATGAGCTGCGGGCGCACGACCTCTGCGATCAGCTGCGCGACGGTCTCCGTGCGGGTGTGCGCGCCGCCGACGAAGGCGGTGCCCTCGACGCCGCTGTCGGTCGAGATGGTGAGCACCCCGAAGGCGCCGACGTTGGTGCCGGGGAGGATCGGGGTGGCCCGTTCGTGCATCGCGACGCGGACTCCGGTGATGTTCGTCACGGCTGCTCGGCTCCTTCCGCCCCGGGCGCCCGACGGCGCGCCGAGGCTGATCGTGGCCATGCTCGCACGCACTCCGATACCAGGACAAATAGATAAAGGTGGAAGGAAACCACCATTCGATAGTGGTTCTGTCCGAAGGTCGGGCTACAGCGAGGCGCCCAGCTCGCCGCGCTCGACGAGGCGATGCACGGTGTCGGCGAGGATCCGCAGCGCCGGATGCTGCCATCCCCCCGCAGGCCGGACGAGGACCACGGGGGAGCCGACGACGGGCATGTCGAGCGCGACCTTCGACAGGTCGCGGCCCTCGAAGCTCGTGTTCGCCGACATCGGGCTCATGATGAACGCATAGCCGAGGCCGCGGGCGACGATGGCGCGCATGACCTCGAGCTCGCTCGTCCGATACCGCACGAGCGCACCGGGGAACACCTGGCCGAGCACCGGCGCCGAGAACGGGCGCGAGGGGTTCGACTCGAAGAGCACCATGGGCTCCTGCCGGAGGTCGTCGAAGGACACCGACTCCCGGGTGGCGAGGGGGTGGGAGCTGCTCAGCAGCACGTGGATCTGCGCGTCGTAGAGGACCTCGATGACCACGCCCTGCGGCATCATCCCGCTGGTGCTGAAGGCGTCGTAGCTGACGAAGCAGTGCAGATCGCCGTCGAGCAGCTTGTCCAGCAGCTCGACCGCGGTCCCGGTGGTGAACTCCACCTGCAGCTCGGGATGGGTCCGGTCCAGCTCCTCGAGCAGCCCGGGGAGGATCGCCGGCGAGATCGGGCGGAACGCCCCGACCCGCAGCGGACCCAGGTAGGGGTCCGGGTCGACCGGGTGGGAGCGCAGCAGGCTGTCGGCGGAGCGGATCAGCCGCTTCGCCTCCTCGTAGAAGTGGTGGCCGCCCGGGGTCAGGGTGACGCCCCGCGCGCGCTCCCGGTGGCACAGCTCGGTGCCGAGCACGGACTCGAGCGTCGAGATCGCGGCCCCCACCGCGGTCGCCGAGACATGGCGCTGACGGGCCGCCTCCGCGATCGAGCCGAGCTCCGCCACCGCGCAGAAGTGCCGGAGCTGCACGAGCGAGAACTCGGCCAATGCAAACCTCCAGTAACTAGGTGAATCTCGGATGCCTTACCCGGTTTGCATTCGATGAAACCGCAGTCACGATAGCGCCCATCCGCCCGGGAACCGCCAAAACCATACCAAGTATGCGAAGTCAAACAGATTTATCTATTTGATGCCGGAACAGCCTTGCGCTCACGATGGATGAGCGGGTCCCGCCGGACGCGCCCAGGAACGGAGCGACGATGCCTCGCGAGTACGAACGGATCCCCCGGTGAAGGTCCTCTTCTGGTCGCCGGGCCTGGCCCATCGGCAGATCCTCGATCTCCTCGACCCGATCGACGGGATCGAGGTCGAGCTGGTGTCCGGGATCGACGAGTTCCTGGGCTCCCTCCCGGACGCCGACTTCGCGATCCTCACCGATCAGCCGGAGGCCGAGGCGCGGCGCATCCTCGACGCGATCGAGCGGACCGCGCCGCGGCTCATCGGGATGCACTTCGTCTCGGCCGGACGGGAGGGCTTCGACACGGTCGGCATCCCGGGCAGGCTCAGGGTGAGCGGCGCGGCGGGCGCCTCGGCGCCCACGGTCGCCGAGCACGCCGTCGCGCTCATCCTCGCCGTCGGGCGCCAGCTCGCCGGCAGCGTGCTCAACCAGCACGCGCACATCTGGGACCGCGCCGTCGGCGCGCAGGTGCGCTCGCTCGAGGGGCAGACCGTGCTGATCGTCGGGCACGGCGCGATCGGGCAGGCCGTCGGGGCCCGGGTGCAGTCGTTCGGCGCCCGGGTCGTCGGCCTGCAGCGCAGGCCGCGACCGGCGGCGGGCGCCGACGAGCTCGGCTCCATCGCCGACCTCGACCGCTACCTGCCCGACGCGGACGTCGTGGTGCTCACCGCGGCGCTCGTGCCCGAGACCCGGAGCCTGATCGACGCGACCAGGATCGCCGCGCTGAAGCCGACCGCGCTCGTCGTCAACGTCTCCCGCGGCGGTCTCATGGATCACGAGGCGCTCGCCGACGCGCTGCGCGCGGGGCGGATCTGGGGGGCCGGGCTGGACGTCACGGAGCCCGAGCCGCTGCCGGCCGACCACCCGCTCTGGGACGCCCCGAACACGATCATCTCGCCGCACTACGGTCTCGGCGGCAGCCCGCAGACGATCCAGCGGATCGCGCGCGGCGCGGCCGACGCGGTGATCGCGGCCCTCGGATCCCTCGGGGAGGCGAGCACCAGTGCCTGAGCGGGAGCGCGCCACCAGCCGTCCGGGCGACGACCGGCGCCGCCACATGGTGCTCACCGTCTACTTCCACACCCCCGGCTACTACAACTACACCTGGCGCGGCGCGGACAGCCGGGCCGAGGAGTGGGGACGGCTCGAGCTCATCAGCGACCTCGCGGGCCAGGCCGAGCGCGCGTGCATCGACGCGCTGTTCATCGCCGACGTCACCTCCGCGGGGCCCATCCTCGCCGGCGACACCAAGAACGCGAGCTTCTACGAGCCGATCACCGCGCTCTCGGCGCTCGCCGGGCGCACGAGCCGGATCGGGCTGATCGGGACCGCCTCCACGACGTTCAACCACCCGTACACGCTCGCCCGCCAGCTCGCCGGACTCGACCTGCTCAGCGACGGCCGAGCCGGCTGGAACATCGTCACCTCCTGGCTCGGCAACGAGAACTACGGCCTCGACGAGATGCCCGACCCCGCCGACCGCTACCGGAGGGCGGACGAGTTCGTCGACGTCGCCAGGCGCCTCTGGCGCAGCTGGGAGCCGGACGCGGTGATCGCCGATCGGGCGACCGGCCGGTGGATGGACCCTTCGCGCATCCACGCCATCGACCACGTCGGCGAGTTCTTCTCGGTGCGGGGACCGCTGGCGATGCGCCGTTCGCCGCAGACCGGTCCCGTGCTCGTGCAGGCCGGCTCGTCCGGGCCGGGCGTCGACCTCGGCGCGACCCACGCCGAGCTCATCTACACCGCGCAGCCCATCCGCGAGCGCAGCATCGAGTTCTACGCGATGTACAAGGACGTCGTCGAGTCGAAGGGCCGCCCGCGGGACGACGTCGCCATCCTGCCCGGGATCCTCCCGATCATCGGGCGCACCGAGGCCGAGGCCCGGGAGTTCGCCGAGGAGCTGGAGTCGCTGGTCGACTTCGAGCACGCCCGCGGCTACATGCAGAGCTCGATGCGGATCCGGCTCGACGACCTCGACCTCGACGACCGGATCCCTCCCGAGCGGTTCGACGACGGCCGGCAGACGACGAGCCGCTCCGAGATCTTCCGGATGCGCGCGGTCGACCAGGGCTTCACCCTGCGCGAGCTCATCCTCGACTTCTCGCGGTCCAGCGGCCACCTCTCGGTGGTGGGCTCGGCCTCGCGCGTCGCCGACCTGATGGTCGACTGGTTCGAGTCGCGCGCCTGCGACGGCTTCAGCCTCAACCCGCCGTCCGTGCCCGAGGGCTACCGCCGCCTCTGCGAGCTGCTCGTCCCCGAGCTGCAGGAGCGGGGCGTGTTCCACGCCGACTATCCCGCGACGACCCTTCGCGGGAACATCGCCGCCGGGCGATCAGAGGCCTCCCTGCTCCTCGACGCGACAAGGAGGGAGGGATAGAGCCGTCGCATCGGCGCCAAGGGCGCACACCGAAATCACATCCAGCCAACGGGCGGCACCGCCCAGGAGAGAGAAGTCAATCATGAAGTCGTATGCAGCAACGGGGCTGCGGCGAGGGTTCGCGGCCGGCCTTGTCGGCCTGGCCGCCCTCGCGCTCGCAGCCTGCGCTCCTTCCGGAGGAAGCCCCGGACCCGCTCCGTCGACGGGCGAGACCAGCGCGGGCCTCCCCGACGGCGTCTGCGAGCCGACGACCGTCCGGCTCGTCCTCGGCACCGTCGGGACCGAGCCGGTCTGGGTCGGCCAGGAGCAGGGCATCTTCAAGAAGCACGGTCTGGACGTCGAGCTCGTCCCGGGAGGCAACTCGGCGGAGATCGTCGCCGCGCTCGTCGCCGACCAGGCCGACATCGCCCCGGTCGGCGGCGTGCCGATCATCCAGGCCGCTGCACAGGGCCTCGGCCTGAAGGCGTTCCTCGGCTCGCTCACCGGGCCGCCCGAGCCGGTCACGAGCGGCATCGTGGCGCTGCCGGACAGCGGGATCCACGGCTGGGCCGACCTCAAGGGCAAGACGATCGGGCTGCAGGGCACGCACGACACCACGCACCTTGCGACGCTCCTCGGACTTGCTACCGTGGGGCTGAAAGAGAGCGATGTGACGATCGTGCAGCTGCCGCTGGCCAACCTGACCGACGCCGTGCTCAGCAAGCAGATCGACGTGGCCTACCTGATCGGCGCGACCTTCGACCCGGCGATCGCGAAGGGCCTGGTGCTCGTGGCGAACCCCGCCAAGGACGTCATCCCCTACGTGCCCGCGGTCAACTACTCCGCGAAGGACAGCTGGCTCAAGGCGAACGAGGCGACCGCACGCTGCTTCCAGGCGGCGCTCATCGAGGCGAACACCCTCGCGCTCGCCGACGACGCCAAGCTCATCCGGCAGGCGCGGGTCGATCACAACAAGACCGATCCCGCGGTCGCCGCCGCGGCGACGATCTCCGGGTACGAGACCGACATCTCGGTGAACGGGTTCAAGATCCTCGTGGACGGCATGACCGAGTTCGACTTCATCGACAAGCCGGTGACGCTCGACGACGTCCTGTCGCCGATCACCCCGACGCGGGACTGAGCCATAGGAGTGGGCAGGGTGTCGTCGACCTCGACCCGGGTCGCCGGAACGGCGATCCGCACCCGGCAGTCCTCGCGGGTGCGAGGCCGGTCCTGGTTGCTGGTGCAGCAGCTGGCGATCGGACTCGGGATCGTCCTGGTGTGGTGGCTCGTCTACGCGCTCGGATGGCTGTCGACCGACATCCTGCCCTCTCCGCTCTCGGTGCTCGTCCAGTTCGTGCTGCTCGCGGGCAGCGGCACGTTCTGGGTCGCGCTGCTGCAGACGCTGGCGACCGCGGCCACCGGCCTGGTGATCGCCACCGTCGTCGGCGTCGCGCTCGGCCTCGTCCTCGGCCTGGCGCCGCCGGCAGAGCGAGCCACCCGGTTCCTGCTCGACCTCGGGAGGTCCTTCCCGGTGATCGCGCTGCTCCCGGTGATGGTGCTGATCCTCGGCACCAGGTTCCAGATGGAGGCGACCGTCGTCTTCCTGGCCGTGTTCTGGCCGGTGCTGCTGCAGACGATCTACGGCTCCCGTCGCATCGACCCGGTGGTGCGGGACACCACCCGCGCCTACGGGATCAGGCTGCGGCTGCGCTTCCTCAAGGTGCTGCTGCCCGCGGCGGCGCCGTTCATCGCGACCGGGGTCCGGATCGGCGCGTCCCTCGCGATCCTGGTCGCGGTCGGCATCGAGCTGCTCGTCCGGACGCCGGGCCTCGGCTTCGAGCTCGGCGCGGCGCAGTCCGAGCTGCGCCCGGACATCGCGTTCGCCTATCTCATCTACGCGGGACTGCTCGGACTCGGCGTCAACGCGCTGCTGGAGCGGCTCGAGAGCCTCGTCCTGACCTGGAACGCCCGCGGCGACGTGCTCGAGGTGCAGCCATGAGGTCGACGCGATCCTTCCTCCTCGCCTTCCTCGAGCAGGCCTGGCTGCCGGTGCTGCTCGTCGTCATCTGGTGGTTCGCCTCGGAGGGGAACACCAATCCGTTCTTCCCGCCGCTGTCGAAGATCTGGGACTCCTTCGTCACCGAGATGAGCAGCGGGCAGATGGAGCTGCATCTCTGGGCCAGCACGCGCAACATCCTGATCGGCCTCGCCGTCGGCGTGGTCGTGGGCGTGGTCGGCGGGACCGTGATCGGTCTCTCGCGTCGGCTGCGAGCGGTGCTCAACCCCTACCTGCAGTTCTTCCGCACGCTGCCGCAGGTCGCGATCATCCCCATCATCATCGGCGCCTTCGGGATCACGGCGGTGCCGAAGATCTGGGCGATCGGGTTCGCCTGCATCTGGCCGGTGCTGCTCAACACGGTCGACGGCATCCGTGCGATCGATCCGGGCGTGCGGGACATGGTCGACGCCTACCGGATCACGACCTGGCGCTCGATCTTCCGGGTCGTGCTGCCCGGCGCGCTGCCCCAGATCATGGCCGGGATCCGCATCTCGCTCTCGGTAGCGGTCGTGCTCATGGTCGTGTCGGAGATCTACGCGGCGACCGAGGGCGTCGGCTACTTCATCCACATCACCACCGGGCTCTTCCAGACCGACAAGACCTGGATGGGCACGCTGCTGGTCGGCCTGATGGGCTACCTGCTCAGCGTCATCTTCCTGCTGATCGAGAAGCGCGCACTGCGCTGGTACCACGAGTCGGCCAGCTGAGCCGTGAGAAGGAGCGTGCAACGATGACGACGGCCGCCGAGGGGACCGCAATGGACGATCCGAGGCAGAGCACCGCGACCCTCGAGGTCCGCGGTCTCGCGAAGACCTACGGGACGGGCGCCGAGGCGCACGAGATCTTCGCCGGCATCGACCTCACGGTCGCGCCGCGCGAGATCGTGTGCATCGTGGGGCCCTCGGGCGTGGGCAAGACGACGCTGCTGCGATGCATCGGCGGGCTGCTCGCCCCCACGGCCGGCGAGGTGCTCGTCGAGGGGCAGCGACTGCGAGGGCCGGTGCCGCAGATCGGCATCGTCTTCCAGGACTACAGCCGCTCGCTGCTGCCCTGGATGCGCACGGTGGACAACGTCGCGTTCCCGCTAGAGAGCAAGGGGATGAAGAAGTCGGAGCGGATCCCGCGCGCCGAGGCGGCGCTCGAGGCCGTCGGTCTGGCCGGCTCGGGGAGCCGGTATCCCTGGCAGCTCTCCGGCGGCATGCAGCAGCGCGCCGCGATCGCCCGCGCGATCGCCTACGAGGCCGAGATCCTGCTCATGGACGAGCCCTTCGCGTCCGTGGACGCGCAGACCCGCGCGGACCTGGAGGACCTCGCGCTCGACCTGCGCCAGCGGCTCGGGGTGACGCTCGTGCTGGTGACGCACGACATCGACGAGGCGGTCTACCTCTCCGACCGGGTCGTGGTGCTGTCGGGACGGCCCGCGTCCGTCGTCGACGTCGTGGACATCCATCTCGGCGACGACCGCGACCAGCTCACGACCAAGAGCCTGCCCGAGTTCACCGAGGACCGCGCCCGGGTGCTCCGACAGATCCGGCGCCCCTGATGCGGGTGGCGAACCTCGGAGGGCGGCTGGTCCTCGTGGACGGCTCCCGGGCCCTCGACGTCGCGACCGCGAGCGGCGGGCAGTTCGACGCCGACCCGCAGCGGATCTACCCGCGCTGGGACGAGTTCCGCGAGTGGTTCTCCGGGGTCGAGCTCCACGGCAGCCCCTACGCGCCGGGGTCGCTGCGGTCGCCGGTGCCCGCCCCGGGGCAGGTGTTCGCGATCGGGCTCAACTACCGCGCCCACGCCGACGAGACGGGCCTCGCGCGTCCGGAGACCGTCCCGCCCGTGTTCACGAAATTCCCGGCCTGCATCGCCGGGCCCTACGACGACATCGCCATCCCCTCCGGCGGCCACGTGGACTGGGAGGTCGAGCTGGTCGCGGTCATCGGGCGAACGGCATGGCGGGTCGCCGCGGCGGACGCCTGGTCGCACGTGGCGGGCCTGACCGTCGGCCAGGACGTCTCCGAGCGCATCCTGCAGATGGCCGCGTCGCCGCCGCAGTTCAGCCTGGGGAAGTCCTACCCGGGCTTCGGCCCGCTCGGGCCGGTGCTCGTCACGCCGGACGAGTTCGAGGATCCCGACGACCTCGGCCTCGAGTGCTCGATCGACGGCGAGGTGGTCCAGTCCGGGCGCACCTCGCAGATGATCTTCCCGATCGGCGCGCTGATCGAGGCGCTCTCCGCCGTCGTCGAGCTGCGGCCGGGGGACGTCGTCTTCACGGGGACCCCCGCCGGCGTCGGCATGGGCCGCGTGCCGGCCCGCTACCTCGCGGCCGGCGAGCTGCTCGTCTCGAGCATCGAGGGGATCGGGACGCTGCGCAACCGGATGGTCGCGGCGCGGACCTGAGGCGCCGAGCGCATCCGGCCCGACGCCCGCGCGGCTCGTCGTCCCGCGCCCCGATGCCGGTTGTGCGATAATGGACGGCAGCCGCAGTGCGGCGAAAGGCTTAGCAAGACCCCGCGCGAGAGTCCCGATGACTCCCGAAGCAGCGCGGACCAGGATTCGCGACCGCGACTCGCATGAGAGTGCGGAGGTCGGCGGCGCACGAGAGTACCGGACGGGTCCGCCCGCCCGATGAGGAGCACCACCGATGGTGGACATCGAGAATTCCCCGGCGGCCGCCGACGCCGTCCCGTCTTCGACCTCCCTGCTGTTCATGGCGCCCCCGCCGCTGCCGGAGGCGCCGGAGGCCGACGACCCCGGCGACGATCCCGGCCTCGAGCCCGGTGGCGCCCGCCGCAGCCGGAGCCGCCGCCGCGGACGGGGCGACGGCGAGGCCCAGCCGGGCCAGGGCCAGCAGGGGCAGGGCCAGCCGAGCCAGCGCCAGCGCGCCCAGCGGCCCGCGCCCGAGCCGATCACCGAGCCGCAGCGGGTCAAGGGCTCGACGCGCCTCGAGGCGAAGAAGCAGCGCCGCCGTGACGGGCGCACCGACGGGCGGCGCCGGACCGTCGTCACGGAGAGCGAGTTCCTCGCCCGCCGCGAGGCGGTCGACCGGGCGATGGTGGTGCGCAGCAAGTACGACCGGATCCAGGTCGCGGTGCTCGAGGACGACGTGCTCGTCGAGCACTACGTGGCGAAGAGCCAGGAGGCCTCCCTCATCGGGAACATCTACCTCGGCCGGGTGCAGAACGTGCTGCCCAGCATGGAGGCCGCGTTCGTCGACATCGGCCGCGGCCGCAACGCCGTGCTCTACTCCGGCGAGGTCGACTGGGACGCCGCGCTGGCGAGCGCCGACGGCGAGAAGCCGAAGCAGCAGGCCAAGCGCATCGAGCTCGCGCTGAAGCCCGGCGACCGGGTGCTCGTCCAGGTCACCAAGGACCCGGTCGGGCACAAGGGCGCCCGGCTCACCTCGCAGATCTCGCTGCCGGGCCGCTACCTGGTGTACGTGCCCAACGGCTCGATGTCGGGCATCTCCCGCAAGCTGCCGGACACGGAGCGCTCGCGGCTGAAGAAGATCCTCAAGGGCGTCCTGCCGGAGAGCGCCGGCGTCATCGTGCGCACCGCCGCCGAGGGCGCGACCGAGGAGCAGCTCACGCTCGACGTGCAGCGGCTCACCAACCAGTGGACGCACATCCAGCACGCCGTCGAGACCGCGAACGCGCCGGCGCTGCTGCACTCCGAGCCGGACCTGCTCGTCAAGATCATCCGCGACGTCTTCAACGAGGACTTCCAGCGCCTGGTCATCGAGGGCGAGGACGCGCACGAGGTCATCTCCGAGTACCTCCAGGCGGTCGCCCCGGACCTGCTCGAGCGCGTGGTGCGCTACGAGGGCGCCGACTCGTTCAGCGAGTACCGGATCGCCGAGCAGATCGACAAGGCGCTCGAGCGGAAGGTGTGGCTGCCGTCGGGCGGCTCGCTCGTCATCGACCGCACCGAGGCGATGACGGTCGTCGACGTCAACACCGGCAAGTTCGTCGGCCAGGGCGGCAACCTCGAGGAGACCGTCACGAGGAACAACCTCGAGGCGGCCGAGGAGATCGTGCGCCAGCTGCGGCTGCGCGACATCGGCGGGATCGTCGTCGTCGACTTCATCGACATGGTGCTCGAGTCGAACCGCGACCTCGTGCTGCGCCGGCTCGTCGAGTGCCTCTCGCGCGACCGCACGAAGCACCAGGTCGCCGAGGTGACCTCCCTCGGGCTCGTGCAGATGACGCGCAAGAAGATCGGCCTCGGGCTGCTGGAGACGTTCTCCGAGCCGTGCGAGGTGTGCGCCGGTCGCGGCGTCATCGTGCACCACGAGCCGGTCGTCAAGCACCGCGCCGCGGACGGCGGCACGCGCAAGCGCTCCGGCCGCGGCGCCGCCGGCGGGGCGAGCGGCGTCAAGAACGGCGTCGGCTCGGCCGGCACCCACGCGATCACCGAGGACGTGCGCAACGCCCTCTCCAAGATCGCGAAGAGCACGATCCACGCGGAGGACGAGGCCGTCGAGGCCGCCGCACCGGTCGAGCCCGCGTCCGAGTCGGTCGGGCAGGGCTCCGGGGGAGCCGTCGAGGCCGCGCCGGCCGAGGCCGTGGCCGAGGAGCCCGCCGCGCCCGCCAAGCCGCGCCGCCGCCGCGCGTCGACCAAGGCTCCGGTCACCCCGGCCGAGTCGGCCTGAGCCCGGCGCCCGCTACGGTAGGCGCGTGGGGAGCCTCGAGGGCTGGAGCGAGTTCGGCGTCGCCATGGCCGGCGTCACCGGGGCGCTCGCCGGCCTGCTGATCGTCGCGATGTCGGTGAACATCGAGGTCATCGTGGCCTCGAGGACGCTGCCGGCGCGCGCGGGTGCCGCGATCGCGACGCTCGTGCTGACCGTGGCGGTGTCCTGCCTCATGCTGATCCCGGGCACCAGCGGTCCGGTCTTCGGCGTCGAGGTGCTCGTCGGCACGGCGGCGGCCTGGGTCTTCGAGCTGCTGGCCGTCCGCCGCGTCCTCCGCTCCGACGAGTCGCAGCTGCGCTCGCGGTCCGGCGTGCTGGCGCTCGGCGTGCTGCCGCTGGCGGCGTTCACCGTCGGCGGCGCGCTGCTGGTCGCCGGCGTCGCGGCCGGCATGGTCGTGGTCGCCGTCGCCTGCGTGCTCGCGATCACCGCGGCGGTCGCGATCTCCTGGGTCACGCTCGTCGAGGTCCGCCGCTAGCGGGCCGGCGCCCGACCGTGCCCGCGGGTCGCCTGCTCAGCGGTCGCGGGCGCGCACCCGCAGACCGCTCGCGATGAGACGGCGGGTGAGCTCGTTGGCGCTGACCAGGCGGGCGCCGAGCTCCACCAGCTGGTGCTGGCGCTCGGCGGGGTAGTCGTAGTGGTCGAGGTCGAAGCCGCGCTCCGGGAAGCCGGCGCCGCGCGCGAACGCGTGCAGCTCCTCGAGCGAGGCGTCGCTGACGACGTGCCCCCAGATCCGGCCGTGCCGCGGCCACATCGGCTCGTCGATGAGGATCACCTCCCCATCCTGCCGTGGTTTGCCGGAGCGGGGCGTCTCGGCTATTCTTGAACGTCGGTGTCCGCGGCTCCGCCGCGTCAGACACGAGTCAGGCTTCTTCAGATGGGACCACCAATGGTGTACGCGATCGTCCGCGCCGGCGCACGGCAGGAGAAGGTCGAGGTCGGCACGGTCGTCGTGCTCGACCGGCAGCAGGCGAACGTCGGCGACACGATCTCGCTCGCGCCGGTGCTCGTCGTCGACGGCGACAAGGTCACCAGCGACGCCAAGGCCCTAGCGAAGGTCAAGGTCGAGGCCGAGGTGGTGCGCGAGGAGCGCGGTCCGAAGATCGTCATCCAGAAGTTCAAGAACAAGACCGGGTACAAGAAGCGCCAGGGCCACCGCCAGGACCTCACCCGCGTCAAGATCACGAAGATCGCGTAAGGGGCTGAGCACCGAATGGCACACAAGAAGGGCGCGAGCTCCTCGAAGAACGGCCGCGACTCGAACTCGCAGCGCCTCGGCGTCAAGCGCTTCGGCGGCCAGGTCGTCAAGGCCGGCGAGATCATCGTCCGCCAGCGCGGCACCCACTTCCACCCCGGCGCGAACGTCGGCCGCGGCAAGGACGACACGCTGTTCGCCCTCGAGGCCGGCGCCGTCGAGTTCGGCAGCAAGGGCGGCCGCAAGGTCGTCAACATCGTCGTGGGCGCGTAGCCGGCCGAGACGGTGATCGGGCAGCGGGTGCGGCCCGCGTCTCGGGCTCACCGTTCGAGCGACTCGTAGGCTGGTCTCGGGACGTCGCCCACGGCGGCTCCTCGACCAGCGGGTTCCCAGGAGAACGTCATGGCGCAGTTCGTCGACCAGGTGACGCTCCACCTCGCCGCCGGCGACGGCGGCGACGGGTGCGTCTCGGTGCGCCGCGAGAAGTTCAAGCCCCTGGCCGGCCCCGACGGCGGCAACGGCGGCGACGGCGGCGACGTCGTGCTCGTCGCCGACCCGCAGGAGACGACGCTGCTGACGCTCAAGTACGCGCCGCACCGACGCGCGGGCGGCGGCGCGGCCGGCGCCGGCGACCTGCGCCACGGTGCGAGCGGCGCCGACACGGTGCTGTCCGTCCCGGTCGGCACCGTCGTCAAGGACGAGGCCGGCGAGCTGCTCGCCGACCTCGACGAGCCCGGACTGCGGTTCGTCGTCGCGCCCGGCGGGCAGGGCGGTCTCGGGAACGCCGCGCTGGCGACGGCCAGGCGCAAGGCGCCCGGCTTCGCGCTGAAGGGGACGCCGGGGTTTTCCGGCGACGTGCTGCTCGAGCTGAAGACGGTCGCCGACGTCGCACTGGTCGGCTACCCGTCCGCCGGCAAGTCGAGCCTGATCGCGGCGCTCTCCGCGGCGCGGCCGAAGATCGCCGACTACCCGTTCACGACGCTGCACCCGAACCTCGGCGTCGTCGAGGCCGGGGCGACCCGGTACACGATCGCCGACGTCCCCGGCCTCATCGAGGGCGCGAGCGAGGGCAGGGGGCTCGGCCTCGAGTTCCTGCGCCACGTCGAGCGCTGCTCCGCGCTGCTGCACGTCCTCGACTGCGCGACGCTCGAGCCGGGCCGGGACCCGATCTCCGACCTCGACACGATCCTCCGGGAGCTCGCCGCGTATCCGGTGCCGGAGGGCCAGCTCCCGCTCCTGGAGCGTCCGCAGCTGGTCGCGCTGAACAAGATCGACGTGCCGGACGGCCGCGAGCTCGCCGACTTCGTCCGGCCCGAGCTCGAGGCGCGCGGATACCGGGTGTTCGAGGTGTCGGCGGTCTCCCGCGAGGGGCTGCGCGAGCTGAGCTTCGCGCTCGCCGAGCTGGTCGTCGCGGACCGCGCGGCGAAGGCGGCCGCCTCGGCGCAGCGCCCGCGGATCGTGATCCGGCCGCGCGCGGTCGACGCGCGGGACTTCGAGATCCGCGTCGAGGGCGGCACCACGACCCTCTACCGGGTGCTCGGCGCGAAGCCGGAGCGCTGGGTCGCACAGACCGACTTCGACAACGACGAGGCCGTCGGCTACCTGGCGGACCGGCTCGCCCGGCTCGGCGTCGAGGACGAGCTGTTCCGGCTCGGCGCGACCCCCGGTGCGACCGTGAAGATCGGGCGCGGCGGGCGCGAGGTCACCTTCGACTGGGAGCCGACGCTCACGAGCGCGGCCGAGCTCGTGCGGAGCCCGCGCGGGACCGACGCCCGCGTCGACGGCGGCTCGGGTCGGCGCACGACGAGGCAGCGCCAGGAGGAGTACCACGCCTGGATGGACGCGAAGGCGGCGGCGCGCGCGGAGCTCGAGGCCGAGCGCGAAGGCGGATACTGGAGCGACGATGACTGAGGAGGAGCCCGCCGTGCAGCGGCGCATCGAGAGCCCGACCACCGGCTCCCTCCCGCTGGTCAGCGCGGTGGAGCGCCACGAGCACATTCCCGCCGCGCCGCGCATCGTCGTCAAGGTCGGCTCGTCGAGCATCACCGGCGAGCACGTCGGGCAGATCGACACGCTCGTCGACGCCCTCGCCGAGGCGCACGGCCGCGGCTCGGAGGTGATCCTCGTCTCCTCCGGCGCGATCGCCAGCGCGATGCCGCTGCTCGACCTCGCCGGGCGGCCAGCGGACCTCGCGACGCAGCAGGCCGCCGCGGCGGTCGGGCAGAGCCTGCTCATGTGGCGCTATCAGACCAGCCTCGACCGGTACCGGATCGTCGCCGGCCAGATCCTGCTGACGGCGGGCGACATGGAGAACCCGGCCCACCGCTCGAACGCGCGACGGGCGATCGAGCGGCTGCTCGGGCTGCGGGTGCTGCCGATCGTCAACGAGAACGACACGGTCGCGACCCAGGAGATCCGCTTCGGCGACAACGACCGGCTCGCCGCGCTGGTCAGCGTCCTCGTCCGCGCGGACGTGCTGGTGCTGCTCTCCGACGTCGACGCGCTGTACACCCGGCCGCCGAGCGAGCCGGGGGCGGTGCGGATCGAGCACGTGCCGCACGACGACGACCTGCGCGCCGTCGCGTTCGGCGACGTCGGCGCCGCCGGCGTCGGCACCGGGGGAGCCTCGACGAAGGTCGCCGCCGCGAAGTACGCCGCCGCACACGGCATCCCGACGCTGCTCGCCGAGACCGGCTCGGTCGCCCGCGCGCTGAGCGGCGAGCGCCTCGGCACGTGGTTCCAGGCGGCTCCCCTCGAGGCCTGAGCGCCCCGATCAGCCGACCCGCGCCGCGTCCCGCTCCGCGGCCGCCCGCGGCACGACGGGCACCGCCGCGAGCGGGGCGATCGCGACGAGCGCCCAGGCGATCGGGTAGCCGACCAGGCCGATCAGCCCGCCGACCGCCGGCGGCACGATCGCGGCGGCGAGGAACTGGCCGGTGTTCTGCACCCCGAGCGCGCGCCCCGACCAGCGCGGCCCGGAGTACTCGGCGACCGCGGTGAAGGCGAGGCCGTTGTCGGCGACCGAGATGCAGCTCGCGACGACGTAGGCGGTCGCGGCGGCGATCGGCCAGTCCAGCCAGCCGAAGGCCGCGGTGAGCAGCATCGTCGCGATCCCGGCGATCGCGACCCAGCGCAGCGGTCGCAGCCGGGATCCCGTCCGGTCGCTCCAGACCCCGGCGAGGATCCGGCCGCTCGCGCCGAGCAGCTGGGAGATCGCCAAGACGAGACCGGCGGCGAGCGGGTCCCAGCCGAAGCCGGCGGTGAACCACACCAGCCCGAAGGTCGACAGCGCGAACTGCGGGACGACCAGCAGCACCGAGACGGCGTGCACGCGGTGCAGGAACGCCGAGCCGCGATACGGGTTGGCCGTCGCCGCGGTCTCCCGCCGCGGTGCCCGCGCGGGGTCGACGACCAGCAGCGCGCACAGCACCAGGCTCGCCAGGCTCATCGCTCCGCCGAGCGCGAGCGCGGCCGGGATGCCGCCGGCGCTCGCGAGCGAGGGCACCGCGAGCGAGGCGACGGCGATGCCGAGCGGCTGGCAGGTCTGCCGGATGCCCATCGCGAGCCCGCGCCGCTCGGGCGGGAACCAGCCGACGATGAGGCGCCCGCTCGCCGCGTTCGTGCAGGCCGACAGCCCGCCGGAGAGGACGAGAGCGACCCCGAGCAGCGCGAAGCCCCCGGCCAGCATCGAGAGCGCGACGGCGACGGTGCAGGCGGCGAGCCCGACCAGCAGGATCCGCCGCTCGCCCCAGCGGTCGGTGGCGGCGCCCCAGGCGACGAGCGTGAGCACGAGGCCGAGGTTCGGCGCGGCCGCGAGCAGGCCGGCCTCGGCGAGGGAGAGGCCGCGCTCCGAGTGCAGCAGCGGGATGAGGAACGCGGGGGTGGCGGCGACCACGGTCGTCGAGGTCTGGGCGACGACCGCGGTCGCCAGCATCAGCCAAGGTCGGGGACGGCGGGAGGGCATGCGGCGGGCTTCCGGTCGGATCGGCGGACCGGCAGGGCGGCGGCACCGCGTGCAGGGTGCCGGTCGGTTCAGGCCCTGCCGCGGCTCCGAAGGCGGAGTCCACGGGACATGGCGCCACGGTACCACGCGCGTAGACTCGGCCCATGACGACGCGGACCGCCCTGAGCCTGACCGACAAGCTCTCGCTCGCCCGGGAGGCCTCCCGGGCGCTCGCGCAGGCGTCGACGGCTCGGAAGAACGCGGGGCTCGAGGCGATCGCCCAGGCGGTCGAGGCCGGCGCCGACCGGATCCTCCCGGCGAACGAGCTCGACCTCGCGAACGGCCGGGAGAACGGCATGTCCGCCGGTCTCGTCGACCGGCTCACGCTGACCGAGGCGCGGCTCGAGGGCCTCGCGAGCGCGGTCCGCGAGATCGCGCAGCTGGCCGACCCGGTCGGCGACGTGGTCCGCGGGTCCTCGCTGCCGAACGGGCTGCAGCTGACCCAGGTGCGCGTCCCGTTCGGCGTCATCGGGGCGATCTACGAGGCCCGGCCGAACGTCACGATCGACATCGCCTCCCTCGCCCTGAAGTCCGGCAACGCGACGGTGCTGCGCGGCGGCTCCGCGGCGGAGCACACCAACCGCGTGCTCGTCGGCATCATCCAGGACGCGCTCGAGTCGACCGGGCTGCCGCGCGACGCGGTGCAGACGATCGACGAGTTCGGCCGCGAGGGCGCCACCCAGCTGATGGCCGCTCGGGGGTACGTCGACGTGCTCATCCCGCGGGGCAGCCAGGGGCTCATCGACGCGGTCGTGCGCGAGTCGAAGGTGCCGGTGATCGAGACCGGCGCCGGCGTCGTGCACGTCTACCTGGACGAGTCGGCCGACGAGGCGATGGCGGTCGACATCGTCGTGAACGCGAAGGTGCAGCGGCCCTCGGTCTGCAACGCGGCGGAGACGCTGCTCGTGCACCGCGACGCGGCGGACCGGCTGGTCCCGCCGGTGCTCGCCGCGCTCGCCGCCCGGAACGTCCGGCTGCACGCCGACGAGCGGGCGCGGGCGCTGCACGCCGACGCGGTGCCGGTGACCGAGGAGGACTACGCGATCGAGCACATGGCGCTCGAGATGAACGTGCGGGTCGTCGACGACCTGGACGAGGCGCTCGACCACATCCGCCGGTACTCGACGAGGCACACCGAGGCGATCGTCACGAACGACTACGCGCGGGCCGAGCGCTTCCTCGCCGAGGTCGACGCCGCGGTGGTGATGGTGAACGCCTCGACCCGGTTCACCGACGGCGGCGAGTTCGGCTTCGGTGCGGAGGTCGGCATCTCGACGCAGAAGCTGCACGCGCGCGGGCCGATGGGACTGCCGGAGCTGACGAGCACGAAGTGGATCGTGCGCGGCTCCGGGCAGGTCCGCGGCTAGGATTGCCGCATGACGCTCTCGCTCGTCCTCGCCGCCGAAGAGCACGCACCCCAGGCGCTCGCGCTCCCGATCTGGGCGTTCCCCACGATCGCCGCGCTGTTCTTCGCGGTCGGCGCCATCATCGTGTTCACCTACCGTGACGTGGCGAACCGGCACTCGCACAAGCACGCCGCCGGCGCGGCGCACGAGGACCACGACGCGCACGGCGGTCACGGCCACTAGGCCCGAGGCGTCTGCGGTGGCCCAGCAGCCGGGGGAGCCGGTCGAAGCGCGTCGCGCCCGGATCGGCATCATGGGCGGCACGTTCGACCCGATCCATCACGGCCACCTGGTGGCCGCGAGCGAGGTCGCGCAGCAGTTCGACCTCGACGAGGTGGTGTTCGTCCCCACCGGCCAGCCGTATCTGAAGTCGGCGGTCTCGGAGGGCGAGCACCGCTACCTGATGACCGTCATCGCGACGGCGGCGAATCCGCGGTTCACGGTCAGCCGCGTCGACATCGAGCGGGAGGGGCCGACCTACACGGCGGACACGCTCGCCGACGTGCAGCGGCTGTATCCCGACGCCGAGCTGTTCTTCATCACCGGCGCCGACGCGGTCGCCCAGATCCTCGACTGGAAGGACGTCGACCGGATCTGGGAGCTCGCGCACCTGGTCGCGGTGTCCCGGCCGGGCCATCGGCTCACGATCTCCGGCCTGCCGGCGGACCGCGTCTCCTCGCTCGAGGTGCCGGCGCTCGCCATCTCCTCGACGGACTGCCGGGCGCGCGTCGCCAAGGGCTGGCCGGTCTGGTATCTCGTGCCCGACGGTGTCGTCCAGTACATCGCCAAGCACCGGCTGTATCGTGGGAGCGCATGAGCCTGTCATCCGAACCGCCGCTCACGCGCAGGGCTGCGCGTGAGTTCGCGCGCGCCACGGGGGAGCAGCCCGCCATCCCGGGCTCGACCCTCGCCGCGCCGGTCATCCCGGTCGACGACACCGGTCAGCCGCTGACCCGCCGGCGGATCCGCGAGCTCCGCGAGGCGGGCGTCATGGTCGACACCTCGGCGCTGGTGATCGCGGAGGTCACCGCGCCGTCCCCGCACGTCGAGGCGCCGCCCGTCTCCGAGGCCGCCGTCGAGGCTCCGGTCATGGAGACCGTGGTCGTCGAGGCCCCGCCGGCGGCCTCGGAGACCGGGCCCGCGGCGACGGAGACGACCCGACCCCAGCCCGAGGCGGTCGTCTCCTCCGAGGCGGCCCCGTCCTCCGCGGAGCCGCGGTCGGAGTGGACCGCGCCGGAGGGGCACTGGACGCGCCAGCTGGAGGACGAGGATCCCGAGGCCGAGCTGGAGGGGACGTACAGCCGCGAGGTCGGCGCCGCGACCCCGACGACGAGCGCGCTCATCATCCCCGACGTCCCGGCGGCGATGGACCTCGGCGGACCGCTCGACAGCACCGGCGAGATCCTGCTGACCGGCTCGATCCCGCTGAGCCCGAGCCTGGCGACCACCGGCAGCATCGACCGGCTCGCCGACGCCGCGGCGGACGGGGACGACCGCTTCGACGACCGCCGGCTGCACGAGACCGCCCAGGACGGCCAGCCCGTGCGCGCCGCCGCCGTGGCGAGCCAGCACGCGCTCGGCACGCCGATCGTCAGCGACGGCAAGGGGGCTCGCGGGCATCGCGGGCTCACCGTGCTGCTCATCGCCGCGAGCGCTCTCGCCGTGGTCGTGACCGGGCTCGTCATCGCCGCCATCGCCCTCAAGCTGATCTGAGCCTCTTGACCGCATCCGACCTCGCCCGCGACCTCGTCCAGGAGGCGGCCATCGCCGCCGACGACAAGCAGGGCCTCGATCCGGTCGCCCTCGACGTGTCGGGGGTGCTCCCGTTCGCCGACGCCTTCCTGCTCGTCTCCGGCCGCAACGAGCGCCAGGTGAACGCGATCGCCGAGGCGATCGAGGAGCGGCTGCTCGCGCACGGCGCCAAGCGGCTCCGTCGCGAGGGCGCCGGCGAGGGCCGCTGGGTGCTGCTCGACTTCGGCGACCTCGTCGTGCACGTCTTCCACGAGGAGGAGCGCCTGTTCTACGCGCTCGAGCGCCTCTGGCGCGACTGCCCGGTGATCCCGCTGCACCTCGCGGCCTGAGGGCTCCCGCGGTCGACGAGCACGACCAGCCGAGGCCTCGCGGTCGGCTCGAAACCATCCGG
The DNA here is from genome assembly GCA_001898855.1 of Micrococcales bacterium 73-13. Lineage (GTDB taxonomy): Bacteria > Actinomycetota > Actinomycetes > Actinomycetales > Microbacteriaceae > 73-13. The sequence goes on from MKVN01000008.1 coordinate 149,855, forward strand.
CCTGGCCGTGTAAGCTTGTCGAGTCCTAACGGGCCTGTGGCGCAGCTGGTAGCGCACCTGCATGGCATGCAGGGGGTCAGGGGTTCGAGTCCCCTCAGGTCCACCAAAACGGTCTTATCAGAAACATTCCACGGATCGAATAGCGACCGATACGGTCGTCTCTCCTGTGCCGAGACCCCTTGAAGGGCACCTCCCTTCGGCGACGTGCCGTTCTTCGCCTTGTTCGGTGACTTGGCTCGCGCAAGGTGACGAGGAGTCTTGGTGAGGGTGGCGAACGGCTCGATGAGCTGTTCCCTAACGCTGTCCTCGTCGAAGACGTCGATGCGCGCGAAGAAGACCTGATTGAAGACCTTCTTAATGTGGTCGTCGGCCAAGCGATACGCGCGCGCCCCGTTCTCGATCAGGTCGAGTGCGAGCTTCAAAGTGCTCTCGACGTTCTCAAGGTCGGTGCGCAAGAACTCCGCTTGACGAGCGTTGTTCGCGAGTGCGTGCTTGATGCGGTCCTGCTCGCGCTTCAACAGGTCAATGGGAATTGCGTCCGCATAGTGCGCCTCGAGGAGTCGCTGTTGCTCGCGCTCGAGTTTTTGGCGCTCGGCGCTTAGGTGCTGGCGGGACTGCTCGGCGGAAGCCCGCTCCGATGCCAGCTCCCTAGAGATGGCGGTCTCGACCTCCTGACGGAACTCCGGGGTGAACCGCCTGTAGAGACGGTCGTAGACCTCCTCCACCTTCTCCTCGACCTGGTGGATGAGGACTGCCTTGAGATCGCAGTCTGTGACCTTGCGAGCACGCCCGAGACAGACGAAATACGGATACACCGTGCCAGTCCGAGTGCGCGTCATTTGGACCACCAGGCGCGAGCCGCACTTCCCGCAGTAGAGCGTGGTCTTCAAGAAGTGATCGTGGACGCGCGAGCGTTCGCCATACCGCCGCGATTGCAGGATCATCTGAACGCGCTCGAAGGTCTCGTCGTCGATCAGCGGCTCGTGGCGACCCGGGTACTCGACCCCCTGGAACGTCACAATGCCCCTGTAGTAGGGGTTGGTCAGGATCTTCTGCAATGCGCCTTCGGTGAGCGGGCGGCTTGGAATTTTGGGCGTTCCAAGCGTTCGCAAGCCTCGAGCCGTCAATGCGTTGACAAGGTCTTGGAGACTGTAGTCGCCAGTTGCGTACTGGTGAAACGCCCAGGTGATGTGGTCGGCACGACTCTCATCGAGGACTACCGTGCGCAGTTCGCGCCCCTCGGAGTCGACAGTTTGGAGGTTCTTGTAGCCGAGTGGAGCTCGTCCGGTCGTGCCGCCTGAGCGCGCCTTCATGGACATTCCCTTGAGCACCTCGATCGAGAGGTTGCGGGAGTAGAACTCATTCATCGAGGCGAGGATGCCGTGAAGGAGCATCCCAGCCGGGGTCTCGTCGATAGGTTCGGTGGTCGATATCAGGCGTACATTGCGACCGCGCAGGGCCCGGGTGATGTCGCTATCGTCGTCGCGGTTCCTCGCCAGCCGATCGAGTTTATGGATGATGACGTAGTCGATGTCGTGGTCGTCGAGGTATTCGAGCATTGCGTTCAGGTCGTTACGTCGCGTCGTCGAGCGACCTGACTGCCCGCCGTCGGTGAACTCTTTGACGACGATCGCGCCGAGGCTTGCCGCCTTGTTGCGGTTGGCCTCTCGTTGAGCCGGGATCGAGAATCCCTCGGCGTCACCGCCGCCGCGACGTGCCTGTCGCACCGTCGAGACGCGCAGGTATGAGACGGCCCGCTTGGGCACGAGGCCGAGGGCGCTGGCCGCCACCTGGGCGCTAGCAGTAGCTGTTGGCATGGCTTGGGTACCTCCTTCGGGCTCCGGGGCTGTAACCCCGCCTGGGGGCTGCACCGTGGCCTTCGGACGGTAACTCCGACGGGCCGAGGAGTCGAGGGCTCCGGGTATGTTTTCGGGCCCTGTTGTGGATTCCACGGCACTTTCCAAGAGGTCGCGCGGTCCCGGCGAAATGATGTGATTTTCACCACGATTGGTGGCCTCACTCGAACGCTTTTCGGTCGTCATGGGTCCCGTCCTGTCGCCGCCTCGGCTCCGGTGTCAGGGGCACGGATCGCCTCGATGAGCCGCTCTGTCGTCGTGACAATGAAGAGGCGTGGGATCAGGCGCAGATCGTGCCGGAGGGCCTCGAAGAATCGCGCTACCCGCTGCTCGGTTGGCAGGAGCCAGAGCACCTTGGGGAAGACGCCGACCTTCCGCTGCTCGGTGCCGCTCTGGTAATAGTCGCAGTAGACCTCGCTCTTTCGAATGAGGACGGGAATGGACTCCGTCGCGCGGTCTACCTCGATGAACCAGTGATCCTCGAACTGCCCGTCGGCAGTTACGACGTGGAGATCCGGCTTCAAGGTGCGCACGGTCCCAAGGGCGCTCAGGAAGTTGCGCCAGTTGCGTGGCTCGCCTCTTAGGCTCACGAGTTTGAGCGTTCCCCGGCGGTGGGCATGGACAAGAGAGAGAGCAGCATCCGCGACGGCGAGGGTGTGCTTGGCAAAGGTCATCGACGGCTCGAAGACCCGGGCTCGCGATCCGACATCGGCGTCTCGGGCATGCCGGAGCAAACGGCCGCCAGCCACGTCGAGCGTCCAGATCAACGATGACGAGCCACCGTGAACACCGCCGATCTGCTGCTTGAGCGGTCGCACCAGCCGATGTTCGGCGAGCCGTCCGAGCACTCGGGTGCAGACCCGGTGTCCGGTGACGTGGGAGGCGTGCGACGCGAAGTGGAGTTGACAGAGGTGTTCCGTTGTCAGAAGTCGAAACTCGGCGAGCGACCCGAGTATCGCCAAGTCTCGTTCCGAGACGAGCGAGCGAAGTCGCTTCACTCCAAAACTTCCCGTCCGGTTGTTAGGTCGGGGGTCGAGTAGGGTCACGATGAGGCCCCCGGGATTCGGCGGCAGACAAGTCGGAGTGTGCGAGGAGTCGTCGCTCGTAGTGGCGAATGCCCGCCTTCTCGCAGGGGCAACGAGGGGTGCGAAAGTCGACCGGCTGGTACATCGCCGGAGAGGAAAATCGGAACACTAGTCACGCCGCTTCCTCCTTCCGATTGCCGCCTCCGGCTCATCCGAGTCGAGTTCTGACGGCTCAGGCTCGGCCTCGAGCGCGCCGTAGTTGCGCTGGCTGAGGCGGCGCAGTTCTGCGGGGTCGGATGTCGTCGGCGGTGGCGGCAGGGTCTTGCCGCTGATCCACGATCCGGGGCGACCGTCATGCACGAGGCGCGCGTAGAAGTGGAAGCGCGGCAGCGCCATGAAGTCGTCGGGTGCCAGCTGGGGTGACATCGCGGCCAGCGCCTTCGCATCGGCGATCTCCAACCCGAAGGCGACCTTGCTGCGGGCGTTGGCGTCGATCGCCGAACGCACCTCCGGCGTGAACTGGTCGCGGTACTGGTGCGCCAGGTGCCAGGCGACGCCGAGTGATCGGCTGCGGGCCAGGGCGTCTGGCAGTTCGCCGCCGAGCCGCAAGAACTCCTGCGCCTCGTCGATAAAGATCGACACAGGACGGCGCTCGCGTTCGGGGATCGCGGCACGACCGAGGGCTAGCCCCCACAGAGACGAGACAACGAGGGAACCGAGGAGCTTGGCCGACTCCTGTCCCATCAGGCCACCGTTGAGTGGCACGATGAGGATCTTGTTCCGATTGAAGACGTCGCTCAGGTTGAAGCGCGGTTCCGTCTGGCCCAAGGTGCGGCGCAGTTGCGGCCGGAGCAGGAACTGCCGCAGGCGGCTGAGGACAGGACCGGCCCACTGAGCTTGGTTCGTTTCCGTCAGCTGGTCGTACTGCTGCCAGAAGGCGCGCAGGTGGGGATCTCGGATGGTCGGGATCACTTTGGCGCGGTAGCCCGGCTCGGTCAGGAGGCGCGGGAGTTGGTCGAGTGTGGCTCCGGGCATCGCGGCTTGAGTCAGCAGTGCTGAGTGCAGCACGTCGCTCGTCCGCGGCCCGAACATACTCGGGAAGAGGTCGCGAATGATGGTGAGGATCGAGTCGGCGATGAGTTCGGGGGAGCGCCCTGGAACGCGGTAGGGGTTCAGTCCTACTGGCAGCTCCTGCGTTGGGTCGAGCACCACGACGTCCTCGCGGCGTCTCTCTGGCACGCGGGCCAGGACGTCCATGGCGAGGTCGGTCTTGGGGTCGATGACCACCACGCCACGGCCTGCCCGCATATCTGCCGTGATGAGATTCAGGAGCAAGACGGACTTGCCCGATCCGGTCGGGCCGGTGACGACGAAGTGTTGACTGGCATCGGCAATCGGGAGTCCGATCGACTGCGCCTCGCCCGGGGCGGAGCTGACGGCGAAGGGTCGCGACCGATCGGCCTGGTCCGTCTCCATGCGGAGTTGCTTCGGGTGCGAGGACCCGATGCCCGGCATGGCTTCGGCGTCGAGGGGGAGGCCCAAGAGCCCGACTAGTTCCGTCGCGGTGAGCTCTACTCGGCAGTTGCCCGGTGGTTCATCAAGGCGGGTGGCCGATGCGCCCGAGAAGTAGACGCGCGAGCCGACGCCTTCAGCGGCGTGTAGAGCGGACGTGAGTCCGCGCAGGAGGTCTCGTGTTCGGTAGGGCGATTCGGCTGCGGCAGCGACACGGACGTAGATATCGAGTCGGGGCTCATGCACGCGCTTTCGCATGGCGTGGGCCGTCTCGGCTGATGCGCGCCGTGGACCGAAGAAGAGCTCGGAAGCGATCCCCTGGGCTGGGTCGAGCGGTCGCTCCGCCATGGTCTGAGGCGGGTAGCCGCGACCGATGGTGATTTGGAGAACAAGTGACTCGCCGGACTTGGTAGCCGCGAGGGCGGTCAATAGTCCTCGGGTCAGCTGTTCGGCGTTCGTCTGGAAGCCGAGGGCGGGGTGTCGAGCATGGAGGCGGAGAGCGACTTCGACATCGGGGCGTCCTGGGTCGGCGTCGAAGACCGTGCCAGGCATGAGCGAACGGATCAGATGCCTGGTGCCACCTGCCACCGCTGGAGCGGTGCCGATGCGGTAGGACACCTTTCCGCCCGATCCAATCGCCTCAAGGATTAGTGGCGGGCGTCTGTGTTCGGCAGCCAGTCGACGAAGGAGTTCGATCGCTTGTGTCGACGAGGTCGGGTTCGGCCAGTGCACCTGGCTCCAAATAAGGTCGCTCATGGCTGAGCCTCCCCGTCACGAGAAGGAGGTTGTTCTGGAGAATCAGCGCGCCCCTGAAGACTGCGAGCGAGTGCGATGAACGCTCGGGCGAGCTTCCGAAGGTCCCGCGTGTCCGTGGGCACTTCTCTGACGTGGAGGCGGCGATCCCTAATCGGACGGCCGCGGGAAGGTCTACGGACGGTCATGGGGATTCTCCTGAACAGCGAGGCATGACCCTCATCTGCTTGGAAGCGCCGATCCTGGGCAGCCCCGTTGTGCTCTCTTTGTGCGCTTTTCGGCTGATTTTGTCAAGCATGAGCGGGACCGCACAGGGGTCAGCTACCAGCGATCGGAGGTCCGACGTCGCCAAATTACGAGGAGGCTGACGACGGCGATAAGCAGCCCGATGAGAAGCAGCACCCACCAGATCTGGCTCAGGAGCTGGGTGAAGAAGAAGAGCACGATGGTGGCGGCGAGCACGAGCCAGACGCCGCTCCAGAGGATCGTCATGAGGGACTTGGGTTGCATGGATCGTTCCTTTCATCAGGAGGTCTCCGCGACGACTTGCTCATCGAAGTCAGAGGGGACGGGCCAGCCGTAGTTGAGCAGGCTGATCGTGGAGGGCACTTCATTGCCCCAGTAGTCCCAGGGCTCAGCGGACTCGGGCTTCCGTCGAGCGAACAGTTCGAGGCGCGGTCCCGGGCTGAGCCGCTCGATGATCGCGAACTGCTCGGCGGGCTTCTGCGAATGCGCTTGGAGTGGTGCGAAGGTCCAGCTCGGCTGCCCCTTGAAGAGGACGGGAGCGCGTCCGCGAGTGGCGAGCAGAAGTTGCTCGGTCGCATTCCTCAGGTAGTGGCCGAGGCCGATACGGGGCTTGACCCAGGTCAGGATCGAGCGCGGCGTGAAGCCCCATTGCCGGATGAGCCGGAAGCTTTCCTCGAGCGCGGAGTTGGTCGACCATAGGTACAGGTGGCAGTTGGGTGCGGCAAGCTCAGGCACCGGGAGCTCGCGCAGGCGTTCGATCGGGAGGAGGTCGTAGTGCTCGCTGGCACCACGCCCTGCTCCCTGCTGGTTGATGTCGGTTGGCGGGTCGATCAGGATCGCGCCGTAACCGGGGGTCTTTGTCATAGAGACTCCTCCTTCTGCCTGCCTCTTGGGTAAGCCCACTCATTTCGCGCGAGGGGCGAAGTTGACGCGACGTACCAGCCGCTCTGTAGGCACGCATGGAACATGTGGAACCGGGGTTCGCCGATGTTGTGGTTTCGACATCGGCGAGCCGTGGAGCGGGGCAGAAGATCGGTCGGCTGCCCCGCTCGCTCGGTTCTTACTGGTCGCGGGGGAGACGGCCACTCGCGAGGAAGGAGGCACGGATCATGGCCTTGCGGGCCTCGTGCCCCTCGCGGTGTAGGGCGTCGGCGATCTCGAACATGCGCTCGCGGAGCGCCTGCGCCTTCTCGTCGAGTTCGGCCTCGATGCGTGCGATCCGTGTCCTTCGGCGGCGCACCTTCGCAGCGCGCACTTCCGCCCACACGACGCAGACCACGACAGCGGCGATCGCGACCAGGACGACGACGCCGATGACGACAATGGGAAGCGGAGCGTTCATGGCTACCACCTCAGGATCTTCATCGAGGCGCCGGTCGTGAACGCGTTGACGATCGCCGCAACACGAGGCGCCGCCGCAGGAACCGTGGCGCGCAGGTGTTCCTCAAGGGCGCTAAGGGCAGCCACCTCGTCGATGGCCGTGTTGGCGATGACGGCGCGCCCCCGCTCGTGGAGGTTCGCGAGCCCGATGCGCGCCTGCTCGGCGCGGACGGCCACAGCCGTCTCGGCCGTGACGCGCTCGAGCTCCCTGGTGTAGTGCTTCTGATCTGCCCGGTTGGAGAGCCGCAGCTCTCGGGCCGGGTATTCACCCCCGAGCGTGGTGAGGTCGGTATTGGTCATGGCAACTCCTTGGCTTCGGTTCCAACCGGTCGGGTGATCGGATGCAAGCAACATAGGAATCGCAGAAGTTGGCGCATTCGTTGCGCGTTCGAAATTCATTCGGGGATCATTCGATGGGTGTGGACCGCGAGCGACTTGGCCACAATGAGTTCATGGCAGAGGACACCAAGATCGGCCCCCTGCATTCCGCGATGCTTACGTATGGGGTCAAGTCCCGACGTGCGCTCGACTGGACAGACTTGCTTAGGCACCGGATGATCTTGGAAGCGCTCTCGAGCACGCTACCTTCGACGCCAAGCGAGCAGGAGAAGCTAGCTAAGGCAGTCGCAACGAAACTGTTGGAGCTGGTAGCGCAACTTCAGGATCCGGATGATCGCCAAATTGCGGACATCGCGCTAGGGACTACAGGCGAGTTGGGAAGGCGGAGCATCACCGGGCGCTACACAATTGCGCGCGTAAGTAAAGATGTCTACTTTCAGGCACGCCACAGCGTCGTCGCCGATCTGGCGGCCAGATTAGAAGAGTGGTGGGGATCCGAGCCCGCGGCTAAGGCGACGTGCGCCGACTACCCGGCTCCGCGCCCAAGGGCGTGGCGAATCGGACCACCCTCCGAAGCGGACTTGCGTCTAATGAATATCGAGTCGGAATTGGCGAACGTCGCGGTAGATATGCGCCACGCGAAACGGTTCGCAGCGCGAGCGGCCTCGCTCGCGGATGCCGTGTTCTGGACTGTCCACCTGCGCAATGTGAAGTTTGGGCAAGGTCGCGCGGAGTATCTGCCCAGCTCGTTCAAATCGTTAGTCTACGGTTCAGAGTGGTTTGAGGCGGTCATCGAGCGCGAAGCTGATGGCCGACGGTGGACGAGCAGACCGTCCAGGCGTACACGTTGGGGTACCTGGGTTCGCCACCCCTACTGGATGGGCCGAATGTACGTGGGCACGTGGTTGCGCGTGCCTCGGCGCCTTCCGCGCCGGAAAGAGGAGCGTCTGGACGGCGGCTTGGTGCTAGTCCCGCACGAGCTCTTCGATGAATTCCTCCGCCAAGGCTGGAACGTGTACCTGCGAAACCCCCGTTCGCAGCGGTGCGATGTCTGCGGCCGTACCATGACGATGTATCCCGGCCAAGTCGGTCAGTACCATGCCGTCCGGTTGGATTGCTCGGCTCATGGATCTCGCCTTATGACAATTCCGTTTAGCGACGAGGAGCCGCTCTATATGGGCCCCCAGTCCGGACGGGAGCCGCGCTATCATGACCGATTGGATCGACCTTGAGACTGTCTTCGACTTCGTCCTCTCACTGAAGCGCGACACTGAATGGCGCGGTAAACCCGACGAACGCCACCCTTCAATCCCGTATCGCGGCTGTGCGGTCTATGGCATCTAGGCGGTCCCTCGCGGGCAAAGAGAAGAGCCCGACTCTGCGAATGAGGGACTCGACGGCAGGTTGCCGGGGTCTTCTCTTCCGTGAGATCGGGCTCAGGTGCCTTCGTACTTGCCGGTGTCTTCGATTTCCCATTTGAGCTGCACGAAGCTTGCGATCGGGATACCGGAGTCGCGCACGATCCGGAATCCTTCGGTCATGAGCGCCAGGAGGGCCGACGGAACCGGAACCTCCGATTGCTCCTTTGAAGCGAGCGGAAGTTCGAGGACCGACAACCTCGCGGCGATCGCTGTGTATTCGTCCGGATCTGCCGCTTCCATGATGTCGCTGATCATGAACACGCTCTCGACGAGCTTGGGCATCTTCCACGAATAGGTGTCACCGAAATAGGCGAGGCCCTCGCGGCGAAGACCTGCCGCTACGGCGGCCAGTCCATCCGTATCTGTCTCCATGGGGTGTCTCCATTCGCTACCTGTTCCGCAGGTAGGCGGGACCTCCCCGATGCGGCAGGCCGACGCGCTCTCGAAGAGTCAAGAACGCATCGGCCTCACGCAAGCGAGACTGAGCGCATTATAGAACAAATGTTCGAATAGGTCAATAGACAGCGGCGGTTGCTTTCGCGCACGAGCCGCTTAGCGAGTTCCTTCTCAGAGGGGCAAGAGCGTGCGCGCCGCTGTTTCGAGAGCACCTTCAGCAACCCGGTAGTAGGCCCACTTGCCTCGCTGCTCCCGCGAGACCAGCCCAGCGTCGACGAGCTGCTTCATGTGGTGCGAGACAGTCGGCTGAGCAAGACCGACCGGGTCGGTCAGGTCGCAGATGCAGAGTTCGCCGGTGCCGCTCGCCGAGAGCATCGAGAGCAAACGAACGCGAGTTGGATCTCCCAAAGCCTTGAACACCCTAGCTATCCGCTCTGCTTGGTCAACGTCGACGGTTCCGCTCGCAACGGTCGGGCAGCATGCTCGGTCTTCCGTTGCAGTGACTGTCAGGACGTGGGCCATCGAACCATCTTGACAGTCACATTGACATTTGTCGATGCATCGACAATTCTCGATGTGAAGTTTGCATCGAGTTGAGGAGCATGGAATGAGTCTTCCCGTCATCGTGATCGGAGCGGGACCGCAGGGCCTCGCCGCTGCCGCGCATCTCCATGAGCGCGGGCTCGAGCCGCTCGTGCTCGAGCAGGGGAGCGGGCCGGCTGCCGCGGTCGCGGAGTGGGAGCATGTGCGGCTGTTCTCCGAATGGCCGGAGCTGATCGACCCGGCGGCCGCGCGCCTGCTGATGGGTACTGGCTGGCGACCGCGTGAACACGGTTATCCGACGGGCGCGGTCTGGATCTCCGAGTACCTCGCGCCACTTGCTCGGGCGCTCGGGGACAGGGTGCAGTACGGGGGCCAGGTCGTCGGGGTGGGGCGCAAGGGGCGTGACCTGCTCGTTGACGCGGGACGTGCCGCGCAGCCTTTCGTGGTCCACGTCCGCGACGTAGACGGCGTCGAGTCGCGCATCGAGGCGCAGGCGGTCATCGACGCGTCAGGAACTTGGTCGAGCCCGAACCCGGCCGGTGCCGACGGGCTCCCCGCACTCGGCGAGGCGGCTGCTGCGTTATTCCTCACCTACCGGATCCCCGCATTCTCCGCCGCTGCCGAGTACGCGGGACGTCACACGGTCGTCATCGGCAACGGGCATTCGGCGATCACTGCCGTGACCGAGCTCGCTCGGATCGCGCGCCAGCACCCGGGCACGCGGGTCTCGTGGGTGCTTCGCCGCGGCGCGATCGGCGACACGTTCGGTGGCGGCGACGCCGACCAGCTCCCCGAGCGCGGAGCTCTCGGTCTTCGCGCGAAGGAGGCGGTTGAACACGGTCTCGTCGCGCTCGTCACCGGATTCCGGGTCGAACGCATCGAGACGACCGAACTCGGCGCGGTCGTGGTCGCCGAGGATGGCCGTGCGCTCGAGGCCGCGGATCGTGTCGTGGTCCTCACCGGATTCCGTCCGGACCTGTCCTTCCTCTCCGAGGTCCGCCTCGATCTCGACCCACGGCTCCAGGCGCCAGTGCGGATTGCCGCAGACATCGATCCGAATATCCACTCCTGCGGTTCGGTCCGCGCGACCGGTGCCGCCGAGCTGACACAGCCGGAGTCCGATCTCTACATCGTCGGCGCGAAGTCCTATGGCCGTGCGCCGACCTTCCTCGCCATGACCGGGTACGAGCAGGTTCGCAGCGTCGTCGCGGAACTCGCCGGTGACCACGAGGCCGCCGCCCGCGTGGAGCTGGTGCTTCCGGAAACGGGTGTGTGCGGGGGTGCAGGGCTCTTCGACGACCCGACGGGCGCGAAGGGCGGCGCGTGCTGCGCTCCGGTGCAACAGGTGTTCCAGATCGGACGGGCTCCGATTCCGGTCTCGGCACAGTGACCGGCGGCGCGGCCCTCGCGTCGAGCGTCTCGCTTCAGCGCACCCGCCTTGCTGCACTCTCGCTCGGCCAGGTCGTCAGCTGGGGGGTGCTCTACTACGGCGTCATCGTCGCCGGTTCGCACATAGCAGACGAGACCGGCTGGTCCTTCGCCCTCGTCAACGGCTTGTTCTCGATCAGCCTCGTCGTGTCGGCCATCGCCGGCATCGTCGTCGGGCGCATCCTCGATCGGCGCGGTCCGCGTCTCGTCATGACGCTCGGATCGGTCATCGCGGTCGTGGGATTCGCGATCGTCGCAATCGCCCCGAATCCCTGGGTGTTTGCGCTCGGCTGGGTCGTCGCGGGAGTAGGCCAGGCATGTGTGCTCTACCAGGCCGCGTTCACCGTCGTCACGAGACGCTACGGAGAGCGCCGTCAGGGCGCGCTGACGATCGTTACGCTCGCCGGCGGGCTCGCCTCGACAATATTCGCGCCGATCATCGCGGGGCTCCTGTCGGTGACCGACTGGCACACGACGTTCCTCATCCTCGCCGGCATTCTCGCCGTCGTGACGATCCCAATCCATTGGCTGACGCTCGAGCGGGATTGGGCGCCGATCGAGCATCATCCGGACGAGCAGCATCACACGGTCTCGACGGTGCTTCGGACGAGACGGTTCTGGTTCCTCGAGTTCTCGACCCTCGCCGTCATGGTCGCCGTCTACGCGGTCACGCTCTGCGCCATCCCTCTCTTCATGGAGCGGGGGATGAGCTTCGAACTTGCTGCGCTCGGACTCGGCCTGCTCGGCGCCGGACAGGTGGTCGGCCGGCTCATGTTCCTCGTCCTGCCTCGCGGGGCGAAGCCGTGGGTGCCACTCGCAGTCGTCTCCGGGCTCGCGGCGCTGAGCCTCGGCGTCATGGGCCTGGTTCCCGGCCCCGCGTGGCTTCTTATCGCGGTCGGGATCCTGGCTGGTGCGGTGCGCGGAGCGCAGACCCTCGTCAACGCTTCCGCGGTGTCGGACCGCTGGGGCACCCGGAACTACGGGGCGATCAACGGTGCCTTCGCAGCTCCGGTCACGATCCTCACGGCGTTCGCTCCGGCGATCGGACCGCTCGTCGCGGACGGAGTCGGCGGTTTCGCGGCGATGGCGCTCGTCATGGCGGGTGTTGCTGCGGTCGGCACCGTCCTCGCTCGCGCGAGCTGACTCGGCCCACTCATCAAAAATGTATAGATAGACAGCTATGTAAATCTGTCCGCAAGCGTCCGTTCACGTCGCGTTCATATAGACCGCCTTCTATGATTCAGTCGGAGATCACCGACGAATCCAGCAGAGGACGGCGTGACCGTCCGCGAAAGGACCAACACAGTGAACACCAAGTCCAGCATCGCTGGCGTTGCTGCCGCGGCCGCGGTCGCCGCGCTACTCCTCGCCGGCTGCAGCTCGCAGCCCGCTCCCTCCTCCTCGAGTGCTCCATCGGAGCCGGCGTCGGCAGCCCTCAGCGGTGCCGTCGCCGCCGATGGCTCGTCGACCGTCGGTCCGCTCGCGGAGGCGGCCGCCGACCAGTTCCGCAGCATCGAGTCGGGCGTCCAGGTGACCGTCGGCATCTCCGGCACCGGCGGCGGCTTCAAGACCTTCTGCGCCGGAGAGACCGACATCTCGAACGCGTCGCGTCCGATCAAGGACGAAGAGGCGCAGACCTGCGCCGACGCGGGCATCGAGTTCACCGAGATCGTCATCGCGAACGACGGCCTCTCGGTCGTCGTGAACCCGGAGAACGACTGGGCGCAATGCCTCACCGTCGAGCAGCTCCACACGATCTGGGCGCCGGAGTCCGAGGGCGTGATCACGAACTGGAACCAGGTCGACCCGTCCTTCCCTGACGTCCCGCTCACCCTGTACGGCGCCGGCACCGACTCGGGCACGTTCGACTACTTCACCGGAGAGATCAACGGTGAGGAGGGCGCGAGCCGCACCGACTACAGCCCGACCGAGGACGACAACGTCACCATCCAGGGCGTCTCCGGTGAGCTGGGAGCACTCGGCTACTTCGGGCTCAGCTACCTCGAGGAGAACCCGGACGTGATCAAGGGCGTCGAGATCGACGGCGGTGACGGCTGCGTCTTCCCGACGACCGAGACGGTCCAGGACGGCACCTACACTCCGCTCGGCCGCCCGCTCTTCATCTACGTAGCGAACGCGAGCTACGCCGACAAGCCGCAGGTGAAGGCCTTCGTCGACTACTGGGTCGAGAACGCGGTCGCGACGGCCGAGGCGGCACTCTACGTGCCGCTGACTGCGGAGCAGATCACGACCGCCCAGGAGGAGCTCGCCTCGATCGGCTGATCGAGCAGCCGGATTGGGCCGGGGCGGCGACTACGGACAATGGGGCCGCCCCGGCTCAACTCACGACACCCAAGGAAGGACGCATGACGACGCAGTTCGCCGGACAGCTCGAGGGCCGCCCCCGCCCCTTCGACGTCGTCGTCCGACTCCTTTTCCGCCTTGCCGCGGTGATCACCATCGTTATCACCGTCGGCATCCTCCTCGCCCTGCTCCTGCCGTCGATCGGTTTCTTCAGCGAGGTGCCGATCACCGACTTCCTGTTCGGCACGCGCTGGGCACCGAGATTCGCCGACGCATCTTTCGGGGTACTGCCGCTGGTGACCGCGACCCTCTGGACGACGTTCATCGCCCTGGTCTTCGCCGTTCCGCTCGGTCTCGGCGCAGCGGTCCTGCTCTCTGAGTACGCGCACTGGCGTGTCCGCAAGGTGCTCAAGCCGATCCTCGAGGTGCTCGCCGGCATCCCCACGGTCGTCTACGGCTACTTCGCCGTCCAGTTCATCCAGGCGACCGTCCTCAAGGACTGGCTGCAACTGCCGACCGGTTCGTTCAGCGTGCTGGCCGCCGGCTTCGTGATGGGCATCATGATCATCCCGACGATCGCCTCGATCAGTGAAGATGCGCTCTCGGCGGTCCCGAACGCGCTGCGCCAGGGATCAGCGGCCCTCGGCGCCAACCGGATGCAGACGACCGTTCGCGTCATCTTCCCCGCGGCGGTCTCCGGCATCGTCGCCGCGATCATCCTCGGGGTCTCCCGCGCCGTCGGCGAGACGATGATCGTCGCGCTCGCCGCCGGCCAGCAAGCCCGGCTCGTCGCCAACCCGCTCGAAGCAGGGCAGACAATGACGGCGTTCATCGCTCAGGCGGCTCTCGGCGACTCGGTCGTCGGCTCGCTCCAGTACGACACGCTCTTCGCGGTCGGCCTCCTCCTCTTCGTGATCACCCTCGTCGTGAACATCATCAGCATCACGATCGTCCGTCGCGTGCGAAAGGCGTACTGATGGCGACCTACGGGATCGGCCGAGTCGTCGAACGCTCGCTGGCTGGCCGCTCACGAGGCGGGGAACTGAGCTTCCGCCCGGTCCTCTTCCTCATCGGGCTCTGGTTCTGCCTGTTCTTCGCCCTTCTATTCCTCGTCGTCCTCGTCGTCACCACCTTTGTCGACGGCGCCGGTCGGCTCGATCTGCGGCTCTTCACGGAGTATCCGGCTGCCGCTCCCGAGCGTGCGGGCGCACGCCCTGCGATCCTCGGCTCGCTGTGGGTCATCGGGACGACGGCGCTCATGGCCGTGCCGCTCGGAATCGCCGCAGCCGTGCACCTCGAGGAGTTCGCGGACCAGAAGAACTGGTTCAACCGCATCATCGAGATCAATGTCCAGAACCTCGCCGCGATCCCCTCGATCGTCTACGGCATGCTGACCCTCTCGGCGCTCGCGCTCCTCGGCGTCGCGAACAAAAACATGGTGTGGGTCGGTGCGCTCGCGCTCGCGATGCTCATCCTGCCCGTGATCATCATCGCCACGAGAGAGGCGCTGCGCGCGGTCCCGAGGGAGATCCGCCAAGGGTCGCTGGCACTCGGGGCCACCCTCCTGCAGACCACGTTGCGCAATACGCTTCCAGCGGCGATTCCGGGGATTGCGACCGGGACGATCCTCGCGCTCTCGCGGGCACTCGGCGAGGCGGCCCCGCTGTTGCTACTGGGCGGCCTCGTCTACCTGACGTTCGATCCGAACGGCCTCGCGAGCGGCTACACGACGATGCCGATCCAGATCTTCAACTGGACCGGACGCCCCCAGGACGGGTTTCATGAGCTCGCCGCCGCGACGAGCATCCTCCTTCTCGTCATCCTCGTCGCGATGAACGCCATCGCGATCATCATCCGAAACCGATTCCAGAAACGGTGGTAGCGCGTGGTCATCCATACTTCGGTCCGCACGGGGGCGAGCCTGCCTGACAAGCCGTACGGCCAGCTCGCCTGCGAGCAGGTCGACGTCTACTACGGGAGCTTCCGCGCGGTCACGGACGTGTCGCTCGCATTCGGGATCAACGAGATCACGGCGCTCATCGGTCCCTCCGGCTGCGGGAAGTCGACCCTGCTTCGCTCGTTGAATCGCATGAACGATCTCATCGACGGCGCGCGCGTCGAAGGTCGCGTCACGTTCATGGGCGAGGACATCTACGGCAAGCGGGTCGATGCGATCGAGGTTCGGCGGCGGATCGGCATGGTCTTCCAGAAACCGAATCCGTTCCCGAAGTCGATCTTCGACAACATCGCCTACGGCCCGCGCGTCAACGGGATCCGCGTCGACTCGATGAGCGATCTCGTCGAGGAGGCGCTCACGAAGGCCGCGCTCTGGGACGAGGTCAAGGACAAGCTCAAGCAGTCGGCGCTCGGTCTCTCGGGCGGGCAGCAGCAGCGGCTCTGCATCGCTCGCACGATCGCCGTCAAGCCGGACGTCATCCTCATGGACGAGCCGTGCTCGGCACTCGACCCGATCGCGACGGCGCGCATCGAGGACCTCATGCACGACCTCCGGCGCGAGTACACGATCGTCATCGTCACGCACAACATGCAGCAGGCCGCGCGCGTCGCCGACCGAACCGCGTTCTTCACCGCTCAGGTCGACGAAGGCAACGGCGACCGGACCGGCGTGCTCGTCGAGTACGGCAAGACCGCGCAGATCTTCGAGAACCCCACCGATCGTCGGACCGAGGACTACATCAGCGGGCGGTTCGGATGACCACCGCGGTCGCTCCGGCCTGGCCTCCACGGGTGATTGCGATCGCGTCGCAGTCGGGCCCCGTCGCTCGCGGCCGGCCTGCCGAGTTTCTGCACCACGGGGTCATTCTCATCCGGGTTCCCACGGCGACCGCTGCACTCATCGAGCTCGGCCGCGACCCCGAAATGGCGGCGATCCTGGTCCCCGGCGATTTGAAGGGGATGGACCTTGAAGAGTTCCTTCCGATCGTGCGTCAGTTCATGCAGACTCCGGTGATCCTCGGCTTCGGTAGCCAAGAGCGGATGCCGACGGGGATCATGGCAGGCTCGCTGGACGGACTCGTCACAGCCATGCTCCCGGTGACACCGCTGCGTCTCTCTCAGGCGCTTCAGAACTGCGAGCCGAGCGCCACCGCCTCCCACGTCGTCGAGGTCGGGGAACTCGTGCTCGATGCGGATGCGTTCCGAGTCTGGTGGCACGGGGCCGAGGTCCGACTGCCTTTGCGTCCATTCGAGATGCTTCGATATCTCATGGAAGCGGCTCCCCGCGCCGTGGGGAGGGAGGAACTCATGAGTGAGTTCGTGCGGCCCGGTATCTCGTGGCGTTCTGACAGTGTCTCCACCGGCATCGGCCGAATCCGGGAAGCGCTCCAGTCAGCCGTCCCCGCGGTACCGGTGCCGATCGAGACTGTGAAGAAGGTTGGCTATCGGATCGCCACCGGCAACGGCCTCGCCGCAGCGATGCCGAGCTCCGAGACGAGCGCTCCCACGCGAGTGATGATGTCATCGAGCACACTGCGAACGCGCGAGATCGGCTGACCGGCCGGGTCGGCGATTATCCAGTCCATATAGCGGCGCCCCGGGTAGACGGGGCAAGCATCGCCGCATCCCATCGTGATGATGAAGTCCGAGGCCTGCACGACTTCGTCGGTCAGCGGTTTCGGAAACTCGGTTGGCACCGTCAGGCCGATCTCATCGAGTGCGCCTGCAACGATGGCGTTGACGCGCGACGCCGGCGCCGAACCGGCCGTGCGAACGTGAACTCGGTCACCGGCGACGTGCTGCAATACCGCCGATGCCATTTGGGAGCGTCCGGCGTTTTCCCTGCAGATGAAGAGCACCTCGGGCGTGTCGTGGAGGCTCAGGCCTCGTGCCGTCGCGAGCGCCGCGAGCCGGTCCGTTGCGAACCGCGCGGTGAGCGTCGGGAGGAACGTGCGTACTTTGGCACGCGCGGCGAGGAGCTCATAGCTTTCGGCGACGTAGCGGCGCACCGTTTCTGGTGAGAAGGTCGAACTGAATCGGTACTCCAGTTCCTTCACCGTCCGTTGAATAGGGGTCGGCAGGACTGGCTCGTTGCCTACCGCGAGGAGACGGTGCTCGGCGCGGAGCATCCCTCCGAATCGCATCCAGGCATCAGCCGTGAGCGACGCAGCTCGATCATCCCCGATATCGACCAGACCTGCATGGCGGAGCACGTCAGTCATCGCCGTAATCTCGCGCTCGTCAGCGTTCAGCCGCAATGCGGCCATCGCGGGGGTCAGGGCTCCAGTTGCGGAGGCCGCGATGGTAGCGAGGAGCATAAGTCGATCGGCGTCGGCGATTGCGGCAATCTGTGCGGCGCGCTCGAGCGCGGCCTCTGCGTCCAGAGGGCGGGCGTGCTGGTTCTTTCGTGTGTGCACGGGCCTCACCGCAAGATGTCCTGGACAGCGGAGAGCCTGTCCGGGGCGATGGTGAGCAGGACCTCGCGACCTCGGGGCTCACGCAGGAGGACTCCATCGTCGACAAGGATGCCGACGTGGTGGGTGATCGTCGGCTGGCGCAGGTCAAGTGCTGCGGCGAGGTCGCCGACCGTGACCTGGCCGTCGGGGGAGCCCGCGATCACGCTGAGCATCTGGAGCCTCGTCGGGTCGGCGAGGACGCGCAGGACGCGCGCGATGTCCTCCGCGGCACTCCGGTCGAGGGGTGCTTCAGCGGGAACGTCGCGTGCTCGGCGTTCAGAGGCTGACACGCGTGCGAGTTTACCGAGGCCATGTTCGCGCGCATTTCAGGCGCCGACCGGGATCTCGAGTTCTTCGAGCAGCAGAAGCACCCGCCGCTCGATCTCGTCCCGCACCGGGCGCACGCCGTCGACGGTCCAGCCCGCGGGATCGGGCAGCGTCCATTCCTCGTATCGCTTGCCGGGGAAGACCGGGCACGCGTCGCCGCAGCCCATCGTGATCACGACGTCCGCGGCGCGGACGACCTCGTCCGTCCAAGGCTTCGGGTACTCCTCGGAGATGTCGATGCCCCGCTCGGCCATGACCTCGATCGCGACCGGGCTGACCTGGTTGCCGGGTTCGGAGCCGCCCGACCAGGCGATGCCGTGTTCTGCGGCATAGTGCTGGAAGAAGCCAAGGGCCATTTGCGAACGACCCGCATTGTGGACGCAGAGGAAGAGGACGGTCGGCTTCCCATCGGCCTGGAGTCCGTCGACTCGGGCGAGGGCTCGGAGTCGTTGCCGGGCGAACTTCTCGGTGAGGAGCGGCAGATAGTTCGGCACCTTCGCCGTTGCGGCCAGTTCTGCGTACGAGGCGTGCAGGAACCGTTCGATCGTCTCGCGACCGAAGGTGCCGGCGAACTCGGCCGAAAGCCGGGCCGCTGCCGAGTCGATCGCAGCTTCCTGGTCAAGTGTGATGGTTGCACGAGCGGAGTCGGACGTCATCGTCGTTCCTTTTCTCAAGCGGGAGTCAAATGGGGGGCGAAGTCCTCGATACGCCGCGCGATGGCATCGAATGCCTCGTCGAACGCCGCGTCGGTGCCGACCCGGACCGGGTCCGGAATCGACCAGTGAATGCTCCGGTCGAGACCGAGCTCCTCGTGCGCGGTGTCGCAGACCGTGACGATCCAGTCACCCTGTTCGAGCACGTCGACGAGCGCCCGCGGCGTGATTGCCGCCATAGACATGCCGTGGCGCTTCGCGGCCGCGAGCGCACCTCGCTCGATCGCAGCAGCCGGATGGGTTCCGGCCGAAGCCACCGGCACGTCGCTCGCCTGCTGCCAGAGTGCGGCGGCGAGCTGGGACCGTGCGGAGTTCGCGGTGCAGACGAACACGATTCGCCTGGCTTCAGCTGCCGAGCGCGGGGCAAGGCCGTCGAATGCTCCCGGAACGAGACGGACGTAGCTGCGGCGCCGATCCGCCTCGGAGCGGGACCGGACCAGGATGCCCTCGCGCTCGAGCAGGTTCAGGTGATGGGCGAGCAAACTCGATGAGATGCCGAGCGACTCCTGCAGCTCGCTCGGGGAGCGGTCGCCGAGCGTGAGCAGGTCTGCGATGTGCAGTCGAGCCGGATCGGCGAGGGCCGCTAGACGCGCCGCACGCCTCTCCAGGGTCATTTCCTCAATGTTCATTGCCTCAAGTTTGACTTAGGTAAATCGTCCCGTCAAGATGGACCACGATGAACGCCGAAGCACCGACCCCCGTGCCGCTCTGGCGCCGCCTCTCGGCGGAGTTCCTCGGTACCGGACTGCTGGTCGCGATCGTCGTCGGCTCCGGCATCATGGCCGAGCGGCTCTCCTCGAGCGATGTCGGACTGCAGCTGCTGGAGAACTCGCTCGCCACCGCGCTCGGTCTGGTTGCCCTCATCCTCGTGTTCCAGCCGGTGAGCGGCGCGCATCTCAATCCCGTCGTCACCCTCGCGGACCGTGCCCTCGGGGCTGCTCTCCGCCCGAGTGGGATCCTTGGCTATGTGCTCGTGCAGATCGCTGGTGCGATCGGCGGCGCAGTGCTGGCGAACTTCATGTTCGGGGTCGCGACCACTATGTCGACGAAGGATCGGCTGGACACCGGCCACTTGCTCGGAGAAGTCATTGCGACGGCGGGACTCGTCTTGGTGATCTTCGCGCTCGTCCGCACCGGACGCGCCGCGCTCGCCGCGCCGGTCGTCGCCGCCTGGATCGGGGCCGCGTACTGGTTCACCTCCTCGACCTCGTTCGCGAATCCGGCGGTGACCATCGGCCGTATGTTCTCCGACACCTTCGGCGGCATCGCCCCGACCTCCGCCCCGTGGTTCATCGGTGCGCAGATTATCGGCGGCGCCGTCGGCGTGGGTCTCGTCCTCCTGTTCTTCCCCATCCGAACCGTCACCAGCAAGGGATAGCCATGACTCACCTCGTCGCCATCGGCGGCAGCGACGCGGGCATCACCGCCGCGCTGCGCGCCCGCGAGCTCGACCCGTCCGCCGATGTGACCGTCGTCGTCGCCGACGAATACCCGAACTTCTCCATCTGCGGCATCCCGTACTACTTCACCGGCGACGTGCAGCCGTGGCAGTCGCTCGCGCACCGCACCAGCGCCGATCTCGAGGCGACCGGGATGCAGCTGCGGCTGAACACCTTCGCGACCGATATCGACGTCGACGGACGCCGTCTCGCCGTGCGGACGCCGAGCGGCGCGGTCGACATGATCGACTACGACGAGCTCATCGTCGGCACCGGCGCGCTCCCCTCGCGCGCGGGCATCGCCGGACTCGACGCGCTCACCGCAGCCGACGGGGTCCACGTCATCCACTCGATGGGCGACACCTTCGCGCTCGACCTCGACCTCGCCGAGCGCCAGCCCGAGTCGGCGATCATCGTCGGCGCCGGATACGTCGGGCTGGAAATGGCCGAGGCTTTCATCGCCCGCGGCATGCGCGTCACGCAGATTCAGCGCGGCGGCGAGGTGCTCTCCACCCTCGATCCCGAGCTCGGCGCGCTCGTTCACGCAGAGATCGCCGCGCACGGCGTCGAGGTCGTCACGGACACGACCATCGGCGCGATCGAGACGACGCCGACCGGATTGACCGTCAGCGGCTCGCGGCACGGCGCACCGTATACGGCGACCGCCGATCTGGTCCTCGTCGTTGTCGGCGTGCGACCGAACACTGAACTGCTCGAGCGCGCCGGCGCGAGGCTCGGCGCAGGCCACGCCGTCGTCGTCGATGAGCACATGCGAACGGGACTCCCGCACGTCTGGTCGGCCGGCGACGGTGTCGTCACGCACCACCGGCTCCTCGGCGTCACCTACCTCCCGCTCGGCACAACCTCGCACAAGCAGGGTCGAGTCGCAGGGGAGAACGCACTCGGTGGCGATGTGCGGTTTGCCGGGTCGATCGGAACCCAGGCGGTGAAGGTCTTCGATCTCGTGGCAGCGCGCACCGGTTTGCGCGATCATGATGCGGCGGCAGGCGGCTACGAGCCAGTCACCACGGCTGCGTCCGCTGACGACCACAAGCGGTATTACCCGGGGGCGCATTCCATCGCATTCCGCATCACTGGCGACACGCGCGACGGGCGACTGCTCGGCGCGCAACTCGTCGGGCGGTACGGCACGGAGGTGTCCAAGCGCGTCGACACCTTCGCCACGGCGATCTACGCGGGTCTGACGGTGGCGCAGATGAGCGAGCTCGACCTTTCCTATACGCCGCCGCTCGGCTCGCCGTGGGACGCGGTTCAGGTCGCGACCCAAGCGTGGGAGAGCGCGATTCGCGTAGCCGTCTGACGCATTCAAGGCCGACCAGCGCGACCCCGTTTCATTTATAGAGGTAGCCGTTGTGAAAGTCGCAACGCCGGGCGCCTGGTACGTTGCCGAGTTTTCCATTCCGACTCACAGTGAGGCTCGTCCCGCCTGGCCGCATTCGTCGAGGCGGGAAGCACCTTCCCCTGCAGCCGCCAGCCTGAGCCCGGGCCGTTCGCCCTCACACCTCATTGTTCATGCGTCTGGCGGCTGTCACACGTCCAACTCTCGTTGCTGGTTTGCGGCGCGTCCGGAGATCACCATGATCGTCGACCGCAGCTTGATCACTTGAGCCGCTATCGGTAGACGCGAATAATGTCCCAACCGCGCGGGATCTTGCGGATGTCGAATACGAGGACCTCGCCGTCATCGGCCTTGGCCGTGAACCGCCAGCCGAGCCACGGGGCCGACGGATGAGTGATCAGCGCGGAGAAAGCGGCGTCATCAGGCAGGCCGAGTCGTGTCGGTTGATCGATGACCTGCCACCACCTCCCACTGCGCTCTAGGCGCACCGGCACATCCCCCTGGAGCTCCACTTCCTCGGCGCCATGCACCCGGCTCATCTTCATCACTCCCAGTCATCGAATCTATGTTCGATGGGTGGAATACTAAATCGAGGCTCAGACGAAGACAAGCCGCGTTGCTCCGGACTGTGTCCGAAGCTGGAAGTACTCTGATCTGCTCATCACCGATCGACAGCGAAGGAGAGGCCGGTGACCACCGAAAACAGCAAGGAGCTGGCCACGCCGGTCTTTCTTCAGTCCGTGAAGAACACGCTTGCCGGAGCGGAGATGGACCGGATGACCGCGGCCCGGGCGGCAGCCATCACCGGCCCGCTGACCGCGGCGATTCACTCCACCTTCCTGGACATGGCCACTGAGCAGCCGTCGTTCATGACCACCGCGATCGGACGACCGAAGTTCATGGATCTCGCGGCGAAGCCGGCGTTCATTGACTCGGCGCTTGGGCGGCCCAGCTTCATGGATTCCATCGGGCGCTCCTTCGCCGAGTCGACCCGCCTCGCGGGTTCGGTGCTCGGCCCCGATTCGATCCCGGCCATCGCCCAGGCGAATGCCGCGATCGAAGCCGTGGCTAAGGCGTCCGTGCTGGATACATCGGTGATGGGTCACATCGCCTCCGCCGGCATTGCGGCAGCGCACCTTTCCGCGACGTTGCCGGAGGTTCCCGAGGGAATCTTCACGGCAGCGTTCGCCGAGAACCCGCTCTCCTCCCTGATCGCGCCTACCGTGCCGCTTCCGGACTGGCTGCCCTTCGTTGACGACCTGATTTCTGGCAGCAGCTTCGAGGCGGTTGCGAAGACGGATCGCGTGGAGGTGTGGCTGCGCACTACCGGGGGGTATTTGGTGAACAAGCGCGACGCGATGTGGTGGGCGCTCCATGAGAGTCCCGACCCGGTGAGCCAAGCCTGCAACTCGGCCGTCGAACTCGTGATCCACTCGCTCCAGGAACGCGGCGTGTCCGATGCCAGGGTTCGTGCCTGGGCCGAAACGAGTCCGCACCGCAACGAGGCGCTGGCACCGATCGAGGGCGGCGGGGTGCGAGTGACCTGGCGCGGTCGGTTCTACTACGCCGCCCACCTTGCCGGATTCGACGCGGTGGTGGTCGAACTACTGCTCTCCTACGCTGACCTGCCGCGCACGCTGCACGAGCTCAAGCATGTCGAAGGCGAGCCGGGCAAGGAGTTGGCGCGGGTGCAGCTCGAGCGGGTCGAGGACCTGCTGATGCTGCTCTCCGAGTGGCGGTAGCCAGAGCACTGATCCTGCCCTACGCCAAGGGCCGCTCCTCCCGAATCGTCGCCCGGAATCTGTGGGAGACGTTCGGCCGTGCGACCTGAAGTAGCTCCCGGGGAAAGTCCCGTCGGGCTGTTGGCTCACCCGAGCCGTACCTCGTCAGCGGGTCGGATTTCGACCGGGTCTACCGTGTCGCGCCAAGCCTCGCGGATCTTTGCCGCTCGTGCTGCGCTCCGAGGTTTGGCAGATCAATCCGATGTTTTTTCTACTCTTTACTTCGCTCGCGCCGAAGCGCACAGTAAGGGTGGTAAACGGAGAATGTATGTATGACCACACCAATCTCAGTCTCGGAGCCCATCACCGCTGAGCACATTAGTCACAAGCCGGGCGACCCGAACGCTTGGAAATGCCTCTGCGGCAATGGGCCTTCGGATGCCGGGTTCTACCCGATCAGCCGGGCAGGTTCAGGTGTCGACCGCGAGGTCGAACCCACAGCCGAGGACTGGCCAAATGGGGAGTATTTCTGCGCGCAATGTGGGCGGGTCTTTCACCCCGACACTTTGCTTGTCACGCGGCGCGTCAACCTCAGTACCCTCGTTCGGCTCTAGCCGCCTAGCAATGCTCATGAAATGCCCCGTAGCAAGCTACGGGGCGTTTCGTCACACTGAGTCCCCAGGCGGCCAAAGTAAGGCGACCGACCCTGGTACGGGGGACGGGGAGCACCAGGGTCGGCCACGTCTCACTTGTCCACTGATTCCTTGGGCGTAGAGGCCGAGGGCTTGGCAGCGGACTTCGGAGCCCCGGACTTGGCGGGGCCGAGGATCGCCGAGATGGCGTCGCGCTTGGCCTGCGCCTCGCGCTCGATCTCGTTGGCGACCTGCTGGGCGCGGGCGGCGACCTTCGGGTCATTCTTGGCGTTGATCACCCAGGTCTCGAGTGCCACGCGGCACTCCTCGGTCGTGGACCGACCGTTGAGCTGAGCGAGCATGTCCAGGTGGGTGCGGAGCTCTTCCGGCATGCGCACGGCGAGCGGGGTGATGGGACCGAAGAACTGTGCCCCCGGATCCTTGGTGGGGTCACTCATGGCGACGACCTCCTCGATTCTGTGCGGCCGGCGAACCGGATGGTTCCCCTGGTGAAGCCGCAGTGAATCGAGGAGTGAGGGCCGGAGCTCGCGTCCGAGCTCAACGGCCTGCGCTCACTATCTCCCAGGAGCGAAAATCCGCCAACGTACCAACCGCCTCGGATTGTGAAATCCAGAACGGGCACCCCTGTTCGCGGCTTCGGCGAACTTGAGCAGATCGGTGCTACAGCGCATAGTCAAGATGGCAGGTGTGCTCTGGCACGCACTGGTCACGCTGCGCGCCCTCACTCGTGACGTGGGAGGGAAGGTCAACTCTAGGAATAGCTCCCGTGAAGTGACGTGAGGGCACGCAACTTGATCAGGTGGCGGTTTCCTCGTCGGCAACGACCGTTCCGGTCATGGCATGTTCGAAGTCGAGGGTCACGCCCTGGAAGATCTCGTGGGTGAAGAAGCCAGATGGTCTGGGCGCCGTCTCCGGATTGGGCGGGAGCGTGATCGTCTCACGGGTTCCCAGCACCAAGTTCCGGAGCAACTGACTCGGCGTTGGACCGAGCGGCAGTCTCGGGAAAGGTGCGTACTCTGCGCTCGCGTCGCCTTCGAAATGTCCTCGGGCCGCGACGTGGAAAAAAGCCGCGTAGGGGATCGCCATGAGCCAAGCCTCGGCGAGGACGTGCGGAACGCTGACTTGCAGCGACGTCGCCTCGACGCCTCGTGGAGGTTGTCCGAACGGCCGACCGAGATAGGTCAGTTCCGGCTTGTCGATGATCGGAACTGACTTCCCCGGCCCAAAGGCGCTCACGGGGATTCGAGTTGGATCGGCTATCGGAGCGAGGATGAACTCCACTCTGCGGTCGCCGCGAGCACTTACCGCGAGGCCGTGCTTCAGCTTGTTATTCGCCGCCTGGGAGCTGAGCTCGTCGTTCCTGAGTAGCCGGATCGCGTGGTTGAGCCAGTCCTGGGCGATCTGGCCGGCGGCGAAGACCTCTTCCGATGCTGTCGTCTCGAGCGGCCAAAACAGTCGGGAGAAAGTCTCATTGTCCCGATCGAATGCGGCGAGAACGTCACGAACCATCTGATGTGTTGAGTTGGGGCCATCAGCGATCTGAAGCCAGATGCAGCGAGCATCACCGGGCTTGGGTTCAGAGGCCGTGAGCGCGTGGAGAAAACGAATCAGTGTCTCGGCGACGTGATGTCGCAATCCCACCGCGTCTGCAGCGACCTGTAGGCGCCGTTCGGTGTCGTCGAACTCGAGCAGGTTCGCCTCTCCGTCGAGCCCAAGGACGCCGCGGAACTCTGCCAGTCCGCTGTCGCTTGGTCGGACTGACGATTCATGCGCGGTGAGGAGCGCCGCGATGCGAGCACTGAAGTACGCCAGCGGGCGGAAGCGGAAGAACTCATCGTCCAGCGACATTGCCTGTTGTTCGGTCAGGGTCGAGCCCTCTGGCTTGATGAATAGCACGCGGTCATTCTGGCGCGTGCGACGGGCAAGGAGCGGAACTGATTCAAGCGATCAGACTTCTGTCGTCCGCCGCTTCCGCTGCCAGCGGTAGCCTGTCGCTCGGCGCTGTGCTCGCCCGCGGGGAAGGAGGGGCGATGGCTGGACCGGATCTGGCATCCGTCCGCGCAAGCCTCGCAGCTGATGGCTACGCGGTGTCTAACGGGACGCTGGAACAGGTTGAGCGAGCGGTTCAAATGGAGCATCTTCTCTTCCGTGCGCAGGGGGCAAAGGCCAACGGTTCCGTAAAGCACTTGCGGCCGTACATCACGAAGGATGCCCCACCTCGTTCCCTCAGCGCGGTCTATGGGCTTGGGGCTCAGCCCCTTCACACCGATGGCGCACATCTTCTCGAACCGCCCGATGTGACCGTCCTGTATTCATCGAGTCCGACGCCGACTGGTACAGCGATTCTCAAGCCGGGCAGCGGCACCTGCTCTACCCCTGTCCCTGAAGCGGTGAGGGAGGGCGTCTTCGTGGTCAGGGGTAACGGGTTCTCGTTCCTGGCCTCGGCGTATAGCGGCCGGAGATTCCGGTTTGACCCCGTCACCATGAGTCCGGGCGACCAGATGGCGCGCCAGGCTGTCGCGTGGTTCCAGGAGCAGCGAGACATGGCAGTCATTCACCAATGGGACCAAGAGGAGCAGCTCTTGTTCATCGACAACCGGCAGGCGCTACACGCGCGTGAAGCGGTGGTCACTGATTCCGAGACTCGCGTCTTAGGGCGCCTCTCACTGAACTTCGTCGAGGAAACATGAGCCTTCACCCATATGACCCGGACCGCCTTTGGATCAAAGCGCGGATGTTCGTCCACCGCGCGATGGACGATGGCCGCGAGTTCGACGAACAAGCCTTCTGGGCGTCGGCGGCATTCGAGCTACTCGGTAAGGCGGCGCTTGCGAAAGTCTCACCGATCCTCATAGCCAACCCGAACCCGGACGGTCATAGCCTCCTCGTTGCGAGCGGCCTCCTCGAGGTTGACGACAAGTTCTTCACTATCCCGGCAAAGGCGCTCTGGTCGCGCTGCCATCGCGCCTTCAAGCCATTCAACGAACAAGAAGCCGCCTACATCTCGTCCGTTCGGAATGACTATCTCCATGCGGGTGGCGTAGGCAGGGAGGGCACGCCAGAGGCCTGGTGGCCGCGCTATTGGGCCCAGGTGGCGATTCTCGTGAGCCATCTCGATCGTGATCTGGAAGAGCTTGTAGGTCGCGAGCGGGAGCGTGTTGTCACTCAGTACCTGGAGACGAACCGCGAGAACGTCAAGCGGAGAGCCGAGGCTCTGATCGAGCGGGCTCGAAGTCGCCTTGCATTGCACGAGAGCGGGAGTATGAGCGTCACGCTCGAGCGCGCGTGGGCGGGGTTCTCGCCTTACTACTTCCAACACACGACCTCGGCGGAGTGCCCGGCTTGCGGAAGTTCAGGCACGTTGTCAGGAGACACGGTGCTTGAGACCAAAGCTGAGTTCGTCACGCTTCACGGTGAGGAAGACCAGTTTGAGGACGTGATCGTGTTCGTCACGGTAGCGACCGATGGTTTCGCCTGCCCGCGTTGTCATCTGGAGCTCAATGATCTTGATCTGATTGAGGCCGTTGGTCTTGATACGGACTTCGAGGTTGAAGGCGATCCCTCCTCATACTACGAGCCCGAGTACGACAACGAATAACGACTCGTGGCCGAGTTCGCCGCTACTGTCTTTCGGCGCTACTGCCGATCGTGCCGGTTAGTCGCTTCTTCATCGTCTTGGGGTCGATCCCATACTTCCGAGCGAGCCGGTTGAAGGACCAGCCCTCTACTCGAAGCTGCCTTGCCTCGTCCATCTCGACCTCGACCTCGCCCTGGGTTCGGACGCGTTCCCCCGCGCGCCGCAGATGGTTGGACACCGTCGCCCGGTGGATCTTCCACCTCGCGGCAAGTTGATAGGTCGAGGCGCCCGCACGATAGTCACCAACTAGCGATTCGATCTCCTCCGGGGAGAGGCGTCGCTGAACCTGGCGGATTGAGTGGGTGCCTTCGTAGGCAGGATCGGCTTCGGGCTTGGGCAGGTCGCCCGCGAGCACTCGCTCCGCTAGCCTTAGCGCCGTCTCAAGCTGTTTCTGACCGGCTTCGGATAGGTCCACCGAAGAGGCTTTGCGCAAGCCTCTGACCGGGTTCGCGCCGGCTCGGGTCGGGACCGCCGATCGACATGTATGGCGGGATCGGCGTCCGGCCGAGGGATCGGGTCGCATCGACTCCGTCCGCCGCCGCGACCGGATGTTCGGTCCCGCTCGGTGAGGGCGGGCGCACTGTCGAAGTCGCTGTTCGGCCTCGCCCTGCGCGAGGCTGTCGGAGGGCCTCGATATCGTGGGAGCCGTGAGCGAGGATGTCGACGACGCGGCGGGATCGGCCAGGTGGGAGATCCTCGGGCAGGCGTTCCAGGCGAATCAGTTCCCGTCGGAGAATCTGCCACTGGTCCAGCGGATCATGGACCGAGTCGGCATCGACCACTACGAGGGGACTCGGTCCCGGTACTTCAAGGCGATACGCCATGACGGCGCCCGCCATCTGACGGTCCACTACGGGTACACGTCCGGATTCGAGACCGAGGAAGCTGCGGTCCTGGCTGCCGGTGACGTGGACCGCGAGTCGCACGGCTCTCGTTGGCGTGTCAATCACCCGCTGAACGATGTCGGCGAGCACCACCGTGGGGGCTATGGAACCGCGCCGCCGCAGAGGGCCGTCGTGGTCTGTCCGACCTGCTTCACGGAGTTGCCGACGTCGGGCGTCTGCGACGTCTGCGCAACGTGAGAGGCCGCGATGAGGACTGATGTGACCACCCCGCAGGGCATCTTCGTGATGCCGCAGCACTTGACCGTGCCGATCTACCAGCGTCCTTACGTCTGGACCGAGGACGAGCAGTGGGGACCGCTATGGGCGGACATTCGTCGGGTGGCCGAACATCGCCTCGGCTCAGCCGGCTCGATGGCGACTCACTTCCTGGGAGCGGTCGTCACTCAGCAAGCAGAGGCGGCACCGGTCGGCGTCCAGGAGTTCCAGATTGTCGACGGTCAGCAGCGACTCACGACCCTGCAGCTCGTGCTGGATGCCACCGCGGCCGTCTTCAAGGGCCGGGGGTTCGACGCCCTCGGCGGCCAGCTGGAGATGCTCACGCACAATAGCGACGTCTATGTCAGCGGCGATGAGCCGGGGCTGAAGCTGCGGCACACGAACCGCGACCGAGCGGCCTTCGACGAGGTCATGCAGGCGGCGCCTCCGTTCGACTACTCGGCGCTGAAGGGGCGGGAGTCGCTCCTGATCAAGGCCCACGAGTACTTCTTCGGCCGTGTCGGCCAGTGGCTCGACCAAGGTCTGGAGTCGGCCGCAGTCCGAGCGGATGCGCTGAGCGTGGCACTCCAGAGCGCACTGCAGCTCGTCGTGATCCGGCTGGAAGCGAGTGAGGACTCGCAGGAGATCTTCGAGACCCTCAACGCGCGCGGCACGCCGCTCACCGCTGCCGATCTCATCAAGAACTTCGTCTTCCAACGGCTGAGGCTCGAAGGCCAGGATCAGGCGAAGGTCTATCAGGAGGCATGGCCGTTCGAGACCCGGTTCTGGGAGGAGGAGGTCAGCGTCGGCCGCTACAGCACGACGCGCAGCGCGCTCTTCCTCAGCCAGTGGCTCGTCTCTCGCGTCGGCCAGGAGGTCAGCCCGCGCTCGACCTTCACGCGGTTCAAGTTCTATGTGGAGCACGAGAGCAGGACCTCGATGGTCGAGCTGCTCGAGGTGATCACCGAACAGGCCGACTTCTACCGGGAGGTCACCGAGCGCAGTTGGGACAAGCACGCCGACCTCGATCGGCTCGCGCTCCACGTCTATCGCATGTCGGTCACTCAGTCCGAGATCACCAAGCCGGTGCTGCTCTGGCTGACCGAACCGGGTAGTCCCTACTCCGAGGCGACCGTGGGTCGGGTCATCGCGTCCGTCGAGAGCTGGATATTCCGTCGCCGCCTCCTTCGGCTACAGAGCAGTGATCAAGGCCGCATCGCCGCGCTGCTCATCGAGACCGCACGAGGGAAGTCCGACGTCGATCTCGTCGGTGCCGTCGAGCAGTTCCTCGCGAGTCAACAGTTCGCGAGCACCTATTGGCCGGGCGACGAGGAGATCGAGACGACGCTCGCGACCGAGGCGTTCTACCGACGGTTCTCGCAGCCGATGCAACGCGTCTTCCTCCAGGCGGTCGAGGACTGGTTCCGTGGCTACGCGACACCGAGGCGCTCGAAGACCGGTGTCCGAGTCCATCGCGACAAGCAGCAGGTCGAGCACATCCTGCCCCGCAGTTGGAAGGCGAACTGGCCCGTCGACGACCTCGCGGCCCAGGCGGATCGCGACGATCACGTCAACCGACTCGGGAACCTCACGCTGATCACGGCCTCGCTCAACGCGTCCGTCTCCAACGGCGCCTGGCTCGGTGACAAGGGCAAGCGGGCAGCGCTGAACAAGCACGACACGTTCCTCATGAACCGCCGGGTGCACGAGATCTCGGCCGAGGGGTGGAACGAGGAACTCATTGACGCGCGGACGATCGAGCTGACCCGGGCGCTGCTCGACACCTGGCCGGTGCCCGCCGGGCACGAGGGCAAGGTGATCGACCGCAAGTCGCGGTTGACGAAGGCGACGGTCGGCTACGCGGACCTCATCAGCGCCGGCCTGCTCGACGTCGGAACCACCCTCGTCTGCGCCGATCAGCGATGGCCGGACGCCCGGTGCGAGGTGCTCCCGGCTGGACAGGTGCTCTACGAGGGCGAAGCGTTCAGCACGCCTGCCGCCGCAGCCCGCAGGATCCGCGGCGGTTCCGGCAATGCGTGGTGGTTCTGGCGGGTCGAGGGAGGGCCGCTGCTCAACACTCTCCGGGATCGGCTGCTGGACGGCGCTGCCGCTGAGGACTCCGATGTCGCGGAGGCCGAGGCTCCGGCCCCGGACGACGACGCGGACTGAGCAGTCGCCCGCCTCGGGGTCCGGCTGTCGATCTTGGCGCCGGGATCCGATGCCGGGGGACGGATCCCGCCGGCTCAGAACCCCCGCCAGCGGCGGCCGAACGACGTCGCGAGGATCGCGGCGAGGTACAGCACGGCGGTCGCGGCCAGCGCGGCGGCGAGACCGAGCCCGTCGACGCCGAGTCCGGCGACCAGGCTCCCGAGCGGCATCGCCGCGGTCACGCCGGCGGTGATCGCGCCGAGCACCCGGGCGCGGATCTCCGCCGGGATCAGCCGGTACAGCGCCGAGTCGATGAGCGGGTTCAGCGGGCCCGCGGCCAGGCCGGACAGTGCGAGCACGACCGCGACCACGGGGAACGGCGGGGCCAGCGCCATCGTCGCGTACGGCGGCACCCCGGCCAGCAGGAACAGGACGACGTACAGCGCGTGGCGCGGCACGCGATCGCCGACGATCCCGTAGATCGCCGCGCCCGCCAGCGCGCCGCCGGCGAAGCAGGCGACCATGATGCCCAGCTCCGCCCCGTCGTGGCCGAGGCCGGCGGCGTACAGCGGCTTGAGCACGGTCATGCCCGCGGTGTCCAGCGCGTTGGTGACGACGACCATGATCACGATGGCCCGCACGAGCGGCGTGCGCAGCACGAAGCGGACGCCCGCGGTCAGCGCCCGCCATCCGGAGTCGGCCCTCGCCGCATCCGCGCCGCCGGTCACCGGGAGCGGGACGACCGGCACGAACGCGATCGTGAGGAGGATCGCCACGCCGAACGCCGCCGCGTCGACGAGCATCGCCGGAGCGGCCCCGGCGACGGCGACCAGCAGGCCGGCCACGCCGGCGCCGACCATCGTCGCCGTCCGGGAGACCGTCGCCTGCGCCGCCACCACCCGCGGGAGGGCGGCGCCGGCGCGCTCGCACAGCTCGGGGATCTGGCTCGACCTGGCCGCCGCGCCGGGCGCGTCGAGCAGGTTGGAGAGGAGCACCAGCAGGAGCAGCGCCCAGAGCGGCAGCGCGCCGAGCGCCGCCAGGATGGGGATCGCCAGCACGGTCGCGCCGCTCGCCGCGTCGGCCAGGATGCTCGCCCGGCGGAAGCCGAGCCGATCGACGACCCAGCCGCCCACCACGCCGCCGACGACGAGGGGGAGGGTGGCGGCGATGCCGGCGGCCGCGATCGCCAGCGGCGTCCCCGCGATCTGCAGGGCGATCAGGGGCACGGCGACGATGGTGATCGCGTTCCCGGCGCGGGACACCCCGTCCGCGGCCAGCAGCGCGACGAGCGGACCGAGCCGCCGGCGCTCGACCGGGAGCGCGCTCACGGGCGATGGAACGCGGTGTAGACGAGATGCACCGGCGCGGCCCCGGCGCGGCCCCGGTCGCCGCGGGCCTGCCACCGGGAGGCGAGCTCGGCGAGCTCGGCGCCGAGCTCGCCGAGCTCCTCCGGCGTGAGCCAGGCCACGTCGTCGCCGATCGCGGCGGCGGCGACCCATTCCGGGGCGAGGGTCTCCTCGGTCTCGAGGTAGGCGAGCTGCTCCGCGGCGTAGCGCTGCACGATCGTCCGTCGCAGGGCCCGGCCGGCGGCGCGCCGCTCGGGGTCGCGCTGGAGCTCGGCCGCGTCGAAGGTCGTCACCTCGGCGGACGCCCGCCACCAGCGCTCGCGGCCGTCGCGGGCCAGCTCCGGCGCCTGCTCCACGAAGCCGTGCCGCTCCAGCGTGCCGAGGTGGTAGCTGATCGAGCCCGGGGCCGCGTCGAGGCGTTCGCTCAGCGCGCCCACCGACTGCGGACCGTCCGTGCGGAGGCTTCCGACGATGCGCAGTCGCAGCGGGTGCGCCATCGCCCGGAGCGCGGACGGGTCCTCCACGTGGATGCGGCGGCGCGAGCTCTCGGGCATGCCGCGAGCGTAACCCTGCAAGGGATGTTGCACAAGGATTCTTGTTGAATTGTCGACCGGATCGGCCTTCCCGCGTCCACCCCCTATCCATAGGGGTTCCGCGCGAGCCGGGGCTCGGCGGCGTCGACCGGCCCCCTAAGCTGTGTGCTCGTCCCCACTCCGACAGAGAGGCCTGCGATGTCCGAAGTCACCATCCCGCAGCGCGGCGCGCGTCTGGCGCTGGTCATCGGAGGGGTCGTGTCCGTGCTGTTCGGCGCGGCGATCCTGGTCTGGCCGACCAAGGCGGCCGTCGTGGTGACCGCGATCATCGCGATCTACGCGATCATCGCCGGCATCGTGTACGCCGGCATGGGCCTCTTCACGAAGGGGCTCGGCTTCGGCGGCCGGCTCGGGCACATCATCCTCGGCATCCTCTACGTCGTCGCGGGCGCCTTCGCGTTCGCCGAGCTGCAGCAGTCGGCGGCCTTCCTCGCGCTGTTCATCACCCTGATGCTCGGCGTGCTCTGGATCGTGGAGGGCTTCGCCTCGCTGTTCACCATCGGGTCGGCCGGCTCGAAGCTGTTCACGGTGCTGTTCGCGATCGTCTCGATCGTCGCCGGCTTCACGCTCGTCACCAGCCCGCTGTGGGGCGCGGTGTTCCTGTGGTGGTTCCTCGGCATCGCGCTGGTCGTGCTCGGCGTGCTGAACGTCTTCCGCGGCCTGTTCCGCCGCCAGTAGGCCGCCGGCCGGTCGCCGACCGCGGACTGGCCGCCGGCCGGACCGTTCTGCCAGAATGGCCGTGACGCCTCGCGGCGTCACGGCGGTGGGGCTCGCCGTACCCAACCTCGGACACCGACG
>MKVN01000008.1:183341-185719 GCA_001898855.1 Micrococcales bacterium 73-13
CGATCCGATGGACGGCGAGCCGGATCCCGCCCTCCCGATCGACCCGGACGTCGACGCGGACGAGTCCGTCAGCGGCGCTCCGCGGCCGGTGCACCTGCGGCCCTCGACCCTCGCCGTGGTGTTCGCGGGCGGCGCGGTGGGCACCGCCGCGCGCGAAGCGCTGAGCCTCGCCTTCCCGCCGGTGGACGGGGTGCCGTACGCGATCCTCGTCATCAACGTCGTGGGCGCGTTCCTGCTCGGGGTGCTGCTCGAGGCGCTCGTGCGCCGGGGACCGGACCACGGCCGCCGCCGCACCCTCCGGCTGCTGCTCGGCACCGGCGTGCTCGGCGGCTTCACCACCTACAGCGCCCTCGCCGCCGACACGGCCGCGCTGCTCGGGTCCGGGGCCGCCCCGGCCGGGATCCTCTACGCCCTCGGGACCGTGCTGATCGGCGCGGTCGCGACCTGGGCGGGCATCGCCGTCGCCGCGGCCGCCCATCGCGCCGCCAGGGCCGCCGATCGCACCGCGGGGGACGAGGCATGACCCCGCTCGCGTTCCTCGTGCTGGCGCTCGCCGGCGGGCTCGGCGCCGCCTGCCGGCTGCTGCTGGACGGCGTCGTCCGCAGCCGCGCCCGCGGCGCCCTGCCGATCGGGACGATCCTGATCAACCTGTCCGGCTCGTTCCTGCTCGGCCTGATCGCGGGTCTGACCGCCGCCGCCGCGCTGCCCGAGGAGGTGCACCTGGTGGTCGGCGCCGGGTTCCTCGGCGGCTACACGACCTTCTCCACGGCCAGCTTCGAGACCGTCCGGCTGCTGCAGGAGCGCCGGCGGCTGCTGGCCGCGCTCAACGGCCTCGGCGTCCTGGTCGCCGCCACCGCGCTGGCGGGGGCGGGCCTCTGGCTCGGCTCCCTCGTCTGAGGCCCGGCCTCACCACTGACCATCGCGCCCGCTCTTCGCTACGCTCACGGCATGGGCGGCTTCGAGATCGAGCAGATCCCGTTCGTCCCCGATGCGATCCGCAGCTGGCCGGACCCCAGCGGTCGCCTGGCGAACTGGCCGGTCGTCTACACGATCAACGACACCGCCGACATCTATGTCGGGGAGACGGCGAACGCGCTCACCCGCATGCGGCAGCATCTGGCGAACCCCGACAAGCGTCATCTTCGCGCGGCCCGGATCGTGCTCGACGACACGTTCAACCAGTCGGTCTGCTTCGACCTGGAGTCGATGCTCATCCAGTGGTTCAGCGGCGACGGGCACTACCGGGTGCTCAACCTGAACGAGGGGATCCGGAACCTCAACTATCCGGGCCGAGAAGGCTATCAGCGGGTGTTCCGGGAGATCTTCGATGCGCTGCGGGGGGAGGGCCTGTTCCGCCAGGAGCTCCGGGACATCGAGAACAGCGACCTCTTCAAGCTGTCACCGTTCAAGGCTCTGAACATCGACCAGGTCGCGGCGATCGAGAACATCCTGGAGGGGCTCTTCCACGATCTCGACGGGGGCGTGTCGAGCACGAGCGTGATCCAGGGACAGCCGGGTACGGGCAAGACGATCGTGGGCATCTATCTCATCAAGCTGCTCCGCGACATCCAGTCGGCCCGCGGCATCGACGAGGTGGAGCAGAAGGGACCGCTCTCCGACTTCTTCGCAGAGGGCTACCCGGAGCGGCTCGAAGGCTTCCGGATCGGCCTAGTGGTGCCGCAGCAGTCGCTGCGAGCCTCCATCGCCCGAGTGTTCGACCGGACGCCGGGACTCTCGCCGCAGATGGTCATGACGCCTTTCGAGGTCGGGTCCGCGACAGAGCCCTTCGACCTGCTCGTGGTCGACGAGGCGCATCGGTTGAACCAGCGGGCGAATCAGGCGTCGGGCCCTCTCAACACGGCCTTCCGGCGCATCAATGAGCGGCTGTTCGGCGAGGACGCCGTTACGCGCACTCAGTTGGACTGGATCCAGGAGCGCAGTCGCCACCGGATCCTGCTGCTCGACGCCGAGCAGAGCGTGCGGCCGGCCGACCTGCCGAGCGAAGTCGTCGCCGAACTCGTTCAGAAGGCGAAGACGTCCGACCACTACTTCCGTCTCGCGACCCAGATGCGAGTCCGGGCAGGCTCCGACTACGTCGGATACATCCGCGAGGTGCTCGCCGGGAGCGCACCGACCATGCCGGATCTAGGCGAGTACGAGTTCGCGATGTACGACGACATCGGCGAGATGGCCGAGCAGATCCGCGATCGCGACCGCAGGCACGGTCTCGCCCGTCTCGTCGCGGGGTACGCCTGGGAGTGGCGCTCGGACCCGAAGCGGAAAGGCATGTCGACCATCCCGCTCGCGCAGCGTCCCTACGACATCGAGATCGAAGGCCACCGCTGGCGCTGGAACTCGACCGATCGCGACTGGATCAG
>MKVN01000008.1:185735-186302 GCA_001898855.1 Micrococcales bacterium 73-13
GTCGCGATCTGCGTCTGGACGAGTCGACCGGAGAGATCAGGTTCAGCCGTCGCGACTACTTCGACAAGAAGGGCGTCGAGAACAATCCGAAGCGCGGCATCGTCTACACAGACGAGGACATCCTGCGCTACGTCCGCAACGTCTACGGCGTGCTGCTCACCCGCGGCGTCCGCGGGACTCTCGTCTACGTCTGCGACCCGGCGCTTCGGGAGCATCTGCGGCGATTCATCCCGGCAGCCTGAGCGCCGCCTCCCTTCCGCGTCGCCCGTCCGGACGGAGTAGCGTGGACGTTCCTGACAGGGGCGAGGGGCGATGTCCGACGAATTCCGCGAGTGGCTCGTCCACGCGTCGCCGATCATCTTCTACCTCGTCGTATGGGGGCTGGTCTTCGCGGGCACGGCGCTCTTCCTCGGCCTGTTCATCCCGTTCGTGACCGGCGACTCGCTGCTGTTCGCCGCGGGCATCGCGGCCGCGAGCATCCCCGGCATCGACATCTGGGTGCTCTCGATCGGGGTCGGCGTCGCGGCGATCGGCGGCGACCAGTTCGGCTACTGGCTCGGCAAACGG
>MKVN01000009.1 GCA_001898855.1 Micrococcales bacterium 73-13
AGCTCGGCGGCGGCCCGATGCGGATGAACCGGGTCGTGGTCGCGCAGGCGGCCGCCGGGCTCGCCGCCTTCCTCCTCCGGTCACCGGACGAGGAGGCGCCGACGGCGGCGCCCCCGGACCGGCTCCGCTCGTCCCCGCTCGTCGTGGTCGGCTACGACGGCCGGGAGAGCTCCGACGTCTTCGCCAGGGACGCCGCCGAGGTCCTGGCCGGCGCCGGGATCCGCGTCTCGCTGCTGCCCCGCGCCCTGCCGACCCCCGTCCTCGCGTTCTGCGTCCGCCACCTCGACGCGGCCGCGGGCGTCATGATCACCGCCTCGCACAACCCGCCCCGCGACAACGGCATGAAGGTCTATCTCGGCGGCGCCGACGGCGGGTCCCAGATCGTGCCGCCGGCGGACGCGGAGATCGCCGCCGCGATCGCCCGCGTCGCGAAGGGGTCCGTCGCGGACCTGCCGCGGTCCGGCGGGATCGAGGTGCTCGGCGAGGGCGTGGTCGACGCCTACGTCGAGGCCGCCGCGCGGGCCGCGGGGCCGGAGGCCGCCGGAGCCGGCGGGATCCGGGTCGCCTACACGGCGATGCACGGCGTCGGGCTCGCGACGCTGCGGCGCGCGTTCGCCGCCGCCGGGCTCCGGGAGCCGCTCGTCGTGCCGGAGCAGGCCGAGCCGGACGCGGCGTTCCCGACGCTCGTCTTCCCGAACCCCGAGGAGCCGGGCGCCCTCGACCTCGCCACGGCCTTCGCCACGGCGCACGCGGCGGACCTGGTCGTCGCCAACGACCCGGACGCCGATCGCCTCGCGGTCGCCGTGCCGGACGCGACGGCGCCCGGCGGCTGGCGCCGGCTGACCGGCAACGACGTCGGCCTGCTGCTCGGCTGGGAGGCGGCTGCCGCCGCCGCGACACGCGGCGACGAAGAGCCGCGCGCGATGCTCGCGAGCTCGCTGGTGTCCTCGCCGGGGCTCGCCGCGATCGCCGAGCACCACGGACTCGGTCACGTCGAGACGCTCACCGGCTTCAAGTGGATCTCCCGCGTGCCGGGCCTCGTCTTCGGCTACGAGGAGGCGCTCGGCTACCTCGTCAACCCGGACCGCGTGCGCGACAAGGACGGCATCTCGGCGGCGGTGCGCTTCGTCGCCCTCGCCGGCCGCTGGCGCGCCGCCGGGTACTCGGTCGACGAAGCGCTCGACGCGCTCGCCGAGCGGATCGGCGGCACCGCCTCCGGCCAGGTGTCGATCCGGGTCGACGACCTCGACGAGATCGTCCGGCTGACCGACCGGCTCCGCGCCGAGCCGCCGGCCGCGATCGCCGGACGCGCCGTGGTGCGCGCCGTCGACCGCCTCGCCGACGCCGAGCACGCCGCCGACCTGCTGCGCTACGACCTCGAGGACGGCTCCCGCGTCATCGTGCGGCCGTCGGGCACCGAGCCGAAGCTCAAGGCCTACCTCGACGCGCGCAGCGAGGAGGGCACCGGGCGCGAGCGGCGAGCGGCGGCGGCCGCGATCGTCGTCGAGCTGGAAAGGTCGGTGCGCGAACTCCTCGGCTGCTAGCGTGGCGACGTGTCCCGCAATACGGAAGACCCGACCGGTCTCAAGACCGCCGCGCTCGACTACCACGAGCACCCCCGGCCCGGGAAGCTCAGCGTCGAGCTGACCAAGCCGGCGGAGAACGCCAGGGACCTCACCCTCGCCTACAGCCCGGGCGTCGCCTCGCCCGTCCTCGAGATCGCCGCCGATCCCGAGAACGCCTACCGCTACACGAACAAGGGGAACCTGGTCGCCGTCATCTCGAACGGCACGGCGATCCTCGGCCTCGGCGACCGCGGCGCGCTCGCCTCCAAGCCGGTCATGGAGGGCAAGGGCGTCCTCTTCCGGCGCTTCGCGGGCATCGACGTGTTCGACATCGAGGTCGCCACGAAGGACCCCGAGGAGTTCGTCAAGGCGGTCTCGCTCATCGCCGGCAGCTTCGGGGGCATCAACCTCGAGGACATCGCCGCGCCGGAGGCCTTCGAGATCGAGCGCCGGCTCATCGAGCTGTGCGACATCCCCGTCTTCCACGACGACCAGCACGGCACCGCGGTGATCGGCGGCGCGGCGCTGCTGAACGCCCTGGAGATCCGGGGCAAGCGCCTCGAGGACGCGAAGATCGTCACGGTCGGCGCCGGCGCGGCCGGCATCTCGGTGCTCCGGCACCTCGTCGACCTCGGGGCGCACCGGAGGAACATCCTGCTGGTGGACAGCAAGGGCGTCGTGCACAGCGACCGCGTCGACCTCAACCAGTACAAGCAGCCCTTCGCGATCGAGACCGAGGCGCGGACGCTCGCCGACGCGCTGGTCGGGGCCGACGTGTTCATCGGCGTCTCGCAGCCGGGTGTGCTCACCCCGGAGATGCTGCGCTCGATGGCCGACGGGCCGATCGTGTTCGCCCTGGCGAACCCGGACCCGGAGATCACCCCGGCGGAGGCGATCGCCACGCGCGACGACGTCATCATCGCCACCGGCCGCAGCGACTACCCGAACCAGGTGAACAACGTGCTCGGCTTCCCGTTCATCTTCCGCGGCGCCCTCGACGTGCGCGCCACCGAGATCAACTCGGAGATGAAGGTCGCCGCGACGCACGCGCTGCGCGACCTCGCGAAGCTGCCGGTGCCGGCCGAGGTGGAGGCCGCCTACGGCGGGACGCACTTCGAGTTCGGCCCGGACTACATCATCCCGAAGCCGCTCGACCCGCGCCTGCTGGCGACCGTCGCGACCGCGGTCGCGCAGGCCGCCGTCGACACCGGCGTCGCCCGCCGGCCGCTGCCCGCGAACTATCCGCTGACCTCGGTCGACGCCATCTGGGCCTGATCCGGGCGGCTAGGCGTAGGCCTCGGCGATGAGCTCGGCGAGCGCGTCGCGGTCCTCCAGCGGGAGGAACGACGCCGCCGCGGCGTTCAGCTGGAACACCGCGAGGTCGTCGAGGTCGTAGTCGAAGGCCTCGGCGAGGATCGCCAGCTCGCGAGTGATCGAGGTGCGGCTCATCAGCCGGTTGTCGGGGTTCACCGTCACCCGGAAGCCGAGCTGGTAGAGCAGGTCGAACGGGTGCTCCTCGATCGAGCGCCCCCAGGCGCCGGTCTGCAGGTTCGAGCTGGGCGCGACCTCGAGGGCGATCTCGCGATCGCGGACCCACTGCGCGACCTCGCCGAGGGTCGCGGTGACCATCCCGCCGTCCTGCTCGACGACGATGTCCTCGACGATGCGCACGCCGTGGCCGAGCCGCAGCGCGCGGCCCTCGAGGATCGCGCCGCGGATCGACTCGATGCCGTCCGCCTCGCCGGCGTGGACGGTCGCCGGCAGGAACGACGCCGCCAGCAGGTCGAACGCCTCGCGGTGGCGGGAGACCGGGTAGCCGGCCTCGGGACCGGCGATGTCGAAGCCGACCACCCCGCGGTCCCGGAAGCGCAGCGCGATCTCGGCGGCCTGCCTCGAGTTGTCGAACTGCCGCAGCGCGTCGATCAGCTGCCCGATCCGGATGTCGTGGCCGCGCGAGGCGGCGCTCTCGATGCCGGCGTCGATGCCGCGCTGCACCGCCTCGACGGCCTCGTCGGGGGTGAGCCCCTGCGTCAGATGCTGCTCGGGGGCCCAGCGGACCTCGGCGTAGACGACGCCGTCCGCGGCGAGGTCCTCGACGTACTCCATCGCGACCCGCTCCAGGCCCTCGGCGGTCTGCATGCAGGCGATCGTCAGGTCGAAGGTCTTCAGGTAGGAGACCAGGTCGCCGCCCGTGCACTGCTGGTGGAACCAGTCCGCGAGGGCGTCCGGCTCGGTCGCGGGCAGCGCGAGCCCGAGCCGCTCGCCGAGCTCGATCACGGTCGCCGGGCGGACCCCGCCGTCGAGGTGCTCGTGGAGGCCGATCTTCGGGAGCGGCTGGATCGGCTCGCCTCCCGGGAGCGCGTACTGGGAGAGGTCGTCCGTCATCCCCCTACGCTACCCGGCGGCGCACGGCGGCGGCCGAGCCCGGACCGGGTCCGAGGTGACGATCCGGTAAACGTCCGCGCGACCCTCCGCGGGCCGCGCGCCGCTCACGCGATGCGGTCGAGGACGAGCGGCCCGCCGTCGTGCACCGGGTCGCCGTCGGCGCCGATCCGGAGCGCGCCGTCGAGCGCCTCGTGCGCCCGCGCGAAGCGCGCCGGGTCGTCCGCGTGCAGCGTGTAGAGGGGCTGGCCGGCCGAGACGCGATCCCCGATCCGGACGTGCAGGTCGATGCCGGCGGCGTGCGCGACCGGGTCCTCCTTGCGCGCCCGGCCGGCGCCGAGCCGCCACGCGGCGATGCCGAACGGCAGCGCGGGCAGGTCGACGAGGACGCCGGCACGATCGGCGACGACGGTCTCCGACTCCCGCGGCACGGGCAGCGGCGCGTCCGGGTCGCCGCCCTGGGCCGCGATCATGCGGCGCCAGACGTCCATCGCCTGGCCGCCGCGGAGATGTCCGGCGACGTCCGCGTCGGGCTGGCCGGCGAGGGCGAGCATCTCGCGCGCGAGCGCGACGGTGAGCTCGACGACGTCCTCCGGTCCCCCGCCGGCGAGCACCTCGACCGATTCGCGGACCTCGTTCGCGTTGCCGATCGCCCGGCCGAGCGGCGTCTGCATGTTCGTGAGCAGCGCCACGGTGCCGACGCCGGCGTCGCGGCCGAGCCGGACCATCGTCTCCGCGAGCGCCCGGCCCGCCTCGGGGTCCCGGAGGAAGGCGCCGGAGCCGAACTTCACGTCGAGCACGAGCGACGCGGTGCCCTCGGCGATCTTCTTCGACATGATCGAGGAGGCGATCAGCGGGATGCACTCGACCGTGCCGGTGATGTCCCGGAGCGCGTACAGCCGCCCGTCCGCCGGGGCGAGCCCGGAGCCGGCCGCGGCGATCACGGCGCCGACGTCGCGCAGCTGGTCGAGGAACTCCTCGTTGCTGAGCCGGGCCCGCCAGCCGGGGATCGACTCCAGCTTGTCGAGCGTGCCCCCGGTGTGGCCGAGGCCGCGGCCGGAGAGCTGCGGCACCGCGACGCCGAACGAGGCGACCAGCGGCGCGAGCGGCAGCGTGATCTTGTCGCCGACGCCGCCGGTGGAGTGCTTGTCCGTCGTCGGCCTGCCGAGCCCGGCGAACGACATCCGCTCCCCCGACTCGACCATCGCGAAGG
Source organism: Micrococcales bacterium 73-13 (assembly GCA_001898855.1). Classification (GTDB taxonomy): domain Bacteria; phylum Actinomycetota; class Actinomycetes; order Actinomycetales; family Microbacteriaceae; genus 73-13. Next base: position 5,161 of record MKVN01000009.1, read on the forward strand.
TGAGGTCGCGGATCTCGCGCGGCGCCATGCCGCGCAGGAACACCGCCATCGCCCAGGCCGACATCTGCTCCTCGGCGACGACGCCGCGGGTGTAGGCGTCGACGAGCCAGCCGATCTGCGGGCTCGTCAGCTCGCCGCCGTCGCGCTTCGCGCGGATCAGGTCGACGACGTCGAACGGCTCGATCATGGCGTGCTCCTGGATCGCGTTGGGGCCGGTCAAGGGGTGCGGTAGGCGTCGAGGGTCTGGGGGCCGAAGGCGTCGGGGATGACCTCGTCGATGGTGCGGATGCCGCTCACGGTGGCGAGCAGCATGCCCGGCGCGGCATGCTCGAACAGCAGCTGTCGGCAGCGGCCGCAGGGCATCAGCGCGTTCCCGTGACCGTCGACGCAGGCGAAGGCGACGAGCCGGCCGCCGCCGCCCATCCAGAGCGCGGAGACCAGCGCGCACTCGGCGCACAGGGTCAGGCCGTAGGAGGCGTTCTCGACGTTCGCCCCGGTGATGACGCGGCCGTCGTCGACGAGCGCGGCGACGCCGACCGGGAAGCGCGAGTACGGGACGTAGGCGTGCTCGAGCGCGCCGAACGCCGCCTCGCGGAGTGCGGGCCAGTCGATCCCGGCGGGATCCATGCGACCGGTGTCGACCATCCGGCGGCTCCTCTCTCGGGTCGGCCCTTGCGAGCGGCTCGGCCCGGGTCCTCCCGCAGCCTACGACTTGATGTACGGCTTGCCGGACGCCTTCGGCGCGACCACCCGGCCGGCGACGAGCGCGACCGCGATGATCGTCACGAGGTACGGCGTCATCGCGATGAGGTCGGACGGGATCGCCGCGCCCGCGCCGCCCGCCCAGATCCGGAAGCTCGTCGCGAAGCCGAACAGCAGCGCCGCGAGCGCCGCGTACCAGGGGTTCCAGCGTCCGAGGATGACGGCGGCGAGCGCGATGAACCCCTTGCCGGCGCTCATCTCCTGGACGAACGCCCCGGCGTAGCCGATCGTCAGCGAGGCGCCGCCGAGCCCGGCGATGAGGCCGGCCAGCGTCACGGTCCAGAACCGCGAGCGGTTCACCTTGATGCCGACCGTGTCGGCCGCGAGCGGGTGCTCGCCCAGGGCGCGCACGCGCAGGCCCCAGCGCGTCTTGTAGAGCATGAACCAGACGAACGGCACCAGCAGGAACATCAGGTAGACCGTGAGCCGCTGGTCGAACAGCACCGGCCCGATCACCGGGATGTCCGCCAGGCCGGGGATCGCCAGGCGCGGCAGCGTGCCGGGGTCGTTGAACTGCGCGGAGTTGTCGGCGAGCACCTGCTGATAGAAGAAGTTGGTGATCGCGGTGACCAGCGCGATGAGCACCACGCCGACGACCACCTGGTCGACGAGGAAGGTGATCGCGAACCAGGCGAGCACGGCCGAGATCGCCGCGCCGGTGATCATCGCCGCCACCAGGGCGAGCTCGTAGCTGTGCGTCGTCGTGGCGACCACCGCGGCGGTGAACGCGCCGCCGAGCAGCTGCGCCTCGATCGCGATGTTGACGACGCCGACCCGCTCGCCGATGACCCCGGCGAGCGCGCCGAGCACGATCGCCGTGGAGAGGCTCACGGTCGAGGTGAGCAGCGACTCGACGGTGATCTGGCCGCCGGCGCCGACCCAGGCGACCAGGCTGACCAGGAACGCGATCCCGACGATGAGCGAGAGCCAGACCGGCACCGGACGACGACGCCACGCCCAGCGGAAGGAGGCGGCCGCGGCCGCCAGCGAGAGCACGCCGAGCACGATGCCGAGCACGCGCGGGTTCGCCGGGGTCGGGTCCAGGTACAGCACGTCGCCCGGGTCCGACCAGGTGAACCGGGTCGGGTCGTCCTTGCCGAACACGACGAACCAGATCAGCGAGAGCACCGCGACGACGGCGAGCACGATCGGCACCCGCCAGGACCGCGGCGCGGCGAGCTGGCCTCCGAGGCTCGACGAGGGAGCGGTCGCGGGCGCGGTCACGAGGCGCTCCCCTGCTCGAGCTGCGGCTTGCGCCTCGTCCCGACGTCGGTGATCTCGCGCGGCTCCGGCAGGCGGAAGATCGCGCGGATCAACGGCGGGGTCGCGATGAAGAGGACGATCAGGGCCTGCAGGATGCCGAGGATGTCCGGCGAGACGTCGGCGGACTGCATCGCGGGGCTCGCCGCCTTGAACGCGCCGAACAGCATGCCGGCGAACATGACGCCGATCGGCGACGAGTTGCCGAGCAGCGCGACCGTGATGCCGTCGAAGCCGATGCCCTCGTCGACGTGCTGGTTGAAGTTGCCGTCGCGGGCGATCGCCTGGTTCAGGCCCGCCAGGCCGAGGAAGAGCGCCGAGACGACCATGGCGATGATCCAGGTGCGCTCGACGTTGATCCCGGCCGCACGCGCCGCGTCCGGGTTGAGCCCGACCATCCGCAGCCGGAAGCCGAGCGCCGAGCGCCGCATCAGCCACCAGTAGACGACCACCGCGAGGATGCAGAGGATGAAGGACAGCCGCAGCTGGTAGTCGTCGCCGAGGATCTTCGGGAACACGGCCGTCGCGTCCGGCGGGAGCGTCTGCGGGTTGTTCCCCTTCGACATGTCGTGCAGGATCGGCGTCCGCATCAGGTAGGTGACGATCGACAGCGCGATGTAGTTGAGCATGATCGTCACGATCACCTCGTGCGCGCCGGTCTTCGCCTTCAGGAAGCCCGCGATCCAGCCCCAGAGCGCGGCGCCGGCGAAGCCGAACAGCATCGCCACGATCAGGTGGATGCCGTACGGCAGGTGGATCTGCGAGGCGGCGAACGACGACCACGCCGCCGCCATCAGCATCTGGCCCTGGCCGCCGATGTTGAACAGGCCGGCGCGGAACGTCAGCGCGACGCCGAGGCCGGCGGCGATCAGCGGCCCGGAGAAGCGCAGCGTCTCGGTGAGCGGGCGGAAGCCGGCGACCGGGTCCTTCGCCTTCGTGTTGTAGATCGAGCCGTTGAACAGCGCCGTCCCGGCGTCGGCGATCGCCTTGCCCGCCGCCGCGAAGAAGTCGCCCGGCTGCGCGAAGAAGTAGCCGAGGGTGCGCTGGACGTCCGCGTTCGCGAACACGATGAACAGGATCCCGATGACCAGCGCGAGCGCCATCGCGAGGATCGTGCGCAGCGGACCGCCGGCCGCGATCCGGTGCATGACCTCGCGCCAGTCGACCCGGCGGCGCTCGTCCTCGAGGTCGACCATCGGCTGCGGCGCGCTCACGCGACCACCCCCGCCATGAGCTGCCCGAGCCGCTCGCGCGGGGTGTCGGCCGGCACGATGTCGATGATCGCGCCGCGGTACATGACGGCGATCCGGTCCGCCAGCGCCATCACCTCGTCGAGCTCCGTGGAGATGATGAGCACCGGGACGCCGGAGTCGCGGACCTCGACGATGCGCTCGTGGATGAACTCGATCGATCCGACGTCGACGCCGCGGGTCGGCTGCGAGGCGAGCAGCAGCTTGAGGTCGCGCTCGAGCTCCCGGGCGATGACGACCTTCTGCTGGTTGCCGCCGGAGAGCCGGCCGACCGGGGCGCCGATGCCCTGGGTGCGGATGTCGAAGTCCTCCACGGCCCGCTCGGCGACCGCGTCCCGAGCGCGGAAGTCGATGCCGTACCAGTGCGCGAACGGCGGGCCGTAGCTGCGGTCGAGCATGATGTTCTCCGCGAGGCTGAACTCGGCGACCAGGCCGTCGGCCTTCCGGTCCTCCGGCACGAAGCCGACGCCGGCGGCCAGCACGTGGCGCACCGAGCGGCCGAGCAGCTCCTCGCCGTCGAGGCGGATCGAGCCGCTCGCCTTCGACCGCAGCCCGACGATGACCTCGGCGAGCTCGGTCTGCCCGTTGCCCTGCACGCCGGCGACCGCGAGCACCTCGCCGCCGCGGACCGAGAACGACAGGTCGTCGAGCAGCCGGACGCCGCCGGCGCCGAACAGCGTCAGGCCGTCCACGACGAAGGCCTCCGCGCCGAGTCTCGGCGGGTCCTTGTGCACGGTCAGCTCGACGTCGCGGCCGACCATCATGGTCGCCAGCTCCGCGGTCGAGGCCGTCGGCGGCGCCTCGCCGACGACGCGGCCGAGCCGGATGACGGTGATCGTGTCGGCGACCGCCTTGACCTCGCGCAGCTTGTGCGTGATGAACACGATCGAGGTGCCGCTGCCGGCGAGCCGGCGCATGGTCTCCATCAGCTCGTCGGTCTCCTGCGGCGTGAGCACCGCCGTCGGCTCGTCGAGCACGAGCACGCGCGCGTCCCGGGAGAGCGCCTTGACGATCTCGACGCGCTGCTGGACGCCGACCGGGAGGTCCTCGACGCGCGCGTCCGGGTCGAGGTCGAAGCCGAAGCGCTCCGAGATCTCCCGCACCAGGCGCCGCGCGGCCGGGAGGTCGAGCACGCCGCCGGCGCGGGTCGGCTCGTGGCCGAGCATGACGTTCTCCGCGACGGTGAAGACGGGGATGAGCATGAAGTGCTGGTGCACCATGCCGATGCCGGCGGCCATCGCCTCGCCGGGTCCCCGGAAGCGCCGCGGGACGTCGTCGAGCAGGATCTCGCCCTCGTCGGGCTGATACAGCCCGAACAGGACGTTCATGAGCGTCGACTTGCCGGCGCCGTTCTCGCCGAGCAGGGCGTGGATCTGCCCGGACTCGACGACCAGGTCGATGCCGTCGTTGGCCACGAGCGAGCCGAAGCGCTTCGTGATCCCCCGCAACTCGAGCTTCATGGTGGACCCATCCTGCCGCAAACCCCGCGCGAACGACATGCGCCGGGAGGGAGTCCCTCCCGGCGCAGGCCGTGTGATCGCAGTGAGCCGGTCAGCTCGGGTTCTTCGTCAGCTCGATCGTGATCTGGCCGCTGTTGATCTGGTCGGTCAGCTCCTTGAGCTTGGCGACGATGTCGGCCGGGACCTTGCTCTCGAAGTCGTAGAACGGGCTGAGGCCGGTCCCGTCGTTCGCGAGCGTGCCGATGTACGGGTCGGTCGAGAACTTCCCGTCGATCGCCTCCTTGGTGATGTCGAAGACGGCCTGGGTCATCTTCTTCTCGACCGAGGTGAGGGTGATGTCCGCGAGCTGCGGCTGGGTCAGCGCGATGTCCTTGTCGACGCCGAGCAGCACGACGTTCTTGCCCGAGGAGCGGATCGACTCGGCGGTGGCCGTGAACAGCGAGCCGGCGACCGGGAAGACGACGTCGGCGCCGTTGGCGATCTGGTTGTCCGAGATCGAGCCGGCGACGGTGGTGTCGGAGAAGCCGCCGACGAAGTCGCCCGAGGCGGTCGCCGGGTTCCAGCCGAGCACGGTCACCGGGGTGCCGGTGTCCTTCTCGTAGGCCTTGGCGCCGTAGTAGTAGCCGTCCATGAACGCCGTGACGGAGTCGATCTGGAGGCCGCCGTAGGTGCCGATGGTCTTCGTGGTCGAATAGGCCGCCGCGAGGTAGCCGGCGAGGTAGCTCGACTCCTGCGTGTTGTACATGATCGGCTTGACGTTGTCCTTGGTGCCGCCGGGCCACCCGTCGAGCCACGCGAACTTCGAGTCGGGGTGCGCGTCCGCGAAGTCGAAGATCAGGCCGTTCGTCCCGCCGAGCGAGAAGTTGAAGCCGATCGCGAAGATGATGCCGCAGCCGTCGTCGACGAGCTGGGTGAGGTTCGGCTCGAACGCGTCCATCGACGCCGACTCGAGGCCCTGGGTCTCGACGCCGAGCTCGCTGCCGGCCCGCTGGAGGCCCTCGTAGGCGGCCTCGTTGAACGACTTGTCCTTGAAGTTGCCCTCGTCGGAGACCGCGCAGGCGAGGAAGTCCGTCGTGGGGGCCGCGGTGGAGCCGCTCTCCGTCGGCGTGGTGCCGGGGGCCGCGCCGCAGCCCGCGAGCACGAGCCCGGCGGCCGCGAGGCCGGCGACGGCGGCGAAGCCGCGCATCATCTTGGTGTTCACGTGATTGTCCTCCTGGAAGCGCCCCGCGGCGATCGGGGGCGGTGGGTGTCCCCACGATTCTCGCCTGTCCCGGCGGGTGCGGAGCCCCCGACGCCCAAGCCGTTACGAAACCGCGACCCTATTCGCCTCGTCCGGCCCGGCCGAGCGGGGAGCGGCGGCGTCAGAGGACCTGGTCGTGGCCCGCGGCGAGGAGGGCGTCGACGACCTTCTTGACGCGCTGCGCGTTGCCGGTCGTGGTCACCAGCAGCGCGTCCGGCGTGTCGATCACGACGATGTCGCGCACGCCGACGAGCGAGATGACGCGCTTGCCGCGCGCGACGACGACGCCGGTCGACTGGTCGGCGAGCACCGTCGGCTCGTCGCCGAGGATCGCCAGGTCGCTCTTGCCGGCGGCGGTGTGCAGGCGCGCGACGGACGCGAAGTCGCCGACGTCGTCCCAGTCGAAGTCGCCGGGCACCACGGCGAGGGCGCCCACCGCGGCCGCCGGCTCGGCGACCACGTAGTCGAACGCGATCCTCTTCAGCCGCGGCCAGATCCGGTCGACCGCCGGGCCGCGCAGCGCCGGGTCGTCCCAGGCCGCGGCGAGCGCCTCCAGGTCGTCGGCGAAGCCGGCGTCGTAGGCGCGGATCCAGTCCAGGATCACCGACGCCCTGGCGACGAACATCCCCGCGTTCCACAGGTGCTCGCCGTCGGCGACGTAGCGCTTGGCGGCCTCCAGGTCGGGCTTCTCCACGAAGGCGAGGGCGGCGACCGCGCGCGGCGCGCCCGGGACGTCCAGCGGCCCGTCGGCGTGGATGTAGCCGAAGCCGACGGCCGGCTCGGTCGGGGTGATGCCGATCGTCGCGACCAGCCCGGTGCGCGCGACGGCGACCGCCTCCTCGACCGCCCGGCGGAAGCCGCGCACGTCCCGGATCACGTGGTCGGCGGCGAACGAGCCGATCACGACGCCCGGCTCGCGGCGCTCGAGGATCGCCGCGGCGAGGCCGATCGCCGCGGTCGAGTCGCGCGGCTCGGTCTCCAGCACGATGTTCGGGTCGGCCAGCTCGGGCAGCTGCGCCTCCACGGCCGCCCGGTGCGCGCGACCGGTGACCACCAGGACGCGGTCGGCGCCGGCCAGGGGCGCGACCCGGTCCCAGGTGTCGCGCAGCAGCGTGCGACCGGAGCCGGTGAGATCGTGCAGGAACTTCGGCGCGTCGGCCCGCGACAGGGGCCAGAGCCGGGAGCCGATGCCGCCGGCCGGGATGACGGCGTGGAAGCCCGGGATCGGCTCGGCGCTCACCATGCCCGCAAGCGTAGACCGCCGCGCCCGGGAGGACCCGTGCCGCCGCGGGCGGACCGGGCGCCCTCCGCCGTGTCGCTAATATGGGGAATCGTGGCAACGCAGTCAACGGCGGCGGCTCCGGCACAGCCGAAACGGATGGGCGGAACCCTCTATCGGGGCCGCGAGGGCATGTGGTCGTGGGTGCTGCACCGCATCACCGGCGTCGCGATCTTCTTCTTCCTCCTCGTGCACGTGCTCGACACGGCGCTCGTCAAGGTGAGCCCCGAGGCCTACGACGCGGTCATCGGCGCGTACAAGACGCCGATCATGGGACTCGGCGAGATCGCCCTCGTCGCGGCGATCGGCTTCCACGCCCTGAACGGCCTGCGGATCATCCTGATCGACTTCTGGGCCAAGGGGGCCAAGTACCAGAAGCCGCTGTTCTGGACCGTGATCGTGCTCTGGATCGTGCTGCTCGCCGGCTTCGTGCCGCGGCAGCTGATGCACATCTTCGGGGGTGCGTGATGGCGCAGCAGAGCATCGGCAGCGTGCTGGTCCCGGCGCCCGGGACCAAGTACGAGCGCTACGCGCGGCGGCCGCGCCGCTTCAACCTCGAGAAGTGGGCCTGGATCTACATGCGCGCCTCCGGCGTGCTGCTCGCGGTCCTCATCTTCGGCCACCTGTTCGTCAACCTGGTCTCCGGCGAGGGCGTCAAGCAGATCGACTTCGCGTTCGTCGCCGGCAAGTGGGCCGACCCCTTCTGGATCGTCTGGGACGTCCTGCTGCTCTGGCTCGCCCTCATCCACGGCGCGAACGGCATGCGCACGCTCGTCAACGACTACGCGACCCGGCCGGCGCTGCGCCGCGTCCTGCTCGGCCTGATCGCCCTGGCGACCGTCGCCCTGCTCGTGCTCGGCACGCTCGTGCTGACCACCTTCGACCCGTGCCTCGGGGCGACGGCCGAGACGGCCGCCGCGATCCCGCAGTGCGCGATCAAGTGAGGAACGACCTGTGACCGCTGCCACGGCTGAGCCGTCGACCGTCGTCGACGGCGTCCATCACCACCAGTTCGACGTCGTCATCGTCGGCGCTGGCGGTGCCGGCATGCGCGCCGCGATCGAGGCCGGGCCGAAGGCGCGCACCGCCGTGATCACCAAGCTCTACCCGACCCGCTCCCACACGGGCGCGGCGCAGGGCGGCATGGCCGCCGCGCTCGCGAACGTCGAGGAGGACAACGCGGAGTGGCACACCTACGACACCGTCAAGGGCGGCGACTACCTCGTCGACCAGGACGCCGCGCAGATCCTCACCAAGGAGGCGATCGACGCGGTCATCGACCTCGAGAACATGGGCCTGCCGTTCAACCGCACGCCCGAGGGCAAGATCGACCAGCGGCGCTTCGGCGGCCACACCCGCGACCACGGCAAGGCGCCGGTGCGCCGCGCCTGCTACGCGGCCGACCGCACCGGGCACATGATCCTGCAGACGCTGTTCCAGAACTGCGTGAAGCTCGGCATCGAGTTCTACAACGAGTTCTACGCGCTCGACCTCGTCCTCTCCGCCGAGGGCGTCGCGACCGGCATCGTCGCCTACGAGCTCGCCACCGGCGAGCTGCACGTCTTCCAGGCGAAGTCGATCGTGTTCGCCACGGGCGGCTTCGGGAAGATGTTCAAGACCACGTCGAACGCGCACACGCTGACCGGCGACGGCGTCGGCATCATCTGGCGCAAGGGCCTGCCGCTGGAGGACATGGAGTTCTTCCAGTTCCACCCGACCGGCCTCGCCGGCCTCGGCATCCTGCTCACCGAGGGCGCCCGCGGCGAGGGCGCCATCC
>MKVN01000010.1 GCA_001898855.1 Micrococcales bacterium 73-13
CGAGCGCGCCGAGGAGGACGTCGGTCTCCTCGGGGGTGCCGGCGAGCGCGCCGAGGAGGACGTCGGTCTCCTCGGGGGTGCCGGCGGTGACCCGGAGGGCGTGCGGGATGCCGACGTCGCGGACGATGACGCCGCGTTCGAGGAGCCCGCGGAACGTGCGCTGGGGGTCCGGGACGCCGCCGAACAGCACGAAGTTCGCCTCGCTCGGCCAGGGCCGGTACCCGAGCGCCGGCAGCTCGCGGATCATCCGGTCGCGCTCGGCCTTGATCGCGTCGACCTGGGCGAGCATCTCCGGCGCGTGCCGGAGCGCCGCGACGGCCGCCGCCTGGGTCAGGGCGGAGAGGTGGTACGGCAGCCGCACGAGCCGGAATGCGTCGACGACCGCGGGGTCCGCCGCGAGGTAGCCGACCCGCACGCCGGCGAAGGCGAAGGCCTTGCTCATCGTGCGGCTGACGACCAGCCGGGGCCGTCCGGGCAGCAGCGACAGCGCGCTCGGGCCCTCCTCGAACTCGGCGTAGGCCTCGTCGACGAGCAGCATGCCGGGGTGGGCGCCGTAGGCGGCCTCGATGACGTCGAGGCCGAGCGCCGTCCCGGTCGGGTTGTTCGGCTTGCACAGGAGCACGATGTCCGGTCGCTCGCGCTGGATCGCCGCGACGGCGAGCTCCGGCGTGATCTCCCAGTCCGGCCCGCGCTCGGCGGGCACCCACCTGGAGTGGTTCGCGGCCGTCAGCAGGGGGTGCATCGAGTAGGTCGGCGGGAAGGCGAGCACGCTGCGTCCCGGCCCGCCGAACGCCTGCAGGAACTGCTGGATGACCTCGTTCGACCCGTTCGCCGCCCAGAGCCGATCGGCGTCCAGGCCGTGGCCGAGGTAACCGGCGAGCGCCTCGCGGAGCTCGGTGAACTCGCGGTCCGGATACCGGTTGGCCCCGGCGACCGCGCGCGCGACCTCGGCGACGATGTCGGCCACGACGTCGGCGGGGATGCCGTGGGTGTTCTCGTTGACGTTGAGCTGCACCGGGACGTGGATCTGCGGCGCGCCGTAGGGCGTCTGCCCCTTGAGGTCGTCGCGGATCGGGAGATCGGAGAGCTCGGTCACCCGTCAAGGGTATTGGGATGGACCGTCTCGAACCGCGCTCCGCGGCGACGGCCCGATCCGCGGCGGGGTCAGCGGGCGTAGGGGGCCGGGATGCCGATCTGCTGACCCGCCATGACGTCGGCGGTGCCGAGGTGGTTGAACGCCACGATCGCCGCGATGACGTCCCGCGGATCCGCCGACGGGGCGACGCGCTCGGCGATCGCCCACAGCGACTCGCCCGGCTGGACGACGACGACCGGCACCGGCGCCCCGGAGTCGAGCGAGCCGGTGGCGGCGCCGCCGTTCAGCTGGGCGAGGAGCAGCCAGAGCGCGATCGGCAGGCCGATGAGCAGCAGGAGGACCGTCCGACCCCGCGAGGTCAGGCGGACGCGGCGCCGGGGGGCGGCGCCGATGACGGTTGCGGGGTGCGCGGCGATCGTGCTCATGACGGCCTCCTGTCGAGTGGACTCGCATCCGGGGCTCCCCTTCCTCGGCCGGGAGGTCGGGGAGCTCCGGATGCGAAGCTCTGTTCCGAATATATGTTCGAATCGTTCGAATCGCAACTCCATGTTCGAACCGACCGCCGACATCGGGCGCGACACGTTCGAACGGATGTTTGTCTTCGGAGTGCTCACGGAATACACTTTCGAACGAACCACCGACATTGGAGGCCCGGATGCCCGGCACGCAGGACGACGCCCGCCGTCGCACGACGCTGAGCGGCAAGCAGCAGGCGATCCTCGAGTTCGTCCAGCGCTCCGTCGCCACCCGCGGCTACCCGCCGAGCATGCGCGAGATCGGCGACGCCGTCGGGCTCGCCTCCCTCTCCAGCGTCTCCTACCAGCTCGACCAGCTCGAGCTCTCCGGCTACCTGCGCCGCGATCCGAACCGGCCGCGCGCGATGGAGGTGCTCATCGACGTCCCCGCCGCGTCCGAGCCCGACATCGCCCCCGCCGTCGGCGACGCCGCGATGGTCCCCCTCGTCGGCCGGATCGCCGCCGGCGTGCCGATCACGGCCGACCAGATGGTCGAGGAGGTCGTGCCGCTCCCCCGGCAGCTGGTCGGCAAGGGCGACCTCTTCATGCTCAGGGTCGTCGGGGAGTCCATGATCGACGCGGCGATCTGCGACGGGGACCTCGTCGTCGTGCGCCAGCAGCAGACCGCGGAGAACGGCGAGATCGTCGCGGCGATGCTCGACGGCGAGGCCACGGTCAAGGTGTTCCGCCAGCGCGACGGGCACACCTGGCTGCTGCCGCGGAACTCCGCGTTCGAGCCGATCCTCGGCGACGAGGCCGAGATCCTCGGCAAGGTCGTCGCGGTGCTGCGCTCGGTCTGAGCCGGGACGCGGGCGGACGGCGACGCGAAGCGCTCAGCGGGACGAGGAGGCGGACGCCGGGAGCTGCCGGGCGAGCCAGCGGCCGACGATCGCCGCGAAGCGCTCGGGCTGATCCCGCCAGACGGTGTGGCCCGCGCCCTCGACCCGCACCACGCGCATGCCGATGCGCAGCATCCGCAGCGCGGCGGCGCGGGTGACGAGCAGGCTGCGCTCCGCGAGGATCACCAGGCTCGGGACGTCCGCCCGCCGGGGCGGGACGAAGAGCCGGGAGTCGACGAGCCCGAGCATCGTGCGCCGATGCCAGCGGCGATGCGCCGCGAACTCGGCCTCGATCTCGCGGCTGCTCCACCTCGGGTTCAGCCGCCGCAGGTCGCGCCGCTGCAGCGGGGGCATCATCGCGAACGACAGCTTGAACAGCGCCCCCCGGATGCCCTTCGGGAAGTCGAACGCCGGGTCGACGTAGATCACCGCGCGCGGCGCGATGCGCTCCGCGGCGATGCTCGCGACCAGGCCGCCCAGCGAGTGGCCCATGACGAGGTCGGGCGCCTCGGGCAGCAGCGGCGCGACGGTTTCGACGACGTCGTCGGCCCAGGACTGCGGGGAGTAGCGGCGCGCCCGGGGGCTCGCGCCGTGGCCGGCGAGGTCGACCGCGATCACCCGGAAGCCGCGCTCCACCAGGTCGGAGGTCACCGACGACCAGGAGCTCGAGTCCGACATGATCCCGTGCACCAGCACCGCGGTCCGGGGGCCGTCGCCGCTGATCCGAGTCGCGAGGCGCATGCGGCGAGCGTAGGCGCCGGTCGCTCGGAGTCCGCTGGACGGCGGCCGTGACCACGCCCTGCAGAGCCCGAGCGGGCACCGGGCGGCCCGGTCCCGGCGTCAGCCGGCGCCGTCGAGCCAGGCCAGCACCGCGCGCACCCGGCGGTGGTCATCGTCGGACTCGGCGAGCCCGAGCTTCGCGAAGATCGAGGTCACGTGCTTCTCCACCGCGCCGACGCCGACGAAGCGCAGGCGCGCGATCGCCGCGTTCGAGCGCCCCTCGGCCATCAGCTCGAGCACCTCGCGCTCGGCCGAGGTGAGCGTCGCGAGCGGGTCGAGGCGCGTGCCGATGAGCTGCCGGACCACCTCCGGGTCGAGCACCGTGCCGCCCTCGGCGATCCGCGTCACGGCGTCGTCGAGCTCGTCGAGGGAGGCGACCCGGTCCTTGAGCAGGTAGCCGACCCGGCCGGAGCCGGCGCCGAGCAGCTCCTGCGCGTAGGCGACCTCGACGTACTGGGACAGCAGCAGGATCCCGAGCCCGGCATGCCGCCGGCGCAGCTCGATCGCGGCGCGCACGCCCTCGTCCCGATAGCCGGGCGGCATCCGCACGTCGAGCACGACCAGCTCCGGCGCGAGCTCGGCGACGCCGGCGAGCAGGGCGTCGGCGTCGCCGAACGCACCGACCACCTCGTGCCCGCCCTCCCGCAGCACTCGGACCAGCCCCTCCCGGAGCAGGGTCGAGTCGTCCGCGACGATCACGCGCACCCCCACGTCTCCAGGGTAGGCGCCTCGGCCGGCGCGCAGCGGCGCGAGCGCGCTCAGGCCCGGCCGATCGGCAGTCGGGCGGTGACCGTGGTCGGTCCGCCGACCGGGCTGTCGATCTCGAGCGTGCCGCCGAGGCCGTGCGCGCGATCGGTCAGACCGGCGAGGCCGTGCCCGGAGATCGAGGCAGCCCCGCCGCGGCCGTCGTCGACGACCTCGACCACGAGCCGGGCGCGGTCCGGCGCCGTCACGCGCACCACGACGCGCTGCGCGCCCGCGTGCTTCGCGGCGTTCGTCACCGCCTCGATCGCGATGTAGTAGGCGTTGCGCTCCAGCTCCGGGGGCAGCGCCAGGCCCTCCGGCAGCGAGGCCGAGATGGTGACCGGCACGGCGCTGCGGACCGCCGCCGACTCGAGGGCGGCGACCAGGCCGCGGTCGAGCAGGATCGGCGGGGCGATCCCGCGGGAGACCGCGCGCAGCTCCTCGAGCGCCTCCTTCGCCTGGTCGGCGGCGCCGACGATCAGCTCCCGCGCCGCGGCGGGGTCCTCGTCGAGCCGCCGCTGCGCGCTGGCGAGGTCCATCTGCAGCCGGACGAGGCGCTGCTGCGGTCCGTCGTGGATGTCGCGCTCCAGGCGGCGGATCGCCGAGTCCTCGGCGGCCACGGCGGCGGCGCGGGAGGCCTGCGCGCCCGCGAGCTCCTCCTGGAGGGCCTCGCTGCGGAAGGCGCCGAGCATGCCGCGGGCGAGGCCCCAGCGCGCCCAGACCAGCCCTCGGCTGATGTACGGCAGGGTGAACAGGAACACCAGCCCGAGGACCGTCTGGATCACGCCCTCGAGCAGCAGCGGGTGCTCCACGCCGGCCCGCTCCAGCAGCCAGGCCAGACCGCCGTAGCGCTCGTGCTCGACGGCGGTGCGCGCGGGCAGCACCGCCCACCCCCAGGCGAGCCACGCGGTGCCGCCGGCGGCCACGCCGATCCAGGTCATGAGCACGACGAAGGTCACGACGCTGACCACGAACTGCGGCAGCAGCACGAAGACGAGGTAGAGCCAGTAGTGCGGCTCCGCGTAGAGGGAGCGCAGCCAGCCCCGGAATCCGGGCTCCGCACGCCAGGCCGGGCGCGCGATGCGCGGCAGGCCGCTCCACTCCAGCAGACCCAGCTCGGCGGTGCCGATCCCGCGTGCGACGTAGAACGCCCCCGTGAGCACGAGCACGCCGATCAGGAAGGCCGCGAGCAGGCCGACCCCGGCGGAGAACAGCGCCCAGGCCAGCGAGTAGCCGACCACGGCGAGCCCGAAGCCGGCGACGATCAGCACGATCTCCCGCCCGGTGCGGGGCCACATCGCCAGGTATCCGCGCCAGAACCCGGGTCGGGTCGGCGCGGCGAGCGTGGCGGTCGAGCTGGTCATGGCGTTCCTCCGGCGTCGGCGATTCGGTCCCACCAGACTCGCCGCGGCCTCGCCGGAAGGGTATCCGAGCACCCGCCGGATCGGGGGTGGGGCCAACCCCCGGGTCGGACGGGGGTCGCCCGCCGTGCGGCCCGCGCGAGCGTCGCCCGCCGTGCGGCCCGCTACCCCGCGTCCGCGCCGACCACGAAGTCGGCCAGCGGCGCGACCTCGCGCTCCTCCAGCCGCGCCGTGACGAGCGTGCCGTCCTCGCGGTGGTCGACGGCCAGCACGCTGCCGCGCACGTGCAGCCGGGAGACGACGTCGCCGCGGTGGTACGGCACCAGCAGCCGCACCGTGAGCGCGGGCCGCGGCAGCGCCGCCTGGACGCGCTCCAGGAGCTCCCCGACGCCCTCCCCCGTCCGGGCGCTGACGAACACCGCGTCCGGGACGAGGCCGCGCAGCACGAGCCGGGTGTCCGCCTCGACGAGGTCGGCCTTGTTGAACGCGACGATCTCGGGAATGTCCCTGGCGCCGACCTCGCCGATGACGTCCCGCACCGTCGCGAGCTGCGCGGCCGGGTCCGGATGCGAGGCGTCCACGACGTGCACGATGACGTCGGCGTCGCCGACCTCCTCGAGCGTCGAGCGGAAGGCCTCGACGAGCTGGTGCGGCAGGTTCCGCACGAAGCCGACCGTGTCGACCAGGGTGATCTCCCGGCCGTCGGGGGTGCGGCTGCGGCGCACGGTCGGGTCCAGCGTCGCGAACAGCGCGTTCTCCACGAGCACGCCGGCCCGGGTGATGCGGTTCAGCAGGCTGGACTTGCCGGCGTTCGTGTAGCCGGCGATCGCGACGCTCGGCACCGCGTTCCTGGTGCGGTTCGCGCGCTTGGCCCGCCTGGCCGGCTCGAAGCCGCGGATCTGGCGACGTAGCCGCGCCATCCGGGTGTGGATGCGGCGGCGGTCGAGCTCGATCTTCGTCTCGCCGGGTCCGCGCGAGCCCATGCCGGCCCCTCCGGAGCCGACCTGGCCGCCCGCCTGCCGGGACATCGACTCGCCCCAGCCGCGCAGGCGCGGCAGCAGGTACTCGAGCTGCGCGAGCTCGACCTGCGCCTTGCCCTCCCGGCTCTTGGCGTGCTGGCTGAAGATGTCGAGGATGACGGCCGTGCGGTCGATCACCTTGACCTTCACGACGTCCTCCAGCGCGCGCCGCTGGCTCGGGGCGAGCTCGGTGTCGGCCACCACGGTGTCCGCGCCGAGGGCCGCCACGATGTCGCGGAGCTCCTGCGCCTTGCCCTTGCCGAGGTAGGTGCTCGGGTCGGGGTGCGGGCGGCGCTGCAGCAGGCCCTCGAGCACGACCGCGCCGGCCGTCTCGGCGAGCGCCGCGAGCTCGCGCAGCGAGTGCTCGGCGTCGAGGGCGTCCTGGGCGCCGCGGCCCGAGTGCACGCCGATCAGCACCACCCGCTCGAGCCGGACCTGCCGGTACTCGACCTCGGTGACGTCCTCCAGCTCGGTGGACAGGCCGGAGACGCGGCGCAGCGCCTCGCGCTCCTCGCGCTCGAGCTGCTCGCCGTCGCGCGCGCCGAGGTAGTCGTCCGCCTCCTGCAGCGCCAGCGCCGGGCCGAACCGGGTCACCGTCGCCCGCGTCGCCTCGCGCGCGAGCACCCGGTCGACGACCTCGTCGCCGAGCTCGTGCGTCTCGCGTTCATCCATCTCGGGATCCCGGTCCTCTCGCAGTCCGATACATTCTGTCCCTATGCCGGGCGATCACTACTTCTCCGCCCGACCCGGCGGCGAGCTCCGGCCGAAGACGATCCGGGTGCCGCTCGCCGGGCGCGAGGTCGAGGTGGTCACCGCCGCCGGGGTGTTCAGCCCCGATCGGCTCGACGCCGGCACCGCCGTGCTGCTCGACGCCGTGCCCGCGCCGCCGCCGGGCGGCCAGCTGCTCGATCTCGGCTGCGGCTGGGGCCCGATCGCGCTCACGCTCGGGCTCGAGTCGCCGCACGCGACGGTGTGGGCGGTCGACGTCAACGACCGCTCCCTCGAGCTGACCCGGGGCAACGCCGAGCGTCTCGGCCTCCGGAACCTCAACGCCGTGCCGCCCGCCGATGTTCCCGGCGACCTGGAGTTCGCCGCGATCTGGTCGAACCCGCCGATCCGCGTGGGCAAGCCCGAGCTGCACGCGATGCTGCGCGCCTGGCTCCCCCGGCTGGCGCCCGGCGCGGACGCCTGGCTCGTCGTGCAGAAGCACCTCGGCGCCGACTCGCTGCAGCGCTGGCTGGAGTCGGAGCTGCCGACGCACGCGACCGTGCGCGTGCACAGCGCGAAGGGCTACCGGGTGCTGCGCGTCCGCCGCCGGGCCTGACCGGCCGGGGTGCGACCGACAGGGCCTGAACCGCCGGGCACGATCCGCCGGCCTGGCCCCGCCTCAGGACGGGAGGACCCCGGAGAAGGTCAGCTCGGCCGGGCCGCTCAGCCAGGCGTGCTCGCCGTCCTCGCGGGCCTCGACGTGGACGCCGAGCCGCCCGCCGGGCACCTCGACCCGCCACTCGTCCGGGGCGCCCTCGCCGGCGAAGTAGCGGACGGCGAGCGCCGCGGCGACGACGCCGGTCCCGCAGCTCAGCGTCTCGCCCGAGCCGCGCTCGTGCACGCGCATCCGGATCCGCCCGACGCCGTCCACGACGAGGGGCTCCTCCGGCACGACGAACTCGACGTTCGCGCCGGCCGCCGGCGCCGGGTCGAGCAGCGGCGCCGCCGACAGGTCGAGCGCGGCGAGCTCCTCCGGCTCGGCGAGGGCGACCACGACGTGCGGGTTGCCGACGTCGATGCCGAGGCCCGGCCGGGGCACGTCCAGATGCCGGGCCCGGACGGTCGCGTCGGGTCCGAGCCGCCAGACGCCGAGATCGGCCGCGTAGCCGTCCTCCGACTCCACGACGTCCCGCACGCCGGCCCGGGTGCCGATGCGCAGCACGCCGTCCTCATCGGAGCCGGCCAGGCCGCGGTCGAGGAGGTAGCGCGCGAACACCCGGATGCCGTTGCCGCACATCTCCGCGAGCGAGCCGTCGGCGTTCCGGTAGTCCATGAACCATTCGGCATATTCAGCGGCGGCCCGCGCCGCGGGCTCGTCGAGCGCTGCGCTGCGCACGACGCGGAGCACCCCGTCGGCGCCGACGCCGAAGTGCCGGTCGCAGATCGCGGCGACGCGCTCCGCCGGGAGCTCGAGCGCGCCGTCGGCGTCCTCGAGGACGACGAAGTCGTTCCCGGTGCCGTGCCCCTTGGTGAACGCGATGCCGGCCATGCCTCAATCCTCCCCCATGTCGGCGCGGAGCGCGTCGAGCGCGATGCGGAGCCGTCTGGGGTCGAGCGCGTGGACGCGGAGCGCATCGCGATAGCGTCGGAACCAGCCGACCTGGCGCCGTGCGTAGCGGCGGGTGAGGGCCTGCGTCGCGTCGATCGCCTCCGGCTCGGCGAGCGCGCCCTCGAGCTGCGCGAGCGCCTGGGCGTAGCCGATCGCGCGCCGGGCGGTCGGGCCGAGACCGGGGCCGTCGCGCAGGACCCTCGCCTCCTCGACGAGGCCCCGCGCCCACATGTCCCGCACCCTGGCGTCGAGTCGCGGCACCAGCGACTCGCGCTCGAGCACGAGGTCGACGACGGTCGCGCGCTGCCACGGCTCCCGGTCCTCGGGCAGTCCGGGGGCGAACGAGCCCTGCAGCTCGACCACCTCGAGCGCGCGCACGACGCGCCGGCCGTTCGCCGGGTCGATCCGGGCGGCCGCGTCCGGGTCCGCCGTGGCGAGCCGGGCGTGCAGCGCGGCGCTGCCGTCGCGCTCGAGCTCCCCCTCGAGCCGGGCCCTGGTCCCCGCGTCCCGCGCGGGGAAGTCGAAGTCCTGGACGACGCTCGAGACGTAGAGGCCGGACCCGCCGACCAGGATCGCGGTGCCGCCGCGCGACTGGATGCCCTCGATCGCGGCACGGGCCTCGCGCTGGTAGGCCGCGACCGAGGCCTCCTGCACGGGCTCGAGCACGTCGAGCAGGTGGTGCGGCACGCCCGCCCGCTCCGCCTCCGGCACCTTCGCGGTGCCGATGTCCATGCCGCGGTAGAGCTGCATCGCGTCGGCGCCCACGATCTCGGCCGGGTCTCCGGCCGCGCGCAGCGCGGTCGCGACCTCGAGCGCGAGCGCGGACTTGCCGGTGCCGGTCGCGCCGACGATCACGAGCAGCCGGCTCACCCCGGCGTCCTCGCCATCGAGCGGCGCACCGCGATCGGGCGCGATCGCGGTCCGGGGGCGCACCCCCTGATCGACGCCGGCACGAGCACCCGTCCGGTCTCAGCGCACGAGGGGCAGGCCGAGCGAGACGGGCCCGGCGATCACCGAGCCGCCGTGATGCTCGTGCGCGTGGCCGCCGAGCGTCTCGCGCTCCCACGCGTCACCGGCGCGGGTGGTCCGGATCCGCAGCGGTGCGCCGTCGACCGGATCGGCGATGAGGTGATGCGGGGCGGCCTCGGTGATCCGCAGCGCGACCATGTCGCCGGGCCGCGGCGCGGCGCTCCCCCGCGGGATCCCGAAGTGGACGAGCCGCCCGTCCCGGGCGCGACCGGACATCCGGCGGGTCTCGGCGTTCTTCCGCCCCTCGCCCTCGACCGCCATCACCTCGACCTCGCGGCCGAGGAGGGCGAGGTTCTCCTCGTGGGAGATCCGCTCCTGGAGCTCGACGAGGCGGTCGTAGCGCTCCTGGACGACCTCCTTCGGCACCTGGTCGTCCATCGTCGCGGCCGGCGTGCCGGGGCGGATCGAGTACTGGAACGTGAAGGCCGAGGCGAACCTCGCCTGCTCGACGACGCGCAGCGTCTCGGCGAAGTCCTGCTCCGTCTCGCCGGGGAAGCCGACGATGAGGTCGGTGCTGATCGCGGCGTCCGGGATGGCCGCGCGCACCCGCTCGAGGATGCCGAGGAAGCGCTCCGAGCGGTAGGAGCGCCGCATCGCGCGCAGCACGCGGTCGGAGCCGGACTGCAGCGGCATGTGCAGCTGCGGCATGACGTTCGGGGTCTGCGCCATCGCCTCGATGACGTCGTCCGTGAACGCCGCCGGATGGGGACTGGTGAAGCGCACGCGCTCGAGGCCGGGGATCCGGCCCGCGGCCCGGAGCAGCTTCGAGAACGCCTGCCGGTCGCCGAACTCGACGCCGTAGGAGTTGACGTTCTGCCCGAGCAGGGTGACCTCGATCGCGCCGTCGGCGACGACCGCCTCGACCTCGGCGAGCACGTCGCCGGGCCGGCGGTCGCGCTCCTTGCCGCGCAGCGACGGCACGATGCAGAAGGTGCAGGTGTTGTTGCAGCCGACCGAGATGGAGACCCAGGCGCTATGCGTCGACTCCCGCCGGCTCGGCAGCGTCGAGGGGAACACCTCGAGCGCCTCGAGGATCTCGAGCTGCGCCTCGCCGTTGTGCCGCGCGCGATCGAGCAGCGCGGGCAGCGAGCCCATGTTGTGCGTGCCGAACACCACGTCGACCCAGGGCGCGCGGTCCTGGATCACGTGCTTGTCCTTCTGGGCGAGGCAGCCGCCGACCGCGATCTGCATCCCGGGCCGGTCGCGCTTGAGCTGCGCGAGGTGCCCCAGCGTGCCGTAGAGCTTGTTGTCGGCGTTCTCCCGCACGGCGCAGGTGTTGATCACGACGATGTCCGCGCTGCCGGACTCCCCCTTGACGTACCCGGCGGCCTCGAGCGAGCCGCCGAGCCGCTCCGAGTCGTGGACGTTCATCTGGCAGCCGAACGTGCGCACCTCGTAGGTGCGCGGCGCGGCGACGGACATGGCAGGGATTCTACCGGCGGGCCCCGGCGCTCGGCTCAGCGGCCGAAGGAGCGCCGGCCCAGCCGCCAGGCGGCGAGCGCCGTGAAGACGACCAGGATGACGACCAGCACGGCGATCGCGATGCCGGGCGGCATGATCCAGTCGCCGATCAGGACGTCCATCCCGAAGTAGTGCCGCAGGCCCTCTGCGGCGCCCGGCAGCGTCGCGGTCATCCGATCGAGCGCGGCGCCGGAGAACTGCTCCCGGATCAGCGCGCCGGCCTGCGCGAACGGCAGCGCGTTGATGATGTCGCCGACCGTCTTCGGCAGCAGCCCGACCGGCAGGTATGCGCCCGCCACGAAGCCGAGCACCGAGCCGACGATCGAGGCGAGCCCGCCGAACGCGCCCGGCGTCCGCACGAAGGTCGCGATGAAGCCGAACAGCGCCGTGAACGCGACGCAGGAGAGCACCATGCAGCCGAACGTCGTCAGCAGCGCCATCGGGTCGAGCCAGGCGCCGCGCAGCACACCGAGGTACAGCACGCTCACGATCAGGACGAGCGTGCTCATCACGACGGAGATCGCGGCCGCGGAGATCAGGTAGCCGACGACGAGCTGCCAGCGCCGGATCGGAGCGACCAGGAAGTCGCGGATCCGACCCTGATGCCGGTCGTCGACGAGCACCGAGTAGGCGCCGAGGCCCGTGGTCACGGTGGTGATGAGGACGATCCCGGCGAACATCCAGCTGTCGACGAACGCCTGGACGAGCCCAGGGTCGACGCCCGGCACCGACTGGGCGACGCCGTTCGCCTGCAGGCTGCCGAGGAACAGCGCGTAGAGGACGAACAGGATGATCGCGCCGAGCAGCGAGAAGAACACGTTGAGCGGGTCGCGGAAGAAGATCAGGAGGTTCCGCCGCGCGACGGTGAGGGCGGGGGTCACTCGTCCACCGCCTCGCGCCCGGTGAGCCGGAGGAACACGTCGTCCATGCGTCCGTGCCGGAACTCGAAGTCGAGCACGGCGTCGCCGTGCTCGGCCAGGATCGCCCGAGCGGCGGCCGCGTCCGGGACGACGATCCGCACGGCGTCGGCCTCCTCCTGGGCCGCGGCGCCGAGCCGCGCGGCGAGCACGAGCAGGGCGGCCCGGTCCGCGCTGCGCACGGACAGCACGCTCTCGCTGTGCTCGGCGCGCAGCGCCGTCGGCGTGCCGGTCGCGATGACCCGACCTCGGTCGACGACCGTCACCTCGTCGGCCTCCTCGGTCTCCTCGAGGTAGTGCGTCGTGAGGAACACCGTGAGGCCCTCCTGCTCGCGCAGCCGCCGGATGGTCGCCCACACCGCGATCCGGCTCGCGGGGTCGAGGCCCGCGGTCGGCTCGTCGAGGAAGAGCACCCGGGGACGGTGCAGCAGCGCCCTGGCGATGTCGACCCGGCGCTGCTGGCCGCCGGAGAGGGTCTTGTACCGTCGGCCGAGGTAGTCCTCGAAGTCGATGAGCTCGGCGAGCTCGCCGGCGCGGAGCCGCAGCTGCGGAGCGGGCAGCCCGGAGAGCGCTCCCTTCACCGCGAGGTTCTCGCGCACGGAGAGCGCGGGGTCGAGCACCGAGGTCTGGAAGACGACGCCGATCTCCCGGCGCACGGCCTCCGGGGCCGCGCCGACGTCGTGCCCGGCGACCGTGAGGGCGCCCGCGTCGAAGTCGAGCAGGGTCGTCATGCAGTTGATCGCCGTGGACTTGCCGGCGCCGTTCGTCCCGACGAAGGCGAAGAGCGCGCCCTCCTCGACCTCGAGGTCCAGTCCGTCGACCGCGACCACGTCCTTGAACCGCTTGGTCAGGCCCTCGACGCGGATCGCCGGTGCTGCGCCTGCGTTCGATGCCACGCGTGGCACCCTAACCCATCCCCATGGCGCTCGGCCGTCAGGCCGTCCGGACGGCCTCCACCGCTGCACGGACCGTGGTCGCGCTGAATCCGCGCCGCAGCAGGAACGCCGTCAGCCGCCGCTCCGCGACCACGGCGTCGAGCGAGCCGTACTGCCGCGCCCGCTTCGCCGCGATCTCCCGGGCCCTGGCGAGCTCGTCCGCCGTGTCGATGAGATCCATCGCGTACTCGATCGCGCCGGGCGCGATGACCCGCTTGACGAGCTCCGCCTTGATCGCGCCGCCGACCATCCCCTTGCCCTCCTGGAGATGGGCCACGAGGTGCTGCGCGAGGGCGTAGTCGTCGATCAGTCCGACGCCCTCCAGCCGATCGAGCTCGTCGGCGATCGCGTGCCCCTGGTAACCCCGCGCGGCCAGGAGCCGCTCGAGCTCCCGCCGCGACATGCTGCGCCGGCCGAGTGCGCACAGCGATGCGTCCTCGATGGGGGCGAACTCGGAGGGCGGGGCCTCGAGACGCGCTCCTGCGGAGCCCTCTTCGACCTGCGAGGCGTCGCCCGAGCGGCTCGAGGAGTGCTCCGAGGCCGGCGCCCCGAACAGCGGGATCACCTCGCCCATCGGCTACTCGCCGACCGCGCGCTTGGCGGCGAGCCGCTCCTCGATCGAGTCGACGTTGCCGGCAGCGGCCTGGGCCGCCTTGCCGACGGCGCCGATGCCGAGCTTCGCGAAGATCTTCTGCTCGATCTCGGCCGCGACCTCGGGGTGCTCGATGAGGAAGGCCCGCGAGTTCTCCTTGCCCTGGCCGAGCTGGTCGCCGTCGTAGGTGTACCAGGCGCCGGACTTCTTGACGATCTCGTGCTCGACGCCGAAGTCGAGCAGCGAGCCCTCGCGTGAGATGCCGGTGCCGAAGAGGATGTCGAACTCGGCCTGCTTGAACGGCGGCGCCATCTTGTTCTTCACGACCTTGACGCGGGTGCGGTTGCCGACCGCGTCGGTGCCGTCCTTGAGCGTC
>MKVN01000011.1 GCA_001898855.1 Micrococcales bacterium 73-13
CATCGACGACGTGCTCCTGGATCATCGGGATCGCGAGGTCGCCGCGGGCGCGGACCATGCCGAGGGTCGTGACGACCTGCTGGAGCGCGGCGGCCGCGCGCATCCCGCCGCCCGCGCTGCCGTAGTTCACGAAGCCGATCGGCTTCCGGTTCCACTCGGCGTAGAGATAGTCGAGCGCGTTCTTCACCGGCGCGGTGAAGGTGCCGTTGTACTCCGGGTTCACGAGCAGGAAGCCGTCGGCCGCGCCGACGCGGGCGCTCCAGGCCCTGGTGTGCTCGTGCTCGTAGCGGCCCGCCGCCGCCGGCAGCGCCTCGTCGTAGAACGGCAGCGCGATCTCGCGCAGGTCCGCGACGTCGACCTCGACGCCGCCCCGCGCCTCGAGCCGCTCGCGCACCCAGTCGGCGACCGCGCCGCCCTTGCGGACCGAGCGCACGCTGCCGACGATGATCATGATGCGGGACATGGGGACTCCTCCGGTCAGCTGTTGAGCAGGTCCTTGACCATCGGGACGACCTCGCGCCCGTACAGGTCGATCGACTCCATCGCGTACTCGTGCGGCATCGAGCCGGAGTACTTGAGGTCGAAGCGCTGGATGCCCAGGTCCCGGACGGTGGCCGCGACCTTCCTCGCGACCGTCTCGGGGCTGCCGAGATGCAGCGCCCCGTGCTCGATCTCGTGCCGGACCTCGTCGGGGCGCGGCGGCGGCCAGCCGCGCTCCGCGCCGATCCTCGCACGCTGCTCGACGAAGAACGGGACGAAGCGCTCGAAGGCCTCCTCGTCGGTCCGCGCGACGAAGCCGGGCGAGTGCACCGCGACCGGCAGCGGGTCGGCGAGCGTCCGGCGCTCGTGGGCGATCTCCTGCCGCGCCTGGTGGAACAGCCGGATGAACGGCGCGAACCGTCGGACGTCGCCGCCGATGATCGCGAGCGTGAGCGGCAGGCCGTGGCTCGCGGCTCGGATGACCGACTGCGGCGAGCCGCCGACGCCGATCCAGGTCGCGATGCGGCCCGACTCCGTCTTCGGGTAGATCTCGAGCCCGTCGATCGCCGGGCGCATGCCGCCGTCCCAGTGCACGGGGCCCTCATCGAGGAGCCGGACCCACAGCTCGAGCTTCTGCTCGAAGAGCTCCTCGTAGTCCGAGAGCGGATAGCCGAAGAGCGGGAAGGACTCGGTGAACGAGCCGCGTCCGAGGATGACCTCCGCGCGGCCGCCGGAGATCGCGTCCAGCTCGGAGAACCGCTGCCAGACGCGCACCGGATCGTCCGAGGAGAGCACGGTGACGGCCGAGCCGAGCCGGATGCGCTCGGTGACGGCGGCGATCCCGGCGAGCACCACCTCGGGATTCGACACCGCGAAGTCGACGCGATGGTGCTCGCCCACGCCGAAGGCGTCGATGCCGACCTCGTCCGCGAGCCGGCCCTCCGCGACGACGTTCCGGATGGTCTGCGCCTGCGAGATCGGCCGTCCCTCCAGGTCGACGGTCACGTCGCCGAAGGTGTCGAGCCCGAACCGCACATCGCCTGCATCCGCCACGGCGGCCACAACGCATTCATCCGCATGGATATTCCGTGCGCCGGCGCCGGAATACCCGGCCCCGCGCCAGCGCTGAGCCTCACGTGCGACTCTCCGTGCTCGACCTCGTCCCGGTGCGCACCGGGCAGACCAGCGCGCAGGCCGTCGCGGCCTCGCTCGAGCTGGTCCGCGTCGCCGAGGCGGCCGGGATCCGGCGCTACTGGTTCGCCGAGCACCACAACATGCCCGCCGTCGCCTCGACCTCGCCGCCCGTGCTCGTCGCCGCGGCGGCCGCGGTCACCAGTCGGATGCGCCTCGGCTCCGGCGGCGTGATGCTGCCGAACCACGCGCCGTTCATCGTCGCCGAGCAGTTCGCGGCGCTCGAGGCGCTCGCGCCCGGACGCATCGACCTGGGGCTCGGCCGCGCCCCCGGCAGCGACCCGATCATCACCCAGGTGCTCCGCTCGAACGGCGTCGTCGGGGACGTCGAGCGGTTCCCCGACCATGTGACGGACATCATCTCCCTGGTGCGCCCCGGCGGCGCCTCGCTCCGGCTGGCCTCCGGTCCGCCGTACCGGATCGCGGCGACCCCGGCGGCGACCGGCGCGCCGGAGGTCTGGCTGCTCGGCTCCTCGGACTACTCCGCGCGCGTCGCGGCCCAGCTCGGGCTGCCCTACGTCTTCGCGAACCACTTCGCCGGCGACGGCCTCGACCGCGCGCTCGACCTCTACCGCCGCGAGTTCCGGCCGAGCGAGGAGCATGCCGAGCCGGTGACCCTGGTCACCGTGAACGCGGTCGTCGCCCCGACCGCGGCGGAGGCCGCCGAGCTGGCCCGCCCGCAGGCGCGATCCTTCGCCCGCATCCGGACGAACCGGCCGCTACGGCCGGTGGAGACGGTCGAGGAGGCGCTGGCCGACCGCGATCCGGTGCTCGACGAGTTCGCCGACGGCGTGCTGACCCGGTGGATCGTCGGCGCCCCCGACGAGGCGGCCGGCGCGGTGCGCGCCCTCGCCGAGCGGCACGGCGTCGACGAGGTGATGATCTCGCCCGCGGCCGGCGCGCGGGACGCCGACCCGCTCGACCGCGTGCCCGGCCGCGAGGCGACGGCCCGGCTCCTCGCCGCCGAGCTCGCCTGATCCGGCCGGGCGGCCGGCAGGCCTGGTCGGGCTCAGTCCGCGGTGGCGGCGGCGAGCTGGCCGCACGCCCCGTCGATCTCCTTGCCCCGGGTGTCGCGCAGGGTCGCCGGCACCCCGGCGGCGATCAGCCGGCGGAGGAACTCGCGGGTGTGCTCGCGGTCGGAGGCGGTCCAGATCGAGCCCGGCGTCGGGTTCAGCGGGATGGGGTTCACGTGCGCCCAGCCCCGGCCGCGCGCGTTGAGCTTCTCGGCGAGGAGGTCGGCGCGCCAGGCGTGGTCGTTCATGTCCTTGATGAGCGCGTACTCGATCGAGACCCGGCGCCCGGTCGTCTCGAAGTAGTGGCGCGCGGCGTCGAGCGCCTCGTCGACCTTCCACCGGTCGTTGATCGGGATGAGGTCGTCGCGCAGCTCGTCGTCCGGCGCGTGCAGCGAGAGCGCGAAGGTGAGCGGCAGCCCCTCGTCCGCGAGCCGGCGGATCGCCGGCGCGAGGCCGACCGAGCTCACCGTGATCCCCCTGGCGCTCATCCCGAGGCCGTCCGGCTGCGGCGCGAGCATGACCCGGATCGCCTGCATCACCCGGCCGTAGTTCGCCAGCGGCTCGCCCATGCCCATGAACACGATGTTGTTGACCCGGTGGTGCGCCGGCACGGCGTCGTCCTCGGCCGGGTCGGACTCCGGCTCGACGTCGAAGGCGCTCGGCGGGAGCGACGATCCCGGCACGAGCGCGGTCGAGACCGCGGCCGGGGCGATCCCGCCCGCGCGGATGACCGCGTTCGCCGCCACGACCTGGGCGACGATCTCCGCCGCCGACAGGTTCCGCGTGAGCCCCGCCTGGCCGGTCGCGCAGAACGGGCAGTTCATCCCGCAGCCGGCCTGGCTCGAGATGCACAACGTGATCCGGCCCGGGTAGCGCATCAGCACCGACTCGATGAGCGCACCGTCGTGGAGCCGCCAGAGGAACTTGATCGTCGCGCCGTCGTCGGTGCGCAGCTGACGCACCGGGGTCAGCAGCGGCGGCAGCAGCGCGGCGACCAGCTCCTCGCGCCCCGCCCTGGGCAGATCCGTCATCAGCGCCGGGTCGTCGGCGTAGTGCCCGAAGTAGTGGGCGGAGAGCTGCTTGGCGCGGAACCGCGGCAGGCCCAGGGACTCGGCCTTCGCCACCCGCTCCTCGGGCGTCAAGTCGGCCCAGTGGACCGGAGGCTTCCCGCGCTTCGGCGCGTCGAACTGGAGCAGCGGTCGCCCGCCCGTGTCCCGGGCCTGCGTCCACCCCTCGGTCGCGGGCCGCACCTGGGGCCTGCTCGTCCGGTCGCTCACCCGCTCATTCTCCCAGGCGAAGGCTGCGGACCGCGGGCACGGTCACTCGACCCGGACCGTCGTGGACCGCGTGCTCGGCCGCCGGGCTCGCTCCGGCTCAGCCGCGCACCGGCCGCGCCTGCCGCCGCCGCGCGAGCAGCAGCGCGAGGTGGACCGCGAGCACCGCCGCGATGAAGAGGTCGGAGATCATCGCGATCAGCCGCACGTCGGTGAACTCGCCGCCCGAGACGAGATGGCGCATCCCAGCGAGGCCGAAGTAGAGCAGGCCGATGAGGGCGGCCGGCGTGCGCCAGGCGGCGACGGCGACGCTCACGAGTGCGGCCGCACCCATCGCGACGTTCGCGAAGCCGAGCTCCGACACGAGCGGCAGCACGGCCGGATCCGAGAGGCCGAAGACGTCCTGCGCGGTGTATCCGGGATTGACGATCTGCATCAGCCCGGCCGTGAACAGCCGCACACCCACCGGCCAGAAGACGAACCACCTGCCGGCGATCGCGAGCAGCTCGACGGGAGCGCCGCGGCGCCGTCGGACGAGCGCCTCCACGACGATCGAGCCGATCGGGAGCACGAGGAAGAGGGCGATGATCATGGCCGGATACATATGGGACTCCGAACGGGGAATGAGTAAACGAGTGTTAGTCGATGGCGAGGATAGCGCGTAAGCTAACATCTGTAAATCGAAAGGACGAGCATGACCGAGAGCGTCCGGCCTCGCAATCGCCGCGGCGAAGGCGCTCGGCTCCGAGCCGAGATCGTCGACGCCGCGACCGCGCTGATCGACGAGTCCGGCGGGGACGCGCTGACCCTGCGCGCGGTCGCGAGGAGGGCGGGCATCAGCGCCCCGTCGATCTACGCGCATTTCGACGACCTCGGCGCCGTCGCCGACGCCGTGCTGGCGCGCGGCTTCGACGAGCTGACCGCCGCGATCACGGACGCGACGAGCGCCGCCGAGGACCCGGTCGATCGCGTGATCGCCATCGGGCTCGCCTACGTCCGCTTCAGCCGGGCGAACCCGGCTCGGTACCGGTTCATGTTCGCGTCCGACGGCTACTCCCCCGACGCGGTGCGGGCCTATGAGGTGCTGCGGCAGGCGATCGCCGACTGCGTGGAGGCGGGCCGGAGCAGCAGCGAGGACCCGCACCTCGACACCTGGATGGTCTGGGCGGCCCTGCACGGGGCCGCGACGCTCGAGAAGCCCGGCCGACCCGAGCTCCTCAGGCTCGGGGCCCTCGACCGCCCGCGGCTCCTCGCCGACATGATCCGGCGCCTCGCCCGCATCGCCCCGTAATCGTCTCCGCCGCCGTCCGCAGAAGGGATGCCGCCATGGGCTACTTCATCCTCGTCATCGCGCAGACCGTCGTCCTGCCGGTGGTCTCCGCGACCGTCGAGCTCGTCGCGGCCGGGGGCGATCCCGTGCTCGCCTTCGGCAGATGGTGGGTCTTCTGGGGCGTGGGCACCCGACTGCTGGTCGCCGGCATCGCCCAGGTGTCCGGCAGGGGCCCCACGGCCGCGATCCTCGGCTCGACGGATGCGAGCGTCCAGGAGCAGCAGCTCGCACGGGAGCTCGGCACGGCGAACATCGGCATGGGGCTCGCCGGACTCCTCGCCCTGGTGCCGGGGTGGGCGCTCCCCGCGGGGCTCGCCGGCGGGGTCTTCCTCCTGATCGCCGGCCTCCTGCACCTAGGGAAGCGGGGCAGGACCGCGCAGGAGTCCCTCGCGACCTGGACCGACCTCCTCGTCGGCCTGGTGGTCGTGGTCCTCGCCGTCCGCGTCGGCCTCGAGGCCCTCGGAGTCTGACGACCGACTCGGATGATGATGGTGCGCGGAGCGCGCGCAGGCCGTCGCGCGTAGGCTCGGCGCCATGACCGACTCCACCTATGACCTCGCCGGCGACCGCAAGTACACGAAGGTGTACAAGGAGCAGACGCCGGACATCCTCGCCGCCTTCGACGCGTTCGACAGCGCCGTCTTCGCCCAGGAGGGGCGGGAGATCCCGATCAAGTACCGCGAGCTGATGGCGATCGCGGTCGCGCTCACCACGCAGTGCGTCTACTGCATCGACTTCCACACCGCGCAGGCCGCCCGCGCGGGGGCGACGGAGGCGGAGCTCGCCGAGACGGCGTGGGTCGCCACGGCGCTGCGCGCCGGCGCGGCGTTCACGCACGGGCGCCTCGCCTTCAAGCTGAGCGAGGCGCACCAGCACTGAGCCGCGGCGCGCGGCGCCGCGTCCGGCCCGGACACCGGTCGCGAGGCCGCCGACGCCGCTCGAGACGGACGAAGGGCCCCGGGGCGAACCCCGGGGCCCTTCAGTATCCGATTCGAACGAGACGCTCCCCGTCGGACTCCGAGCCTCCTGATCGGACCGAGGTCCCATCCGGCTGCCTGAGACTCCGACTGCGAATCGGTCGGGCCGGTCGAGCCGAAGCCCGGCCGGTCCGACGATCCACGATGGACAGTCATCCTTCCAGCGCCCGTCATCCGTGGATTCGAGGGGCATCCCCGATCCCGAGGGACCGGTTCCGCTGGGCCTGAGCCCCGCCGATATGTTCTGCTGTCCGGCCTACGCTGCTCCGCTTCCCTCTCGAACCGCCGAGGACTCTCATCCTCGGACTCGCGGGAGTTCCGCGCTCCGCCGACATCTCCCCGGACACGAATGCCCGGCTCGATCCCTTCGGAATCCGCACCGTCTGCCAGCGGGAGCCACCGTTCCCTTGCGGGTCCGCCTCCGGCTCTCGCCTTCGACTTCCGGTGTTTCGCCGTTTCGGTAACGAAGAGATTACTCAGCGGCGAACCCGGCACAACCCGTCAAGTTTCGCTAGATAGTTGAGGGTTCGCGCCCGGGATGCGCGCGACGAGCGCGACCCCGTTGATCGCATGGCGGTGCTGCTGGAAGATCCTGCGCATCGCCAGGACGCGACGGCGCGCATCGGCGTCCCTGAGCACGTTGCGCACGATGCGGAGGGTGCCGCGGAGCCCCTCGTCGGCGAGGTTGCGCCGCATCCTGAGGAGCGCCATCGGGGCCGTCCCGGTCCACTCGACCTCGAAGCCGGCCTCCTCGAGCAGGCTGCTCCATTCGGCGATCGTCAACGGCCGGACGTTGACCTTGATGACCCGGGCGAGGTCGCGCCGCAGCCCGGTCTTCGTCTCGTCGTCGAGGTCGTCGGGCAGCAGGCCCAGCTCGTGCACCGCGTAACGGCCTCCTGGCCGGAGCACGCGAGCGGCCTCGGCGACGATCCGCCGCTTCGCCGCGTCGGACTGCATGCTGAGCATCGCCTCCCCCACGACGACGTCCGCGGACGCGTCCGGCAGACCGGTGCTCGCCGCATCCGCGATCACCACCGTGCCCGCCCGGCCGACCACCCGGCCGGTGGCCCGAGCCGCATCCTCGTCGCTCTCGACGCCCGTGTACGACGCGAGCCCCAGCCCGAGCAGGTCGGCGGCGGTCCTGCCGAGCCCCGGTGCGAGCTCGACGACGTCCGCGCCCCCGACCCCGGCCTGAGCGAGCAGTCGGCGGGTGAGCCCGAGTCCGCCGGGGCGCAGCACGCGCTTGCCGAGCCTGGCCAAGAGCCAGTGCCCGGGCGCGTCCGCGGCCCTGCGCTCCGCGAACGGCAGCAGCGGGGGCTCGGAGGCGCTCATGCGGCTCCTCCCGCGGCCGGCGCGCGGAGGACGCTGAGCAGCACGACGCTGTCCTCCAGCGCGGCGAGGGAATGCCGCTCCGGCGGAATCGGCAGGAGCTCGCCGGCGGCGACCTCCCAGCTGCGCCCGGCCCCGGACAGGCGCACCCGGCCCGAGAGCACCTGCAGGGTCGCCTCCGGCGGGCTGGCGTGCTCGCCGAGCTCCCCGCCCGCGAGCAGGGCCATCGCCGTCTGCCGCAGCAGGGTGTCTCTGCCCCCGTACACGGTGTCCGCGGCTCGTCGCGCCGATGAGGCGCGCGCCGCCTCGAGCAGCGCCGCCTGCAGCTCGACGAGGCTCGTCGCCTCCAGGTCCTGCTCGGCATCCGTCATCTCCGACTCCCTCCGCTCATCGCCCCGGTCAGCCGGGTCCGGCACACCCCCGGGCGGACGAACGGCTCGAGGTCCGCGATCGTCGCCTCCGAGCGCCAGCCGTCGAGCGCCCCGCGCATCATCCCGGCGTGCACGGCGCAGGCGATCCCACCGCCCCCGCCGGCGATCTCGCCGAACGGGCAGTTGTGCAGCTCCACGACGCCGACCGAGGCGCGGTCCGGCGCGAACCCCGCTTCGTCGAGATACCCGACGAGCCGTTCGACGGGATCCGCCGGACCGCCCGCCGAGCGCAGCGCGTGCTCCCGCCCGCGCTCGCGCCCCGCACGGGCGGCCCGCGCGCGAGCGGCACGGCCCTCGCCGAGCGCCGTCGTCAGGACGCCGGCGAGCAGCTCATAGCGGCGGGGTGCCGGACGGCCAGGCGCCACCACGGGCCGATAGAGCACCGGTGGCCGCCCCCGACCGGACGCGCCGCGCGGCGCACGGACGATCAGCCCCTCCCGCTCCAGCGCGTCGAGGTGGAACCGGACGGTGTTCGGGTGGGCGTGGAGGCGCTCGGCGAGCACCCCGACGCCGAGCGGGTCCGGTGAGGCGCGCAGTGCCCGCAGCAAGAGCGTCCGACGGCTCCCGTCAGATCCTGCCGGTGCCATGGACACCACCCTAGTGAATAGATCCGAGATGCCTTGGACAAAATAGGCGACTCGCGGCTCGTCCGATCCCGGCCATCCCGGTGCTCCGGACCCCGGTCGCCGGCGGCCCCGGCGCCGAGAGCGCTCCGACGCTCAGGCGATGCCGCGCCGGGCGCGGCCGCGCCCCTCTCGACGTCCCTCGACCAGCGCCGTCAGATCGGTGACGATCGGCTGGTGGTGGAGGCCGCGCAGCGCCGCGTCGACGTGCACGGCCATCCAGTGCGCGGCCGCGCCGACGTCCCGGCCGCGGATCGCCATGAGGATGCGATCGTGCTCGTCGAGGCAGACCGCGACGTCGAGTCCGGAGGCGATCCGCGCGTCCAGCCCGCTCGCCAGCATGCCGGCGGACAGCCCGGCGTCCAGATCGATCAGCAGCCGGTTCCCGGACGCCCCGACCACCGCGCCGTGGAACCGAGCGCAGTGCGTGCCGTCGGCGCGGCGCTCGCCCCCGGCGCGGAGCCGGTCCGTCTCCTCCTGCAGCACCGCCTCCATGCGCCGCAGGTCGTCCGCCGTCCAGTTCGCGGCCGCCGTCTGCGCGGCCTCGACGTCGATGGCCCGGCGCAGGCCCACGAGCTCGGCCGGCGCGTACGCCGACAGCGCGTCGACCAGGATGGTCGGGGCGGGGGTCGTCGCGCGCACGAAGGTGCCGCGGGCGGTCAGCGGCTCGAGGAGGCCGAGCGTCGTCAGGGAGCGCACCGCCTCCCGGACGGTGGAGCGCCCGACGCCGAGCAGCTCGCAGAGCTCCGGCTCGGTGGGGATCCGGGTGCCGACCGGCCACTGGCCCGATGCGATCCTCGACCGCAGGGCCGACGTCGTCGCCTCGACGAGTCCCCCGCCCGCTGCGACCTCCATGGTCGCCTCCTCCTGGTGCCGCGCTCGATTTCACTTCATCTGATGAAGAGGGTAACTTCATCTGATGAAGTCGTCTCGGCCATTGTAGAGGAGCCATCCACCCGTGTCAGAGCGCCCCGTCCCCAGCCGCATCTCCCCGATCGCCCGGCGATGAGCGCCCGGATCGGGGTGATCCTCGGCCAGGTCGGCACCCCGCGGAGCCTGGATCGCGCCGAGGTCCGTCGGTATCTGAAGGAGTTCCTCTCCGACGACCGCATCATCGACCTGCCCCGATGGCGCTGGATGCCGGTGCTGCACGGGGCCGTGCTGCCGACCCGGCCGAAGATGGTCGGCCATCACTTCGCCGAGATCTGGACCGAGCAGGGGTCCCCGCTGCTGGTGCTCTCCGAGGCGCAGCGCGCCGGCATCCAGCAGCGGCTCGGCGAGCGCTACCGGGTCGAGCTCGGCATGGCCTACAGCGAGCCGAGCATGGCCCGCGCCGTGGCCCGGCTCGAGGAGGCCGGCATCCGGAGGATCGTGGTGCTGCCGCTGTTCCCGCAGTACTCGAACAGCACCACCGCCTCGGTGTACGACGAGGTGATGTTCCACGCGCTCGGCCGCAGCCGGCGCAAGGGGCTGCCGGTGAAGAAGTACTCGCCGACCCTGCGCTTCATCCACCCGTTCCACGACGACCCGGCCTACATCGCGGTGCTCGCCGCGAGCGTGCGCCGGCAGCTCGAGGCGGGGCCGGAGCCGGACCGGATCATCCTCAGCTACCACGGGCTGCCGCGGCGCTTCGACGACGAGGGCGACCCGTACCGGAGCCAGTGCGAGGAGACCACCCGGCTGCTCGCCGAGGCCCTGGGCTGGACCGAGGGCTCCTACGAGATGGCCTACCAGTCCCGGTTCGGCCGCACCGAGTGGATCAAGCCCTACCTCCAGCCGCGGCTCGGCGAGCTGCACGCCGAGGGCGTCGAGCGCCCGGCGATCATCTCGCCCGGCTTCACCACGGACTGCCTGGAGACCCTGCACGAGCTCGGCGTCGAGGGCCGGGAGCTGTTCGCGGACGGCGGCGGCGACCCGGCCGGGTACCGCGCGGTCGCCTGCCTCAACGACGAGCCCGCCTGGCTCGACTACGCCGCGGGGCTGATCGCCCGGAACGCGGATGGCTGGTAGCCGGCTCCTCTTCGCGGCGCTGGGCCTGCTCGCCGTCGGCCTGGCGGTGCTCGGCGTCTGGCTGCCGGGGCTGCCGACCACGCCGTTCGCGCTCGTCGCGCTGTGGGCGTTCTCGAGATCGAGCGAGCGGCTGTCGGCCTGGCTGCGTCGGATCCCTCTGCTGCGCGGCGCGATCTCGGCCGCCGAGCGCTATCGCCGGGAGCGGACGCTGCCGCTGGGCGTCAAGGTCGTCGCCCAGACGGCGGCCTGGGCCTCGACGGCGATCGTGCTGCTGACGACCGGCTCGCCCTGGATCACCGCGGCGGTCGCCGCGGCCGCGATCGCGTGCACCGTCTTCATGTCGCTGACGCCGACCCGGCGATCCGATCGGCGCCGCGGCGAGCCGGTGCCGGGGCCATCGGTCAGCGCGTGGGCATCCGGGCCGGCGGCGCAGCGGATCGACGCGGACGGACTCGACTCCCGGTGAGTGCCCCCGACCGATAGATCAGGTGAGCCCAACCATACTGGGAGGCGAACACCGGCGAGGAGCCGGCGGCCGGCGCCTCCCGATGTCCGAGGGGACGACCTCGCCCGGCTGCCGCGACGCGGCTACGACCACCGGTTCCGGCTCTTCCTGCCCCGCAGCGAGGGCGAGACCGACTTCGCCGCGGTGCCCGAGGGCTTCGGCATCGGCGGCTACCTGAGGTACGTCACCACGAGGTCCGGCACCCGACCGCCGTTCCGCAACCACACCGTGCGCGCCCACCGACCCGAGGCCGGGGTGCCCAAGACCCGCATCGCGTTCACCGGCTACTGGCGGGTCGGCCGCGCCGGGTAGGTCCGAGGACGTCGATGCCCTACGCCTCGCCCGGGACGAGGAGCGCCGCGACGAGGGTGCGCTCCATCCAGTCGCGGAACCGCTCGAGGTCGTAGTCGAGGCGACGACCGAGCAGGTCGTAGCTCTCGGGGCTGGCGATGGCCCACGCGCTGTCGACGGCCGCCGAGCGGGTGAGCCCTTCGGCGAGGTCCCCCTCGGGGACGTCGGCCAGGATGCGGGCGAAGAGGCGGTGCCGGAGGGACTGCAGCTCGTCCCAGTCGGCGGCGATCTCCGGATCCACGGCGGCGGCATCCCGGTAGAGGCCCCAGCCGGTCGCGGCGCGGCCCGCGATCTCGGCGACGAGGGCGGCGAGCGCCGCGAGACGTTCGCGCGGAGCCATGCCCTCGAACCGGTCCGCCGCGTCCTCGGGCGATGCGGCTCCTCCCGCGAGCGCGTGCTCCATGCATCCGCGGAGGAGCTCGCGCTTGCTGCCCCAGGCGAGGTAGAGGGTCTGGACGGACACGCCGGCCGCCGCCGCGATCCGAGCGACGGTCGTGCCGGCGTATCCGCGCGCCGCGAACTCCTCCGCAGCCGCGTCGAGCAGCCGGATCCGGGTCTCCTGCCGCAGCGCCTCCCCGACCCGCTTCTGGCGACTGCGCGCACGGCCCTCGGCGACCCCGTCAGTACCCATGGACAGCAGCCTAATCATGTTCTAGAGTCACATTCAAATGCGCTTGAATCGCATTCAAACGCATCGCCGAGG
This sequence comes from Micrococcales bacterium 73-13, assembly GCA_001898855.1. Lineage (GTDB taxonomy): Bacteria > Actinomycetota > Actinomycetes > Actinomycetales > Microbacteriaceae > 73-13. Next base: position 12,218 of record MKVN01000011.1, read on the forward strand.
AAGACGGGAGGAGGACGCTCGTGCTGGACCGGCCCTGGAAGCGCCCGGGACGCGCCGCGTACGCGCGCCGCCGGAAGACGGCGGCCCTGCATCCGCCGATCGCGGTCTACCCGATGCCGGCCGACGTGCGGAAGGAGGAGGACGTCGCGGTGCGCCTGCGAGACGGCGTCACGCTGCGCCTGAACCTCTTCCGACCCGCCGACCACGAGGGCCCGCTGCCCGTGATCCTGTCCGCGCACCCGTACGGCAAGGACTCGGTGCCGAAGCGGAAGCGCCGCGGCTGGTCGCTCAACCCGCAGTTCCGGATCATGAACCAGCCCGAGCCCTTCCGGATCTCCGACCAGACCAGCTGGGAAGCACCCGATCCGGTGTGGTGGGCGCGGCAGGGATACGCGGTGGTCAACCTCGACGTGCGCGGCGGCGGTCGCTCCGAGGGCCGCGGGGCGCTGTTCTCCGACCAGGAGGCGGACGACATCGCCCAGGTGATCGCGTGGGCGGCCGGGCAGCCCTGGTCCAACGGCCGGATCGGCATGCTCGGCGTGTCCTACCTGGCGATCTCCCAGTACAAGGTGGCGGCGCTGAACCCGCCCGCGCTGCGGGCGATCTGCCCCTGGGAGGGGTTCACCGACGCCTACCGCGACTTCTTCACGCCCGGCGGCGTCGTCGAGGACGGCTTCGCCCGGATCTGGCTGCTCCTCAGCTCGAGAGTGGCGCGGCTGAGCACGGACCTCGCCGCCGAGCGCCGCCGGCATCCGCTGCGGGACGCGTGGTGGCAGACGATCACGCCGGACCTGTCCAGGATCGCGGTGCCGATCCTGGAGTGCACGAGCTTCTCCGACGCCAACCTCCACAGCGTCGGCTCGATGCGCGCCTTCCGGCGCGTGTCCTCCGTCCACCGCCACGCCTACGCGCATCGCGGCCCCAAATGGGCGACCTTCTACAGCGAGGACGCGCTGCGCCACCAGCTCGCCTTCTTCGATCGCCACCTCCGCGAGCGGGAGGACGCGCCGGCGCTGCCCCCGATGCGACTGGAGATCCGGGATCGCCGCGATCACGTCGTCGAGGTCCGGGACGAGCAGGAGTGGCCGCTCGCCCGGACCGACTGGCGTCAGCTCTACCTGGCGGATGGCGGCGCGCTCAGCGAGACCGAGCCCGGCGCCGGCGAGGTCGCGTTCCGGCTCCGGCGGGACGCTGCCGCGTTCGAGCACGTGTTCCGCGAGGACACCGAGCTCAGCGGTCCCATGACGCTGCGCCTCCGCGTGGCGACGACCGGCGCGACGGATCCGCGCCTCTTCGTCGGGGTCGAGAAACGAGCGGACGGCGAGCCCGTGCCGTTCGAGGGCTCCTACGGCTACGGTCGCGATCGCGTCGCGCAGGGTCGGCTGCGGCTCGCGCTGCGGGAGCTCGATCCCGGGCTCAGCGCGCCCCACCAGCCCGAGCACGCGTTCCAGCGGCTGCAGCCGGTCCGCGACGGCGAGACGGTCGAGGCGCTCATCCCGCTGACGCCCTCGGCGACGCTCTTCCACGCCGGCGAGCGCCTGCGGCTGATGATCGCCGGCCGCTACCTGGAGCCTCGGAACCCGCTGTT
>MKVN01000012.1 GCA_001898855.1 Micrococcales bacterium 73-13
CTTCGCGCTCGCCGGCTGGCTGCGCTGGTACGACGAGCTGCCGTCGACGCCCGTCAAGCCCGGCGGCTACATCAACCTGCGGCTGCTGCTCGACGACGGGGCCGGCTTCGATCTCACCGAGGCGGGCAAGCGGCACGCGCTCGCGGCGTACGTCGTCCGCGACCCCGCGGACGTCCCGGGCATCGCGAGCCTCGGCCCGGACGCGCTCTCGCTCGACCTCGCCGGCTTCGCGCGCCTCCTCGAGGGGCGCCGGCAGGGGATCAAGAACCTGCTGCGGGACCAGCAGGTGGTCGCCGGCGTCGGGAACGCGTACAGCGACGAGATCCTGCACGTCGCCAGGATGTCGCCGTACAAGCCCGCGGGGAACATCGCGCCGCACGACCTCGTCGACCTCTACGAGGCGATGCGCAGCGTCCTCGGCCGGGCGATCGAGGAGGCCTCCGGACGCCCGCCGGCGGAGCTGAAGGACGCGAAGCGCACCGCGATGCGGGTGCACGGCCGCGACGGCCTGCCGTGCCCGGAGTGCGGCGACCGGATCCGGAGCGTGAAGTTCGCCGACCGGTCCTTCCAGTACTGCCCGACCTGCCAGACGGACGGCGAGCCGCTCGCGGACCGCGTCCTGTCCCGGCTCGTCAAGTAGCGGGAGCCGTAGGCTCTCCGCATGGCGAACCCCCGACGCGTCGACGCGGACGACTTCTTCGCGCAGCTGCCCGAGTACCAGCGGCCGCACCTGGGCGTCCTGCGCGAGCTGAGCCTGACGGCCGACCGCCGGATCGAGGAGGTGCTGCACTGGAACCTGCCCGCCTACCTCCTCGACGGCACGCGGCAGTGGATCCTGCAGGCCTACAAGCAGCACTGCTCGCTGCGCTTCCCGACCCGGTTCTTCGCCGACCACGTCGCCGAGGTCGAGGCGGCGGGGTTCTTCGCCGGCGAGGGCTTCGTCAAGATCCCGTACGACCGGGGGCTGCCGGAGGAGCTCTGCAAGCGGCTCATCCGCGCCCGGCTCGACGAGTTCGCGGCGACCGGGCTCGGCTGGTAGCGGGGCGCCGGGCCGAGCCGATCCGGCTAGCCGGTCCCGATCACCAGGTCGGCGCGGTCCCGCGTGCCGTCCGTCTGGAAGAACGCCGCCTCCAGCGCCTGCCAGCGCAGCCAGTGCGCGCGCTGCGCCTCGCCGTCGCGGGCGATGCCGCGAGCCAGGCGCACGTCCTGCGGCGCCTCGACCCAGACCCGCAGCGCGAGCCGCGGCGCGAGGGCGCGTCGCGTGACGCCGACCCCCTCGAGCACGAGCAGCGGGGCCGGTCCGAGCTCGACGGGCTCCGGCAGCACGCCGAGGCCGTCGGGATCGCCGTGCCAGTCGCGACGGCGGTAGGCGGCCGGCCGGCCGGCGAGGAACGGCTCGAGCACCTCTGCCTCGAGCCGCGGCCACCAGCTGCGCCGATCCGGGTCGAGATCCGTCCAGCCGACGAAGTCGTCGACGCCGACCACCGACGCGCCCGTCGCCGCGGCGACCTCGGCGGCGAGCGTCGACTTGCCCGAGCCCGCCGGCCCGTCGATGCCGATGATGCGCGGACCGGGAGCGTCCACGACCCGCTCCAGGACCCGGTCGACCGCGCGCACGCCGACCAGTATCCCCGGTGCCGTCGTCCGCGGTCCGCGGCCGTCGCCGCGGCACGTCCTAGGCTGGCGGCATGAGACTCGCAACGATCCGCACCCCCGAGGGGACCCGCGTCGTCCGCATCGACGGGGACCGCGCGACGGAGGTCCCGGGCGTCGCCGACGTCGGGGAGCTGCTCGCGACGATCGGCGTCGCGGGCGCGGCCGACGCCACCGGGCCCGAGCACGCGACCGCCGACCTCGACTACGCCCCCCTCGTGACCAGGCCGGGCAAGATCGTCTGCGTCGGCCTCAACTACCGGGCCCACATCATCGAGACGAAGCGCGACTTCCCGGAGCACCCGACGCTGTTCAGCAAGTTCGCCGACTGCGTCATCGGCGCCGAAGACGACATCGTGGTCGCGGTCGAGGACACCGCCGACATCGACTGGGAGGGCGAGCTCGTCATCGTCATCGGCCGCGAGGTGCGGCGCGCGCGCGGCGCGGACGCGGAGGCGGCGATCGCCGGGTACTCCGCGGCGAACGACATCTCGATGCGGGACTGGCAGTACCGCACGACGCAGTGGGACCAGGGCAAGTTCTGGGAGGCGTCGACGCCGGTCGGGCCGGTGCTCGCGACGCCGGAGGAGATCCCGTTCCAGGCCAGGATCACGACGTCCGTGAACGGCGAGGTCAAGCAGGAGGGCGAGATCCACGACCTGGTGTTCGGCCCCGCGGCGCTCGTCGAGTACGTCTCGACCATCATCACCCTGCGCCCCGGCGACCTCATCCTGACCGGCACGCCGGGCGGCGTCGGCCACGTCAAGTCGCCTCCGGAGTTCATGGCACCGGGCGACACCGTGACCGTCTCGATCGACGGCATCGGGACGCTCACGAACCGGCTGGTGGCCGGCTGATGGCCGCCGCGGGCCGCCGCGGGAGGATCACCGCCGCGGTCGTCGGCGCCGTGGTGCTCCTCGTGCTCGTCGGCTCCGCGGTGACGATGACGGCGATCTGGAGCGGCCGGTCGTCCGGCAACCCGGTCGTCACGATCCGGGTGATCGACGAGACCTACCGGGTCGAGCTGGCGGACCCGGAGGCGCTGGCGACCGCGCGGCAGCTCCTCGCCGGCGAGATCGGCCCCAAGATCCCGACCGGCCTCGTCGTCCGGGACGACCCCGGGCCGAACGCCCCCTGGTCCTGGCACATCGATCCCGCCACGTTCGAGTGGGCCGACCAGACCACCGAGGTGTGCGACGGGCTGCCGTCCTTCGTCGAGGATGGGACGGTCACCAGCCCCTACTACTGCCCATGGTCGGCGGAAGTGATCGCGATCGGATGACGTCGGCGCCGCTCGCCGACATCGTCGGCTGGGACGTCCGCACCTGGGCCCCCGCGATCGACGCCTGGGAGCGCGTCCTCGCCCGGCTGCCGGAGGGGCCGCTCGACGTGCTCGAGGTCGGCGCCGGCCCGGCGGGCCCGTCGCTCTGGCTCGCGCTGAAGGGGCACCGAGTCGTCACCTCGAACCTCGGCGAGACCGAGCGGCTCGCCCGCCCGCTGCACGAGCGCTACGGCGTCGCCGACCGGATCGAGTACCGCGACCTCGACCTGACCTCCGGGCTCCCGTTCCACGAGGCCTTCGACGTCGTCGTCTTCAAGTCGGTGCTCGGCGGCCTCGGCGGCGCGGACCCGGCGCTGCCCGCGGCCGCGCTCGACGCCGTCCGCGCGGCGCTGCGCCCCGGCGGCGTCGTGCTCTGGGCGGAGAACCTCCGCGGCGGCTGGCTGCACCGGGCCGCCCGGGCGATCGCCTATCGCGTCCGCCGGGCCCGCACCTGGCAGTACTTGACGCTGCGCCGCCTGCGCGGCCTGCTCGCCGAGCGCTTCACGGACGTCGAGCTGCACGTCGGCGGCGTGCTCGCCGTGCTCGGCACGAGCGAGCGGGCCCGCGACCGTCTCGCCCGGGCGGACCAGGCGCTGCTCGACCGCATCGTCCCCGCGTCCTGGCACTACATGGCGTACGGGAGCGCGCGGCGCCCGTGACGCGCAGCCCGGATCACCCCGGCAGCCCGAACAGCGCCGGCCACGCGGCCGCGACGAAGGGGTAGCCGACGAACACCGCGGCGTCGATCAGGAAGTGCGCGACGACGAGCGGCAGCACGCGTCCCCAGCGCGCGTAGATCCAGCCGAAGACGACGCCCATCAGGACGTTGCCGACGAACGATCCCCAGCCCTGGTACAGGTGGTACGACCCGCGGATGACGGCCGAGAGCAGGATGATCGGCCAGGTGCGCCACCCGAGGTCGCGCAGCCGCGCGAAGAGGTAGCCGATCATGACGACCTCCTCCAGGATCGCCGCGCGGCCGGCGGAGAGCAGCAGGATCGGGACCGTCCACCAGTGATCGGTGAGCCCGGCGGGGTTCACGGCGACCGTGAGGCCGAGCGCGCGGCCCGCGAGATAGACGACGAGCCCGCCGGCGCCGATCGCGAGCGCGAGCACCGCACCCCATCCGGCGTCGCGCGCCGGCCGGTCGAACGAGACGCCGAGCCGGCCGAGGTGCGGCCGGGTCGCCGACCACAGCAGCCAGCACACCAGCAGCACCGGCATCAGGTCGAACGCGATGCCGAGCAGCTGATAGACGAGGTCGAAGATCTCGCGGCTGTCGAGCACCGGGTTCAGCGTCGCGGTCTGCTGGGCCAGCGGCTGCTCGCGGGTGGACCGGTTGACGATCGCGACGATCGAGTACACCGCCGACTGCCCGAGGGACAGGCCGAGGACGATCACGAGCTCCCAGGCGATCCTCCGTCTCGGCATGCCTGCGAGCCTAGAACGCTAACTTGGTCGGTATGCATCGTCGGAGCGGTTCCGCAGCGATCGCCCTGCTGGCGGCGCTCGCGCTGGCCGGCTGCTCCGCCACCCAGTCGAGCGTCATCGACGAGTCGGTCGTCGACGTCGGGCTCGACGTCGCGTACACCGGCGTCGGCCCGTTCGCCCCGGAGGCCACGGCCGCGGACACGCTGGTCGGCGCCGCGACGCTGGCCGGCTTCTCCTACGCGGACGCGGACGGCGCGAGCATCGCGGACCCCGGCTTCGGCGCCGTCGCGGTCGTCGGCGACGACCCGCTCACGGTGCGCTTCACGGTCGCCGACGGCCTCGCGTGGTCCGACGGCGTCGGGATCGACGGCGTCGACCTGCTGCTGGACTGGGCCGCCCGAGCCGAGCCGTTCGCCGGCGCGTCGTTCGGCGCGACGCCGGACGCCGCCCTCGCCGGCGTCGCCGACGTGCGCCTGAGCGCCGACCGGAAGTCGGTCGACGTCGAGCTCTCCTCGGCGGGGCAGTCGTGGCGGGAGGCGTTCCGCGCGCCGCTGCCCGCGCACGCGCTCGCCGAGCGCGCCTTCGGGAGCTCCTCGCCCGAGGCCGCCAAGGACGACGTGATCGCGGCGATCGCGGCCGCCGAGGACGGGGACGCGGCCGGGCTCGCGAAGCTCGCGCGCGCGTGGCGGGAGGCCTTCGCCCCCGGCTCCGACCCGCTGCCGGCGAGCGGGCCGTACCGGCTCGCGGCGGTCGAGGCCGACCGGGTCGAGCTCGTCGTCAACGACGCCTACACCGGCCCGAGGGCCCCGACCTTCGAGCGGATCGAGCTGCACGAGCTGACGACGGCCGCCGACGCCGTCCAGGCGCTCTCGATCGGGGCGCTCGACCTCGTCCAGGTCGCCTGGAGCGAGTCGCTGCGCGGCGTGCTCGGCAGCATCGGAGCCGACCGCCGGGAGATCCCGGAGGGCGATGCGCCGACCACGCTGGTCGGCTGGTTCCATCGCCTCATCGATCACGTCGATCCGGCCGCCGACGGTCGGGGCGCGTTGTGGAATCCTTGGGCCTGGGCGCCGTACAGCCTGGTCGAGGGTTGAGGATCTCTACAACGGATATCACCGGCAGGTAACGTTTTCGCCTATCTCGCAATGGCGACTCGTCAGCAAGACGAGAATCATCAGATCTGAGCGGCCCCGTGTGCACCGCGGTCCCGCACCCTTCCAACAGGAGGTACATCACAGTGAAGAACAAGCGCCTCGCGCTGGGCCTGGCCGCGGGCACCGCGGCCGCCGCCCTCGCGCTCGCTGGCTGCTCGACCGGCGGCACACCGACGCCGACCGCCACCGACAGCGGTCCCGCCTCGCTCGCCTACCCCAACGCGTTCCGCACCGGCTGGCAGTTCGACTACCCGTCGCAGGCCAACATCCTGACCGCGCTGTACCTCACGGGCTCCGGCTCCAACGACGCGCTCTACTCGAACCCGGCGTTCGACGACCTCATCAACAAGGGTCTGACCGCGTCCTCCTTCGACGAGCAGACGAAGTACTTCGGCCAGGCGCAGGAGATCCTGTTCCAGGACCTCCCGGCGATCCCGCTGTGGTACTCCTCGCTCGCGGGCGGCTTCTCCAGCAAGGTCCAGAACGTCCAGTTCGGCTGGGACAGCTGGCCGCTGCTCGAGCAGGTCACCAAGGCCGACGGCAGCCCCGTGACCGCCCACTGGAACGAGCCGGAGAACCCGCTCATCCCGGCGAACACGAACGAGGTCGGCGGCGGCCTCGTCCTCAACAACATCTTCGCCGGCCTCGTCTACTACGAGGCGGACGGCTCGTACCACAACGACGTCGCCGAGTCGATCGAGTCCGACGACTCGCAGCACTGGACGATCAAGATCAAGTCCGGTCAGACCTTCGCCGACGGCAGCCCGGTCACGGCCGACTCCTTCGTGAAGGCCTGGCAGTGGGGCGCCTCCGACCCCGAGCTGCTCAACCAGTGGTGGTTCGCGAACATCGACGGCTACTCCCCGGACGGCGGCGAGAACACCCTCGCCCTGAAGGTCGTCGACGACACGACGTTCACCGTCGACCTCGTCGCCCCGCAGGCGGACTTCCCGGTCTCGCTCGGCTACACGGTCTTCATGCCGCTGCCCGAGTCGTTCTTCGCGGACCCCGACGCGTTCGGCCAGGCGCCGATCGGCAACGGCCCGTACCAGATCGCCCCGGACAGCTGGATCCACGACAGCCGGATCTCGCTGGTGCCGAACCCGAGCTACTCGGGCCCGCGCAAGCCGGCCAACAGCCAGGTCGACCTCGTGGTCTACACCTCGCTCGACGCGGCGTATGCGGACCTGCTCGGCGACAACCTCGACATCCTCGACCAGGTCCCGGCGAGCGCGCTCGCGACCTTCAAGAAGGACCTCGGCGACCGCGCCGTGGAGCAGGCCATCGCGGTCTTCCAGTCCTTCACGATCATGGAGGGCGCGCCGCACTTCACCGGCGAGGAGGGCAAGCTGCGCCGTGCCGCGCTGTCGATGGCGATCAACCGCCCGGAGATCACCGACGTGATCTTCCAGGGCACGCGCACCCCGGCAAAGGACTGGACCTCGCCGGTCATCGCGGGCTGGAGCGACAGCATCCCCGGCTCGGAGGTCCTCGACTACAACCCGGACAAGGCGGTCGAGCTCTGGAAGCAGGCGGACGCCATCTCCCCGTGGTCGGGCACCTTCCAGCTCGCCTACAACGCCGACGGCGGCCACCAGGAGTGGGTCGACGCGACGGTCAACTCGATCAAGAACGTGCTCGGCATCGACGCGGCGGGGCTCCCGTACCCCGACTTCGCGGGCCTGCGCACCGAGGTGAACGACGCGAAGAAGGCGGTCCGCGCCGCGGCCGGGTAAGGTTCGAGTCACTCACAGACCGTGGGGCGGCGCGCAGCGCCGCCCCACGGCCTATCCCGAAGCCCGGTAGGCGAATCGAAACGACATGGCCTGGTACATCGTCCGGCGAGTCCTCCAGGGGATCCCGGTATTCCTCGGGTCCACGTTCCTCATCTACGCGATGGTGTTCGCGATGCCCGGGAACCCGGTGCTGCGGATGTTCGGCGACCGCACCCCGACCGAGGCGCAGATCGCCGCCCTCGAGGCCAAGTTCCACCTGGACCAGAACTTCTTCACCCGCTACTTCCTCTACCTCGGCGACGTGTTCCAGGGCAACCTCGGCACGACGTTCAACGGCCAGTCGGTCAACGAGATCCTGATCCGCACCTTCCCGACGACGCTGCGCCTCGCACTGCTCGCCGTGATCATCCAGCTCGTCGTCGGCGTCACCGCCGGCCTCATCTCGGGGCTGCGCAAGGGCGGCATCTTCGACCACGCGGCGCTCATCGTCACGCTCATCCTGATCTCGCTGCCGGTCTTCGTGCTCGCCTTCGTCGCGCAGTGGTTCTTCGGCATCGAGCTCGGCTGGTTCCGACCAACCGTGGGCCAGGGCGCCCCATGGTCGGATCTGATACTCCCCGCGATCGTGCTCGCGGCGCTGAACATGGCCTATGTCGTCCGGCTCACCCGCGGCTCCGTGATCGAGACCAGCCAGGCGGACTTCGTCCGGATGGCCTACGGCAAGGGCCTGCCCTCGCGCCGGGTGGTCCCGGTCCACGTGCTGCGCAACTCGCTCATCCCCGTCACGACGAACCTCGCCGCCGACTTCGGCATCCTCATCGTCGGCGCGACCGTCACCGAGGGCATCTTCAACGTCCCGGGCGTCGGCAACGAGCTGTTCAAGGCGATCAACCGGCACGACACCCCGGAGATCGTCTCCATCGTGACCATCCTGGTCATCGTCTACGTCTTCGTGAACCTGCTCATCGACCTGCTCTACGGCGTGCTCGACCCGAGGATCCGCTATGTCAAGAAGTAATCCGGTGCGGCAGGCGCCGCGATACGTGGCCGAGGTCGACGAGGGGGGCCTCGGCGCCGTCGACGCGGTGCGCGTCAGCGACCGCAAGTCGAACCTCTGGCTCGACGCGTGGCGCGACCTGCGGGGCCGCTGGATGTTCTGGATCTCGGCCGTCTTCATCGTCTTCATCGTCTTCGTCGCGCTGTTCCCTGGCGTCTTCACCCAGGTGCCGCCGAACAACGACTGCTACCTCGCGAACTCGAACGCGGGTCCGCAGCCCGGGCACCCGCTCGGCTTCACGAAGCAGGGGTGCGACGTGTTCTCGCGCATCGTGCACGGCACCTCGACGTCGCTCTCGGTCGGCGTCATCGTGACGGTCATGGTCGCGGTCATGGGCATCGTGCTCGGCGCGTTCGCCGGCTACTTCGGCGGGTGGCTCGACTCGTTCCTGATGCGCATCGGCGACATCTTCTTCGCGATCCCGTACATCCTCGCGGCGGTCGTCATCATGTCGATGTTCCTGCACGACCGGAACATCTGGATCATCGCGCTGGCCATCGGATTCTTCAGCTGGCCGGCCACCGCGCGCATCCTGAGATCCGAGGTGCTGCGGGTCAAACAGTTCGACTACGTGATGGCCTCCGAGGCGCTCGGCCTGTCGAAGGTGCGCACGATGTTCCTGCACGTGATGCCGAACTCGATCGCGCCGGTCATCGTCATCTCGACGGTCGGCCTCGCCGCGGCGATCACCGCCGAGGCGACGCTCTCGTTCCTCGGCGTCGGCCTGCCGAACAACATCTACATGTCCTGGGGCAACGACATCTCCGCGGCGCAGGTCGACCTGCGCACCAACCCCATGACGCTCATCTACCCGTCGATCGCGCTGTCGGCCACGGTGCTCGCGTTCATCATGCTCGGCGAGACGGTGCGCGAGGCGCTCGACCCGAAGGCGCGGGCGCAGCGATGACCGTTCGAGAGGCGCAGGGCGGCGACGAGGCGATGGCCGCCGCCCCGGCGAGCCCCGCCGCGCCCGCGGGCGGGCCGCTGCTGTCGGTCAAGGATCTCCAGGTCGCCTTCAAGACCGCCGACGGGATCGTCCCGGCCGTGCGCGGCGTCTCCTTCGACGTGTACCCGGGGGAGACGATCGCGATCGTCGGCGAGTCCGGCTCGGGCAAGTCGACCACCGCGCTGGCGATCAACCGGCTGCTGCCGGGCAGCGGCCGCATCACCGGCGGCTCGATCCAGTTCGAGGGCGTCGAGCTCACCCGGCTGAAGAAGGGCGAGATCGAGAAAGTGCGCGGCCGCAAGGTCGGCATGGTCCCGCAGGACCCGATGAACTCGCTCAACCCGGTGTGGAGCATCGGCTTCCAGGTCGGCGAGACGATCAAGGCGAACGGGCTCGCCCGCTCGCGGCGCGACGTGAAGCGGCAGACCGTCCAGGTGCTCCGGGAGGCCGGGCTCGCGGACGCCGACCAGCGGCTCAAGCAGTTCCCGCACGAGTTCTCCGGCGGCATGCGCCAGCGCGTCCTCATCGGCATCGGCCTGTCCGCCGACCCGAGGCTGCTCATCGCCGACGAGCCGACCTCCGCGCTCGACGTCACCGTGCAGAAGCGCGTCCTCGACCACCTCGACTCGCTGACCGCCGAGCGGGGCACCGCGGTCATCTTCATCACGCACGACCTCGGGCTCGCCGCGGAGCGGGCGGAGAACGTCATCGTCATGCACCGCGGACGCATCGTGGAGTCGGGGCCGTCGCTCGAGGTGCTCCGGGACCCGAGGCATCCCTACACGCAGCGCCTCATCTCCGCGGCGCCCAGCCTGTCCTCCAAGCGGATCCAGTCCTCGAAGCGCCTGCCGCTCGAGGATCCCGAAGCGCGCCCGGCCCGGGTCGAGGAGCGCGCGGCGCGTCCCGACGGCTCGCCGTCCGAGTCCCCGGTCATCGAGTTCCAGGACGTCACGAAGGTCTTCAAGATCCGCACCGGCGGCCCGCGCTCGGTCCCGTTCACCGCCGTCGACCGGGTCTCGTTCTCGGTGGCGAGGGGGACGACGACCGCGATCGTCGGCGAGTCCGGCTCCGGGAAGTCGACCGCCGCGAAGCTCCTGCTGCGCCTGGAGGACATCACCGACGGCCGCATCCTGGTCGACGGCCAGGACATCGCGCAGAAGAAGGGGGCCGACCTGCTGGCGCTGCGCCGTCGCATGCAGCCGGTGTTCCAGGACCCGTACGGCTCGCTCGACCCGCTGCACAACATCGGGAACACCGTCGGCGAGCCGCTGCGCGTGCACGGCGTGGGCGACCAGGCCTCGCGCAAGGCGCGGGTGCTCGAGGTCCTCGACCAGGTCGCGCTGCCGACGACGGTGCTCACCCGCTACCCGAACGAGCTCTCCGGCGGTCAGCGGCAGCGGGTCGCGATCGCACGGGCGCTCGCGCTCAAGCCCGACATCGTGGTGCTCGACGAGGCGGTCTCCGCGCTCGACGTGCTCGTCCAGGCCCAGGTGCTCGACCTGCTCGCCGACCTGCAGGCGGAGCTCGGACTGACCTACCTGTTCATCACCCACGACCTCGCGGTGGTGCGCGTGATCGCGGACAACGTGGTCGTCATGGAGCGGGGCCGGGTCGTCGAGGCCGAGCGCGTCGATCAGGTGTTCGCCTCGCCCGCGACGGACTACACGCGGGCCCTGCTTGCCGCGATCCCCGGCGCCGGGCTGCTCTAGCGCCGGCCGCCCGCCGCCGTCCCCGCGCCCCGACCGATGTACCCTGGCATCTCGGATGCGAAGGAGCGTCATGGTGAGCGGAATCAGGGTCGCGATCATCGGAGCCGGGATCGGCGGCCTCACCGCTGCCGCGGCCCTGCGGCGGCGCGGCGTCGAGGCCGAGGTCTTCGAGCAGGCGCCGCAGCTCGGCGAGGTCGGCGCGGGCGTCGCGCTCGCCTCGAACGGCTGGTCGCTGCTGGAGCGCCTCGGGCTCATCGAGGGGCTCGAGGCGATCGGCTCGAGCCTCGGCAACGGCTACTACCAGCTGCGCGAGGACGGCTCGTTCATCTCCATGCTGCGCCCGCCCGGGGCGACCGGGCGGATGCGGGTGTTCGGCGTGCACCGCGCCGACCTCATCGACGTGCTGCGCACCGCCGTGCCGGAGTCCGCCATCCGCACCGGCCACCGGCTGACCGGCCTGGCGCAGGACGGGGACGGCGTCGACCTGACGTTCGAGCACGGCGCGACCTACCGCGCCGACGCCGTGATCGGCGCCGACGGCATCCACTCGGTGGTGCGCTCCGAGCTCGGCTTCGTCGACGCCCCGGTGCCCTCCGGCACCGCCGCCTACCGCGCGCTCGTCCCGGTCGACTCCGAGGACATGTGGGAGTGGGGCACGTCGAAGCTCTGGATCGGGCCGGGCCGGCACTTCCTCGTCTACCCGGTGCGCGCCGACCGGCTCATCAACATCGTCGCGGTGGTGCCGGCGCTCGGCGGCGAGCGGGACTCCTGGAGCGCGCCTGGCGACCCGCGCGAGCTGGCGAACGCGTTCGCCGGCTGGGACCCCGTGATCCACGACCTGATCGACCGGATCGAGCACACCTTCCTCTGGGGCCTCTTCGACCGTGCGCCGCTGCCGGGCTGGACCGAGGGCCGGGTCGCGCTGCTCGGCGACTCCGCGCACGCGATGCTGCCCCATCTCGGGCAGGGCGCGAACCAGACCATCGAGGACGGCTTCGCGCTCGCGGCCGCGCTCGAGGGGGTCGACTCGGCCGGCGTCGGCGCGGCGCTGCAGGTGTACGAGGCGCTGCGCCGCGAGCGCGCGACGACGGTGCAGCGCGTCTCCCGCGAGTCGGGGAACCTGTTCGACATGGAGGAGCAGGCGAGGTTCGAGGACCGCGACGAGCGCATCCGCCGTATCGCGCCGTTCTACGCCTGGCTGAACCAGCACGACGCCGACTCCCTGGTCGCCCCCGATCCCGCCCCGACCCACGGCTGACGCCTCTCCGACTCCGCCGGTCCGTCGTCCTTCGGGCAGGGAAGGGCTCGAACGGGCTCGTCGCCGACGGATCCATGGTCGGTCCGGGGTGCTCAGGGGGCGCTAGTAGACTGGACCGTCCTGTTCTCACCGCCCGAGGGGTCCCTTCCATGGCGCTCGCCCATCGCACCGACCTGCGCAACGTCGCGATCGTCGCCCACGTCGACCACGGGAAGACGACGCTCGTCGACGCGATGCTGCGGCAGACCGGCTCGTTCGGTGAGCACGCGCACGTCGAGGAGCGCGCGATGGACTCGAACGACCTCGAGCGCGAGAAGGGCATCACGATCCTCGCGAAGAACACCGCGATCGAGTACTCCGGCCGGCACGCGACCGACGGCCCGGTGACCATCAACGTCATCGACACCCCGGGCCACGCCGACTTCGGCGGCGAGGTCGAGCGCGGCCT
>MKVN01000013.1:0-12610 GCA_001898855.1 Micrococcales bacterium 73-13
CCCGGCGGCGACCCAGGACGTGTCGCTGCTGGTGCCGGCCGGCACCGTCGTCGGCGAGCTGCTCGCCGCGTTCGTCGCCGGCGCCGGCCCGCTGCTCGAGGACGCCCGCCTGGTCGACGAGTACCGCGGCCCCGGCGTCGCGGACGGCGCCGTGTCGCTGACCTTCGCGCTCCGCTTCCGGGCGCCGGACCGCACGCTCACGCAGGCGGAGGCGACCGAGGCGAAGCTCGCGGGCGTGGCGGCCGCGGCGGAGCGGTTCGGCGCGGCCATCCGCGACTGACCGGAGCCCGCGGCCTCCGTCGCGTCGGCGCGGGAATACCGCGGACGGCTCCGGCGCTGAGCCGGAGGACGTCGTCCAAGCAGTTCGGAGGGGACCCAGAGCATGAGCACCACCATCACCGTCATCGGCGGCACCGGATACGTCGGCGGCCACGTCGTCGCGGAGGCCGCGTCGCGCGGCCACGCCGTCACCGTCGTGAGCCGCCGGGCCCCGGCCGAGCCGGTCGCCGGCGTCGCGTACGTGCAGGGCGCCGGCGACGACGCCGCGGTCGTCGCGGCCGCGATCGCCGACGCCGACGCCGTGGTCGCGGCGCTCTCGCCGCGCGGCGACATGGCCGGCCGCCTCGTCGAGGTCTACCGGGGGATCGCCGACGCCGCGACGGCCGCGGGCAAGCGGCTGATCGTCGTCGGCGGCTTCAACGGGCTGCGCGAGTCGGAGGGCGGCCCGCGCTTCGCCGAGTCGATCCCGGCCGACTGGCCGTACCGCGCCGAGGCGCTCGAGGCCGTCGACGTGCTCGACTGGCTGCAGTCGGCGGCGCCCGCCGGCCTGGACTGGACGTTCGTGAGCCCGGCCGCGGTGTTCGGCGCCTACGCGCCCGGCGAGCGGACGGGGGTCTACCGGGTCGGCGGCGAGGTCTCCATCGGCGGCCACGAGTCGACGCTGTCCGGCGCGGACCTCGGGGTCGCGATCGTCGACGCCGTCGAGCGCGGCGAGCACCGCGGCGGCGCGCACGTCGGCGTCGTGAACTGAGCCGATGCGGCGATCGCGACGGCGAGCCGGCGTGCCGGGCGCGCGCCGCGCCGTCGCCGTCCTGGCCGTGGTCGCGGCCCTGCCGCTGGTCGGCTGCGCGCCGCGGCCGGCCGAGCCGCCCTGCCCGGAGGTGCCGGGCATGAGCCCGATCGAGCTGCGCGTCGAGGACTTCGGCCTGACCGGTCCGCTGCCGCCGGGGCACTGCGACTACCAGGACACCTCGGGCAGCTACTCGCAGGGCGACCGGTTCGCGATCGCCGTCTGGCGGCACCCCGACGCCGACCTGGTGGACGCGGTCGCGTCGATCGCGGCGGCATCCGGCTTCGCCCCGGCCGACGGATCGGACCCGAAGTTCCCCGGCGGCCGCCTCATGGCGTGGAAGGACGGCGCCGTCTCCGGCGCGGTCATCGCGTTCTCCTCGCTGCCGGCCGACCAGGCCCCGCCCGGGTACCAGGACCACGCCGACCGGCCGCTCGCCTGGGTCGGGCTGCACGCCCCTTGAGCACCGGACCGGCGCGGGCGGGCGGCACCGCGGCGACCCCGCCCGCGGCCCTCGCGCGCCCCGCGGCGGCCGGGTGGCGCTGGGTGCTCGTCACCGCGATCGCACCGATCGCCTGGGGCTCCTACTACTTCGTGACGAGCCATGCCCTCCCGGCCGACTCGCCGCTGTGGGGCGCCGCGTGGCGAGCGCTGCCCGCCGGCCTCCTGCTCCTGGCGCTCTCCCGCCGGCTGCCGCGCGGCGCCTGGTGGTGGCGCTCCGCGGTGCTCGCCGCGCTCAACGTCCTCGGCTTCTTCACGCTCGCCTACCTCGCCGCCCAGCTGCTGCCGTCGAGCATCGTCACCTCGGTGATGGCGCTCGCGCCGGTCGCGCTCGCTGGCTTCGCCTGGGCGCTGACCGGCGCGCGGCCGACGGCGAGGTTCGCCCTCGGCGCGGCGCTCGGCATCGGCGGCGTCATCCTCGTCGTCGGCATCACGACCGGCGGCCTCGACTGGTGGGGCGTCCTGGCCGCCCTCGTCGCGATGCTGCTCAACGCGATCGCCTCGGTCCTCGCCCAGCGCTGGGCGGACGGGCCGCGGCCGATCGACGTCGTGGCCTGGCAGCTCGCGATGGGCGGCATCGTGCTCGCCGCCGCCGCGCTCGTCGTCGAGGGCGCGCCGCCGCCCGTCGGCTGGCTCGGCGTCGCCGGGTACGCCTACGTCACGCTCGTCGTCACGGGGCTCGCCTACTGGGCCTGGTTCACCGGCCTCGCGCACCTGCCGGCCGGCACGGTCGGGATCGTCGGGCTGCTGAACCCCGTCACCGGCGTGCTGCTCGGCGTGCTCGCGGCCGGCGAGCGCCTCGGCGGGCCCCAGTGGGCCGGCATCGCGCTGGTGCTCGTCGGGATCCTGATCGGCTCCGGCGCGGTCAGCGGTCGAGCTCGGCCGGGCGGACGACGTCCGAGGCCAGCTCGGCCGTCTCGCCCCCGATGATGCCGAGCTCGGTGTACTGCTCGAGCCGGGTGCGCGAGTCCGCGATGTCGAGGTTGCGCATCGTGAGCTGCCCGATCCGGTCCTCCGGGCCGAACGCGGCGTCCGCCACCCGCTCCATGGACAGCCGCTCCGGGGCGTAGGACAGCGCCGGGCCGCGGGTGTCGACGATCGTGTAGTCGTCGCCGCGGCGCAGCCGCAGCACCACCTCGCCGGTCACCGCCGAGCCGACCCACTTCTGCAGCGACTCCCGGAGCATGAGCGACTGCGGGTCGAGCCAGCGGCCCTCGTACATCAGCCGGCCGAGCCGGCGCCCCTCCGCGTGGTAGTTCGCGAGCGTGTCCTCGTTGTGGACCGCGGTGAGCAGCCGCTCGTAGGCGATGTGCAGCAGCGCCATGCCCGGCGCCTCGTAGATGCCGCGCGACTTCGCCTCGATGATGCGGTTCTCGATCTGGTCGGACATGCCGAGCCCGTGCCGCCCGCCGATCGCGTTCGCCTCGAGCACGAGCGCGACCGGATCGTCGTAGGCGACGCCGTTCAGCGAGACCGGGCGGCCGGCGCGGAAGCCGACCGTCACCTCCTCGGGGGCGATCGCGACGTCGTCGCGCCAGTGCGCGACGCCCATGATCGGCTCGACGATGTCCATGCTCGTGCCGAGCTCCTCGAGGTCCTTCGCCTCGTGCGTCGCGCCCCAGATGTTCGCGTCGGTCGAGTAGGCCTTCTCGGTCGCGTCGCGGTAGGGGTAGCCGTGCGCGACGAGCCACCGGCTCATCTCGGTGCGGCCGCCGAGCTCGGCGACGAACGCGGCGTCGAGCCACGGCTTGTAGATGCGCAGCGCCGGGTTCGCGAGCAGGCCGTAGCGGTAGAACCGCTCGATGTCGTTGCCCTTGTACGTCGAGCCGTCGCCCCAGATCGAGACGCCGTCCTCCTGCATCGCGCGCACCAGCATGGTGCCGGTCACCGCGCGGCCGAGCGGCGTGGTGTTGAAGTAGGTCCGGCCGCCGGTGCGGATGTGGAACGCGCCGCAGGCGAGCGCCGCGAAGCCCTCCTCGACGAGCTGCCGCCGGACGTCGACGAGCCGCGCGAGCTCGGCGCCGTACCGGACGGCGCGGTCCGGCACCCCGGCGATGTCCGGCTCGTCGGGCTGGCCGATGTCGGCGGTGTAGGCGCAGGGGATCGCGCCGTTGGCGCGCATCCACGCCACGGCCGTCGAGGTGTCGAGACCGCCGGAGAACGCGATGCCGACCTTCTCGCCGACGGGGAGGCTCGTGAGGACCTTGGACACGAGGCACAAGCCTACCGGCGCGCCGGAGCCGGGTCCGGGGCGGCCCGGCGGGACGAGCGCGCCGGCGCGGTGCGATCCCGCTAGTCTTGGCGCAGTCGAGCACTTGGAGGGTCGGATGGCCGGTCAGCGTCCCGGCGGCGTCACGCTCGTCGCCGTCATCATCTGGATCTGGGCGCTGCTCGACGTCGTGTTCGGCGTGCTCTCGGTGCTCGCGCTCTGGATCCCCGCGATCATCATCGACCTCGGCTGGGGGCTCGGCGTCCTGTGGAACGGGATCGTATCGATCGTCTTCGGCGTCATCGGGTTCCTCATCGCCGGCGGCCTGCTGCGCGGCAGCCGCCTCGCCCGGGCGCTCGTGACGATCTGGCTCGTGCTCTCGCTCATCGGCGCGGTGGTCGCGCTGGTGAACGGCTCCGTGCTCGCCGGCGTCATCAGCCTCGTCGTCGCGATCCTCGGCATCCTGCTGCTCTGGGCCGGCAAGGCCGCGCGGTTCTTCTCGCGGGCCTGATCGTCCCCGCCCGCGGGGGCGGCCTACTTGGTGCCGCCGCCGAGCAGTCCGCCGAGCCCGCCGAGCAGTCCGCCGAGGTCGAAGCCGCCGCCTCCGCCGCTCTGCGCGCCCCCGCCGAGCAGCCCGCCGAGGCCGCCTCCGCCGCCGAGGATCCCGCCGATCAGGTCGCCGATCCCGCCGCCCGAGGCCGCCGCGCCGCCCGAGGCGGCCTGGCCGCCGCCGGTCAGCCCGCCGAGCACGTCCCCGACCAGGTCGCCGAGGCCGCCGGAGGACTCCTGCTGCGCCTGCGGCACGACGGACTCCTGCTTCTTGCCGAGGAACTTGTTCGCGAGGAACGCGATCACGATCGGGGCGACGATCGGCAGGATCTTCATGATGAGGTCCTTGCTGACGAAGGAGGACGGGTTCGCGTCGGCGACCTTCGCGGCGACCGCGTCCGCGTTCCCGCCGAGCACGTTCTGGACGATCTTCCGGCCGTCGGCCGTGTCGATGTCGTCGAGGCCGACCTTGCCGGTGAGCTTGCCCTCGTGCTTGCCGAGCGCGGCCTCGAGCGAGCCCGCCCCGCCGTCGTCGACGTTCGCCTGCATGCCGGCGAGGATGGTCGGGACCGCCTGGGCGACCGCGGAGGCCGCCTCGCTCTCCGGCACGCCGAGCTGCTTGGCGATGTCGCCGATCGGGATGGATTCGATGAGGTCGCTGAGGTCGGCCATCGGGGCTCCGTTCTGAGGGGTTGCAGCACCCAACCTACTGAGCGACGGCGGCATCCGGGTAGCGCGGGAGCGGACGGCGATCCGCCGGCCGGTCGACGGCCGCGGTCCCGAGCCGCTACACTGCTCGCGTGACCATCGCCAGCAGCACCGTGGACCGCGCCGTCGAGCGCGCCGTGCTGCGTCGTCGCGTGCGCCGAGGCTAGGCGGCGCGTCTCCCCGCACGCTCCCGCGTGCCACGCGCGTCGCCGACCCCGGGGTCGAGCGCAGGCGAGAGCCGGCGCCTCGGGCCCCGCGCAGGACCCGTCCACGCCCAGAACCTAAGGTTGTCACCATGCCCCTCTCGGTCGCCGTCGCCGGCGCGAGCGGCTACGCCGGCGGCGAGCTGCTCCGGCTGCTCTCGGCCCATCCGGATCTCGACGTCACCACGGTGACGGCGCATCAGAACGCCGGGTCGCCGCTCGCCGCGCACCAGCCCCACCTGCGCTCGCTCGCCCACCTGACCCTGCAGGAGACCACCCCGGAGGTGCTCGCCGGCCACGACGTGGTGCTCCTCGCCCTGCCGCACGGCCGCTCCGGCGAGATCGCCGCGACGCTGCCGGCCTCGACCCTCGTCGTCGACGCGGGCGCCGACCACCGGCTCGAGTCCGAGGAGGACTGGGCCGAGTACTACGGCGGCGAGCACTTCGGCGCCTGGACCTACGGCATGCCCGAGCTCGTCCTCGCCGACGGCTCGAAGCAGCGGGAGGCGCTCCGGGGTGCGCGGCGCATCGCCGTCCCCGGCTGCAACGTCACCGCCGTCACCCTCGGCCTCGCGCCCGCGATCCGCGCCGGCGTCGTCGAGGCGAAGGACCTCGTCAGCGTCCTCGCCGTCGGTCCGTCCGGCGCCGGGCGGACGCTGCGGACCGACCTGCTCGCCGCCGAGCTGCTCGGCTCCGCGCACGCCTACGGCGTCGGCGGGGCGCACCGGCACAACCCGGAGATCCGGCAGAACCTGGTCAAGGCCGGCGCGTCCGCCCCGACGCTGAGCTTCACCCCGGTGCTGGTGCCGATGTCCCGCGGCATCCACGCGACGAACGCGGCGCGGCTCGCGCCGGGCGCGACCGCGGCGGACGTGCGGGCGGCGTTCGCGGACGCCTACGCCGGGGAGGCGTTCGTGCAGCTGCTGCCGGAGGGCGCGCAGCCGCGCAGCGCGGACACGGTCGGCGCCAACACCTGCCTGGTCGGCATCGCCGTCGACGAGCGGGCGGGCCGGGTGACGACGTTCGCCGTCCTCGACAACCTGGTCAAGGGCACCGCGGGCGCGGCGATCCAGTCGGTCAACCTCGCGCTCGGCCTCCCCGAGGCCACCGGCCTCACGGTGGACGGGGTCGCGCCGTGAGCGTCACCGCGCCGAAGGGGTTCGAGGCCGCGGGCGTCGCCGCGGGCCTCAAGTCGAAGGGCGGCCCCGACGTCGCCCTGGTCGTCAACCGGGGGCCGCTCGACGCGGCGGCGGCGGTGTTCACCAGCAACCGCAGCAAGGCGAACCCGGTCATCTGGTCGCAGCAGGCGGTCGCCGACGGCCGGGCCGCCGCGATCGTGCTCAACTCGGGCGGCGCGAACTGCTTCACCGGGGCGTTCGGCTTCCAGACCACCCACCTGACCGCCGAGCTCGTCGCAGCGCTGCTCGGCGTCGCCGCGGGCGACGTGCTGGTGGCGAGCACCGGCCTGATCGGCGAGGGCGACCAGGCCTTCCGCGACCGGGTGCTCGACGGCGTGCGCGCTGCCGTCCCGGCGCTGGCGAGCACCCCGGAGGCGGGGACGGCCGCGTCCGAGGCGATCATGACGACCGACACGGTCGCGAAGCGGGCCGTGCTCGAGAGCCCGGAGGGCTGGACGCTCGGCGGCATGGCGAAGGGCGCGGGGATGCTCGCGCCCGCGCTCGCGACGATGCTCGTGGTCATCACGACCGACGCGGTGCTCAGCCCCGAGCAGGCCGACGCGCACCTCCGCGGCGCGACGCGGCAGTCCTTCGACCGCCTCGACTCCGACGGCTGCATGTCGACGAACGACCACGTCACGCTCATGGCCAGCGGCGCCTCGGGCGTCGTCCCGGACCCGGCGGCGTTCCAGGCCGCGCTCGACGCGCTGACCCGCGACCTCGCGCAGCAGCTGATGCGCGACGCCGAGGGCGCGAGCCACGACATCACGATCGAGGTGACCGGCGCCGCCAGCGAGGCGGACGCGGTCGAGGTCGGCCGCAGCGTCGCGCGGAACAACCTGTTCAAGGCCGCCGTGTTCGGCGACGACCCGAACTGGGGCCGGGTGCTCGCGGCGATCGGGACGACGGGCGCCGCGTTCGATCCGTACGACGTCGACGTGTCGATGAACGGGGTACGGGTCTGCCACGCCGGAGGGCCGGACCGGCCGCGCTCGGAGGTCGACCTGAGCCCCAGGGCGCTGCACCTGGCGATCGGGCTCAACGCCGGCTCGGCGACCGCGACGATCTGGACGAACGACCTCACGCACGACTACGTGCACGAGAACTCGGCGTACTCGAGCTAGGCCGGGGGAGCACGGATGGACGGACAGGTGGGCACCGACACGAGCAGCGTGCGGATCGTCACGACCCCGGAGCAGGCGGCCGAGAAGGCCGCGGTGCTCGTCGAGGCGCTGCCCTGGCTGCACCGCTTCCACGACGCGGTCGTGGTCGTGAAGCTCGGCGGGAACGCGATGGTCGACCCGGAGCTGACCCGCGCCTTCGCGCAGGACATGGCGTTCCTGCGCTTCGCCGGCCTGCAGCCGGTCGTCGTGCACGGCGGCGGCCCGCAGATCACCGCGGCGCTCGCGGCGCAGGGCATCGCCAGCGAGTTCCGCGGCGGCTACCGCGTCACCAGCGCCGAGGCGATGCCGGTCATCCGGGAGGTGCTCGTCGAGCAGGTCGCCGCCGGCATCACGGAGCGGCTGGAGCGCTACGACGACCTCGGCGTGCGGCTGCCGGGCGACGCCGGCGTGCTCACCGGCGTGCGCAAGGGCGTCGTCGTCGACGGCGCCGAGGTGGACCTCGGCCGGGTCGGCGAGGTGGTCGCCGTCAACCCCGGGCCGATCCGCGCCGCGCTGGACGCGGGCAGGGTCCCGGTCGTCTCGACCGTCGCGCGCGAGCAGGGCACCGGGCGGCTGCTCAACGTCAACGCGGACTCGGCCGCCGCCGCGATCGCGACGGCCCTCGGCGCCGCCAAGCTCGTCGTGCTCACCGACGTCGCGGGCCTGTACGCCGACTGGCCGGACACCGCCTCGCTGATCGCCCACATCGACGCGGCGGCGCTGCGCGCGATGCTGCCGTCGCTGGAGTCGGGGATGATCCCGAAGATGGAGGCGTGCCTGGCCGCGGTCGAGGGCGGCGTCTCGAAGGCGGCGGTCATCGACGGCCGGCAGCCCCACTCGGTGCTGCTGGAGATCTTCACGGACACCGGGATCGGGACGGAGGTGGTGGCGTGAGCCACGACTGGCGCAGCGACTACGACGATCGGATCGTGGGCGTGTTCAGCCCGCTGCTGGAGCTCAGCCGCGGGCAGGGCGCCCGCGTCTGGGACTCGGAGGGGAACGAGTACCTCGACTTCCTCGCCGGCATCGCCGTCAACTCGCTCGGGCACGCGCACCCGGTCGTGGTCGAGGCCGCGAGCCGGCAGGCGGCGACGCTCATCCACGTCTCGAACATCTTCGCCACCGAGCCGCAGCTCGAGCTCGCCGCCCGGCTGCTGCGCCTGACGGGGGCCGGCGAGACGGGCCGCGTGTTCTTCGCGAACTCCGGCGCCGAGGCGATCGAGGCGGCGGTCAAGCTCGCCCGGCGCACCGGTCGGCCGCGGATCCTGTCCCTGGAGAACTCGTTCCACGGCCGCACCATCGGCGCGCTCTCGATCACCGGCAAGCCGGCGCTGCGCGAGCCGTTCGAGCCGCTGCTGCCGCACGTCGAGCACCTGCCGACGACGATCGAGGCGCTCGAGGCGGCCATGGGCCCGGACGTCGCCGCGCTCGTCGTCGAGCCGATCAAGGGCGAGGCCGGGGTGCTGCCGCTGCCGGACGGCTACCTGCGGGCCGCGCGCGAGCTCACCGCCGCGCACGGCGCGCTGCTCGTCGTCGATGAGATCCAGACCGGGGCCGGCCGCACCGGCGCGTGGTTCGGGTACCAGCACGACGGCATCGTGCCCGACGCGATCGCGCTCGCCAAGGGCATCGGCGGCGGCGTCCCGATCGGCGCGCTCGTCACCTTCGGCGCGGCGTCCGAGCTGCTCACCTCCGGGCAGCACGGCACCACGTTCGGCGGCAACCCGTTCGTGACGGCGATCGCGAACGCCGTGCTCGGCGAGATCGAGCGGGCCGGCCTGGTGCAGAACGCCGTCGTGCGCGGCGCGCAGCTCACCGAGGCGGTGCTCGCCATCGGCTCGCCGCTCGTGGCCGGGGTGCGCGGGCGGGGGCTGCTGCTCGGCGTCGCGCTGACCGCCCCGGTCGCCGGAGACGTGATGCGGGCCGCGCTCGCGGGCGGGCTCATCGTGAACGCCCCGAACGACGACACGATCCGCGTCGCGCCGCCGCTGAACATCACCGATTCCGACGTCGCGGAGTTCGCGACGCGGTTCGCCGCGGCGCTCGCCGCCGCCGAGCACGGGAGGCCGTCATGACCGTCCGCCACTTCCTCCGCGACGACGACCTGAGCCCCGCGGAGCAGGCCGAGGTCCTCGCGCTCGCCGCCGAGGTGAAGGCCGACCGCTGGGGCCGCAAGCCGCTGTCCGGTCCGGAGTCGGTCGCCGTCATCTTCGACAAGTCCTCGACCCGCACCCGGGTGTCCTTCGAGGTCGGCATCGGCGACCTCGGCGGCCAGCCGCTCATCATCACGACCGCGAGCTCGCAGCTCGGCGGCAAGGAGACGCCGTCGGACACGGCGCGCGTGCTGGAGCGGATGGTCGCGGCGATCGTCTGGCGCACCTACGCGCAGGCCGGCCTCGAGGAGATGGCCGCCGGGACCCGGGTGCCGGTCGTCAACGCGCTCTCCGACGACTTCCACCCCTGCCAGCTGCTCGCGGACCTGCTCACCATCCGGGAGCACAAGGGCGCGCTCGCCGGCCTGACGCTCGCGTTCTTCGGCGACGGCCGGGCGAACATGGCGCACTCCTACGTGCTCGCCGGCGCGACCGCCGGCATGCACGTGCGCGTCGCGTCGCCCCCCGACTACGCGCCGCGCGAGGACGTGGTCGCCGATGCCGACCGGATCGCGGCGACGACCGGCGGCTCGGTGACGCTGTACACCGACGCCGTCGAGGCGGCGGCCGGCGCCGACGTGATCGTGACGGACACCTGGGTCTCGATGGGCAAGGAGGAGGAGAAGCTCCAGCGGATCCGCGACCTCGGCGGCTACAAGGTCACCCGCGAGCTGATGGCGCTCGCCCGGCCCGGCGCGATCTTCATCCACTGCCTGCCGGCCGACCGCGGCTACGAGGTGGAGGCGGAGGTCATCGACGGCCCGCAGTCGGTGGTCTGGGACGAGGCGGAGAACCGACTGCACGCGCAGAAGGCCCTGCTCGTCTGGCTCCTGGAGAGGGCCCGCGGATGAGCGCCACCAACGAGGGCTCGCTCTGGGGCGGCCGCTTCGCCGGCGGACCGTCGCCCGAGCTCGCCCGGCTCTCCCGGTCGACGCACTTCGACTGGCGGCTCTGGCCGTACGACCTCGCCGGCTCGCACGCCCACGCGAACGCGCTCGCCGCGGCCGGCTACCTCGGCCAGGACGAGCTCGCCGCGATGCACGCCGGCCTCGACGAGGTCGGCCGCCGGATCGAGTCCGGCGAGCTGACGCCGCGCCCCGAGGACGAGGACGTGCACGGCGCGCTCGAGGCGGCGCTGATCGACGTCGTCGGCGCGGAGCTCGGCGGCCGGCTGCGCGCCGGGCGCAGTCGCAACGACCAGATCGCGACGCTGATCCGGATGTTCCTGCGCGACCGCGCGACGACGATCGGCGGCCTGCTCGTCGACCTGATCGACGCGCTCGCCGCCCAGGCCGCCGCGCACCTCGACGCGCCGATGCCGGGCCGCACCCACCTGCAGCACGCGCAGCCGGTGCTGCTCGCCCACCACCTGCTCGCGCACGCCTGGGCGATCGACCGCGACCTGGAGCGGCTCGTCGCCTGGCGCGAGGACCTGCACCGCTCGCCCTACGGCTCCGGCGCGCTCGCCGGCAGCACGCTCGGCCTCGACGCCGAGGCGATCGCCGCCGAGCTCGGCTTCGACGGGGTCGAGCCGAACTCGATCGACGCGACCGCCTCGCGCGACCAGGTCGCGGCGTTCGCCTACGTCGCCGCGCAGATCGGCGTGGACCTCTCCCGCATCGCGGAGGAGATCGTGCTGTGGAGCACGCGCGAGTTCGGCTACGTGACACTCGACGACGGCTACTCGACCGGGTCGTCGATCATGCCGCAGAAGAAGAACCCCGACATCGCAGAGCTCGCGCGCGGCAAGGCTGGCCGGCTGATCGGCAACCTGACCGGGCTGCTGACCACCATGAAGGGCCTGCCGCTCGCCTACAACCGGGACCTGCAGGAGGACAAGGAGCCCGTGTTCGACTCGGTCGACACGCTCGAGGTGCTGCTGCCGGCGTTCACCGGCATGGTCGCGACGCTGCGCTTCGACACCGCGCGGATGCGCGAGCTCGCGCCGGAGGGCTACTCGCTCGCGACCGACGTCGCCGAGTGGCTGGTGCGCGAGCGGGTGCCGTTCCGCGAGGCGCACGAGATCGCGGGGGCGCTGGTGCGCCACTGCGAGGAGCGCGGCCTGCCGCTGGACGGCCCGAGCGACGAGGACTACCTCGCGATCTCGCCGCGCCTGACGCCGGGCGTGCGCGCCGTGCTCACGGTCGACGGCGCCATCGCCGCGCGCGCCGGCGTCGCCGGCACCGCCCGGCCCGCCGTCGAGCGCCAGCTCGCCGCGCTCGCCGACCGCACCCGCCACCTGGCCGACCGCCTCGCCGGCCGTTGACCGGGCGCGAGCGCATGCCGGATGCCGCCGCCCCGCGGCCGCTGCGCCCGCTCGCGCCCGGGGGATCGGACGTGCTCGCGGCGCACGCGATGGACGTCGCCCCGCGCCTGCTGGGCGGGGTGCTGCGCGCGAACGACGTCGCGGTGCGGCTCACCGAGGTCGAGGCGTACGGCGGCGAGGGGGAGGACCCCGGCGCGCACTCGTTCCGCGGCCGCACCCCGCGCAACGCGACGCTGTTCGGCCCGTCCGGCCGCCTGTACGTCTACTTCACCTACGGCATGCACTGGTGCGCGAACGTCGTGTGCGGCCGGGACGGCGAGGCGAGCGGCGTGCTGCTGCGCGCCGGCGAGATCGTCGAGGGCGTCGAGCTCGCCCGACTGCGCCGGCCCTCGGCGCGCGGCGACGCGGAGCTCGCCCGCGGCCCGGCGCGGCTCGCGTCCGCGCTCGGGCTCACCGGCGCCGACGACGGCACCGATCTCGCGACCGGCGCCGTGCGCCTCGAGCTGCCGATCGCCGGGCCCGCGGACATCGGAATGGTCCTGCCGGACCACCTCACCGGCCCGCGCACCGGCGTCTCCGGGCCCGGCGGCGACGGCGAGGCCTTCCCGTGG
>MKVN01000013.1:12635-19404 GCA_001898855.1 Micrococcales bacterium 73-13
GCTTCGCTCGCGGATTGTGCTAAGACGGGTCGATGGGACACCAGCAGCCCAGGACCGTCTTCGACTCCGACGCGGTCCCGCACTCGGCGAGGATCTCCGCCTGGTCCGACGCCGTCTCGCGGCTGCTGGTGCCGCTGCGGTTCACCTCGCGCTCGCAGACCATCGACGGGCGGATCCAGGAGCTGCGCACCGGCGAGATCCGGGTGATCCGGTGCACCGCGAGCGCTCACATGGGCACCAGGACCCCGGCGCTCGCCGGCGGGCGCGGCGCGAGCCAGGTCAAGGTCGCGATGCCGATCCGCGGGACGCTGACGGTCGAGCAGGACGGCCGGCGGATGACGCTGGTGCCCGGGGAGCTCGCCGTCTACTCGACCTCGCAGACCTACCGGGTCGGCAGCGACGGCGCCTTCGATTTCGCGATCGCGCTGCTGCCCGGCGACATGGCGGAGGATCTCGAGGCGCGGGTCGTCGACGCGTCCGCCCGGCCGATCGACCGCGCCGCGGCCCGCGGCCTCCGCGACGCGCTGCTCGGCGCGGCGCCGGGGGCGGCGCACGACGCGGAGCTGATCGCCGACCGGCTCCGGCTCGCGGTGGCGCGGGCGCGCGACGTCGCCTCGGCGCCGAGCCGCCGCGCGCGGCTGCACGAGGAGGCGCTGGAGATCATCGAGCGGCGGCTGTCGCAGCCGGGGCTCGGACCGCAGTACCTCGCGGACGCGCTCGGCGTGTCGCTGCGCACCCTGTACGCCGCCTTCGCGGGCTCCCGGCGCTCGGTCGCCGCGACGATCCGCGCGCGCCGGCTCGAGCGCGCTCGGGACCTGCTGTCCCGCGCGGACCACGACGACGCCGCCATCCTGGAGATCGCGGCCGAGGCGGGCTTCGACGACGGCCCGCACTTCAGCCGGCTGTTCCGGCGGGAGTTCGGCGCCCCGCCCTCCGAGGTCCGTCGGCGCCGCCTCGGCTGAGCCGGCCGGCGGTGCAGAAACCGACAAGCCGCCGCGGCGGCGGCCGGCTAGCGTGCCCGCCATGACCGTCTCACTCGGCACCGTCCGGGTCGCCGCCGTCCACGCCGCGGCGCCCTTCCTCGACCTGCGGGCCGGCGTCGCCCGCACCGTCGAGCTCATCCACGAGGCCGCCGCCGGCGGCGCCCAGCTCGTCGCGTTCCCGGAGACCTTCCTGCCCGGCTATCCGCACTGGATCTGGTCGCACACCGCGAAGTACGCGGCACCGCTGTTCGCCGAGCTCTACGCGAACGCCGTCGAGTTCCCGAGCGTCGAGGCGGACGCGATCGCGCGGGCCGCGCGCGACGCCGGCATCTGGGTCTGCCTCGGCGTCGACGAGCGCGACCGGGGCACGCTGTACAACACGATGGCGTGGTTCTCGCCCGAGGGCCGCCTGGTCGCCAAGCACCGCAAGCTGCAGCCGACGAACGCGGAGCGCACCGTCTGGGGGCGGGGCGACGGCCGCGACGTGTTCGTCCTCGACACCGGCTTCGCCCGCGTCGGCGGCCTGATCTGCTTCGAGCACAGCATGGACCTCAACCGCTACTCGCTGATCGCCCTCGGCGAGCAGATCCACGTCGCCACCTGGCCGGCGATCAGCGCGACCCACGCGGACCCGAACTCCGGGGACTTCGACCACTACTCCGCGACGCTCTCGGCGGCGCACGCGATCTGCGCCCAGGCCTACGTCGTCGTGGTGCAGGGGCGGATCTCCGAGGAGATGGTCGAGCGCCTCGGCGTCGAGCCCGGACCGGACGCGCCGACCGTGGGCGGCGGCCAGAGCGGGTTCCTCGCCCCGACCGGGAGGTGGATCTCGCCGCCGCACCGCGACGACGAGGCGGTGCTCTACGCCGACCTCGACCTCTCGCAGCTCGCCTTCGCGAAGTTCTTCGCCGACAGCGCCGGCCACTACGCCCGGCCCGACGTCTTCCGCTTCGGCGTCGACCGCGCCGCCCAGGCGCCGCTCGCCCCGGAGGCCGTCGCCGAGGGGGTCGTGCTCGTCGAGCCCGCGCCGCCGCTGGTGGGCGCCGGATAGCCGTCGTCGCGCGGGTCCGTTCCGGCAGCGTCACGGCCCCGCGCGGCGATCAGACGGCCTCCGGTTCTAAATCTGATAACGATTGATCGAACACACGGGGCTCGCCTGGCAATCGTTCGCAGGCGCTGCTACCTTCCGAAGGCAAGGCGGGCGATCCGGCTCGCCCCTGCACGACGACGAAGTCATACAGGAGAAACATGTCCATGCACATCCGAAAGGCCGGCCTCGCGGCCGGCGCGTTCGTCGGTGCGGCAGCCCTGCTGCTCACCGGCTGCTCGTCGGGGGGCACCACCCCGTCGAACACCGGCAGCACCGACGCCCCGGCGGCGTCCGGGCCGGACCTCGCCGCGGCGCAGGCGGTCCTCGCGCCGTACGAGTCGGACGACAAGCACCTCGTCATCGACGAGCCGCTGGCCAGTCCGCTGCCGAAGGGCCTGAAGATCGCGTTCCTCGACGTCGGCACCCCGGTCGCCGGCGTCATGTGGGACCTGATCCAGCCGATCGTCCCGCTCACCGGCATCGAGCTCACCCGCGAGCCGATCGGCGCCACGCCGGAGGCGCAGGACGCGGCCATGGCCGCAGTCTTCGAGAAGGGCTACGACGGGATCATCAACGTCACGGCGGAGCCGCAGTTCTACCCGAACCAGGCGCAGAAGTTCGTCGACGCCGGCATCCCGATCGCCTCGGCCTCGGTCATGCACACCGACGAGTACGGCCTGCCCACCGGCTTCAACGGTCCGGACTTCATGAAGGAGGTCGGCCGCGCCATGGCCGCCGCCGCCATCGTGCGCACCAACGGCGAGGCGACCCAGTTCGTGATCTACCCGGTCAACGAGTTCGAGTTCACCGGCTTCCAGCGCGACGGCTACATGGAGAAGATGGGCGAGCTGTGCGGCGACTGCACGAACCGCGAGCTCGGCATCCCGATCGGGGACGTCATCGCCGTGGACAACTCGCGCATCGTCAGCGACCTCGAGGCGAACCCGCAGACGGAGTACTACGTGGCGACCGCCGACGAGATGACCGTGGGCATGCCCGACCGGCTGAAGCTCGCCGGCGTCGAGACCAAGGGCTTCGGCACCTGGTCGATCCCGCCGAACATCACGCAGGTGGCGCAGGGCGTCTCCGACGCGACGTTCGCCGAGGACTTCGCGCTGTTCATGTGGACCGTCGTGGACCAGCTGTTCCGTGAGATCACGAACACGCCGTACACCTGGCCGGACCCCTCGGTGAGCGCTCCGCAGATGATGAAGCTGCTCACGAAGGACACCGCCGCTCAGTTCGAGCAGACCGGCTACATCGCCGTGCCGGACTACCAGGAGCGGTACGCGAAGAACTGGGGCGTCAACTAGCCCTGTCCCGACCGATCGGGCTGGCCGGCGTCGCCGTAGGCGGCGCCGGCCAGCCCGACTGGCATAGCCGATGAGCCCAGCACGAGAGTAAGGACTGCCAGTGATCCCGACGACAACGGTGTCGACGACGGATGAGACTTCGAAGGCCGGCTACCTGGAGCCGCGAGGACGGCGGGTAGCCCGTCTCTTCGGCTTCGGGAACATGAGCGCGATCTACCTGCTCGTCGTGCTGTTCGTCGTGTTCGCGCTGTGGATCCCGGACAAGTTCCTCCGACCGCAGATGTGGATCGCGCTGCTCGACCAGCAGGCCATCGGCGGCCTCGCTGCGGTCGCGGTCGTCATCCCCATGGTCACCGGCGCGATCAACCTGGCCATCGGCGCGCAGATCGGCTTCGCCGCGATGCTCACCGCGGTCTTCCTCGGACCGCTCGGGCTGCCGATCTGGGCGCAGTTCCCGCTCGTCGTCATCATCGGCGCCCTCGTCGGCTGGGTCACCGGCGTCCTCATCGTCTACGCGCGGATCGACTCGATCATCGCGACGCTGGGTGTCAACTCGCTGCTGCTCGGCGCCATCCAGTGGATCTCGAACGGCGGCCTCCGCGTCCGCTACGTCGACAACGCGCCGGACTACAAGCTCATCTCGACGACGCCGATCCTCGGGATCACGATCCCGTTCTGGTCCCTGATCATCGTGGCCCTCATCACCTGGTACGTCCTGGAGCGCACGCCGATCGGCCGCCGGATGTACGCGGTCGGGTTCAACCCGGAGGGCGCCCGGCTGTCCGGCGTCAACACGAAGCGCATCGTGATCTGGTCGCTCGTCGCCGGCGGCGTCGTCGCGGGCCTCGCGGGCGCGCTGCTGCAGTCGCGCTACGTCGACGGCGACCCGACGATCGGCATCTCCTACCTGCTGCCCGCGCTGACCGCGGTCTTCCTCGGCTCGACCCAGTTCCGCGGAGGCCGGTTCAACGTCTGGGGCTCGATCGTCGCGCTCTACGTGCTCGCGGTCGGCATCAAGGGCCTGCAGCTCGCCGGCGCGCCGTCCTACGTCGACGACTTCTTCTACGGCGCGGCGCTGCTGCTCGCCGTCGGCCTCGCCGTGGTGCCCCGCGCCAGCCGGCTCGACGCGGTCCGCCGCGTCATGCCGTGGAGCCGGAGGCGGGCCGCCTCGACCCCGGTGGCCGCGACCGTCGAGACGGCCGAGGAGCCGCTGCAGGCGGAGATCAGCGACCGCACGCGGCCCGACGCGTAGCCGCTGCCGTGGGCGGTACGGTGGGAGCCGTGCCCGAGCCGCTGCAGCAGAACGATCCGACGTTCCCCGACGTCTGGGAGGAGCTGCTCTGGCGCGGACTGGTCGCGGTCTCGACCGACGCGGCCGAGCTCCAGGCGCTGCTCGCCGGCCCGCCGGTCACCTACTACTGCGGCTTCGACCCGACCGCGCCCTCGCTGCACCTCGGCAACCTGGTGCAGCTGCTGCTGCTGCGCCGGCTCCAGCTCGCGGGGCACCGGCCGCTCGGGCTGGTCGGCGGCTCGACCGGGCTGATCGGGGACCCGCGGCCGACCGCGGAGCGCACGCTCCACTCCAGGGAGACCGTCGCGGAGTGGGTCGGCCGGCTGGAGGACCAGGTGCGCCGCTTCCTCTCCTTCGAGGGGGAGAGCGCGGCCCGGATCGTCAACAACCTCGACTGGTTCGGGCAGTACTCGGCGATCGACTTCCTGCGCGACGTCGGCAAGCACTTCCGGGTCGGCACGATGCTGAAGAAGGACGCGGTCGCGGCCCGGCTGAACTCCGAGGCGGGGATCTCGTACACCGAGTTCTCGTACCAGATCCTGCAGGGCGACGACTTCCTGCAGCTGCACCGCCAGTACGGCTGCGTGCTGCAGACCGGCGGCAGCGACCAGTGGGGCAACCTCACCTCCGGCATCGACCTCATACACAAGGTCGAGGGCGCGTCGGTGCACGCGATCGGCACCCCGCTCATCACGAACTCGGACGGCACCAAGTTCGGCAAGAGCGAGGGCAACGCGATCTGGCTGGACGCCGCGATGTGCTCCCCGTACCGCTTCTACCAGTTCTGGCTCAACCAGGCCGACGCCGACGTCGTCGACCGGCTGAAGGTCTTCACCTTCCTGCCGCGCGCCGAGATCGAGCGGCTCGAGGCGGCGGTCGCGGCCGAGCCGTTCCGGCGCGAGGCGCAGCGCGCGCTCGCCTGGGAGGTCACGGCCCTCGTGCACGGCGAGGAGGCGACGCGCTCGGCGATCGCGGCCTCGGCCGCGCTGTTCGGCGGCGGGGACCTCGGGCAGCTCCCGGAGGAGGTGCTCCGGGCGGCGCTCGACGAGCTCGAGACGGCGACGCTCTCGCCCGGCGCCTCGGTCGTCGAGGCGCTGGTGGCGACCGGGCTGGTCGCCTCGAACGGGGAGGCCAGGCGGGTCATCCAGCAGGGCGGCGTCTACGTGGACAACGCGAAGGTCGACGCCGAGGACGCGGTCATCGCCCCGGTGCTGGCGGGCGGGATCGTCGTGCTCCGGCGCGGGAAGCGGTCGCTCGCGGGCGTCTACACGCGCTGAGCGGGCCGATCGGCCGCGCCGAGCCCCGACACGCCCGGGATCCGGCCGATTTGCCCGGCGATCGCGCTCCATGTAACGTATTCGAGTCGCCCCAAGCGGTGCGGATGCCCGGAGGCCCTGAGCGGTGGAAGGATCCGGACACCAAGCGGTGACCCTCCTCCGGACCTCGGATCGGCCTTGTCGCTCCGAGCGGACGGGACTAGGATGGAGCTTCGATCGCGAGCGCGGCGTGTCGGTTTGACCGGCGCGCTCCAGCGGTCTAAGTTGGAGAAGTTGCCCTGCGGGCCTACCGGAGACGGGAAGCAGCAGGAGCGCCCGATCCTTGAGAACTCAACAGCGTGCACATGTCAAATGCCAAATAACCTCGTCGGCTGAGCTCGCTCAGTCGTAGAGATTCCTTTGGATTGAATGAATGTCAGTGACATTCGGACAGTCAGAATCAACTCGCGGCCCGACGGTTTTCCCCGTCGCGGTCGCAACCGGATTCATCGGTCCCGGGCGAGCGCTTGCGCGAGCCGGAGGTCGATGGCCAAGCCTTAATGGAGAGTTTGATCCTGGCTCAGGACGAACGCTGGCGGCGTGCTTAACACATGCAAGTCGAACGGTGAAGGAGGAGCTTGCTCCTCCGGATCAGTGGCGAACGGGTGAGTAACACGTGAGCAATCTGCCCCGGACTCTGGGATAAGCGCTGGAAACGGCGTCTAATACCGGATACGACGCGGGAGGGCATCCTCTCCGCGTGGAAAGAATTTCGGTCCGGGATGAGCTCGCGGCCTATCAGCTTGTTGGTGAGGTAACGGCTCACCAAGGCGACG
>MKVN01000014.1 GCA_001898855.1 Micrococcales bacterium 73-13
TGGCACCGTCGAGCCGCGCCCGGAATACCACTCGTCCCGGACGTGTCTCGACACGACGGATTGGCTCCGCGGCGGTCGGACACATCGGGCAGGTGTACCCGATGACCGCTTCTTCTCGGGTGATCGGCACCCATCCGGTGCGCTGGTTGCCGCGCGGCTGACCGCACGACGCGCACGCCTTCACGCCCCCTGGAGGAGCGCCTGCCTTCGTCATGTTGTTCCTTCCTCGATGTTCCGGCGCTACTCGGCGTCGGGGGTCTTGGGTGCAGGGCGTCGTCCACCGGGGCGACGTGGCGGCATCATCTCGGGCACCTCTCGGTAGGCGCGACCGATCCAGTCGGAGACAGTGCTGGGGCTGCGCGCATACTTCACGGCAAGGGTTTGACGCGTGTCCCCTTCCTTGAGCAGTCGCGCGACGGTTGCTGAGTCGGGAACCTCTCCGTAGGTAGTCCCGTGGACCCGCACCTCCGGTCCGAACATCCCTAGGACGAGCTTCGAGTCATCCGGCTTCCCTGTGCCCTCCCGCAGGGCGCGCTGCTCGCTCTCCCGAGCATCGAGGTACTTCGCGACGTACAGTGCCAGCGCAGCGAGCGGTACTCGACGCAGCGACGCGGGTTCCACTTCTCCGATCTCAGGGTCGAGGTCGAGTGTGCTGACCCATACCCGGCCATTCCCACGTCCGATGGTGACCCGGTAGATCACGCGGGAGTCGAGGTCCACGACTGCGGCCCCAGGGACGCCTTCTCGCTCCCAATGGGTCGCTGTCCAGTTGCGGCTTGCTGTTGACATACCGCAATGGTACAGACTGGATCATTGCGCTGCAATCGGTCACTCTGGAAAGCGACGAACGCATCCAGACAGCAGAAAGGCAGACCGGCGTGACCACCATCGAGAACGACCGCTTCTACCCGGTGACCGAGGTCGCCGAACTCATCGGCGTGAACTACCGCACGGCGCTCAAGGAGATTCACTCCGGGCGACTTCATGCCGTACCGGTCGGTCCCAAGCCGATCTACCGCGTCCCGGGCTGGGCGCTGCGGAACTACCAGACCGGGTGCGCCCCTCAGCCGGTGGTGGCCGCAGGGTAGACCTCCGCACAACGGGCAATCGACGGGACGACAGGAGGGAGGCGCGAGATGACGGGGACCGAGGACCGTGAACCGGGTCAGGAGGAAATGCTGTCCATCGACCTGACTGACTACATCGAACCAGCCGCCGGCTCTGTTCCGATGCCAGCGGTTCCGAGGCGCAGCGAGCCGCCGCCCGCGCCTGGGGCCATCTCGGAGCGCCTCCCGCGTCCCCGCTGGGCCTTCGGCGGAAGTGAGGTGTTGAGCGACACAGGCGAGTGGGTGAACTCCGGCTATCTCGCCGCAGTCGAGCACGAACTGAACATGCTGCGGGTCCGGGCCGAGGCTCGCCGTCGCCACCTTGCGGAGACACAGCCGCCGGAACCCTTCGACATCGGGCTACTAGGCGATCTGCTCGACCTTGAAGCTGAGCTTCCACCCCGGATCGAGGCCTGCCTTCCGGGAGACGCGGGCATGTTGCTCATCGCCCAGCGCAAGGCAGGTAAGTCCACTCTCTCGTTGAACCTTTCTCGCTCCCTCGTGACCGGCGAGCCGTTCGTGGGGTCCCTGGCGGTGCGGCCCATCGAGGCCACCTCGCGCATCGGCTTCCTCAACTTCGAGGTGACCGGACGCACCTTCGCTCGGTGGGCCGATGAGGTCGGTGTGCCGCGGAATCGGATGGTGATCGTGAACCTGCGTGGCAAGCGCAACCCGTTCACAAGGGACGAAGACCTCGCTCAACTCGGGGCCGCGCTCCGGGCATACGCAGTTGAGACGCTGATCGTGGATCCATTCAGCAAGGCCTTCGCAGGCTGTGGGGATCCGAACGACAACGGCGCCGTCGAGTCGTGGCTGTCGAAGCTGGACCGCTTCGCCCGTTCGACGGTCGGTGCGCGCGACGTGATTCTGACTGCCCACGCCGGTCACCAGGGCGAGCATGTCCGTGGAGCCTCGACGCTGGAGGGCTGGGCTGACTCGATCGTGATGCTGACTCGGCAGAACGATACCCGCTACCTGTCGGCGGAAGGTCGCGATGTGGAGCTGTCCGAGTCGGCACTTGACTACGACCCCGACACCCGCCGCCTTTTGCTCCGGGGAGGCTCCCGAACCGAGACGCAGTACGACCACGCCCTTGGCCTCATCATCCGTCTGCTGAACGACAAGGGAGTGGCCATGAGCGGACGTGAGATCGAGACGGCGCTCGGCGGGGTACTCGAGCGTGGGACGGTGCGCGCTGCCCTCGATCACGGACACCGCGTTCATCGAGTGATGTGGAGTCCGGGGCCACGCAGAGCGCACCTCTGGAGTGTCCTGCCAGAAAGTGTCGAGGTCTCAGGTGACAACGCGGCCTCTGACTGATCTCGCGCTCTCAGTGCGCCAGTGTGCCAGAGCGCGCCCGAACGCACTAAGTCCACTCGTGCTTCAGTGCGCCAGTGCGTCTCTATGGCGCACTGCACTAAGCACCCGGCGAGTCGACGCGAGGGCTACAGGCTGTCGGCGCACTCGACTCGAGGCGCAGTCGGCCTCTTTGAGCAGCGGTCAAGTTCTGAGTCGCCGAACTGCCCCGGAAATGCTCGGAAGTCGGAGGCTGCGACTGCCGGATTGCACGGACATCTGCACGCATGACCCGAAATCGAGAGGAATCCACCCATGATTCGAAGCTCCAGCCCGAGTGACACCGCATTCCGCATGATCGAGCCAGGCGGACGGGGCTGGCCCGGATTCGCGCCGGTATGGGCCGAGCGCGTCACGATAGAGCAGCGAGGCCAGACGGCCTCCGCCTTCGTATTCGAGCGGACCTGGTCGATCCCGAGTGCCTACCGTGAAGGCGACCCCTTCGACGTGCTGCGAGTCTGCCAAGAGTTCCTGCCGGGACCCGATGGTGCCATGCTGCCCGGTCAGCCGTGGGTCTCGGTGGGACCGGAGGGGCTGTGGGCCGACTACAGGCACGAGGCAATCGCTGAGCTGCTGCGGGCGCTCGCAGACGTACTCGCACCGCAGGTCGCCGCGCAGCCCGACTAGGTACCGAATGAGGTACGGTGTTCGCCGCCGGGCTACCCTGAAGTGTCGGTGGTCATCCGGATACTCATAGCGTGCAGGAGAACGACGCGACTACGGCCTTCAGCTCGACGCAGAACACGGTGGTTGTCGGGGTCGGCGGCGGGGGCAGCAACGCGGTCAACCGGATGATCGCTACCGGACTCGCTGGCGTCGAGTTCGTGGCGATCAACACGGACCAGGGCGGGCTGGCTCGTAGCCTCGCGCCGGAGAAGGTCGCTGTCGGCGGCGACCTCCCCAATGGTCGTGATGCTGGCGGCGATCCGGAGATCGGACGCGCTGCCGTTCGCGGTGCGGCGGGCGCGATCAAGGCAGCCTTAGGACACGCCGACCTCGTGGTGCTAGTCGTCGGCGAGGGTGGGGGCACGGGTTCCGGTGGGGCACCGCTTGTCACGCAGATCGCTAAGGGCATGGGCGCTCGCGTCGTAGCAGTCGTGACACGGCCATTCAGCTTTGAGGGGCGGCGACGCGGTCAGGTTGCGGACGAGGCCATCGACTTTCTGCGCGGGAAAGTCGATGACCTCGTGATCGTCCCGCTCGACTCTCTACTCGCCCACACAGCGAAGTCGAAGATGACGACCGCTTTCGACATCGCAGACCTCGTGCTGCTCGGGCATGTCGAGTCGGTGGTCAGACCTCCGGGCGCACGTTCCGCTGCGGCTTAGTCCAGTACCTTCACGAATTCGGAGAACGGGACGTTGAGCGCCTGGGCGATTCGGTACCAGTGGCGCATGGTGCCGTTCGTCCGGCCCTGCTCGTACTCGATGACACCGCGGCGACTCATGCCGGTCCGTTCCGCGAGCGCGTCATAGGTCAAGCCGGATACTGCTCGAAGCTCGCGCATCTTCTTAGCAAGCCGCTCGATCTCGGGGTCAACCGGGAGGGGCGGGAGCGGCACGAATCCAGTCCACTGGGGTGCAGGAACATGCACAGTGCATCTAGATGCACCTAGCCTGGTCAGGTGCTGATTGCCGGAAGTGTTGATCTAGAAGAAGTCTTGACCCGGCTCGCATCTCGGCGGCCAGTGTTCCATTCCGAGGCCGACTTCCAACTCGCGCTGGCGTGGCAGGTGCGTGAGGCGAACCCCGCCATGAATGTCCGTCTCGAGACCAGACCCGCGCCAAGCGTGCATCTCGACATGGCCTTCGAGACGGACGGCTACTTCACTGCTATCGAACTCAAGTACCCGACGAGGAAGTGGGATGGAGTCGTGGAAGGCGAGCAGTACCTGCTGAAGCATCACGGTGCACCCGACCCCGGGCGCTACTTCATTGTCAAGGACATCGTCCGCGTCGAACGGTTCGTAGCTCTCAGGGCTGGTGGACATGCCAACGGTGCTGTCGTGGTCCTGACCAACGACCCCGCCTACTGGACCTCGATGCCTGAAACCAATGCCAACGACCGTGCCTTCCGGGTCGGAGACGGAGACACCTTGGAGCCGGGCGTCCACGACTTCACGCGCTCCACGGCGAGCACGCGCGGTCTTGATGCGCTCACCCTTACCGGGAGATACAACCTTCACTGGACCGACTACAGGAGCGCCCTGGATGCCGGTGGACCGGGCCTTCGCCAACTCGTGATCGAGGTGCCGGGTGTGGGGTCGGCCTGAATCGACCTAGGACCCTTCGACCTATGGACCATCCCCTATTGGGCGTATCGCGCATTCGATCCTCCGGCTACGTTCGAGTGAAAGCGGGAGTGGGGATGCAATGGCGCTGGACTTCGTAGCGGTTGACTTTGAGACGGCGAACTTCACGCGCGCTTCGGCCTGCTCGGTTGGTGTCGTGCGCGTGGAGGCCGGGGAAGTGCGCGATAGAACCGAATGGTTCATCGACCCACCTGGCGGCGCGTACTTCACCAACACCTTCATCCACGGCATCACCGAGACCGACGTGCTCGGTGCGCCGAGTTGGAGCGACACCCTGGACAGACTCGCGGACTTTGCGGGAGGACTGCCGCTCGTCGCTTACAGCGGATTCGACCGAGGGGTCTACAACGCGGCCAACACTGTCGCGGGAACTAGTGATCGCGGATTCGCATGGCACAACGCTCACACCCTCGCGCGACGACGACTCCCGACTCCCGATCACACGCTGAGCGACTACCGACTGCCTACCGTGGCCGACTATCTCGGTGTGCCTGCCTTTGAGCATCACAGTGCGGTCGCCGATGCCGAGGCGTGCGCGTCGATCGTGCTCAGGCTCGCCGCGCTCGACGGCCATGCCGACCTCGCCGCGTTATGGCCCGAACGGGTCTACGCGACCAGGCATCGTGTCTACGTCCCGAAGGGGCCGTTGCCCGAACCGAACCTTGCCGCTGACCCGGACCACCCCCTCTACGGCCGGACGATTTGTTTCACCGGCAAGCTCGACAGTTTCACGCAAGGAGAGGCCGAGCGAATCGCAGCCGACTTCGGAGCCACGGTAGAGGACAACGTAACCAAGCGAACGACGCTCGTGATCGTCGGCCAGTTCAGTCCTGCACATCTTCGAGCGGGTGCCAAGCTCTCGAACAAGGCGGAGAAGGCGGCAGCCCTGGCGGCCAAGGGACAGCCCCTCGACATCGCGGACGAAGCTGCGTTCCTTGCATACATCAATCTCGATCCGGCGGACTACTAGATAGCTGCATCCACATGGCCGTCAAAGAGTGCGCGTGGGATGGGTGCGGGGCGCTTGCCGCCTATGGCACCCGATCTAAGCCCGCATGGTGCGATGAGCACATCACCGAGCTGCTACGCCAGGGCCGACTGGAGCCGCTGGAGCCATTCACGACTCCAACCGCTTGGCGGTTGACGCGCTGTCTGACGTGCGGATGCGAGGCGCACTACCGATTCGTCTACACCCTCGACAAGAACGCCGAGGGAGAGGCGACCTGCCGGGCGTGCTTCTGGTCGAGCTGGGCCGCGCAAGCCCTCGCGCTCGGGGCAACGCCGGTCGGCGCCGATCTGCACGACCTCGACCCAGACCAGGCGCGGGCGTTCGCAGAGGCGCACGGATACGACTACCTCGGAGCTGTGCAGCCGCCCGCCCATCGCGTACGGTGTCGGTACTGCGGGCGGATCAGCGCCGAGAGGCTGGCCGACGTGGGTTGGGGCTGTAGTTGCCAGGTGAACCCGCGCCGGGAACGCATGGCAAAGCCAGCAGCCACGCTGCTGCGGGACTCAGATTCGGCAGCTCGTGAATGGTGGGACCACGAGCGCAACCCCGCCGTGCTCTGGGGTACTGCGGGCGAGCGGACCCGGCTCATGGCGTGGTGGCTTTGTCCCGAGTGCGGCCTGAGATTTGAGGCGCGCGTCAAGGACATGTACGCGACCGCCCGGTGTCCCGATTGCTCGCCCAGACGTGATGCGGAATGGTCGGCCCAGCGCGCGCAGGAACGTGTGACACCCGTTAGCGCCTATGCCGAGCTTGTCGCTGCCTGGGCCGACGACGCGGACCCGTCGACCGTCATGCTGGGCGACTACACGCGGCACCGCTTCCGCTGCGCGAACGGGCACGAGCTGACCGCGTTCCCGTACTCTTACCGGCTGGGCGGGTGTCCGGTGTGCAGCGGGCAAGCTACCCGCGAGGCCAATCAAGACGCGCGCCTCGCGGCGTTCGCAGAGGGCCGCGAGCTGCCAGGGCGAACACTCAACCCCGAGCTAGTCGAGCAATGGCATCCGACTCTGAACGGCAAGCTTCGTCCCGCCGACGTGGGGCCAGCGTCCAAGCGACGCATATGGTGGCGAGAGCCGAGCTGCGGG
Source organism: Micrococcales bacterium 73-13 (assembly GCA_001898855.1). Classification (GTDB taxonomy): domain Bacteria; phylum Actinomycetota; class Actinomycetes; order Actinomycetales; family Microbacteriaceae; genus 73-13. The sequence goes on from MKVN01000014.1 coordinate 6,868, forward strand.
CATGAGTGGATGGCGACGCCCGCCGAGCGCGAGAGGCGCGATCGGTTGCGCTGTCCGGTGTGCAGGACGATCCTCGATTCGCTCGCCTGGCACTACCCCGACCTGGCGGCAGAGTGGTCGCCGGACAACCCGCGGAGTGCTTGGCAGGTGCGCCCAAGTGGAACGCTGCCGTTCGTGCCGGAATGGGTCTGCTCGACGGACCCCTCGCACCGCTGGCGGATCGGGACCAACGTTCGTGTTCACGGCTCGACGTGTCCACTCTGCCGAGAGAGCGGCAAGTCAATGATCGAGCTGCGCTACTTCGACGCGCTGCGCTCGGCGTTCGGAGAGGCGTTCAGCGGGCTAGCCATGCGTAGCGAGATGTTCGCGCGCCGCTCGGTGTGGGTGCCCGACGTGACGGTGCAGCTCGCCAGCGGTCGCACGTTGCTCGTCGAGTACGACGGCAGCTATTGGCACGCAGACAAGACTGATGTGGACCTTGACAAGTCGTGCGATTTGCTCGCGGCGGGTGTGCTACTCGTTCGGCTCCGCGAAGTGCCGCTGCCATCGTTGGGGATCGACTCATCGGACTACCTGGAGGTGCCCGTGAGAGCGACCGCGCCAGACCCGGCGAGCGTCGTCCTGGCAATCCGTGCCTGGCTAGAGGACAGGTAGTCGTCGTCGTTGAGCAGTAGGACTTTCGCTCGCATCCTCAGCAGCGTGCTCGGCGGTAGCCTCGCCGCATGAGCGCTGCGCCGGAGGGTAGCTCCCCTAAGACTGCGGGCGACGCAGAAGCGAAAGCTTGGATGCCGAGTCCAGCTGCGATCGAGGCCGCGGCGGACGTTTTCGAGAATGCCCTTTCGCGCATCGACATCAACAACCTTTCCATCGGCGTACCCCACGGCAAGGAAGTGCCGCCGCACGAAGGCGAAGGCTATGCAAATGCCCTAATCGACCTAAGTCGCCTGCTGGAGGAAGTTCGGTTCGAGGCAGCCGTTGGCGTGCTCTATGCAGTGGGCGTCCGTGACGAACTCAGGTCAGTGCGAGCGAAGATGAAGGAGCCGCCACACAACCTTGCCTTCTCGAATCAGGCGAGGGCGATGCTTGTCCCGTATATCGCGAACGCGGCCCCACCCGAGGATCTCATTTCACAGCCGGGGAAGCAGATGCCGGGTGTACGGGTCTTGGGTGGATGGTGGGCCGGCCAGCTATTCGACTCCGCAATGATGCGAGGTGTTGCGGTGCTCGACCGACTTGTGACCCTCTTGTTCTACACGGAGGGTCTGCCCGTCGACCCCGATTGGACGCCCGCGTTTCGTCGCCGCACGCTTCTCAAACTCACCGGCTGGGTGGATGAGCCGGAGTGGGCGGACTTGCTAGCGCTGCTCGATCACGAGATGTTCCTTGTCGCCAAGAGCATCCGTGACGGGCTTGTGCACCGGGGGCGCTACGCCTCGGAACTCCATGGCGACTTCCTCGTGGGTCACGTCTCGCCTCAGGGCCACTACGACGAGGCCGGCTTTGGACCGGACGTGCACTTCGCAATCGTGGCGGCCTTCTACAACGAGGTCATGCGGCCGGCAGCGGCGGCCGTGTCGGGGCTCGTCACCCGTACGATGACGGCTCGCGGTTACGAGCTTCCCAATGGCTAGATGGTGCGGCATCGCCCCGTCCGTCGCGTCGCGATCGCGCGCTCCCCGAACTCCTGCGGATGCGTGTTGTGCTTGGCAATCAAGACTCCGTTCCGCGGGCTCCGGCTCGATGCTAAGTGTCCGTCAAACCCGGGACACTCAGAGGTGCACGCGAGCGGCGTGCTGATGGCGGAGAAGTTGGCGGCGGTGGCGCTGCTACTCAGTCTCTAACTCTCGCTCCATCGAGGCGTTTGCTCCGGCAAGGACGAGAAGCCCCGAAAAGGGGGAAGCCCCACCTTCCTCGCGCGACGATAGGTGTGCTGTCACGATGGGCTAATGACCGAGGGCTGGATGCTTGGCAGCTTTGCCGTTGAGAACGGCGAGAGAGTGCTTCACGAAATCCGCCCCGTGCCCGCGAGTGAGTACGACGCTGTGCAACAGGCCGTAGCGCGCCTCAAGCAGTTCAGCGGCCATACCCTCATTGGGGCATTGGTCAACGCGCGGAACGACCTCATACCGTACTTGCAACCGACTGGATCGCTTCGGTCGCAGCTAACCAGTGCTGAGTTCCAGGCCAAGCTGGGTGCGAAGCTGGGTCATTGGCTGACGACGTTCACAACGTTCAGACGTCAGCTTGAGACCCTGATCGAGTCAAACCGCGGCGTTCTGCTGACTGAAGTTCACAACAACTTCGCGCGGTCACATCGCGATCATGCTGAGTTCCGCCTTACCTGGGAGATGCGGAACTTCGAGCAACACTTTCCTCCGGTAACGAGGCTGATCCGATTCGCCTCGGAGGAAGGCCGGGTAGCGGCGTTCGTAGATTTGTCCAGGATGTTTGCCGAGGCGCTTGCAGGTAACGCTCGTCACCGTTCTCAATGGCTGGCGTGTCAAGCGTTGTGGGCAGGCCATACGGATGCTGAGTTGGCGGTCGTAGTCCACTCGGCCTACTTGGTGTGCGAGACAATCAATGCAGCAGCAGTTCGAGACGTCGAACCAAGACTTATGGCCGACATCACAACGCTCGCCAAGCTATTCGGCGAGGTGGCGGATCATCAGGGTGCGCCTTGCATCGTGCGGCGCAGCCCGACCGGAGTTCAGGGCCGCTGGGAATGGAACGTCTTGCAGATTGACTTGCTTGTCATCGGAGAGGCGATGGTGGCAATGAACGGTGCGCGCAAGGTGCTCGGCGAGCCTGAGATCGAGGTGCAGGCAGGGGAAGGCATCGAATCGAACTAACGCGCGCGTTCCGGACGACCGGCTTCGGCAACGCGCTGGCGGTTTGAGATGCTCGCATGCCTACTGGGTCCGCGTAACGGGCACGGGCAAGATATGCGGAGTCTCCGCACGTTGGTCGAGTGCCCGGACGCTCGCGCCGCAAATCGGCGCGTAGGGCTGTGCGCCGCGATCCTGTGCAAGGGCGGTCGTCATTGCACGGTCGTTGCACAGCCTGCGGCGCGGTCCTGTGCAATGCGCCGCGTATGCCTGCGCTGGAATGCAGCAGATTGCAGGGGAGTGCGCGTGAGAAGTGCCCTGGGGGTCAGGGGGTCGCAGGTTCAAATCCTGTCATCCCGACGTAATGATGGTCCGCGTCGGGCGAGCATCCACCTGCTCGGCGGGGACGCCGGCGGCCGAGCGCTCGGCGGGGATACGATCCCAGGACCCGACGGATCGGAGCCCGACATGCGCCGCACGCTCGCCGCCGTCGCCGCGCTCGCCGCGGCGCTGGCGCTCCTGACCGGCTGCGTGGCGCCGCCGCCGATCGAGCCCGCGCCCGTGCCACCCGGCGAGCTGCCCGAACCGGCACCGCCGCTCGGGCTCGACGAGCTCGCGGCATGGTCCGGGGTGGCCCAGCTGAACGCTGGGTCGCTGTGCTCCGCCACCCTGATCGACACTGCCGTGCCGAGCGGTCCCGCGTACCTGCTCACCAACGGGCACTGCGTCGGCGACGTCGGGCGGCCGGCCCAGCAGACCACCCTCGGGATGCCGTGGGGCGGGACGGCCGAGTTCCTGCGCGCCGACGGCGGCCTGGACGGCACGCTCGTGGTCGACGTCGTCGAGCTCGCGTACTCGACCATGCGGCTCACCGACACCGCCGTCGTGCGGCTGGACCGGACGCTGGGTGAGCTCGAGGCATTCGGCCTGCGTCCGGTGCCGATCGCGGACGCCGAGCCGCGGTCCGGCGACGTCGTGGTCAACGTCGGGATCCCGGTCCAGGACCTCGCCTCGGACGACTGGGTGCTGCGCCGCGGGCAGTGCGGGCTGGAGCGCCAGCACACGCTCATCGAGTTCCACTGGCTCTGGCAGCACGTCTGGGCGAACGACTGCCCTGGCATCATCCAGGGGTCCAGCGGCTCGGGCCTGTTCCGCGTCGGCGACGACGGCGCGCCGGCGGCGGTCGTGGCGATGATCAACACCACGACCGGCGGCTCGACCGTCGCGAACGGCGGGCTGTGCTTCCTGAACCGACCGTGCGAGGTCGCCCAGGACGGCACCGTGACCATGCTGGAGGACCGCAGCTACGCGCAGTCGGTGGCCGGCGTCGGCCGCTGCTTCGACCCGGTCACCGGCGTGTTCGCACTCGCCGACGCCTGCCCGCTGCCCGACTCGAACGTCTGGTCGGAGTCCTCGGGCGGCATCTTCCGCGGCGGCGGCCTGCCGAGCTCGACCGGGACGACCCCCTCGGCGAGCCTCGTCGGCCGGGTCGCCGGGACGGTCCGGACGGCGCTCACCGAGCTCGGCGACGGGACGGCCTGCTTCGATCCGGAGACCTACCAGGGCGCGGCCCCGATCCAGGTCCCGGCCGGCGGCGACAGCTGGGAGCTCGTGGGCACCCGTGTCGACGTCGACCTACCCGAGGTCGAGGGGCACTACACACTCTGCGCCGTGCTCGGGGACGACTACCGCTCGGCCGCGGCAGTGCTGTTCGAGGTCGACCGCACGCCGCCGATCCTCCCCGCGGGCGCCACCGTGTACGACATCGGCGATGCGAAGTCGATCCGGCCGCACCTCGACCCGCCGGAGATCTCGACCGTGCGCTTCGCCTGGGGACCTCCGGACTCGGACGTCTGCGACGATCCGAGCTCCTTCCAGGACTTCTTCATCGTGCCGCTGACGCTGCACGACGAGGACCTGCCGGCCGTGTACTGCGTGTACGGGCTCGACGCGGCGGGCAACGCGACGCCGGTGAAGCGGATCGACGTGCCGGTGCGGTGAGGCCGCGGAGGGTCTGCGGTGGGCACACGTGGGCGGCTCGGGACCGGGCTAGGTGGGAGTGTTGTGGGGCAAGGGGTCGCAGGTTCAAATCCTGTCAGCCCGACTCGCGAAGTCCCGGAATCCCAAGGGTTCCGGGACTTTTTGCGTAGGTGAGATGTGAACCGCTGGACAGAAACCCGGCATTTACTCCTGTTTCCAACCCTCTCGTGCTGCGTGTCGGGGTGCCGGATCGGCCCGTCTCGGCCGGCTTCGGCATGCTCTGGGAACTCGTATGCACCTATAGGGAATGAAGGACGATCTCGGAGCCCGATACGGGCTGGAACCCCTGCTCGGCGTGGCGGAGCTGGCCGACTACCTCGGCGTGCCGCCGCAGCGCGTCTACGACTGGCGGCTGAGCGGGACCGGGCCGCGTGGCTACCGGATTGGCCGGGAGCTGAAGTTCCCGGTCTCCGAGGTGCGGCGGTGGCTCGCGGAGCGGGCCGAACGGGCTGTCGGCTCGTCGGCCTCGGTCGAAGGGCGGTGATGGTTCGTGGGTAGGCCGCGCACCCCGATCGGCACCTTTGGCACCATGGCCGTCAGTCGGGCCGGTGCCCGCTGGGTTGCGTCGACCCGCTACCGCGACTGGGACGGCCGGCTGCGGAAGGTCGAGGCCGTCGGTGACTCGCGAGAAGCGGCGCAGCGCACGCTCAAGGAGCGTCTAGCGGCACGGAGCGAGACGGAAGGCTCTGCCGAGATCCTTACCGCCGACACGCGCTTCACCGAACTCGTGACGGTGTGGCTGGAGGATCTCGACCTGGAAGGGCGGATCGCGTCGTCGACGCGAGACCTCTACGAGCGGGACATGCGGACCCTGGTGCTGCCGGCTTTCGAGCACCTGACGTTGCGCGAGATCACCGTGGGCCGCGTCGACCGCTTCCTCAAGCAGCAGGCACGGCTCAGCTACAGCCGCGCGAAGCACTCGAAGGTCGTGCTCGGCCTGGCTCTGGGACTGGCGGTGCGCTACGACGCGATCCCGCGAAACCCGGTGCCGGCGACGGCGCGGCTTCGGCGGCCGAAGTCGGTGCCGACCGCGCTGACGATCGAGCAGATCCGGGGCATACGGGAAGCGGCCGCCGCCTGGCGCGCAGGGGAGGGGCTGCCCGGCCCAAAGCCGGATCGCCAGCTCAGCGCGATCATCGAGGTCATGCTCGGCACCTCCGCCCGCATCGGCGAGGTGCTGGCCCTGCGCCGCTGCGACGTGGATGTGGCCGGCTCGCCGCCGACGGTGCGGATCAGCGGCACGATCGTCACGCGGAAGGGTCAGCCGGTGCAGCGGCAGGATCACCCGAAGACGGAGGCGTCGCGGCGCCGGGTGGCGATCCCGTCGTTCGCGGCCGAGGCGCTGCGGCAGCGCCTGGCGGCGGTCGGCAGCGGCGAAGAGGAGTTGCTCTTCCAGACCCGCAACGGCACGCCGCTGACCCCGAACAACGTGCGCCGACAGCTGCGCGCGGCGCTCGAGGTGGCGGGCATCGAGGGGGTCACCCCGCATGCTTTCCGTCGTACCGTCGCAACGACCCTGAACCGCGAGGCCGGTGTAGAGCTCGCTGCGGCGATGCTTGGGCATAGCTCGTACGCAATCACCGAGGAGCACTACATCGAAAAGCCGGACCTCGTTGATCCTCGGACGGCGGAGGTATTGGAGGTGCTGGGGCCTAGAGAGCTGATGAGGCCCAGTGGTCCAGGAGAGATCGGAGCGACTTGAGGGTTCCTGATCTCTATGTCAGAGGGGTGCCGCGAATCACCTGGTTCAGAGGGTAAGAGCGGACGTTCTCGCTGCCGCGAGTCGATTCGTGGCGGACGAGGATGTTGCCGGGACGCTTCTCATCGAGGTCGATGACGACGCCGGTCCAATCGAGCCCGAGTCGGTCGACGACGACCACCCTCGCGCCCACGTTCGCCTGGCCCTTGATCGGTTTCGCGGCCGGGGCGGCAGCGGGCGCCGGGGGCTTCTGACCGGCAGCTGCCGCGCGAGCAGACTGCTGGGCAGGCTGCAGGATGGGCGCCGGGCGAGCTGCTCCGGCTCGGCCAGACGCCTTCGAGCTGCCTGCAGGCAGGAGGTCGCGCACCTGCTCCAGCGCCTTCGCCGCTGTTGGTCGCCGGTTCGGGTCGAACGCGAGCATCGGCGCGATCACTTCTCGCACCGCGGGCTTCACGCCGGTCAGCCGTGCACCTTTCTCCATCGCGCGGCGGAGTTCGGCGTCTTCGCTGCGCGGATGGATACCCCAGAGGTCTCCGAGATTCACGCCGGTGGCGATGGCGAGCGTGACACCGAGCTTGAAGATGTCCGCGGCGGGTGCGAAGTCATTCTCCTCGACGATCTCGTCGAGCTGCTCGGGAGTGAAGAAGCCTGGCGTGCCGCCGAACAGTCCCGTCTCGTTCGCCTTGGTGACGAGTCCGAAGTCGATCAGCCGCGCTTTGCCGGGCTCAAGCATGACGTTGTCCGGCTTGAGATCGAGGTGCACGAGACCGACGTGGTGAATGGCCGCGAGCGCGGAGAGGATGTCGTGCGCGAGGTCGAGAAGCTGGTTCTGGTCCATCGGCCCCTGCGTGCCGAGGTGCTCGGCCAGACTTCGGCCGCTGATCAGCTCGGTGGCGAACCACGGCACGTCCCACCCCGCTTGGGTCGACTGCATCGCGGCCTCGAAGACGCCGGGGATGTACTCGCTGTCGATCTTGCTGAGGACGATCGCCTCGGTGAGGAATCCGTGGGCCTGGTGCTTGAGCCAGCCATCGAAGCGGGCCGGCGGGATCGGCACCTCGTCGGGTGCTGGCGGGAGCATGAGCTTGATGACACCGCGGTTCAGGCGGCCACCGGCGACGGCTACCTGCGTGAACGACTGGTTCTCCTTCTGCCAGATCGCCCGCCACGTCGTGCCCTGGCCGCCCCGCCCGAGCGGCTCCGTCAGCTCCCAGTTCCCGACATGACGGGACTGGATGACTTCCTGGAGCGCGGCCTGCGCGGGATGCAGCCCGGCCATCGTCACTCCCCTTCGATCCGGGAGCGCGCGTAGGTGAAGGTGGTGTCAGACTTGATCCGGCGGAACTCCTGGCGGGCCTCGGCGATCGCGTTGGTGGGCGGCTCCCAGATGTCCAGGCCCTTGCCGAGCAGGATGCGCCAGCCGTGGTCGGTGACGATGGAGCGGTCGTGAATATTGTCGAGGAGTTTGACGTTCAGGGCGACACCGAACGATTGCGCCGCCTCTCGGAGCGCGACGAGGCGCTCAAGCTGGTCCTTCTTGAACTGGTCCTTGTCGGTCTGCGTCGTGTGGAGCTCGATGATGACTTCATCCGCTGGCCCCTTCGAGAGCGCGATGAGACCGAGCAGGTCGCCCACGTTCCGCACCTGGTGCGGCATGCGGATGTAGGGGTCGACGATCGTGATCGTCGTCGCACCCACCAGATACGGAAGGAGCACGTTCTCGTAGGACACTCCGGTCTGTCCAGCCTTGAAGTCGCGAATGCCCTCGAAGAGCGGAGCAGTGGCGTCCGGCAGGACGGCCTGATCGCTGCCATCGGGAACGATGGGAAGGGGCGGCGCCACCGAGACGATGCTCCGCGCCGGACCGGTCTCTGAGAGGCCGGCGGTGGCGTATCCAGATGCCGGCAACGAGTCCGTGTCATCGGTCACCCCATACTCGCGCTTGTAGAGCTGCGGGTACTGGACTTCCTCAAGCGTGGTCACCTGATGCGCCACACCGAGCTGATCGGTGTAGCGGAAGTGGATCGGCTTGTCTCGCATGGTCGGGTCGATGCGGAGGATCTGGTCCTTGACCCGCTTGCGACCCTCGATGGCGAACTCGAGGAGCTCCTGGATCTCGTCTGCCGTGGCTTCACCCGAGGGGTAGACGAGTTTCAGTAGCCCGGAGAAAGTCTTGTGGATGCCGTCCTGGTCCCGGGTGGAGATCGTCGAGTCGAGAGTGAAGTGCTGCTTGTACTTGTCGGAGAAGTCCTCGGAGCGTTTGTTCCGGAGTACTTCGGCGAGGTAGTCGACGACGAAGCCGTAGCCGGTGGAGAACATCTCGGACCGAATGGGTGCGACTTCCCAGCCCGGGATGTAGAAGTGGATTCGGTCGAGCCAAGCGGCGTCGCGGTAGGCCGGCGGCAGCTCGTCGAAGAGGTCCGAGTTCTTGAGCATCTGGGGCACGGTGTGCGTGGTATTGCCAATGAACACCATCGAGGCTTCGGCGCCGATCTGAATGTTGCCGCGGTTGAAGACCTTGTTCGCCATGTAGTTCTTCATGATGTTGACGAGGTTCTGGTCGGTCTTCTTGTTCGCGGCGAACTCGTCGAAGGCGACGCAGTCCCAGTGACCGACGAGGCCGATCTGGTTCTTCGCGTTGTTTACGAAGAGCTTGGCGACGGTCACCTCGCCACCGGAGATGAGGGCACCGTTCGGGGAGAACTCGCTGAAGGTGTGTGACTTGCCGGTGCCCTTGGGGCCGAGCTCGACGAGGTTGTAGTTGCGCTCGACGAACGGGATGAGCCGGGTGATCGCAATGAGCTTCCCCCGGCGGCTGAACTGCTCTGGGTTGAGGCCGATCGACTGCATCAGCACGTCGATCCACTCATCGGTCGTGAAGGCGGCACGACCGTTGTAGAACTGGTCAAAGTCGACTCCGGCGACCTGGATCGCCTTGAAGCTGCCGAGCTGCCACGGGACAGATCCCGGGGTGTCGTTGTGCGCGTACTCGATGTCGCAGATCGACCACACTCCACTGACGAGGAGCTTCTCATTCGCCTTCACTGTCTGCGGATCGATGACGACCTTGCTGATCTGGAGGTTCTCGAAGGCGGCCTCGTAGACGTCGTCCTTCTCGTTCAGCACGACGGAGACGCGGTCGATGACCCGGAACTTCCCCTTCTGCTGGATCTTTGCCTTGATCAGCATGTGCTCGTTCCGCTGCACATAGTGCTCGGCAAGGATGTTCCGGACGGTGTCGATACCCTCCTGGATCGTGTCCTCGTCATCGGTGGCGGCGTACTGGCCGAGCAGGTATTCGAGGACGTAGCCGGGCACCACGGCGTTACCGCGGACGGCCTTCACGAGGTCCTTGCGGACGACGACGCCGGCGTACTGCGCGTTGATCTTCTCGTCGAGTTCCGACTGCGGGAGCGCGGGAATCGCACCGACGTAGCCCTCTTCGGGAGCAACGGCGAGGCCGCTAAGCGCCTCTTCCAGGTCTGTCATCGTGTTCCTCCCCCTAGAAGTCTGCAGTGAACGCAAGCTTGATCGCGAACGGTGCCTTGTACGCGGACTTCCAGTGGTTCGTACCCGCGATGGGTTCCTCGAGGCGGAACTCGACCTGCGCGCCATTCCCGGCGCTGTGATCGGGGCGGAGCTTCAGCTTTGCCTGCTGGAACCGTTCACGCTCGGCGATCGCCTCAGAGTTGAAGATGAGCGTCACCTGGTCGGAGATGAGCTGGTCGCCGAAGTAGATGCCGGCCCGAAGCTCCCGAGAACGCACCTTCTCGCTCACGGCGGTGACTTGGAAGAGATCGACGACGACGTTGTTCGTGGTGATCTTGTCGCTCGACGGGCGGATCTGCACCTCGACCGGCTTCACATCGCTCTTGCCCTTGCCGCTCGTCGCGATGACGGGCACGACGATCTCCTGCAGCGTCGCACCGCCGTGGACGAATCGGTCGGCGGTGCCCTGCATCTTCTGCGTGAGGCGGTAGATCGACTTCGGGATGTGGACCTGCCATTCCGAGCTCAGCCCGAGCTGTGCCGAAGTCCAGGTGTTGAACGCTGCGGTTTCCTTGAAATCGCTGCCGAGCAGGAAGCGACGGTCGCGGTACTCGATGTCGCCGTGCGGGTCTTCGGAGAGCTTGCTACCGTCGTCGATCTTCGACTCCTGGAAGAGGAAGCCGTGATCGGAGGTGATGAAGATGTTCGAGGCATCCGCCGAGTTGAGCCGCTTGACGAGTCCGATCAGCTCGACGATCGCCGCCTCGGCTGCTTTCGGTGCGCTCTCCTCGGACCCGAGGTTGTGCGCCTGGTGGTCGATTTCGTCGTGGTAGATGTACACGACTTTGTGCTCTTTGAGCAGCGCCCGCAGCGCATCGCGCCCTGTGGGGACGGCGTTGTACGCGAGTGCCGTCCCCTCGACTGTCTGGAGGATCTTCGCCCGGTTGGCGGTGCCGATCGTGGGCTTCCCGTCGACCTGCACGTCGCCCTTAGCGGGGGTGCCGGCGAAGCCGATCGTCGAGTGCGGCAGGAGCGCCGCCATTCCGAGCTGGGTGTAGCTTGGCAGGATGCCGAGGACCGCATCGAGCTTCGCGTCGAACTTGTCCTCCTGCCGTATGCGGCTGGCGAGTTCGTCCGCGACCTCGTAGCGCAGTGCGTCGGAGACGACGACGACGACCCGCTTCTCTTGACTCACCAGCGGCTTGACGTAGGCGTCGTAAAAGTCGACCTGCGACGGGTGCGCCGCAGCCTTCCAGGTGTCGAGCTTGTCGACCTGCTGCTGCCATGCGAGCGCGAGCGGCGCGACGTAGTTGTTGTTGTAGAACGCCTCGACCTTGTCGACCAGCGGCGCGAGCGGTTCGGCGTGCTCCGTGGTGCGGGCGGCATAGAGGAACTGCCGGTATAGCTGGTCGATCCGGTACCACTGCCGCTGGTACTTCGAGAGTCCGTCGTCGAAGGTGGCAATGGCGGTGCTCAGTGAACTGATGCTGTCGAGCAGCTCCGCGGCGGAGCGGATCGCCGTGTAGAGCGCGCGAAACGAGGGCTCCAGGCCATACCAGAACGTGGTCTGTCGAGCCTGCTCCGCCTTCTGCACGTCAGGGACCCTGAGCGTCTGTTCGCTGACTCCGCGAGCCAGATCACCGAGGATCTTCTGGTCGATGGCCTCGTAGGTGTCGTTGCCGAGCAGGTCGGCGTAGTCGACGGTCGCCAGCTTCTCGCGGATCTGGAGGTCGCGCTCGGTCCGACGAGCGAGCGCGGCCATCGCCTCGCGGCTCTGGACGGTGTTCCGCCAGGAGCCGTAGTCGAATTTGATCGTCGGCTTGGTCGCAGCGAAATCGTCGTCGGCGTTCCGGAAGACCCAGAGGACGAAGTCGGCGATGCTCGGATTCGGGCTGTCGTAGCCGTAGATGTCCCGGGCGCCGTCCCAGTAGAAGTCGGCAAGCCCGAAATCAGCGAGCGCCTGGTACCCGTCGCTGCTCCCGTTCGCGTTCTCGATCAGGAGTGCACGGGTGAGTTCGCCGAAAGTATGCTCCTTGATCCTGAGCAGCACCGCGCTCATCTTGGCACGGAGCTTGGTCCGGTCGTCGTCCTTGGCGAGCAGTGCCTTGAGCTTCTGGACGCGCTCGGCGCTCTTCGTGAACTTCTCGTGCTGTCTGATGACGGCCTGGAGCCCGAGCGGGAGCCCGAGATCCTGGGCGATCAGGTCGGTCCGGTTGGCGGTGAACTTGCCGTAGGCGAGCTCGAGATCGAGCAACCAGTTGCTCGTGTCCTCGTCGATCACTCCGGTGCGGTACACGATGAACGACTGGTCGGGCTCTTCCTTCAGGAGCCGGTGCTTCACCGCGTACTCGTCGCCGTGGACGCGGATCACTTTGACGTCGCCAAGCGCGGAAGCGAGGTCGTCGAGGTCGTTGTCGTACTCACCGTCGACGTCGTGCCAAAAGGCGATATGTCGTGTGCCGACTTTCTTGCCACTGGAGAATCGGTCCGCGAGCGCCTTCTGCAGCGTGCCGAGGTCACTCATCCTCGCCGCCCTTCTTGAGACCGATGTCCTTCAGTGCGGCGCCCAGCTTCTGGTAGTTCACCAGGACGCCGTCGTCGAGGTCGAGCGCGACCTGCTTGCCGGCGAGGGGGAAGAGCACGTCGTGGTCATAGTCCTTGAGCTCCACGAGGACTCTCCGGATGCGATCGGCCTCCTGCTGAGCGGCAGCGATCTCCTTCGCGCTGGCTCCGCCCTGGCCCGCGGCGACAAGCTCCTGGTGCTGAAGGTTCGCCTCAAGCTTGGTGATGTATTCGCGCAGGTACCCGGTGAGCACGGTCGACACGGTCGACCGGCTGTACCGGTGCAGGTAGACGAGCGCATTGAAGGCGCCGGTCGGTGAGGAGAACAGCCAGTAGATCGGGCGCTTCTTGTACCGCTGGACGTGGTCGTCGTAGAACTTCGACGTGGTCGCCTTCGACCCTGCCTTGATGAAGTAGTCGCGCAGTTCTCTGACGCCGAGTGAGTCGGTGACGAACTTCAGGTTCTCCTGGAAGTGCTCCTCGCCGAAGGCGACCCGGAGGAACTGTCGGAACTTCTCGACGATGTCGTCCTCGAACCACGGCCCGTCGACGATCGGGATCACGTTGTCGCGGTCCGGCATGAACAATGGCGTAGGTACCCGCGCCAGGTAGTCCTGCAGGCTGCTCCCCTGATCTCCGAGGATCAGCCCCGGCTCGTCGAGACTGTACCGTCCGAACATGCAGCCGACGGCATAAGAGACGAGGTCGATGATGGCCGACTGGGCGAACAAGGCGTCGCGCTCGGCGGGGGTCTTGTTCGGCCACCGGAACGCCGAATTGTTCGTCAGCGACACCCGTTCAAGCGGCACGTGCGACGAGACTTCATCTTCAAGCCCGTACAACTTCGCGACGGCTTCGTTGTTCTCGATCTCCAGCTGTTGCTGCGCGAGTGATCGCGCCGCCCACTCGTCGCGATGCTGCGCGACGGTCTGTTCAAGAGTTTTCAACCGAGTTGCCTATCATGAGTCTGCGCCGGACGTGGGGTCATACTGTCGAGTCGGAACCTGGCCCGGAGGGGTAGCTGATGAGTCCTTCCACGTTACTCGCCAAGCCCGAGCAGCCTTGCTGACGCGGCCAGCGCCGCACGGGTCCGCGTCCGGTCAGTATGCAGATAGGACTGGGTGCTCAGCACGGACGAGTGCCCGAGGACGGCCTTGATGGTGGTCTCGTCGATCCCGTTTGCGAGTAGCAGGGTGGCAGCGGTATGGCGCGCTTCGTAGAGCAGTGGACGCCGCGTTGCGCCGTCCGGTAGCGACACGATGACGCCGGCCTGGTCGACGATCTCGTACCACTGCCCGCGATCGAACTCGGCCGAGCGCGGCGCACCGTCGTCGCGCGGCCACACGAGACTGAAGGGCGACGACGGCGCGCGCGTCCGCCAGGCCGCCAGAGCCTCGGCCAGCCAGGGCACCATCGGGACGACGCGGATTCCGGCGCGTGTCTTCGGCCGGACCAGGTGATAGGCGCCTGCAAGGTGCCGTGACTCGAACCCCCGCGGGACACGAAAGCCGCTCGCAGGACTTCGACGCTGCAAGTACGGCAGGGCCTTGAGCTGCCAAGCAAGCGTCATAGTCGCCGCTTCTAGATCAACCATGTCCCATGTGAGCCCGAGTGCCTCTGAGGGGCGAAGCCCTTCCACGAGCGCGGCGACCCAACGGGAGGCGTCAGGGCGCGTTGCAACCACGGCGAGAATACGCATCGCGTCGTCGCTGCTGAGCGCCTGCCGTGACGAAGGGCCTACACCAGGACCTCCGGTCTCGCGTGCCCGCTGCGTGACCTGGTAGCCCTCCGCGACAGCGTCGGCGAGGATCTTGCCGAGCACAGCATGCGTACGCTGCATCGTGGGTAGCGCCAGCCCGGCCTCCTCCTGGGCTGATGCGACCTTGCGTATGTCCGCCGGCGCCAGGGCGTCGAGCCGAAGATAGCCAAGCGTCGGAACGATCCAACGGCTGACCGCCGAGCGGTCCGAGACATACGTGCCAGGCCGCACAATGCGTTGCCGCTGCGCGAGCCACTGATCGGTCCAGCGCTTGACCGTGATGGTGGCGAACGACGTGACCAATCCTTCGGACGCGATCCGTCGCCGCGCCTCGGCGAGCCTGGCCCTGACTTCGGACTCCGTCCGCGCCTTGAGCGTCAGCCGACGCCGCGTCCCACGCTCCGTCCAGCCGGCCTCGATGGATGCGACCCACTGATCCCGGGAGTTCCGGTAGATCGATCCGGTGCCTTTTCTGCGCTGTTTGTGTGCCATCGCTCCAGGCAACACTGCGCGCGCATTCTGTTGGGGTAGCCATCGGGGTAGCCAACCGATCCCCTTCTCGGCCGCTGGGTCCCTGAACTCCTGCAGAGCAAGATTCCGAACGGCGACCGGCCCTTCGCTGCGTGAGGCAGGATAGCCATCGGGGTAGCCATCGACCCCCGGACTATGGCGCCGAGAGCGCGTGGCCGCCGATGCTTCGGGCACCCGCGATCTTCTGGGAGCGCTACCGTTTCCGCCCACGGCGCCGACGACCGCAACACAGTTCATGAAGGACGAGTACC
>MKVN01000015.1:0-10889 GCA_001898855.1 Micrococcales bacterium 73-13
GGCAGGACCTTTGCGCAGGATCGGAGCGGGTGGAAGGATGCCAGCCTACCGGTCAGACCCCCCTGCCCCCGACCGTATGACGGCCGGGCAAAAGCGTGGGATCAGCCGAGCATCGACGAGCCGGACGGCCCCACGGTGTAGGTCAGGATGTTCAGCCAGAACACCGCCACGACACACAGACCGGTGATGAGGACGAGGGCGAACTCCCACCACGTCCGCCGCCAGCCGACGGCGAAGGCGACGCCGAACGCGATCAGCGGGAAGACGACCGACAGCAGCAGCACGAACCAGCCGTAGGCGTTCAGCGGCTGAGCGCCCGATGCGGCCTGCGAGAGGAAGCCGACGGCGTTCCACACGAAGTACGCGTAGAACAGAACGAACACGACGGAGATGGCGACGATCAGCCAGGTGGGCAGGGCACGCGTGCGGGAGGGCGTGGGGGCGTTCGTGGTCATCGTCCCACCGCCCCGACGAGGATGAACGGCCACGGTACGAGCAGGGCGAGACCGCCGACCAGCAGCAGGACGCGCACCCAGGCCTTCGCGGCGCGGGTGAGGACGAACACCGTGAGGAACCACACCGGCGCCGCCGCGACGGCGAGCCACAGGGCGGCCGCGTACCCGACCGGGCTGACGAGGAACTCTGCCGTGCCCCGCAGACGCAACCCGCCGATGATCCAGCCGATGGTGAACAGCAGGTAAGCGCCGGCGAGGATGCCGAGGGTCACGAGCATCGCATTCGACATCTGCGTCGGCGCGTCGGGCATCGTGACGGTGCCGTCCGCATCGATGTGGCCGACGGTGGTGCTGCCCTTGCCGACGGCCGTGAATCCGTCGGGAAGCACGGCCGGCTCGGGCGCGACCGTCGGGGCGGTCACCGGCTCGGCGGTGGGTCGGTGGCCCACCTCGAGAGTGGGGTCATCGTCGCCGTCCCAGCTCAGGGCGTCGTCATCACGTGGCGTGCTCACCCCGAAAGCGTACTGCGGACGGCGGCCTCGGCCGCCGCCACCACGACCGGGTCGGTGACGTCGTGGCCGCCCGCTCCTCCCCCGGGCCCCGACGGCACGTCGAGACCGGCGACGGCGCGGGCGGACAGATGCACGGCGTCGACGCCCACGGCAACGATGCGCGCGATGTCGCCGACGCGGATGCCGCCGCCGGCCATGATCTCGATACCGGTGTCCGCCGCAACCAGGCGTCGCAGCATATCCGTGCCGTCGACGGAGCGGGCGGCGCCGCCCGAGGTCAGCACGCGATCGACGCCGATCGCCGCGAGCTCGTCGAGGACGGCGAGCGGTGAAGGGGCCGCGTCGATCGCGCGGTGAAACACGAGCGTGCTGTCGCCTGCGGCGGCCCTCCACCTGCGCAGCGCCTGCGCGTCGACCTGCCCGTCGTCGGTCAGCGCACCGACGACGACACCGGCTGCGCCCGCGGCGATCGCTGCTCGGACGTCCGCCGCGACGAGGGTGATCTCGTCGCCGTCGTAGACGAAGCCACCTGCGCGAGGGCGCACGAGCACGTTGACGCGTCCCCCGCCCACGGCGGCGACCGCCGTCTCCACCAACGCGATCGAGGGCGTGAGTCCGCCGACGGCGAGGGCCTGACACAGCTCCAGGCGGTCCGCTCCGGCGGCGATGGCGGCGCGGGCGCCCGCGGCATCCTGAACGGCGATCTCCAACGCGACGGTCATGCCGTCACGCTAGCAAGCGAAAGGCCCGGCCCCCTTGTGTGGGGGCCGGGCCGGTACGGCTTTCGCAAGCCTGCTCGGCGGGTGTGCCGAGGGTCTGGACGAGGTCAGCGCGCGGCGGAGCCCTCGGTGTAGTCGGCGTCCTGCTGCTTCCACGCGAACAGGGCGCGCAGGTCCTTGCCGACGGCCTCGATCGGGTGGGCGGCGGCCTTCGCACGCAGCTCCTGGAACTCGGGAGCTCCGGCATCCTGGTCGCCGATGAAGCGCTCCGCGAACGCGCCGGACTGGATGTCGGCGAGAACGCCCTGCATGTTCTCCTTGACGCGCGGGTCGATGACGCGCGGGCCCGAGACGTAGTCGCCGTACTCGGCGGTGTCGGAGACCGACCAGCGCTGCTTGGCGATGCCGCCCTCCCACATGAGGTCGACGATGAGCTTGAGCTCGTGCAGCACCTCGAAGTAGGCGATCTGCGGCTGATAACCGGCCTCGGTCAGCGTCTCGAAACCGTACTGGACGAGCTGCGACACGCCACCGCAGAGCACGGCCTGCTCACCGAACAGGTCGGTCTCGGTCTCTTCGGTGAACGTGGTCTTGATGACGCCGGCGCGCGTGCCGCCGATCGCCTTCGCGTACGACAGCGCCGTGGCCCAGGCGTGGCCAGAGGCGTCGCGCTCGACGGCGATGATGTCCGGGATGCCGCGACCGGCGACGAACTCGCGGCGCACGGTGTGACCCGGCGCCTTCGGGGCGACGAGGATCACGTCGACCCCCTCGGGGGCGTCGATGTAGCCGAAGCGGATGTTGAAGCCGTGGGCGAAGGCGAGGGTCTTGCCGGCCGACAGGTTCGGCAGGATGCTCTCGCTGTAGATCCCGCGCTGGTGCTGGTCGGGCGCGAGGATCATGATCAGGTCGGCCCACGCGGTGGCGTCGGCGACGTTCTTCACCTCGAAGCCGTCCTCCTGGGCCTTCGCAATCGACTTCGAGCCGTCCTTCAGCGCGATGACGACCTCGACGCCCGAGTCGCGGAGGTTCTGCGCGTGCGCGTGACCCTGCGAGCCGTAGCCGACGATCGCGACCTTCTTGTTCTGGATGACGGACAGGTCGGCGTCGGAGTCGTAGAAGATCTCAGCCATGGTGTGTGTTTCTCCTTGGTTTCTTTCCGGTCGTTGAGCGAGCGCAGCGAGTCGAAACGCCCGCGAAGGTGTCAGCCGCGCAGGACGCGCTCGGTGATGGACTTGCCGCCGCGGCCGATCGCGAGCAGACCCGACTGAGCGAGCTCCTTGATGCCGAACGGCTCGAGCGCACGCAGGATCGCCTCGATCTTGCCGCGGTCGCCGGTGACCTCGACGACGAGGGCGTCGGTCGCGTAGTCCACGACCGAGGCGCGGAACAGGTTCACGACCTCGATCACGTTGGAGCGCGTCTGGTTGTCGGCGCGCACCTTGATGAGCATGTGCTCGCGCTGCACGGATGCCGCCGGCTCCAGCTCGACGATCTTGATGACGTTGATCAGCTTGTTCAGCTGCTTGGTCACCTGCTCGAGCGGCAGCTCCTCGACGTCGACGACGACCGTGATGCGCGACAGGCCGGGCACCTCGGTGACGCCCACCGCGAGCGACTCGATGTTGAAGCCGCGGCGCGCGAACAGGCCGGCCACGCGCGTCAGCAGACCCGGCTTGTTCTCGACCAGAAGACTCAGGACATGACGGCTCATCTCAGTCCTCCCCGTCGAAGCTGGGCGCATGGTCGCGGGCATACTGCACGAAGCTGTTGCTCACGCCCTGCGGCACCATCGGCCACACCATCGCGTCAGCCGACACGACGAAGTCGATGACGACGGGCCGGTCGTTCGTCTCCAGTGCCAGCGTGATGGCGGCATCCACCTCTTCGATCTTCTCGACGCGGATGCCGAGGCAGCCGTAGGCGTCGGCGAGCTTGACGAAATCGGGCACCCGCACCGTCCCGTGACCCGTGTTGAGATCGGTGTTGGAGTGGCGGCCCGCAAAGAACAGCGTCTGCCACTGGCGCACCATGCCGAGGCTCGAGTTGTTGATGATCGCGACCTTGATCGGGATGTCGTTCAGGACGCACGTCGCCAGTTCCTGATTGGTCATCTGGAAGCAGCCGTCGCCGTCGATGGCCCACACGACACGGTCGGGCTCGGCGACCTTCGCGCCCATGGCGGCCGGCACCGAGTAGCCCATCGTTCCGGCTCCACCGGAGTTGAGCCACGCGTTGGGCCGCTCGTAGCTGATGAACTGCGCGGCCCACATCTGGTGCTGGCCGACGCCCGCCGCGTAGACGGCCTCGGGTCCGGTGAGCTCGCCGATGCGCTTGATGACGTACTGCGGCGCGAGCAGGCCGTCCTCGGGCTCGGCGTAACCCAGCGGGAACTCGGTGACCAGACCGTCGAGGTAGGCCCACCACTCCGCGATGTCGGGCGTGTGGTCGACGCGGGCGCTCTGGAACGCGGCATCCAGGTCGACGAGCACTTCCTTCAGATCCCCCACGATCGGCACGTCGGCCGTGCGGATCTTCGAGATCTCCGCCGGATCGATGTCGACGTGCACGACCTGCGCGTTCGGAGCGAACTCGTCGGCCTTTCCGGTCACGCGGTCGTCGAAGCGGGCACCCAGCGCGACGATGAGATCGGACTCCTGCAGCGCGAGCACCGCCGGGACCGTGCCGTGCATACCGGGCATGCCGAGGTTCTGCGGGTGCGAGTCGGGGAACGCCCCGCGCGCCATGAGCGTCGTCACGACGGGGGCGCCGGTCGCTTCGGCGAACACGCGCAGCTCCGCCGCCGCACCCGCGCGGATGACGCCGCCGCCGACGTACAGCACGGGCTTCTTGGCGTGCGCGATCAGCTGCGCCGCCGCCTGGATCTGCTTGCCGTGCGCCTTCGTGACCGGGCGGTAGCCGGGCAGCTCGATCTTCGGGGGCCACACGAACGGCGCCGAGGCCTGCTGCGCATCCTTCGTGATGTCGACCAGGACGGGACCGGGGCGCCCCGTGGAGGCGATCTCGAACGCCGCAGCGATCGCGCCGGGGATCTCCTCGGCGCTCTTGACGAGGAACGAGTGCTTGGTGATCGGCATCGTGATGCCGACAATGTCCGCCTCCTGGAAGGCGTCGGTGCCCATGAGGTGGCTGAACACCTGGCCCGTGATGCAGACGAGGGGCACCGAGTCCATGTAGGCATCGGCGATGGCGGTGACGAGGTTGGTCGCGCCGGGACCGGACGTCGCGATCGCGACGCCGGTGCGGCCGGATGCCGCGGCGTACCCTTCGGCCGCGTGACCGGCGCCCTGCTCGTGGCGGACGAGGATGTGGCGCACCGCCTCATCGTCCATCAGAGGGTCGTAGACCGGCATGATGGCGCCGCCGGGCAGACCGAAGACGTCTGTGACCCCGAGCATGTCGAGGGATCGGACGACGGCCTGGGCTCCGGTCATCACCGGAGCAGCAGCTCCGCGGGCGGGTGGTCGCGGCACGGCCGCGGTGTCGAGAGACATAGTGGTACCTCGGGTGTCAGATGCGTGTGAGGGCGGCTTCCCGCCCTGGGAGTCACGGCCTCAGCCGGTCGTCGCGCCCTCCGCTGCGGAGCGCACGAGTTTCGAGTACTTGGCCAGAACGCCACGGGTGTAGCGCGGGGGAAGAGGCTCCCAGCCGTCACGGCGGGAGTTCAGCTCTGCGTCGTCGACGAGTAGGTCGAGAGTGCGAGCCGCGATATCGACCCGTATCAGATCACCATCGCGCACGAAGGCGATGGGACCTGCGTCCACCGCTTCGGGTGCTATGTGGCCGATGCACAGGCCGGTTGTGCCGCCTGAGAATCTGCCGTCCGTCAAGAGTAGTACATCTTTTCCGAGCCCCGCGCCCTTGATGGCCGCTGTGATGGCGAGCATCTCGCGCATGCCGGGGCCGCCCTTCGGGCCCTCGTAGCGGATGACGATCACGCTGCCCGCGGCGATCTCGCCCGCCTCCAGGGCGTCCATCGCCGCGCGCTCCCGCTCGAACACCCGCGCGGGCCCCTCGAACACCGACGCATCGAAGCCCGCTGTCTTGACGACGGCGCCCTCGGGAGCCAGTGAGCCGTGGAGGATCGTGATGCCGCCCGTCGCGTGGATCGGGTCATCGAAGGTGTGGATGACGGTGCCGTCGATCGGGTCGGGATCGAGCTCGGCGAGGTTCTCGGCGAGGGTCTTCCCCGTCACCGTGAGGGCGTCGCCGTGCAGCAGTCCCTCGTCGAGCATGGCCTTCATGATCACGGGGATGCCGCCGTGACGGTCGACGTCGTTCATCACATACTTACCGAACGGCTTCATATCCGCCACGTGCGGCACCTTGTCACCGATGCGGTTGAAGTCGTGCAGGCTCAGCTCGACATCAGCTTCGCGGGCGATGGCAAGCAGGTGCAGCACGACGTTGGTCGAGCCGCCGAGCGCCATGGCCAGGGCGATGGCGTTCTCGAATGCCTCTTTCGTGAGGATGTCGCGCGTCGTGATGCCCTGGCGCAGCAGGTTCACCACCGCCTCCCCCGACCGGTGCGCGTAGTAGTCGCGCCGACGGTCCGCAGAAGGCGGCGCGGCCGAGCCCGGAAGGCTCAACCCCAGGGCTTCGGCGACGGACGCCATCGTGTTCGCGGTGTACATGCCACCGCACGCCCCCTCTCCGGGGGCGATCGCGCACTCGATGCGCTTGAGGTCGGCCTCGCTCATCTTCCCCGCAAGGCACGCGCCGACCGCTTCGAACGAGTCGATGATCGTGACGTCCTTCTCGGTGCCGTCCGACAGCTTCACCCAGCCCGGCGCGATGGATCCTGCGTAAAGGAAAACGCTCGACAGATCGAGGCGGGCAGAGGCCATGAGCATGCCCGGGATCGACTTGTCGCAGCCGGCGAGCAGCACCGTGCCGTCGAGCCGCTCGGCCATGACCACGGTCTCCACGGAGTCGGCAATGACCTCGCGGGACACGAGCGAGAAGTGCATGCCCTCGTGACCCATCGAAATGCCGTCGGAGACGGAGATGGTCCCGAACTGCAGGGGGTACCCGCCGCCGGCGTGCACGCCCTCCTTCGCGCCCTGCGCGAGCCTGTCCAGGCTCAGGTTGCACGGCGTGATCTCGTTCCAGCTGGACGCGATGCCGATCTGGGGCTTGTCCCAGTCCTCGTCGCCCATGCCGACGGCGCGCAGCATGCCGCGGGAGGTGGTCGCCTCGATGCCGTCCGTGACGACACGACTGCGGGGCTTGATGTCGATGGAGGGATCGCTGTCCGGCATCCTCGAAGTCTATTCCCGCAGGGTGTACCGTTCGCGCGCCAGACGTGTCAACAGCGCCGCCAATTCGGGGATGCCGGCGACACGAACAGTCGCCGCGGTCTCACCCGGGCCGACCCGCACACCCACGTCACCCGGCTGGAGACTGCGCAAGGCGTCCTCATCGGTCACGTCGTCGCCGGCGAACAGCACCGCGCTCGCACCGGTCTGCGCGCGCAGCCGTGCGACCGCGCCGTCCTTGCCCTCCGCACGGAAGGCGTACTCGAGGATGTCGTGGCCATCCCGCCGACGCCAGTCGGAAGCCTCCGCGGCCATGAGCGCAGCGATCCTCTCCTGCGCGCCGCGCGCGGCGGCGGCATCCGACACGAGGCGCGTGTGCAGCGCGAAGCCGAACTCCTTCGGCTCGACCCAGGCACGGTCGGCGGCGGCGGCGATGGCCTCGGCACGCGCGCGCAGGTCGTCGCGCTGCGCGAGCAGCAGAGGGTCCACGGGAGGCGGTGCCTCCCCCGGAGGCGGCCACTGCTCCGCGCCGTGCGAGCCGGCCAGAAGCAGCGGCGAGCCGTCGTCGTACTCGGCGATCACCCGGAGGTCGCGCAGCGTCCGTCCCGAGACCAAGGCGACCGTCGTCCCCGGCGCCTGTGCGAGGGCCTCGACCGCTGCCCGCGCATCCTGGCTCATGCGCGCCGCCATCGGCTCGTCGACCAGGGGCGCGAGCGTGCCGTCGAAATCGAGTGCGACGAGCAACCGCGGCACACGCGCCAGGCCGGCGATGGGCTCCCAGCCGCTCACGCGTCCTGCTTCCGGACGGCGTCGAGGTCGGCCAGGAAGCGTCGTGACCAGTCGGCGACGTCGTGGTCGCGCACACGCCGGCGCAGGCCCCGCATCCGGCGGGCCTGCTCGGCGGGCTGCATCTCGACCGCCGCCATGATCGCGTCCTTGAGTCCGTCGATGTCGTGGGGGTTGACCTTCACGGCTTGCGAGAGCTCGTCGGCGGCGCCGGTGAACTCGCTGAGCACGAGCACCCCGCGACTGTCGATGCGACTGGCGACATACTCCTTCGCGACGAGGTTCATGCCGTCGCGAAGCGCCGTGACGAGCATCACGTCCGCCGCGAGATACAGGGCGACCATCTCCTCGCGCGGGTACGAGTGATGCAGATACCTGATCGCGGTGTGGCCGACGGTGTCGTGGTCGCCGTTGATGCGTCCCACGGTGAGCTCGATCTCGTCGCGTAGCTGCATGTATGCGGCGACGCGCTCGCGACTGGGGCTCGCGACCTGGACGAGCGTGACGTCCTCGACGTCCAGGCGGCCCTCCTCGAGGAGCTCGCCGTAGGCCTTGAGCCGATGGCCGATGCCCTTCGTGTAGTCGAGGCGATCGACGCCGAAGATCACGGTCTGCGGGTCGCCGAGGCTCGCACGGATCTCCTTCGCTCGCGCCTGGACCTCGGGGCGCCGGGCGATCTCGTCGTAGAGCTGCGTGTCGATCGAGATCGGGTACGCCTTCGCCACGGCCGTGCGCACGGAACCATCATCCGCGACCACGCGGATCGCGCCCGACTTCGTCTCGAACCCCAACTGGCGCCGCACGGCGTTCGTGAAGTTGCCGGCATCCTGCACCCGCTGGAAGCCGATGACGTCGGCTCCGACGAGACCGGCCAGCACGTGCTTGCGCCACGGAAGCTGCGCGAACAGACCGTATGCAGGGAAGGGAATGTGGTGGAAGTAGCCGATCACCACATCCGGTCGCAGCGCCCGCAGCAGCCGCGGGACGAGCTGGAGCTGGTAGTCCTGAACCCACACCACCGCTCCGTGAGCGGCAACGGATGCCGCGGCTGCGGCGAACCGCTCGTTGACGCGGACATAGGCTTCCCACCACTCGCGGTGGTAGGCGGGCGGCGAGATGACGTCGTGATACAGCGGCCATATGGTGTCGTTGGAGAAGCCCTCGTAGTAGAGCTCGACGTCCTCGTCGGTGAGCGTCACCGGAACGAGCTCCATGCCGTCGAGCTCGAACGGCTCGAGCTCCAACCCCGCGGTCCCGGGCCAGCCGACCCACGCTCCCCCGGTCTGCTGGAGCACCGGCTCGAGCGCGGCGACGAGACCTCCGGGCGAGCGACGCCACCCGCCCTCGACGCTGGGGTCGTGGTCGACGGGCAAACGGTTGGACACGACGATCATGTCGGCCTTTGACTTCGGGTCGCTCACGCGGCTCCTCTCGGCAGGCGTTCTTCCAGGCTAACGTGGTCTCATGCGCAAGTACCTGTTCGGGACCGGGATCATCTCCGCCGTGACCAGCGGCCTCGCGCTGCTGCGGGGACTGCGCGGCGACGTGCCGTTCACCTGGCGTCAGGCGCTCGCCTGGCTGAGCTGGGGCATCACGCTCGCGCTGTCGATCGGCACGATCGTCGACACGTACCGCGCCTCACGCGGGCGCGTCGTCTCGACGGACTCCCCCATCCGTGGGAGGGAACAGAAGCTGCTGGCCACGCGCCTCCAGCGCTGAGCACCGATACCCACGACGAGATCAGAGCCCGATCTCGTAGTGCACGAAGCCGGTGTCGGTCGCGACCCGGTCGCGCGCCGGCTGACGGGTCGCGCGGAGGTCTCGACGGACCGTGCACTGGCGGAGACGTCAATCGAACGCCAGAGTTTCTTCCCCGCGGCGGCGCAGCGGAGAGAACCACGCGATCGCCGCGGCGACGGCGAACACCACGACGGTCGCGGCCAGAGCGCCCCGATCCCCGATAAGGCCGACGGCGACGCCGGCCGACAACGCCGCGACAGCGGCGAGCGTCCGGTTGCCCGCGCGTCGGTCGTGTTGGTACGCCCCAGGAACCGATCGGGGGTGAGCGTCTGCCAGAGGAGCTGCTCCGGCGTGTTCTCGATGCCCATCGCGGCGCCCTGCACGCCGATCGCGACGAACAGAAGAGCCGCGCCGAGCTCCGACGGCGGCGCCACGGCGACCAGGATCCACGCCAGCGGGTAGAGCGAGCGTGCGCCCACGATCGCGCGTCCCGCGCCGATGCGTCCCGTGAGCACGGCGGCGCTCGACGCTCCGATCAGGCTCGAGACTCCGAAGACCGTCAGCAGCAACCCGTACGTGAGCGCGGAGAATCCCAGCTCGCGAAGCGCCAGCAGCGACAGCGCCGTCAACGCCGCGCCGTTGGCGACGAACCAGACGTGAGTCGATACGGTGAGAGGGCCCAGCATCGGATGCCGGTACGTCCACCGCATCCCCTGGCCGATCTCGGTGCCCAGTCGGGCTGGGCGATGCGGCGCCCGCGGCTCCTCGACCCTCACGGTGGCGTTCAGCACGGCCTCGGCGAGGTAGCTCACCGCGTCGATGACGATGGCGAGGGGAGCGCCGACCAGCCCCACGAGGCCGCCGCCGATGCTCGGGCCGAGCGTCTGGGCCGCGGCATCCGTCGGGCCCAGTCTCATGTTGGCGCGAAGCTACCCGTCACGCGGCACGAGACGAGGCAGGAGGGATTGTGCCGCGGCGAAGCCGAACACCGAGAACGACCCGAACAGCAGGAGCGCGACGACCAGCATCCACACCTGGAGGATGCCGCATGCCCAGAGTACGGGTACCGCCCCGAGCGACAGCGCCCGCGCGATGCTGGCTCAGACGAGGATGGGTCGGCGACGCCAGCGATCCGTGTACACACCGGCGATGACGCCGAGCACGGCGTACGGAACGAACTGCGCCGCGTTGACGACACCGACCTCGAGCGGTGTCGCGCCGAGCAGCTGGACCACGAGAACGGGCATCGCGACCGTCGTGATGGCAGTGCCGAACGAGCTCAGCGCAGCCGCCGTCCAGTACCGGGCGAACGCCGCAGACCGTTCGTCGCGCGCTCGGCCCACGCGGTCACCTCCCCGTGCGTCACCCCGACGATAGCCGGGCCGGCCGGCGCGCGGT
>MKVN01000015.1:10905-11602 GCA_001898855.1 Micrococcales bacterium 73-13
CCGGCGTCGCGCGTCAGCGCGTGAGCAGGAGCGCCTCGCCCTGGCCTCCCCCGCCGCAGAGGCCGACCGCGGCCGTGCCCGAACCGCGGCGGACGAGCTCGTGCACGGTGTGGACGACGAGCCGCGCGCCGGAGGCGCCGATCGGGTGCCCGAGGGCGATGCCGCCGCCGTGAATGTTCACGACGTCCTCCCCCACACCGAGCTCGCGCTGCGAGCGGGCGACGACGGCGCCGAACGCCTCGTTGATCTCGACGAGATCCAGATCGGATGCCGCGAGCTGCTGCCGCTGCAGGGCCTGCGCGATCGCGCGCGCGGGCTGCGCGTGCAACGAGTTGTCGGGACCGGCGACCTGACCAGCCGCGCCCACCACGGCGAGCACCGGCCATCCGCTCGCGTCGGCGTGCGCGCGTGTGGTCAGCACCACGGCGGCGGCGCCGTCGGAGATCTGCGACGCGTTGCCGGCCGTGATCGACCCGTCGGGCGCGAATGCGGGGCGAAGACCGGCGAGCGTCTCGGCGGTGGTCTCGTCGCGGATGCCCTCATCGGTGGTGATCGTCACCGCGGGACCGCGGCGTTGCGCCACCTCGACGGCGACGATCTCGGCGTCGAAGACCCCGGCATCCCGCGCCGCCGCGGCGCGCTGGTGCGACAGGGTGGCGACGCGGTCCTGCTGCTCGCGCGTGACCTCGAAGCGCGG
>MKVN01000016.1 GCA_001898855.1 Micrococcales bacterium 73-13
ATGGGCGCGAGCATCGCGCTCGGCGCCGTCACCGCGCTGCTCGCGATCGGCCTCGCGATCGGCCGCATCGCGACGACCTCGAACGGCGCGCTCGGCCCGGACGCGCTCAACGTGCTGTTCGACGCGGCGACCGGCGCGCTCCGGACGACGCTGATCGCGCTCGGGGCGATCGCCGTCATCGGGATCTTCGCCGCCTGGCTGGCCGGACCCTGGCGCGCCTCCGCGGCGACCCGCCGGGCGCTCGACCGGCTGCCCTCGATCGCCCGGCGCCGGCTGCACCCGACGAACGCGTTCAGCCGCTTCCTCACCCGCCGGCGCGCGCTCGTCTACTGGGTCGTGATCGCGGCCGTCGTCGTCACGGTCGTGTTCTTCCGGCCGCTGACCATCGGCGTCGTCGTCGTCGCCGCGCTGCTCGGCGCCGTCGTGCTGCTCGCCGTCGAGACCTTCCGCTCGCCGTCCGAGCAGCCGGCCGCGCCCGCGCCGGTCGCACCGGCCGGCGCGGCGGTCTGAGCCCGGATCGAGGGGATCCACAGCCGACACCGAGGACAGGCGGAGGTTCGGCGCCCGACCGCGGAGTAGCTTCGGCGCGTCGGAGGGAGCGGCGTGGACGGGCTGCTCGAGACGAGCGTCATCGACGGCCCGCTCGTCGTCGGACTGAGCACGGCCGGCGCGCTCGCGCTCCTGGCATCGCTGTGGCGGCCCTCCCGCCGCTGGTCGCGCGGCCGCTGGTCGCTGACCGTGCTCGGCGCGACGGCCGGCGGCGCGCTCCTCGGCTGGCTCGGCGGCTGGCTCGCCTTCGACGTGCTCGACGCGTTCGGCGTGAGTCCGACGACGGTCACCCGCAGCTGGATCGCGGCCGGCGGGGCGGCGATCGCCCTGGCGCTCGTCGGCCTCATCCGGGCGCGGCCCTGGCGGATCGTCGTCGGCGCGATCGCCCTCGTGCTCGCCGTCGCGGTGCCGGCGATGTGGATCAACATCGACTTCGGCGAGTATCCGACGATCGCGAGCGTGCTCCGGATCAGCCGCTTCCACGGCCACCGGCTCCCGACGCTCGCGCAGCCGGCGACCCGGCCCTCGATCGCCGAGTGGACGGCACCGGCGGGCCTCGCGACCGCGGGCGCGGTCAGCGAGGTCGAGATCCCGGCGACCGTCTCCGGCTTCCCGGCGCGGCCGGCCGTCGTCTACCTGCCGCCCGCCGCGCTCGCCGATGACGCCCCTCTGCTCCCGGTGTGGATCGTGCTGTCCGGTCAGCCGGGCAGCCCGGAGGATCCGCTCACTGCGGCAGGGCTGCTCGCGCGGCTCGACGCCTACGCGGCGGCGCACCAGGGCCTCGCCCCGATCGTCGTCGCCGCCGACCAGCTCGGCTCGCCCGATGCGAACCCGATGTGCGTCGACGGGCCGCTCGGGAACTCGGCCAGCTATCTCACCGTCGACGTGGTGCACTGGATCGAGACGAGGCTCCCGGCGACGACGGACCACGCCCGGTGGGCGATCGGCGGCATGTCGCAGGGCGGCACCTGCGCCTCGCAGCTCGGCCCGGCGCATCCGGACCTGTTCGGAGGCTTCGTCGATGCATCGGGCGAGCTCGTGCCGTCGGTCGGGTCCGTCGACGACACCGTGGCGCGCGGCTTCGACGGCGACCGATCCGCCTACCTGGCGGCGACGCCGCTGGCGATCCTCGCCGCGAACGCGCCGCTGACCGGCATGATCGCCGTGCTCGGCGTCGGCGAGCAGGACACCCGCTTCCGGGACGGGATCGAGCAGCTCGCCGCCGCGGCGCAGGCGGCCGGGGCGACGACGACGCTCGCGGTCTGGCCGAACACGGCGCACGACGCCACCGCCTGGGGCCTCACCCTCGGACGGGGTCTCGACGTGCTCGGCGCCGCCTGGGGGCTCGACCGGTGACCGTGCGGTCTCCGCACGGCGCCGCTCGAGCGATCCGCGGGGTCGGCCGGCTGGCACGCGGCGCCCCGATCGCGATCGCCGCGGCCACGACGACCGTCGCGCTGCAGCTGACGATCGACCGGCCCCCCGTCGCCGCGACGGCCGCCATCGTGCTCGCCGCCGCCGGCGGTCTGCTCGGGGTCGGCTGGGCCGAGCGGCGGATGGGGCACCTGCGCACGGTCGTCGCGGTGCTCGCCGCGGCGGCCGTGGACCTCGCCCTGCGCGCGGGGATGGAGGCCCTCGACCTCCGCCTCGACCTCTACGGCGTGCACGCCGCGCGTGGCGGGACGATCGACCCCCTGCTGCCGGCGATCGGCGCCGTGACCGCCGCGAGCGCGTTCTGCCGACCGCTCGTCGGCCGCCGGCTGCGCGTCGTCGCGATCACCCTCGCCCTCGTCTTCGCGCTCTACTCGGGCACGCCGGTCGATCTGGTCCGCCTCGCCGCGGTCGGCGCCGGCATCGCGATCGGCATGCTGCTCGCCCGGGAGCGTCCCCGGCGGGCCTTCGCCCCGGTGTCGCGACGGGAGTGGAGGGTGCTGCTCGCCGCCGCCGTGGCCATCACCGCGCTGGGACCGGTCGCCAGCATCCTGCTGCCGAGCAGCCACGGCGTCCTCGCGCCGCTCGGGCGGCTCTTCGAGGAGCCGTTCACCGACTGGGCCGCGCTCGCCGCAGCGTGCCCGGCCGCGGAGCCATCGCGACGCTGCGTCGAGGCGCTCGCACTGTCCCGGCTCGGCGGACCGGGCGCGCTGCTGCTCCAGCTGCTCCCGCTCCTCGCCCTGCTCCTCGCGGCGGCGGGGATCCGCGCCGGTCGCCAGGCGGGCCTCTGGCTCGCCATCGCCATCGACACCGGCATCGCCGCGGCGGCAGCCGTGTACTTCGGCGTCGTCCCGCTCGCCGGCGCGACGCCGATCGCCGGCCTGCCCGCGACGACGCTCGAGCACTATCGCGCGTTCACCGCCGTCGCCGTGCTGTTCCCGCTCGCCGTCGCGGTGCTCTGCGCGGCGAGCGTGCGCGCGTTCCCGCGCGATGTCCGGCCCGGCGAGGCCATCCGCTTCGCCGTCGCCGCCGTCGCCGGGCTCGTCGGGGCGAGCGCCGTCTACCTCGGCGTCGCCTGGTCGCTGCGCGACCAGTTCGAGAGCGAGCCGAGCCTCGTCGACCTGCTGACGGACCTCCCCGAGCGCTTCGTCCCGCCGGCGCTGCTCGCGATCGAGCCCCGCGACGTGCTGCCGGTGGGCACGGGCGCGGTGATCCTCTCCGAGTGGATCGGCCCCGCCTACTGGATCGTGCTCGTCGGCTCCGCGTGGCTCGCCGTGCGACGGCTCCGGGCGCGGCGGGCGGCGACCGGACCGGACGCGGCCCGGACTCTGCTGCGCGACGGCGCCGGCGGCGCGATCTCCTGGATGACGACCTGGCCGGGTCACGAGTACTGGCGCGATCCCCGCGGCACCGTCGTCGCCTTCCGCGTGATCGGGAACGTGGCCATCACGACGGGGGAGCCGCTCGGCACGCCCGGATCCGAGCGGGAGGCGGCGCTCGCGTTCGCCGTGCACTGCGCGGATCGCGGCTGGACGCCGGCCTGGTACTCGATCGGTGACGGGCTCCGCGAGGAGCTGGCGGGCGCCGGCTGGTTCACCGCGCGGGTCGCGGAGGAGGCCGTCGTCGACGTCCGCGCGTTCGAGCTCGAAGGCCGGCGGATGCGCGACGTCCGCACCGCGCTGCATCGCGCCGAGCGCGAAGGCCTGCGCGCGTCCTGGACGTCCTGGTCGGCGCTGCCGGCCGCGCTCGCCGGACAGGTCGCCGAGCTCTGCGAATCCTGGCTCGCCGACAAGCCGCTGCCGGAGCTGGGATTCACGCTCGGAGGGCTCGACGAGGCGAAGGATCCGGACGTCCGACTGCTGCTCGTCGTCTCCGCCGCCGACCGCATCGAGGTCGTCACGAGCTGGCTGCCGCGTCACGGGCGCACCGGACGAGTCGGGTGGACCCTCGACCTGATGCGGCGCCGAGCGGATGCGGTTCCGGGGGCCACCGAGTTCGCCGTCGTCTCGGCGGTGGAGCGCGCCCGGGAGGACGGGCTCACGGAGCTCAGCCTGTCCGGGGCGCCGCTCGCGACGATCGCCCAGGAGGACGGCGAGGCGGGGCTGGCCGGCGCGCTCGTGCGCCGGCTCGAGCCGGTCTACGGCTTCCGCTCCCTGCTGCGGTTCAAGGCCAAGTTCCGTCCCGCGTTCCGCCCGCTCTGGCTGGCCGTGCCGGATCCGCTCGCGCTGCCGCGGGTCGGCGTCGCACTCGCCCGCGCGTACCTGCCCTCGCTGTCGGGACGACAGGTCATCCGGCTGCTCGCGGCCCGCCGGACCGGTGCCGGTCGCGCTGTCAGAGCGGCGGCCGCCTAGGGCTGCGCGGCGAGGAAGACGAACGACGCGAAGATCGCGAGGTGCACCATGCCCTGCAGCCGCGTCGCCCGGCCGGGCACCAGGGTGAGGATCGCGACGACCATCGAGAGCATGAAGAGCACGATCTGCAGCGGACCGAGCCCGAGCGTGAGGTTCCCCGGCAGCCAGAACGACGCCACCGCGAGCGTCGGGATGGTCAGGCCGATCGAGGCCATCGCCGAGCCGAGGCCGAGGTTGAGGCTGGTCTGGAGCCGGTTGCGCAGCGCGGCCTTGACGGCGGCCATGCCCTCCGGCAGCAGCACCACGAGCGCGACCACGACGCCGACGAAGCTGTGCGGCACCCCGATCGCCTCGACCACGCCCTC
This sequence comes from Micrococcales bacterium 73-13, assembly GCA_001898855.1. Taxonomy (GTDB): domain Bacteria; phylum Actinomycetota; class Actinomycetes; order Actinomycetales; family Microbacteriaceae; genus 73-13. The sequence goes on from MKVN01000016.1 coordinate 4,697, forward strand.
GATCGCCGGCGACACCGACTTCGCGAGCCCGACCACGCCGACGAGGGCGACCAGCAGCAGGCCGAGGCTGATCAGCGCGGCGCGGTTCGTCGGCGGGTCGACGTGCTCCTCCTCGGAGATCGGCTCGCCGGTCCGCCCGACCGGCAGGAAGAAGTCGCGGTGGCGGACGGTCTGCGAGGACACGAACACGCCGTAGAGCACGATCGAGACGATGGCCACGAAGGCGAGCTGGAGGTCGGAGAACCTCGCACCGGGCTCGGAGACGGTGAAGCTCGGCAGCACCAGGGTGAGCGTGGTCAGCGTCGCCACGACGGCGAGCGCGGCGCCGGCCCCCTCCCGGTTGAACCTCGGCAGCGAGTGGCGCATGCTGCCGATCAGGATGGAGAGCCCGACGATGCCGTTCACCGTGATCATCACCGCGGCGAAGACGGTGTCCCTGGCCAGGGTGTCCGTCTGCCCCGGCTTGCCGAGCATGAGCGTCACGATGAGCGCGACCTCGATGACCGTGACCGCCACCGCGAGCACCAGCGAGCCGAACGGCTCGCCGACGCGGTGCGCGACGATCTCGGCGTGGTGCACCGCCGCGAGCACGGCGCCGATGAGCACCGCCCCGGCGAGCAGGTAGATCGGCCAGCTGAGCTCGCGCTCCCAGACCAGTACGAGCAGCACGATCGCGGCGACCGGCACCGCCCAGGTCCACGAGCGGACGATCCGGCGCCCCAAGGAGACCCGCGCGGCGTCGCTCATGGCATCGTCTCGGCGCCCGGGGCGGATCCCGGGACTACGCCGCCCCGTCGAACATGGACGTCACCGAGCCGTCCTCGAATACCTCGTGGATGGCCCGCGCGATGAGCGGCGCGATCGGCAGCACGGTGAGCCGGTCCCAGCGCTTCGAAGCGGGCATCGGCAGCGTGTCGGTGACGACGACCTCGTCGATGTACTCGGACTGCAGCCGCTCGACGGCGGGGTCGGAGAACACGGCGTGCGTCGCCGCGACGACGACCGACTTCGCGCCGTTGCGCTTCAGCGCCTCCGCGGCCTTCACGATCGTGCCGCCGGTGTCGATCATGTCGTCGACGAGCAGGCAGACCCGGCCCTCGACCTCTCCGACGATCTCGTGCACGGACACCTGGTTCGCGACCCTCGGGTCGCGGCGCTTGTGGATGATGGCCAGCGGCGCGCCGAGGCGGTCCGACCACACGTCGGCGACCCGCACCCGGCCCATGTCCGGCGAGACGATGGTCAGGTCCGGGCCCTTGAGCTTCTGGAAGTAGTCGAGCAGCACCGGCATCGCGAACAGGTGGTCGACCGGCCCGTCGAAGTAGCCCTGGATCTGCGCCGCGTGCAGGTCGACCGACATGATGCGGTCGGCGCCGGCGGCCGTGAACAGGTCGGCGACGAGGCGGGCGGAGATCGGCTCGCGGCCGCGGCCCTTCTTGTCCTGCCGGGCATAGGGGTAGAACGGCGCGACCACGGTGATCCGCTTCGCCGAGGCGCGCTTGGCCGCGTCGATCATGATGAGCTGCTCCATGAGCCACTCGTTGATCGGCGCGCAGTGCGACTGCACGATGAAGACGTCCGTGCCGCGCAGGCTCTCGCTGTACCGGGCGTAGATCTCGCCGTTCGCGAAGGTGCGCAGCTCGGTCTCGACGACCTCGGTGCCGAGCTCCGCGGCGATCTGCTCGGCGAGATCCGGATGGGCTCGGCCCGTGACGAGGACCAGTCGTTTCCTGCTCTCGACCTTGATCGCGGCCACGGCGCCCCTTCCGACTCGCTGACGATTCTATCGAGGCGGGCCGGGCCTCCTCGTCCGGCTCACCAGAGCGTGACGGCGCGGGTGAGCGCGTCGAGCAGCTTCGGGGCGAGGCCCTGCTCGTCGGCGACCTCCTGGCGCTCCTGCTGGAGCTCGGTCAGCCGGTCGGTGATGATGCCGTCGACGCCGTCGCGCAGGTAGCGGCGCATCGCGGCCGGGTCGTTCACCGTCCAGACCAGGAGCCCGCGGCCCGTGTCGTGCAGGGCGCTCACCAGTGCGTCCGTGTACGAGAACTCCTCGACCACGAGGAAGTCCGCCGGGGTCGCCGGGACGCCGCCGCCGAAGGAGATCGGCACGATGAGCCCGACGGTCGTCTCCGGGCGCAGCGCCAGCTGGCCGTCCACGACGGCCTCGCTCAGCGAGTGGTAGAGGCTCGTCGTGGTGACGCCCTCCTCGTCGAGGACGGCGTAGAACGTCTCCAGGTAGTCCGGGGTCTCCTGCCCGTGCGGCTTGATCTCGATGAGCAGCGCCTGGCCGAGCTCCTTCGCCCGGCGCACCCACTCGCGCATCGACGGGATCTTCGCCTCGACGCCGTGCTCGCGGACGGTGACCGCGGTCGCCTCGGCCAGCGTCATGTCCTTCACGGCGCCGGACATGCCGGCGAGCCGGTTGAGATCGAAGTCGTGCATGACGACCCAGTCGCCGTCCTTCGTCTGCTGCACGTCGAACTCGACGACGTCGGCGCCGGCCGCGGCCGCGGCCTCGAGCGCGGGGATCGTGTTCTCCACGGCGTGGTCGGTGAGGCCGCGGTGGGCGATGGCGAGCGTCGCGCCGTCCGAGTAGCGGTCGAGGGCCGGCGCCGCGGCGACGGCGAGCCCTCCGACGGCGGCGACCGAGCCGACGACGACCCCCGCGGCGGTCCAGCGCAGAGCCGGGCTGCGGCGCCGGCCGGAGGCCTGCTCGGCGCGGGGGCTCGAGACCTCGACGCTCCATTCGGCCGCCGCGAGCCGCACGATCCGCACCAGGGCCTGGGTCTGGATGACGACGGCCGTGCCGATGACGAAGAACGCGCCGACCTCGACGACCGCGAAGGCGATCGCGGCGACCACGGGCGAGGCGTCGACGTCGACCGCGTCGCTGATCGCCGTCGCGCCGAGCGCGGCGCCGCCGAGGGCGAGCAGCGCGAGGGCGGCGGGCACGATGACGGCGAGCAGGATGCCGATCATGCGCCAGGACCGCCAGCGGGTCGCCGTCCAGCTCGCCCGGAACGCCTGCGGCGCGGTCATGCCGCCGACCGCGAGGAACGGGACCGTGAGCACGAGCCGCAGGTTCGCGTACCAGAGCAGCAGGGTGAGCACGATCCAGACGATCGTCCCGGTCGTCGAGCGGGTGAGCTCCCCGGAGATGAAGTTCGGGATCGCGATCCAGCGCGTGAGCACGGAGCCGAGCGCCGCGTGGCCGAGCGGGGCGAGCAGCAGCAGGTACGGCAGCAGCAGGAGCGTGGACGGCCGGGCGAGCGCGCGGAGCCGGCGCATGGCGGCGACCGCGATCACGCGCGGCCGCGGGACGGCGGCGGTCGACGAGGCCTGCTGGCCGTCGGCGGCGATCGCGACGATCGCGGACTGCACGACGAGCGCGACGACGGAGAGCAGCAGGAACAGCACCAGCAGCAGGACCGCGCCGGGGCTGCCCAGCAGCGTCGTCGCCGTCGTCGTGGTGAGGCTCGCGATGCCGGCGGAGGCGAGCACCGACTGGAACAGCGCGAAGAGCAGCGGGGAGGCGAGGAGGACGACCGCGCCCTGCACGATCGCGGTGATCAGCAGCCAGCGCCCGAGCCGCGAGCAGGTCAGGCGCCAGCCGAGCCCGGCGGTGGCGCCGACCGGGATCGCCGGCGCGCGGCGGCGGGGGTGCCGCCGGGCGGAGCGCGCATCGGTCGTCACGGCTCAGGCGCCGGGCTCGGTGCGCTCGGCGGCGCGCTGCGCCCAGTCCTCGACGTTCCGCTGCGGCGCGACGCTGATCGCGAGCGCGCCGGGCGGCACGTCCTTGCGCACCACCGCGCCGGCGCCGATCGTCGCGTCGTCGCCGATCTCGACCGGGGCGACGAGCGAGTTGTGCACGCCGGTGTGGACGCGGCTGCCGATCCGGGTGCGGTGCTTGCGCACGCCGTCGTAGTTCGCCGTGATCGTGCTCGCGCCGAGGTTCGTGCCCTCGCCGATCTCCGCGTCGCCCACGTAGGAGAGGTGCGGCACCTTGCTGCCCTTGCCGATCACGGTGTTCTTCGTCTCCACGAAGGTGCCGATCTTGCCGGCCGCCCCGAGCACGGTGCCCGGCCGCAGGTAGGCGAACGGCCCGACGCTCGCCGAGGTGCCGATCACCGCGAGCGTCGCCTCGGAGCGGCTGACCACGGCGAGGTCGCCGACCTCGCAGTCGGTGAGCCGCGTGTTCGGGCCGACCACCGCGTGCTCGCCGATCGTCGTCGCCCCGCGCAGCTGGGTGCCGGGCAGCAGCTCCGAGTCGCGCCCGATCGTCACGTCGACGTCGATCCAGGTGGTCTGCGGGTCGCGGACCGTCACGCCGGCGAGCTGGTGGGCGCGGACGATCCGCGCGTTCAGGACGCGCTCGGCCTCGGCGAGCTGGACGCGGTCGTTGACCCCGGCGACGGTCATCGGGTCGTCGACGACCGTCGCGGCCACCGGCAGGCCCTCGGCGCGCAGGATGGACACCACGTCGGTGAGGTACCGCTCGCCCTGCGCGTTCGACGAGCCGATGCGCGGCAGCGCCGTCCGCAGCGCCGAGGCGGCGAAGACGTAGGTGCCGGAGTTCGCCTCGCCGATCAGCCGCTCCTCGGGGGTGGCGTCCGCCTGCTCGACGATCCGGTCCACCAGCCCGTCGCCGCCGCGGACGACGCGCCCGTAGCCGGTCGCGTCGGCGAGCGCGGCGGTCAGCAGCGTCGCCGCGGCGCTCGAGGCCCGGTGCTGCGCGAGCAGCGCGCCGACGGTCGCCGGGTCCAGCAGCGGGACGTCGCCGGAGAGCACCGCGACGTCGCCGTCGAATCCGCCCGGCAGCGCCGCGACCGCGAGCTCGACCGCGCGGCCGGTTCCGGGGATCTCGTCCTGGTCGACGACGGTCAGCCCGGGCATCGCGTCGGTGACGGCCGCGACGACCGCGTCCCGCTCGTGCCGGACCACGACGACGACGTGCTCCGGGGAGAGCTCGCGGGCGGTCGTCAGGACGTGGCCGATGAGGGTCCGGCCGGAGATCTGATGCAGCACCTTCGGCGTCGCCGAGCGCATCCGGGTGCCCTGGCCCGCGGCGAGCACGACGACGGCGAGCGGGCGTGGCGCGCCGTCCTGGGCCTGAGGAACGGTCATGCGCCCATTCTGCCGTGCCTCGCGCCTCCGTCCCCGTCGGGTTTCGCGCCCGACGGGATCCGGCGATCCGGCGCGTCCCCGCTCATGGGTCCCCGGAAACGGGCGTGCGAGGATGGGGCCGGCGATCCGCCCTGGTGTAACGGCAGCACGACGGCCTTTGGAGCCGTGAAGTCGAGGTTCGAGTCCTCGGGGCGGAGCTTCCGGCCTCGCGCGACCCGGTAGGCTCGATGGGTGATTTCTGCTTTCGAGCCCTACGACCTCGGCGGCACCACGCTCCAGAACCGGATCGCGATGGCCCCGATGACCCGCACCCGCGCGACCGGCTCCGTGCCGAACGAGATGATGGCCGAGTACTACGGCCAGCGCGCCGGCGCCGGCCTGATCATCACGGAGGGCATCGCCCCGTCCGACGTCGGTCGCGGCTATCCGGACACCCCGGGCCTGTGGAACGACGAGCAGGTCGCCGGCTGGCGCCTCGTCACCGACGCGGTGCACGCCAGGGGCGGGCGGATCTTCGCGCAGCTCATGCACGTCGGCCGGATCGGCGACCCCACGCTGCACGAGGGCGAGGCGAACGTCGTCGCGCCGTCGCCGGTGGCCGCCGAGGGCGCCATCTACACGCACAGCGGACCCACCCCGTACGTCGTGCCGGACGAGCTCGACGAGGCCGGCATCGCGAAGGCCATCGGCGAGTACGCGCACGCCGCGAGGAACGCGATCGCCGCGGGCTTCGACGGGGTCGAGCTGCACGGCGCGAACGGCTACCTCATCCACCAGTTCCTCTCGGCGTCCGCGAACCACCGCACGGACGGCTGGGGCGTCACCGTGGCCGGCAAGATCCGGTTCGCGGTCGCCGCGGTCAAGGCGACGGCCGAGGCGATCGGCGCGAACCGCGTCGGCATCCGCCTCTCCCCCGGCAACCCGCTGCACAGCATCCAGGAGGTCGAGCGCGAGGAGCTCTACCTCGCCCTCGTCGAGGCGCTCGCCCCGCTCGGCATCGCCTACGTGCACGTCAACGAGGGGCCGGAGCTGCGCCCGCTGACCGAGGCGATCCGCGCGGCGTGGCCGCAGACCCTGCTGCTCAAGCCGTGGACGGCGACCCGTCGCACCGACGCCTCCGACCTGCACCTGCTGACCGAGGAGGTGCCGGCCCTCGGCCGCCCGGTCGCCGACGTGCTCGCCTTCGGCGCGAACTTCATCGGGAACCCGGACCTCGTCGAGCGGATGCGCCTCGGCCTCGAGCTGAACGAGCTGCGTCCGCAGCTCTTCTACGGCATCGGCGCCGAGGGCTACGTCGACTACCCGACGGCGTCCTAGGGCGCCGCGGTCCGGCGCCGCCTACCGGTAGACCTTCTCGGTCGGCGCCTGGTAGGTGTTCGCCTTGCTCGTGCTGTAGCGCAGCGCGACGAGGCTCTCGGCGACGCGGCTCGCGGCCTCGACCGGGTCCACCACCGGCACGCCGAGGCGTTCGCTCAGCCTGCCCGCGAGCCCGGTCATGCCCGCGCAGCCGAGGACCAGCACCTCGGCGCCGTCCTCGCGGATCGCCTCGGCCCCGGCGGCCTCGAGCACGTCCAGGGTGCCCTCCGGGTCCTCGTGGAAGGCGAGCACTCCGAGGTCCGTCGTCCGCACCGAGGCGAGGCGCGCACCGGCGCCGTTCAGCTCGGCGAGCCGGCGCAGGCGCTCCTGCGCCCTCGGCAGCGTCGAGACGATGGAGAACCTCGCGCCGAGGAACGCCGAGACCATGATCGCGGCCTCCGCGATCCCCACCACGGGCTTGTCGGTCAGCTCCTTGGCGGCGTCCAGGCCGGGGTCCCCGAAGCACGCGATGACGTACGCGTCGTAGTCCTCCTCGCGCTCCGCCCGTTGCATCTCCTCGACGAGCCCGTACGTGGCTAGCGCCTTGTCGTAGGCGCCATCGATCACGGCCGGGCCGTGCTCGGGGTTGACCGCCGTGACGACGGTGCCCGGCGAGACGACCCGGCGCGCCGATTCGGCCACGTCGGCGGTCACCTCGGGCGAGGTGTTCGGGTTGATCAGCAGCAGGTGCGTGCTCATGGGGTCCTCCGATCAGGCCGGGCTCGGCGCGCCGGCCCGTCCGTGCTCGATCCGCCGGACGAAGACGCGCTCGGTCAGCGCCTGGTCGACGAAGGAGCGGTTGTCGTCCTCGATGGTCCGCTCCCCCTCCGGGGAGTCGTAGAGCCGGGTGCGGAAGTCGACGGCGGTCGGGAACCGCGCCTCGTAGAAGCCGTCGACGGGCGGCGCCGCCTCGCTCCTCGCGAGCACGACGTGCTGGGCGTAGCGGTCCACTCCGGGGTGATGTCGCGCCACCAGCTCGGCGTGCCGACCGCCCCAGGCGGCGCGGAACGCCTGCGGATCGACGTCCTCGCGTCGCGTCTGGCTGCCGATCCGGATCCACGGCCCGCCGTCGTCGATCCCGGCGTCGGGCACTGAGCGATCGATCACCGGCCGGTGGGCGACGAGGTACAGCTCCCGGTCGGCGAACCGCTCGAGCCAGGTCGGCCACACCTCGGCCGCGTCGCGGTGCCGGAGATGCAGCAGTGCGCGCAGCGGGCGGCGCCCTGTCACCGGTACGTTCTCGCCGGGGCCGTCCACGACCCGGTCGACGATCGCGCGCTCCGCCAGGCCGGCGCGGACCGCCTCGTCGGCGAATCGCCCGATCTCCTCTGGCGCGCTCGGCTCGCGCCACGACATGAGGATCGTGTTCGCCGCCTCCGGCCGCTCGGGGCTCATGCGCCGTCCCGGGCGGGCTCGGCGGGAACGACGAAGACGCGCTCCTCCTGCCCGGGATCCCGCAGCAGGAGCGCGCTGTCGGCGGCGAGCGCGGCCTTCCCGTGCTCGTCGTCGAAGATCCTGCGGTGGTAGGCGTCCTCGTCGGCGAAGGTGCTCTGGTGGATCCCGTCCGCGTCCCGTCGGCCGTAGAGGCGCTCTCGGACCACGTTCTGGACGTAGCGCACGATCCCGGGCTGGTGCGCCGTCACGAGCGGGCCGTGGCTGACGCGCCAGTGCCGGGCGAAGCCGGCGGCGTCGAGCGCCTCGGCGCGGCGCTGCGTGCCGACCCGGGTGATCTCCGCCGCCGGGTCGGCGCCGGGCTCGCGCCGGTCGAAGACGACGGTCTCCTCGACGAGGTAGCCGTCGCCGGCGCGGTCGTCGAGCACCGGCGGCCGGGCACCGCCCCGGATCTCGACGATCGCTATGATCGGCGGCGACAGCGGCTGGGATGCGAACTCGGGCGGGACCGGTGGCCCCGTCACCACGCGCCAGACGTCGTAGCCCGCGGCGTCGCCCGCGGCCGTCGCGGCGGCGCACCAGGCCTGGAGCAAGGCGAGCGCGTCCGCGGAGCGGACCAGGTGCAGGGACTTCATCGACGCGCCTGCTGCGGCGCGGTGGCGAGGTACGCCGCGTCCTGGACGTCCCACTCGACGCGGACGGACGAGCCGACCGTGGGCGCGGCCGCGCCCGGCGGGAGCTGCGCCGTCCAAGCGGTGCCGTCCTCGAGGAGCAGACCGACCCGTAGGTGGTCGCCGAGGAAGGTCACGTCGTCGACGGTCGCCGGCAGCCCCTCGGCTCCGGCCGCCCGCGCGGCGTCCCCTGACGCGATGCGCATGCACTCCGGCCGCACGACGAGCAGCCCCTCGTCGAAGGCCTCGACCGGACGGCGGGCCAGCAGGGTGCGACCGCCGACGGACTCCGGCGCGAGCCGCACGACGCCGTCGGGCGCCTCGCCCTCGGCGAGCCTCACCCGGAGCTGGTTCGACTCGCCGAGGAAGCCGGCGACGAAGGCGCTGACCGGCTGGGTGTACACCTCCGCGGGCGGCGCGACCTGCTCGAACCGGCCGCCGTTCATCACCGCGATCCGGTCGGAGAGCACGAGCGCCTCCTCCTGGTCGTGCGTCACGTAGAGCACGGTGGTCCCGAGCTTGGCCTGCAGGCGCCGCAGCTCGAACTGCATCGTCTGCCGGAGCCGGCGGTCGAGCGCGCTGAGCGGCTCGTCCATGAGCAGCAGGTCGGGGTCCGTCACGAGCGCCCGGGCGAGCGCGACGCGCTGCATCTGACCGCCCGAGAGCTGCGCGGGCAGCCGATGCAGGTCGGTGAGCTCGACCACGTCCAGCATCTCCTCCGCGGCCGCCCGCGCGGCGCGCTTGCCCTGGCCGTGCATCCGCAGCCCGAAGGCGACGTTGTCGACGATGCTCATGTGGGGGAAGAGCGCGTAGTTCTGGAACACCACGCCGATCCTGCGGCGCTCGGGAGGCAGGCGGGTGACGTCGTCACCCCGGAGGCGGATGGTCCCGGCGTCCGGGGACTCCAGCCCGGCGATCATCATGAGCGTCGTCGACTTGCCGCAGCCGGACGGTCCGAGCAGGGTGAAGAACTCGCCCTTGCCGATCGCGAAGGCGAGGTCGTCGACCACGGTGCGATCGCCGAACCGCTTGACGAGGGCGGAGACTTCGAGCTGGTTGACGGTTTCAGTCATCGTGATGCCTTCTTGAGGTTCTTGCGGGTCCTGCTGAACACCATCAGCAGCCCGAGGACGACCAGGGTGAAGAGGATGAAGACGTTCGAGACGACGGCGAGCGCGGGGCTGATGTTCTCCGTCGTGGCGAGCCACATCTTGATCGGCAGCGTCGGCGCGGTCGGCGACGCGAGCACCAGCGCGATGAACAGCTCGTCGAAGGACTGCAGGAACGCGAAGAGCACGCCGGTGAGGATCGCCGGACGCAGCAGCGGGAGGGTGATGGCCAGGAACGTCCGCGGGGCGGAGGCCCCGAGCGTCCGGGCCGCCATCTCGGTGCGCCGATCGAAGTCGCGCAGCGCGCTGACGACCACGACGACCATGAACGGGATGCCCAGCGTCGAGTGCGCCGCGGCGAGCGCGAAGACGTTCCCGACCGCGCCGATCTGCAGGAACCAGACGTAGGTGCCGGTCGCCAGCACGATGACGGGGATGAGCACGGGCAGGATCGACAGCACGAGCACGATCGACCGGACGCGCTGGGACACCGGGGCTCTCGCGATGAAGAAGGCGATCGGCAGCCCGACCACGAGCGAGAGCACGGTGGCGAGCGCCGCGACCTTGAGCGATTCGCCGAGGGACGTGATCCATCCGGGGTCGCCGAGCACCTCGGCGTACCAGCGGAACGAGTAGGAGCTCGGCGGGAAGGAGAGGAACCCGTCGTTCGTGAACGACACCGGGATCGTGATGAGCAGCGGCGCCGCCAGGAAGACGCCGAGCACCAGCGCCAGCACCTTGGTGATCACACCCCATGGCAGGACCGCCAGCGCGTCCGACAACGACCGGACCAGGATCCGCCACCACCTGCCGCGATCAGGGCGGCTCGTCCCCGCCGCGCCGGAGCGCCGGATGCCGCGACGGCGCGCCTGCTGCCCGGCACCCGCGACGACGAGGTTCTCGATCGGATAGAAGACGCGGAAGAGCGCCACGATGACCGCTACCAGGAGGATGAGGCCGATGGCGAGCAGTGACGCCGAGGTGAGGTCGGCGAAGGTGTGCAGTCGGATGAGCATGTACTGCGCGATCATCAGGTCGTCGGTGCCGCCCAGCAGCTGCGGCGTGATCAGGAACCCGAGCGAGAGCGTGAAGACCACGGTCGCGCCCGCCGCCGCACCCGGGGCCGAGAGGGGGAGGGTGATCCGGAAGAACGCGCCCACCCGGTTCGCGCCCATCGTGCGCGCCGCCGGGGCGAGCTGCGGCGAGAGCTTGGACATGACCGAGTACAGCGGGAGGACGAAGAGCGGCAGCATCATGTTCACCATGCCGACGAGCACGGCGAACCGGTTGTAGAGCAGCCCGCCGTCGGCGGTCGGTATCAGCCCGAGGTCGAAGAGCCCGTTCTGGAGCGCGGACAGCGGCCCGCTCTTGCCGAGCAGGATCATCCACGCGTAGGTGCGGACCAGGACGCTGGTGAGGAAGGGCACGAACACGAGGGCGAACAGCAGCATCCGCAGCCTCGGCCCCGCGGCCACGAGCGCGGCCGCGTAGAGATAGCCGAGCAGGCCGCAAACGAGGGTCACCTGGACCGCCACCAGCACGGTGCGGACCAGGATGGTCGAGCCCGGAGGCTGCCCCAGCACCATCCACCAGCGATCGATCCCGACCACGACGCCGTAGCGCGCCATGTAGATCATCGGCGCCACGATCACGAGCAGCAGCAGGATCGTCCCCGGCACCACCGCGAGCAGCCAGATCCTGCTCCGACCGCGTCGGAACCGGAGGTCGATCGCCACGGTGGCCTGCGGGTCGAGCGAGGGCGCGTCGCGCGGGGCCGGCGTCTTCTGCAGAGCCTGTTCCATGTCTTCCCTCCGCGACTGTGCGGGGCTCCCCGGGCAGGGAGCCCCGCACGCGATCACGTCGTCAGCCGAGCTCCAGCGCGGCCCGCTGGGTGATGGTCTCGAAGTTGTTCAGCCCCGAGCCGGCATCCTCCAGGTACCACGCGTCGTCCTTCTGGAACACGTTATGGTCCGGCGCATTGGGCAGCAACGCCACCACGTCGTCCGAGAGCAGGGGGAGCGCCTCGGGGTTGATCGGGGCGCACAGCACGATCTCGGCCCAGGCCGCCTGCTGCTCGGGACGGAGGATGAAGTCGATGAACTTCTGCGCGTTCACCGCGTTCGTCGCGCCCTTCCAGATCCCGAACGTGTTCGACTGCAGCCGGGCCCCGTCCCAGATGATCTGGATGGGAGCGCCCTCCTGGACCAGCGGCGACACGCGGCTGGACAGGCACTGCGCGATGTCCACCTCGCCGTCGACGAGCTGCTGGGTCAGGACGGTCGGGTTGGCCGCGAACTGCGGGACGTTGGCCTTGATCGACTGCATCTTGGCGAACGCCCGATCGATGTCGAGCGGGTAGAGCTTGCTCATCGAGACGCCGTCCGCGAGCAGCGGGAACTCCGGTGTCGGGTCGTTCAGCCAGCTCTGCATGCCGCGGTTGCCGGGGAACTTGGCGAGGTCGAAGAAGTCCGTCCAGCTCTTGGGCGCGGTCGCCGCGTCGGGGTAGGCCGTCGTCGAGTAGCACATCGCGATCGCGATCTGGCCGAACACGGCGCCGTACTCCGTCTTGGCGAAGTCCGGCACCTGTGCCATGGTCGTGGCGTCGAACGAGCTGTAGTCGATCGGGATCATGTACCCCTTCGACGCGAAGGTGTTGATCTGCGCCGGCGCGACGTCGATGATGTCCTCCGGCGGAGCCTGCCCGGCGTCGATCGCGGCGCTGCTCGCTGCGAAGTCGCTGGTCTCCTTGAAGGTCACCTTGATGCCGGTCTCGGCCTCGAAGGGCTCGATGAAGGCCTTCGTCAGCGCCTCGCCCCAGCGTCCGCCATGGCTCGCGATGACGAGCTCGTCGGTGCCGGCCGGCGGCGCCTCGGTCGCCGTCTCGGTCGGCGTGACCGCTCCGCCGCCGCTGCAGCCGGCGAGGGCGAAGATCGCGGCGCCGGCGGCCATGCTCACCAGCAGGCGTCGCCTCCGCGGGAAGAACGAACTGGACATTCCGTAACTCCTTTGTGTCGGAACTATGTGATCAGGGGTGGGTGATTGGGATGGTGACGAGGAGGGTCAGCGGAAGTGCAGGCGGCACGGGAGGTCGTTGAGCTCCTCGATGCCGTCGGGGGTCACGGCGACGGTGCCGCCGATGAGCACCCGGCTGCGGTGGTTCATGGCGTTCGGCTCGAGGACGAACAGCCAGCCCGCCTCGATCTCCGCGTCGCCGTGCGACGGCACCGTGCGCAGCGGGGGCGTCGCCGGGAGGTCGGGGATCGCCTCCACGCCGCGCAGCGCCGCGTCGACCATCGCCAGCGGCGCGACCGAGTGGATGTTCGGGCCGAGGCTCCAGTAGCCGCCGTCGAGGATCGGACGGCTCATCGCCTCGCACACCTCGGAGAAGCGCGCCCCGGGGCGCAGTCGGTCCCGACCGATCTCGTAGGCTGCGCGCGCCGCATCGCCGGCGCCGCTCATCCGCTCGCCCGCGGAACCGATCGCGATGGTCATCTCCTGCTGGGTCTCGATGCCGGCGAGGCAGGAGAAGATCTCGGCGAGCACGATGTCGCCGTCCTGGACGGTCCGCGGACGCGCGCCGTGGGTGAAGGTGTTCGGCGGCCCCCAGCCCATCGAGTCCGGCCCGACGCGGAGCAGCAGGTGCGGGTGCGCGGTGTACGCGCCGGCGCTCTGGATCGCCCAGAGCACGGCCGCGTACACCTCGGCGTCGGTGGCTCCGGGCTTCGCCGCCTCGAGCATCGCGGCGCAGGCGTCCTCGCCGATGCGCGCGGCCTGCCGGGTGACCTCGAGCTCCTCCGCCGACTTCGGGAGCGTGCGCAGCGCCCAGTCCTGGGAGACGTCCTCGAACACGGCGTCCGGGAAGGCGTCGAGGACCCCGCTCCACGCGTCGTAGGTGATCAGCCCCTCCATCTCCATCGGACCGCGGCTGAGCAGCCCGACGACGCCGAAGCGCTTACGGCCGAGCCCGCGCTCGACGAGTGCGTCCCGGAGTCCGTCGAACATGCGGACGCCGGGCCGGGCGTCCGGGATCCACGGCGTGATCTCGGCGTTGGAGCGGTCGTGCCGCAGCGTGACCCGATGCATCTGGGTGACGAAGTAGATCGGCTCGCCCTCGAGCGGGAACAGGACCACCCCCTCGTAGACCTCGTTGGTCAGGTAGGTGTCGAATCGCTCCCGGCCGCGCAGGCCCGCCACGATGAGCGCGTCGAGTCCCTGCTCGCGCAGGAACGACCGAACGAGCTCGTGCCGACGATCGCGTTCGGCGGACGAGAGCCAGGGCCGGCCGTCCGTGTCGAACTGCAGGGACTGTCGTGTGTAGCTCACGTGACTCCTCCATCGGCCGCCGGGACGCCATGGGCCCGACCTCGTGACTAATATTGGTATACCATATACGAAGCACCGTCAACCATCTTCATGCCCGATGCCCAGGGTGGTCGCTCGCGAGAGCACCGGCAGCCCTCTCGGCTCCTGCTCCGCGGTCCGCTCGGCCGTGCCGATGCCGTGGCCCGTCCCCCCGGGACGGTCGCGGCGCGAATCGCCGACGACTAGGCGCGAGGCCGCGCGCCGCCGTTCAGCTCGTGCCAGCGCCGGTAGACCTCGAGCGCCTCGGGCCGCTGCTCCGCCTGCAACGGCAGCCGCCGCTCATCCCAGCGCTTCGAGAACTCGTCATAGAGGCCCGCGAACTCGAAGTACTTCCGATCGTCGACGTAGTACTCGGAGTACGCCTCGCGGGTGCTGAGGAAGACCACCCGATCCGGGGAGCAGTAGTAGAGCGAGCCCAGGCACATCGGGCAGGGCAGCGCGAGGATGTAGATCGTCGCGCCGACGAGGTGCTCGGTGCCGAGCCGCGTGCAGGCGTCGCGGATCGCGAGGATCTCGGCGTGCGCGGTGGGATCGTGCGTCTGCGCGACGAGGTTCGGGCTCTCGGCGACCACTTCGCCGTCGATGACGATCACGCACGCGAACGGTCGACCGCCCTCCTCGACGTTCCTCCTGGCGAGCTCGATGGTGCGAGCGGCGAAGTCGGTCGACTCACCGCCCGGCATCCGCGTCCGCTCGTCCGACTGCCGCGCTTCTGATTGCAACTGCCAACTCCTTCTCGAGGCTGTGGGCGAACGGTCGCGGCCGGGCTCCGGAGTCCGCAGGTCGATCGACGAGCGCCTGTCCGCAACACCACCGCACTGTGGCTCCCACCCCGGATGGCCGGCACAGATCGCCTCCACGCCGAGATCGTTATCGGTCGGTAGTATACCATCGCCCAAATTGAGCAGCCGACCTCGACCCGGCCGGATCCGACCGGCCGTCGATGAGCCGGGTGCTCCGCGGCGCCGGCTCGGGCCTCGCGCCCACCTCCTAGGCGTCCGCCCCCATCAGCTCCGCCAGCGCGTCGATCGTCGACTGCCGCGTCGCGGCGACATGCGCCCGCGCGTATTCGGCCGCCTGCGGACCGTCCCCGCCCGCGATGAGCTCGAAGAGCCTGCGGTGCTCCTGCGCCAGCAGCGGGCTGGACTCGGCGCGGCTCATGAAGCTGAACAGCCAGCGCACCCGAGCCCCGATCGGCTTCATGATGGACGTGAGGAGCGGGCTCTCGGCGAGATCGACGATCAGCTCGTGGAAGCGGGCGTTCTCCACCGTCCGCTCCGCCTCGTCGTCGGTCAGCGCGGTCTGCTCGGCGCGCAGCAGCGCCTGCTCCAGCCGCTTGACGCCGGCGGCGTCGATCCGCTCCGCGGCCAGTCGCGCGGCAAGCGAGTCGAGCTGCTCGCGCACGTCGAACAGGTCCGAAACACTGTCGATGGTGAACGTCGCGACGGTCGCGCCGCGCCGCGGAGTGATCGTGAGGAAGCCCTCGGCCGCGAGATGCAGCATGGCCTCGCGCAAGGGAACACGGGAGACCCCGTAGGTCTCCGAGAGGGTGCGTTCCACGAGTCGCTCGCCGGGTTCGAGCCGTCCTTGGACGATGTCCATCCGGAGCTCGTCGATGAGCTCCGATTTGAGCGAGCGATGCCGATCGCCGAGAGGGTCCCGCTTCCCCGCGATGTCAGTCATACGTTCTCCCTTGGAGAGGCCTCGGCAGGAACAGAAGGCAATCCGGAGGATCGGCCTACGGAAGGTAGACGGCGATGGCCACCGACACTCTCGGCGACGCCACCTTACAGCCCAAGCGCGATCTCATTGTGCTCCATTTGGTCTGATGTATACCATATTGCATATTCGGGTGAGACATCGGCGTACACCCCCGCTCACCCCTTATCGACGGCGAAGGGAAGTTCGGATATGCGTCTCGGTGTGTTCCTGCCTACCGGCAACAACGGCTGGATCTTCTCGGCCAATTCCCCGCAGTACATGCCGACCTACGCGCTCAACCAGAGCATCGTGCGCCGAGCCGAGGGCTTCGGCTTCCAGCTCGGGCTCGAGATGATCTCCTTCCGCGGCTACGGCGGCGCCACCGAGCACTGGGACTACACCACCGAGCCGTTCACGCTCGCGTCCCCGATCCTCGCGACGACCCGACGGATGCAGATCTTCGCATCGGTCGGCGTCCTCTCCCTCCACCCCGCGATGCTCGCCCGGATGGTGGCCACGATCGACGACGTGGCGCCGGGGCGCCTCGGCATCAACATCACCACCGGATGGCACCGTGCGGAATATGCGCAGATGGGCATGTGGCCCGGCGACGACTACTTCGGATACCGCTACGAGTACGCGACCGAGTACACGACGATCCTCAAGCAGCTGCTGGAGGAGGGAGCGTCCGACTTCAAGGGACGGTACTTCGAGCTGGACGACTGCCGGATGGGCTTCCATCCGGCGAATCCCGTACAGATCGTCGCCGCGGGCGCCTCGGGCCGCGGACGGCGGTTCGCCGCGGAGTTCGCCGACTACAACTTCACCACCGCCAAGGACCCCGATGGGATGCGCACCGCCGTCGACGAGCTGCGGAGCGCGACGGAGCAGACCGGCCGGGACGTCCGCCTGCTCACCGCCCGGAGCGTGATCCTCGGCGACACCGACGAGGACGCCGCCCGGCTGATCGACCACTACAACGCGGGGACCGACACGGAGGCGCTGGCGAACGAGCAGGGGAACTACGCCGTCGACGCCAAGGGCACCAGCTCGACCGAGCGCGCCGCCTCGATCCAGGTGCGCCAGGCGATCAATCCGGATGACGCGGCGCTGTTCGCCGGCTCCCCGCGGACCGTCGCCCGCAGGCTGAACGAGCTGGCGGCGATCGACGGGATCGACGGCGTGCTGATGCACTTCGACGACTTCGAGGCGGGGCTCGACCGCTTCGGCGTCGAGGTGATCCCGCTGCTCGACTTCGACATCACCCGCTGAGCGCGGCGGCGACGCCTGCCCCGCCGCGATCGGCGGAGAGCCGGCGGCCTCAGAGCTGCTGGCCCAGCTTGAAGCCGTGCTCGGTGTCGCCCTCCCGGGTGTAGGAGAAGCCGTCCGCGCCGATCGTGACGGCCATCTCCGACTCCTCGGTGCGCGCGACGACCGCCTGCGGGCTCCCGTCGAGGTCGAGCACGAGGGATGCCTCGGTGTACCACGAGGGGACGACCGGGTTGCCCCACCAGTCGCGGCGCTGGTTGTCGTGGACGTCCCAGGTGACGAGCGGGTTGTCGGGATCGCCGGTGTAGTAGTCCTGCGTGTAGATCTCGACGCGGTGGCCGTCGGGGTCGCGCAGATACAGGTAGAACGCGTTGGACACCCCGTGGCGCCCGGGTCCGCGCTCGATCGCGTCGGACATCCGCAGCGCGCCGAGCTTGTCGCAGATGGCGATGATGTTGTGCTTCTCGTGCGTGGCGAACGCGAGGTGGTGCATCCGCGGGCCGTCGCCGCCGGTCATCGCGGTGTCGTGCACGGTGGGCTTGCGCCGCATCCAGGCGGCGTAGACCACGCCGTCGGCGTCCTCGATGTCCTCCGTGGTGCGGAATCCGAGGTCCTCCATGAACCTGGTGGCGCGGGGCACGTCCGGGGTGACCTGGTTGAAGTGGTCGAGGCGCACCAGCGCGCCGGGCGTGTAGAGGTCGTAGCGCCAGGCGAGCCGCTCGACGTGCTGCACGTCGTGGAAGTACTCCACCGGGAAGCCGAGCGGGTCGACGACGCGGACCGAGTCCCCGATCCCTCGGACGAAGCCGTCGCGTCGGCGTCGCACGTCGCAGCCGAGCTCGCGGTAGTAGGCCTCGGCGCGGTCGAGGTCCTCCGGTGCGCGCACCCGGTAGGCGAACGCGGCGACCGCGGCGACCGGCCCCTGCCGGAGCACCAGATTGTGGTGGATGAACTCCTCGAACGTCCGCAGATGGATGGCATCGGCCGTCTCCTCGGTCACGATGAGGCCGAGCACGTCGACGTAGAACTCGCGCGAGCGCGCGAGGTCGGTGACGACGATCTCCATGTACGCGCAGCGCAGGATGTCCGGTGCGGGCGCGGCCGGCGTCGGGATCGCGTTCGGGAGGTTCTGGAGCTTCTCGAGCACGGACATGGCGTCAGTCCACCTTCTTGAACGAGGTCGCGGCATCGGGGCCCTTCCCGAAGCGCGGCGAGTGGGATTGGTCGAGCGTGATGTGCACCGCCTGCTGGTCGGTGTAGAAGTCGATCGAGCGGGTGCCGCCCTCGTGGCCGAGCCCGGAGGCCTTGACGCCGCCGAACGGCGTCCGCAGGTCGCGGACGTTGTTCGAGTTCAGCCACACCATGCCGGCCTCCAGCGCCTGGGCGAAGTTGTGCGCCCGCCTCAGGTCGGTCGTCCAGACGTAGGCGGCGAGGCCGTACTTCGTGCCGTTCGCCAGCCGCAGCGCCTCCGCGTCGTCCTCGAACGGCGTGATCGCGACGACCGGGCCGAAGATCTCCTCCTGGAAGATCCGCGCGGTCGGCGGGACGTCGGCGAACGCGGTCGGCGCGACCCAGTTCCCCTCCGGGCCGAAGCCGTCCGGCCGGCCGCCCCCGGCGATCAGCCGGGCCTCGGTCCGGCCGATCTCGACGTAGGACATGACCTTCGCGTAGTGCTCGGGGTGGACGAGCGCGCCGACCTCGGTCGCCGGGTCGTGCGGGTCGCCGACGACGATGTTGCCGGCCCGCTCGGCGTAGGCGGCCACGAAGTCGTCGTAGACGCCGCGCTGCACGAGGATCCTGCTGCCGGCGGTGCACCGCTCGCCGTTCAGCGAGTACACGCCGAACACCGTCGCGTCGAGCGCCGCCTCGAGGTCGGCGTCGTCGAACACCACCGCGGGCGACTTCCCGCCGAGCTCCATCGAGAGGCCCTTGAGGTGCGGCGCCGCGTTGGCGAAGATGATCTGCCCGGTCCGGCTCTCCCCCGTGAAGCTGATCAGCGGGACGTCGGGGTGCTTGACGAGCGCGTCGCCGGCCTCCTCGCCGAGGCCGTTGACGAGGTTGAACACCCCGTCCGGCACGCCCGCCTCCTGGAAGATCTCCGCCCAGAGCGTCGCCGAGAGCGGCGTGAACTCTGCGGGCTTGAGCACGACGGTGTTCCCGGTCGCCAGCGCCGGGGCGAGCTTCCAGGACTCGAGCATGAACGGCGTGTTCCACGGGGTGATGAGCCCGGCGACGCCCTTCGGCTTGCGGTTGACGTAATTGATCTGACGCCCGGGCACCTTGAACGCGTCGTCGACCTGGGCGACGATCAGGTCGGCGAAGAAGCGGAAGTTCTCCGCGGAGCGCTGCGCCTGGCCGAGCGCCTGGGTGATCGGCAGGCCCGTGTCCCAGGTCTCCAGCTCGGCGAGCTGGCGGTCGCGCGACTCGACCAGGTCGGCGACCCGGTGCAGGACCCGCGAGCGCTGACGCGGCAGCAGCCTCGGCCACGGGCCATCATGGAACGCCCGGCCGGCCGCGGCGACGGCCCGGTCGACGTCGGCCGCCTTGCCGGCCGCGGCCCGTACGTAGACCTCGTTCGTGACGGGGTTGAGCACGTCGAACGAGTCCCCGTCGAGCGAGTCGACGAACTCCCCGTCGATGTAGTGCAGGATGCGGGCGGGCACGCCCGCCGGGACGTCGGTCATGGGTTCCTCGCGTTGGGGTTCAGTCGTGGTCCGGCGTCGGGGCGCGATGCGCGTGCTGCTCGCGATGCGCGAGCACGGCGCGCAGCGTCGCGAGCCGGTGCTCGCGCGCGGCTCGTTCGATCTCCGCGGCGTCGGCGCCCTGCTCGATGAGGCGCAGGATCGCATCGTGCTCGTCGACCGCGTCGGGGGCGCGCTCCGGGACGAAGGAGAACGAGGACTCGCGCAGCATGCTCATCCGCTCCCAGCCGCGGTGGACGAGGTCGAGGATGTGCGGGTTCGGACAGGCCTCGAACAGCACCGCGTGGAACTCGAGGTTGAGCCGGGTGTAGGCGATCGGGTCGAAGTCGGCCAGGCTCCGGCGCAGCCGCTCGTTGATCTCACGGGCGCGGGCGAGCTGCTCGGGGACGAGCGCCGGCGCGGCGGCCGCCGTGGCGTAGCCCTCGATGACGGCGAGCGTCTCCATGGTGTGGAGGTACTCGACCGGGTCGAGCAGCGCGACCTGCGCGCCGACGTTCCGCTCGTACTCGACCAGGCCCTCCGCCTCGAGGCGTCGGATCGCCTCGCGCACCGGGACCACGCTCATGTCGAGCTCGCCGGCCAGCCGGTCGAGCACCAGCCGGTAGCCGGGACTGAACCGGCCGTCCTCGATCCGCGCCCGGATGTGGCGGTAGGCCTGCTCGGACTTGCTCGGCGCCAGGGTCCCGATGGTCATGTCCGCCCCGTCTCCTCCAGGTACCGCGCCCGCTGCTCGGCGTTCGGCGGGAACATCCCGTCGACCGACGCCCCGTTCGCCACCTGCTCGGCGACCCAGCCGTCCTCGGCCTCCTGCGCCGCCGCCTCGGCGGCCACCTCGGCGACGATCGCCGCGGGGATCACGATGACCCCGTCGTCGTCGCCGACGATGACGTCGCCCGGCACCACGGCCGCGCCGCCGCAGGCGATCACGACGTCCGTCTCCCAGGGCACGTGGCGGCGGCCGAGCACGGCCGGATGCGGGCCCTGGCTGAAGACCGGCAGGATGCCCTGGACCGGCTCCCAGTCGCGGACCGCGCCGTCGGTGACGATGCCCGCCGCGCCGCGAACCCTCGCCCGGGTCGCGAGGACGTCCCCCACGGTGCCGGCATCGCGCACGCCGCGGGCGTCGACGACGAGCACCTCCCCGGCCTCCACAGTGTCGAAGGCGCGCTTCTGCGCGTTGTACCCCCCGCCGTGGCTGGCGAACAGGTCGGGACGGAACGGAACGAACCGGAGCGTGCGCGCCGGCCCGACGATCCGCACGCCCGGCTGGTTCGTCGTGACCCCGTCGATGAAGACGTCGACGTGGCCGCGTTTGCGCAGCGCGCTGCTCAGCGTGGAGACGGGCGTGGCCTGCAGCAGCGCGCGGAGCTCCGGAGGGATGGCAGCGGACGTCATCGCCCCGCCTCCCGCTCGGGCAGGATCGCGATGACGTCGGCCTGCAGCAGCGCGCCCTCGTCGAGCTCCGCCTTGACGACGTGGCGCGCCGGGCGGGACTCCGGGTCGGGGAACATCGCGACCCACTCCCGGTTGATCTCGTCGCGGTCGCGGTAGCGCTCGACCCAGAGCGTGATCTTGACGATGTCGTCGGTCGAGCCGCCGGCCGCGCGCATGAGCTCGGCGATGCGCTCGAACACGATCCGGGCCTGCTCGCCGAGCGACTGGGGGAACCGGCGGGTCTCGAGGTCCCGGCCGGTCAGCGCACCGGAGTACAGGTGGCGGCCGATCCGGCTCGCGACGGGGACGGGGTTGACATGCGAGAACCCGTCGGTGCTGATAGAGACGCGCTCAGCCATATCTGAAATCGTATATGATCATCGTCGCAGGTCAAACCCGGAACGGATCGAGCCGCCGTCCGGCCGAGCGGCTCAGTAGGAGGCCCGCGCTCCCCCGCCGCCGATGAAGCGGTCGGCGAGCGCCTCGCTCCCCCGCGCGAGCAGCGCGACGTCCGCGCCGACGAAGACGAACTGCGCCCCAGCCGCGGCGTAGCGCTCCGCCATCGCCGGCGCGAAGGCGTTGACCCCGACCGGGACGTCGGCCTCCCGCGCCAGCTCGATGACCGACTCGACGGCCGCGACGACGTCCGGATGGTCCTGCTGGCCGATCACCCCCATCGAGGCGGCCAGGTCGCTCGGACCGACGAACACCGCGTCGACGCCGTCGACCGCGAGGATCGCGGCCGCGTGCTGCACGGCGGTCCTGGACTCGATCTGCACGGTCAATGACACCGTCTCCGCCGCCCGGTCGAGATAGCCCTCGACCCGGTTCCATCGGGCGCCGCGCGCGAGCGCGCTGCCGACCCCGCGGATGCCGCGCGGCGGGTAGTGCATCGCGCGGACGGCCGCCTCGGCCTGTTCGGGGGTGTCGACCATGGGCACGATGACGTTCTGCGCACCGAGATCGAGGAACTGCTTGATGTGCGCGGGATCGCCCACCGGCACGCGCACGACCGGGGTGACGGGATAGGCGGCGACCACCTGGAGCTGGGTCTGGATCGACTGGAGCGTGTTCGCCGAGTGCTCGCCGTCGATGAAGACGAGGTCGAGGCCGCTGCCGGCGACGATCTCGGCCGCGACCGGGCTGCCGCTGACGACCCATGCGCCGTAGAGGGTGCGGTCCGAGGCGGCGATCCGCTCGGGCAGCGTCGGCGGAAGGCTCAGACGAATCGGCACGTGATCTCCCCCAGGGGTCCGTAGTCGGCGCGGATCTCGTCGCCGCGGTGCACCCACATCGGGCGCGTGAACGAGCCGGCGAGGATGAGCTCGCCGGCCTCCAGCGCCGTCCCGTGCGCGCCGAGCTTGTCGGCGAGCCACGCCACGCCGCGGGCGGGGTGGCCGAGCACGCCGGCGGCGACCCCGGTCTCCTCGACCTCGCCGTTGCGCGTGAGGACGCCCGCGACCCAGGGCAGGTCGACCTCGGTCGCGGCGAACCGACCGTCGCCGACGACGACGGCGCCGAGGGCGGCGTTGTCCGAGATCGTGTCGACGACGGTGCGGCCCTCCAGCTCGAGGTGCGAGTCGAGCACCTCCAGCGCCGGGGTGACGTACTCGGTCGCGGCGATCACGTCCTCGATCGTCGCGCCGGGCCGGACCGCGTCGCGGAGGACGAACGCGAGCTCGACCTCGATCCGCACGTTCGAGAAGGCGTCGAAGGGGATCTCGGCACCGGAGGCGAGCACCTGGTCGTCGAAGATGACGCCGTAGTCGGGCTCGTCGATGCCGGTCGCCTGCTGCATGGCCCTGGAGGTGAGCCCGATCTTGTGGCCGACGACCGTCTGCCCGGCCTCGATCCGGCGGCGCGCCCACTCGGCCTGGACCGCGTAGGAGTCCTCGACGGCCATCTCGGGGTAGCGCGCGGTGAGCCGCGGCAGCAGCAGCCTCGAGCCACGCGCGGCGATCAGCTCGTCGGCGATCGCGACGATCCGATCCTCGTCCAGCATGCGCGCTCCGATCCTCGACCCGACCGATCAGATCGTATACGATCTTCCGTCGGCGTGGCGGCGCGACGGGGGTCAGCCGTTGACGACCTGCGGGACCGCGACGGCTTTCAGACCATCGACCCCGAACTCGAGCCCGTAGCCGGATGCCTTCACCCCGCCGAACGGGATACGCGGGTCGACGCCGCCGTGCGAGTTGATCCACACGGTGCCGGCCTGCAGACGCGCCGCGACCTCACGGGCCCTGGCCCGATCGGAGGACCAGACCGAGGCGCCCAGGCCGGCGTCGAGGGCGTTCGCGTGCGCGAGCGCGTCCTCCAGATCGGCGTAGCGGACGACCGGCAGCGCGGGTCCGAATTGCTCCTCGACGACGAGCGCCGCCGCCGGGTCGATGTCCGCGACGATCGTCGTGGGATAGAAGTACCCGGCGGCGGCGCGATCCGGCTCGCCGCCGAGCACGACGCGCGCGCCGTCCGCCTTGGCCGCCTCGACGAGGCGGTCCACGATGTCGAACTGCATCGCGTTCTGCAGCGGACCCAGGACGTTGGCCTCGTCGGTGCCGACGCCCATCGGCACGCCGGCGGCGAACGCGGCGAGCTCGGCGACGACCTCGTCGTAGATCGAGTCGTGCACGTAGAGGCGCTTGAGCGCGGCGCAGGTCTGACCGGTGTTGATGAACGCGCCCCAGAACAGGCCCTCGGCGATCGCCTTGGGGTCGGCGTCCGCGAGGACGATCCCTGCATCGTTGCCGCCGAGCTCGAGCGTGAGCCTCGGGAGGTTCGCCGCGGTCGACTCGACGATCCGCCTGCCCGTCGCGGTCGAGCCCGTGAACATGATCTTGTCGATCTCCGGGCTCGCGGCAAGGGCAGCGCCGGCCTCGCCCGCCCCGGTGATCGGGACGAGCACACCGGCCGGCAGCACCGAGTCGAGCACGTGGACGAGGGCGAGGCCCGAGAGCGTCGTGTGCTCGCTCGGCTTCGCGACGACGGCGTTGCCCATCCGCAGAGCGGGCGCGATCTGCCAGATCGCGATCATCATCGGCCAATTCCACGGCGTGATCGCGCCGACGACGCCGACGGGGCGGTAGTGCAGCTCGGCGTAGGTCGTGCCGTCGTCGACGACGACCTCCGGCTCGATCGGGGTCTCGGCGGTGGCCCTGAGCCAGGCCGCGCAGGCGCCGACCTCGAACCTCGCGTTCGGGCCGTTCAGCGGCTTGCCCTGCTCCCGGGACAGCAGCAGAGCGAGCGCCTCCGCGTCCGCCTCGATCGCGTCGGCCGCCTCGTGCAGGAGAGCGCGGCGCCGCGCATCCGGAGTCGCCGCCCAACCCGGCTGGGCCGCCTTCGCCGTCGCGATCGCTGCGGCGACGTCCGCCGGATCGCTGTCCGCCACGGCGCCGATCACCTCGCCGGTCGCCGGGTCGCGGACCTCGCGGCCGCCGGGGGTCGTGATCGCGGCGAGCAGCTCGTCATAGGTCAGGCTCATCGTGGTTCCTCGCACCTCGTCGGGGTCGAGCCCAGTGTCGTCCGACGGGCCGTGGTCGGGCGCGGAGTGTGCGTGACCGGAACATCGATGTGCGCGAGCGGCACAATCGGGCCTGGGGGCGCCGCCGAGGCCGGATGTAGCATGAGCCCACGCGACAGGGAGGTACGCGGATGGTCGAAGCCGGCTCGACGATGGACGTCGGCGCCGACTCGATGGAGAGTTGGCAGCGGATCGTCTCGGGCTCGTTCGTCCCGCTCCAGGTGATGAGCGCCGAGCCGGATCGGTTCCGCGCCCGCATGCGCGGCAGGGTCGTCGACGACGTGCTGTTCTCCGAGATCGGCGTCGGACCGCACCGCGTCGACCGCTCCGACCAGCTCATCGCCCGCTCGCCGCAGGCGTTCTACAAGCTCACGCTCCAGCTGAGCGGGACCGGACTGCTCGTGCAGGACGGCAAGGAGGCGGTGCTCCGCCCCGGGGACATCGGGCTGTACGACACGAGCAAGCCGTACACGCTCAGCTTCGACGAGGCGATGCGGGCCGTGGTGGTGATGTTCCCGCATGCGCTGCTCGACGTCGACCCCGACGAGGTCTCCGCGATCACAGCGGTGCGACTCGCCGGCGACAACGGGCTCGCCCGCGCCGTCAGCCCCTTCCTGCGCGAGATCGCCCGGTCGATCCCGGACCTCAACGGCTCAGCCGGCCTGCGGGTCGTGCACACCACGGTCGACGTCATCTCCACGCTGCTGGTGAACGAGATCGTGCGGCTCGCCGACGGCGCCAGGTCCCGCAGCGGCGAGCTGCTGCACGCGGTCTACGACCACATCTCGCGGAACCTCGCCGATCCGGAGCTGGGCCCGCAGTCGATCGCGGAGGCGAACTACATCTCCGCCCGCTATCTGCAGCAGCTCTTCACCAAGCAGGGCACCACCATCTCGGACTGGATCCGCGAGCGCCGGCTCAGCTGCATCCGCCGCGATCTCGGCGATCCCCGGCTCGCGCACCGCTCGATCTCGCAGATCGCGGCAGCCTGGGGCTTCCCGAACGCCGCGCACTTCAGCAAGACGTTCCGGCACGACGCGGGCGAGACCGCGAGCGAGTACCGCGCTCGCGTGCTCGCGGCTCACGCCAGCGGCGTCACCGGATAGTCGATCACCACCGCGCCGCCGGTCGCGTAGTTCGGCACGTCCGCCGCGACCGCGCGGCCGACCTCCGATCCCATCGCGGCGCCGAGGGCCTGCTGATCGGCGAAGTCGGCCTCGAACACGGCGAAGTACGGCGCCTCCGGGCCGCCGACCGCCAGGCTGTAGCGGCAGTCGACCAGGCCGGGCAGCGTCCTCGCGAGCGGCAGATGCGTGGACTCGTAGTAGGTGCGGAACGCCTCGCGATCCGCCGGCTCCGGGTAGAGCACGACGAGCTTGTGCATCTCAGACCACCGCCTTGCGAGCCGCCGACCGTGCGACGGCGCTCGCCACGCGCTCCGGCGTCGCGAGGATGTCCCACTGGCGGTCCGGGAAATTGAAGTTCCAGGTGAACTCGTCGAGCAGCGCCTGGTCCTGGGACATCGCGCCGACGAGCTGCAGCAGGTGCGCGGGCGGCGGCCCCGCCATGAGCGCCGTCCAGTCGAAGGTCGCCTCCACCCGGTCGCGACGGCGCTCGGCGATCTTGCGCATGAGCCGCAGGTCGAAGTTCGGGTCCTCCAGGATCGCATCGCCGACGACCTGCGCCGACGCGCTCGCCGAGTTCGCCCCCTGCCCGACGATCGGGTCGACCGTCGCGTGGCTGTCGCCCACGGCGACCACGAACCGGCCGTTGTCGAGCTGCCGGTAGTCGTTGCGCAGCGCCGGCGTCACGGCCCCCTGGACGAGGTCGTCGGGTCCGGTCAGCGCGAACTCCGCATCGTCCACCCGTTCGAAGGTGCGCGGGTAGTGCTGGCGCAGCGCGTCGAGCACTGCGCGGCGGAACGCCGCCGGATCGTCGTCGTGCCGGATCGAGGCGAGGTGCTCCAGCGCGCCGCCGGGGACGTTCTCGAAGAGCAGTGCCGTCACGTGACCGGCGGCGGAGTAGATGGGGATCTCGAGCAGGTCGCCGCTGCCGGGCGATGCGGCGATCGAGACGCCGTGGGGCTCGCTGCGCGCGATGCCGTGCCATAGGCCGACCTGCAGGCGCCGCAGCGGGCCGTCCGGCTGCGGCTTGTCGGCCCGTCGGCCGAAGACCTCGCCGACCCAGGGCTGCTTCGACCCGACCGCGAGCAGGTCGTGCGCCTCGCTCAGCGGCTCGAGATCGGACGCGTCGACC
This sequence comes from Micrococcales bacterium 73-13, assembly GCA_001898855.1. Lineage (GTDB taxonomy): Bacteria > Actinomycetota > Actinomycetes > Actinomycetales > Microbacteriaceae > 73-13. Next base: position 31,593 of record MKVN01000016.1, read on the forward strand.
TCCCGCACGACGAGACGACCCCCGCGGTCCTCGAAGTCGGCCATCAGCCGCGGCAGGTAGATGCGGTAGTCGACGGCTCGCGACGGCCGCTGGAAGCGGCCGATGAACTCGATCGGCTCCGGCAGCCCGAAGTAGTGGAGGTGCGCGTCGTAGCCGAACTCGGCGACCGGCCAGTGATCGACGCCGAGGCGCGCCTCCCGGTCGATCGTCACGGCGTGATGCGCGACGCTGTTCGTCATCCGTCCCGACGCGACCTGCTCGGCCGTCCTGCTCGCATAGACGGTGACGTCCATCCCCGCCTGCACCAGCTGGAGCGCGAGATGCAGTCCTCCGGTCCCTGCCCCGATGATCCCGATCGATGTCATCTTCGACTCCCTCCGCGGCCCGGCACGATGCCGTCGTCGTGGCAGCACCGTAACGGCAGGCCCCGCACCCGTGCCCGGCCCCTCGACCGGTTTGCCGTCGGAGAGACAAGGGGAGTGCGCGCGGAGACAAGTCGGCGAGCGAGACGCCCGGGCGCGCTCAGCCGTCGTGGGCCGCGCGCACTCGAGCCGCGGCGAGGCGCAGCCGCTCGCCGATCTCGGCCGGGGCGTGGACGCTGGCGACGTAGACCACGGCGAGCGCGGCGGCAGGCTGCTGGCGCAGCGCCAGGGGGACGGCGATCGACCGCAGCCCGGGGATCACCTCGTCGTGGCTCTCCGCCCACCCGCGCTCGATGGCGCCGCGCACCGCGGCGGCCAGCTCGGCGTCGGTCTCCCCCGGCCACTCCTCGGGTGGCAGTTGGACGAGGATGGCTTTGCCGGGCGCGCCGACGGACGTCGCGTGGCGCGTGCCGGGGCGCTGCGCGACGGAGACGATGGCGTGCCGCGGCTCGACGGTCACCAGCGTGACGCACTCCGCGCGGTCGAGCACGGCGACGAAGCAGGTCATCGCGAGCTCGTCGGCGACGGCGGTCAGCTCGGGCAGCGCGCTGGCCTGCAGGTCGTGCGAGACGCTCGCCGCGAGCGCCGCGAGTCGAGGCCCGAGGGTCACGCGTCCCGAGCCGTCGCGGACGGCGATGCCATGCTCCTCGAGGGTCCGCAGCAGGCGGTAGACGATCGAGCGATGGAGCCCGAGGACCCCGGCGAGCTCGTCGATCGACAGCGGCGTGCGGGCCTCCGCGAGCACCTCGAGCAGCCGGAGTCCACGGCTCAGCGTCTGCGACCCGCCATCGGGACGGCGGGGACCCTCGGCGGACGAGGGATTGGCGCCTTCGAGCGAGTTCATCGGACCGCCCTTCCCGACGGCTTCACGAGCAGCATTGCGACAACACCTCGACGGACGTACGCTGTGTGCAACATTCGATCATTGTATTCGATTATAGAATAATCTCATCCCGATCCAGGCCGATCCGCTGCCACGACCGAAGGAGTCCGCCAGATGCAGATCCACGTGCGCGGCTACGAATCCGGCGATCCGCGGGTCAGGACGGCCGCGGGGCACGGCATCGACCGGGCCGCGGAGCTGCCGGACCAGATGGACGTCCTGATCGTGGGGACCGGTCCGGCTGCCTCGGTGGTCGCCGCACAGCTCTCGCGCTTCCCGTCGATCGACGTGCGCGCGATCGAGCGCCGGCCGGGCCGGCTCGAGGTCGGGCAGGCGGACGGCATCCAGGCACGGTCGGTCGAGACGTTCCAGGCGTTCGGCTTCGCGACCGAGGTGGTCGACGAGGCCTACCGGAACGTCGAGATGTGCTGGTGGAAGCCGTCCCCCGAGGATCCGTCGAGCATCGTCCGCGTCTCGCGGGCCCCCGACGACGCGACCGGGATCAGCGAGTTCCCGCACATCTACGTCAACCAGTCGCGCATCCTCGACTACTTCCTCCGCGACGCCGAGCGGGCGCCCGGACGGGTCGTGCCGGACTATGGCGTCGAGTTCCTCGACTGCAGGATCGACCCGGACGCCGAGTACGCGATCGCCGCGCGGGTCCGCTACACCGCGGGCCCCCGGACCGGCGAGGAGCGCACCGTCCGCGCGAGGTACCTCGTCGGCGGCGACGGCGCCCGCAGCAGCGTCCGCGCCGCGCTCGGCCACCGGCTGCGCGGCGCGGCCTCGATGCACGCGTGGGGGGTCATGGACGTCATGGCCGTGACCGACTTCCCCGACTTCCAGGTGAAGTGCTCGATCCAGTCGCACGCCGGCAGCATCCTCCTCATCCCCCGCGAGGGCGGGTATCTGTCGCGCATGTACGTCGACCTCGGCGAGACCGACGAGGACGACGTGGGCGCGGTGCGCGACACCCCCATCGAGGCGCTCATCGACCGGGCCAATCGCGTGCTGCATCCCTACTCGCTCGACGTGCGAGCCGTCACCTGGTGGTCGGTGTACGAGGTCGCGCACCGCATCGCCGACGGCTTCGACGACGTGCCCGCTGAGCTCGTCGGCGTGCGGACGCCGCGAGCCTTCATCATGGGCGACGCCTGCCACACGCACTCGGCGAAGGCCGGCCAGGGCATGAACGTCTCGATCCAGGACGGCTTCAACCTCGGATGGAAGCTCGCAGCGGTGCTCGAGGGGCGAGCACCCGAGTCGCTGCTGTCCACCTACGCGGCCGAGCGGAAGGTCATCGCCCAGGACCTCATCGACTTCGACAAGGAGTGGGCCGAGATGATGGCCCGGCCGGTCGACTCCTGGGAGGACCCGAGCGAGCTCGAGCGCTACTACCTCGCGACGATGGAGTTCCCCGCGGGCTTCATGACCCGGTACGCGCCGTCCCAGATCACGCTCGACGCCGAGCACCAGCACCTCGCGACCGGCTATCCGGTCGGCAAGCGATTCAAATCGGCGGAGGTCATCCGGCGCGCCGACAACCGGTGGCGGCACCTCGGCCACCTCCACGAGGCCGACGGCCGGTGGCGGATCTACGTCTTCGCCGACGCCGCCGCGCCCGCCCTCGCCGGCACCCCGGTGGCCGACTTCGCCGAGTGGTGGGCGCAGGACCCGGCCTCCCCGCGAGTCCGGTACACGCCGGGCGACGGCGACGACGACGCGGTGTTCGACACGAAGGTCGTCTACCAGACGCCCTACACCGACTTCGACCCGTCCGAGGTGCCCCTCGCGTTCCAGCCGACGAAGGTCCCGTTCGGCCTCCGCGACACGAACCAGATCTTCGCCACCGGGCACGGTCGCGACATCCATGCCGAGCGGGGCATCTCGAACGACGGCGCGATCGTCGTCGTCCGCCCGGACATGTACGTCGCCGGTGTGCTCCCGCTGACCGCGCGGCAGGAGCTCACCGAGTTCTTCGACCGGCACATGCTCGAGCCGGAGCCGGCCACTCGCGCACCGTTCACCACGTCGATCCACGACCGGATCGAGCTCCGGTTCGCGACATCGGCGGAGCACGGCGTGGCCGACTAGACCAGCCGGCGGGCGAGGGGCCGACCACGACGTCGCGCTCCGAGCCCGACCGTCCGCTGCTCAGGGCCGGTAGCGGCCGAGCCGAGCGGCGAGCCGGACGGCCTCCGGGACGGCGGCGAGGTCGCCGATCGCGGATTCGATGAACGCGCCGACCCGGCGGCAGAACGCGTCGGGCTCGGCCGCGGCGTCGGCGAGCTCGGGGATGACCCGGTCGGCGATGCCGGCGTGGCGCAGCTCGGGGGCGGTGATCCCGAAGGCCTCGGCCATCTCGGGCGCGCGCGCCGGGTCCCGCCACAGGATCGCGGCGCCGCCCTCTGGCGGCAGCGGGGCGAGCCAGCCGTGCCGGGCGACGAGCACGACGTCCGCCGGCAGCGAGGCGAGCGCGCCGCCGCCGGTGCCCTGGCCGAGGATGACCGCGACCGTCGGCGAGCTCAGCTGCACGAGGTCGACCAGGCTGCGGGCGATCTCCCCGGGCAGGCCGCCCTCCTCGGAGGCGCGCGACAGCTCGGCGCCCGGGGTGTCGATGATCGACACCAGCGGCAGGCCGAGATCGCGGGACAGCCGCACGCCGCGCTGGACCTGACGCAGCCCCGCCGGGCCGAACGGCCGCCCCGGCTCGCCGTCCTCGCGGTCGTGGCCGACCACGACGCAGGAGGCGTCGCCGAACCGCGCGAGGGCGAGCAGGATGCCGGCATCCGCCTCGCCCTGGCCGGTGCCGTTCAGCGTCAGCACGGCGCTCGCGGCGACGTCGAGCAGGCGGCGCAGGCCCGGTCGGGCGGGATCGCGGGTCGCGGTGACCGCGGCCCACGCCGCCACCGGGGGCTGCTCGATCTCCGCCGCCTCCGGCCTCGCCGCCGCCGCAGCCGGTCGGCTCGGCACGAGCACGTCGAGCGCGATGGCGACGATCCGCGGCAGCGTCCTCGGCGGCACGACGGCGTCGATCAGACCGTGCGCGTACAGGTGCTCGGCACGCTGCACGCCCTCGGGGAAGGGCTCGCCGCTGATCGCCTCGAAGACGCGCGGCCCGAGGAAGCCGAGCAGGGCGCCGGGCTCGGCGACGGTGACGTGGCCGAGCGAGGCCCAGGAGGACATCACGCCGCCGGTGGTCGGATGGCGCAGGTAGACGAGGTAGGGCAGGCCGAGGGCCTTGTGCCGGGCGATCGCCGCCGAGATGCCGATCATCGCGACGAACGCCGCGGTGCCCTCCTGCATCCGGGTGCCGCCGGAGGCGGGACCGGCGAGCAGCGGCAGCCGCTCGGCGGTCGCGCGCTCGATCGCGGCGACCAGCCGGTGCGCGGCGTCGCGGCCGATCGAGCCGCCGAGGAACGCGAACTCGCTGGCGAGGATCGCGACCCGGTGCCCGCCGACCCGGCCCTCGCCGGTCAGCACCGACTCGTCGGCGCCGGACCGCTCGCGCGCCGCGACGAGCTCCGCCTCGTAGCCGGCGGAGCGCGGCCGGGTCGCCAGCGACTCGTCCCAGCCGACGAAGGTGCCGGAGTCGCAGATCAGCTCGAGCAGCGCGCGGGCGCCGAGGTGCTCGGTCACGCCGGTCCGGCCTCCGCGGCGAGCCACGCCCGGATCGCGTCGCCGTCGGCGCCGTACACCGGCGGGGCGGCGTGGTCGCGGCGCGTGGTCTCGACCTCCGCGCCGCCGTCGGCCTCGAAGAACCGGATCGGCGGCCCGGGCAGCTCGATCGATCCGAGCACGGCGTGGTCGACCTCGACGACGAGCCCCTGCGAGCGCACCTGCGGCGAGGCGTACACCTCGTCCAGCGTGCGCACCACGCCGGCGGGGATGCCGGCCGCGTCCAGCCGCGGCATCAGCTCGTCCGGCGAGTACGCCGCGAACGCCTGCTCGACGAGCGCGATGGTCGCCGCGCGGCCTGCGACCCGCTCCGGGTTGGTCGCGAAGCCCGGCGCGGTCGCGTCCAGGTCGAAGGCCTCGCAGAACCGCTGCCACAGCCCCTCGCTGCCGACGCTGATCTGCACGGCGCCGCCCTTGCAGCGGAACAGGCCGTACGGGGCGATCGAGGGATGGTGGTTGCCGATCGCCCGCGGCACCTCGCCGGCGACCGTGGCACGGGTGCCCTGGAACGCGTGCACCCCGACGATCGAGGACAGCAGCGAGGCGCGCACCACCTGGCCGCGGCCGGTGCCGTGCCGCTCGTGCAGCGCCGCGACGACGCCGAGCGCGCCGTGGATGCCGGCCAGCAGGTCGCCGATCGGCACCCCGGTCTTCTGCGGGTCGTCCGGACCGGAGCCGGTCAGCGACATCAGCCCGCCCTCGCCCTGGGCGATCTGGTCGTAGCCGGCGCGACCGCCCTCGGGTCCGTCGTGCCCGAACCCGGTCAGCGAGAGCACGACCAGCCGGGGGTTGCGCGCCAGCAGCACGTCGCTGCCGAGGCCGAGCCGGTCCATCACGCCGGTGCGGAAGTTCTCCACCAGCACGTCGGCGCGATCCACCAGCGCGAGCAGCACCGCCCGGTCCTCCTGGTCCTTCAGATCCAGGACGATCGACTCCTTGTTCCGGTTGCAGGACAGGAAGTACGTCGACTCGCGCGCGTCCTCGGGGCCGACGAACGGCGGGCCCCATCCCCGAGTGTCGTCCCCGCCGCCGGGGGCCTCGACCTTGATGACGCGCGCGCCGAGGTCGCCGAGCATCATCGCGGCGTGCGGACCGGCGAGCGCCCGGCTCAGGTCGACGACGAGGGCGCCCGCGAGCGGGCCGGAGTGCGTGGTCGGATCAGCCATGACGAGCATTGTTCTCGACGATCGGGGTGCGCAGCACCCCGAGCCGGTCGACCTCGACGGTCACGACGTCGCCGGGACGCAGCAGCCAGGGCGGCGTGCGCGAGTATCCGACGCCGGCGGGGGTGCCGGTGGCGAGCAGGTCGCCGGGGTGCAGGGTCATGGTCCGCGAGAGGAGGGACAGCACCTCGCCGACCTCGTGGACGAGGTCCCGGGTGTCTCCCCGCTGGACGACCTCGCCGTTGACCCGGGTGACGAGCTCGAGGCCGTCCCGGAGGTCGCCGACCTCGTCGGCGGTGACCAGCGGGCCGAGCGGGCCGCTCGCGTCGGCGTTCTTCCCGACCGTCCACTGCGAGGTGGCCTTCTGCGCGCGGCGCGCGGTGAGGTCGTTGAACGTCGAGTACCCGATGACCGCTGCCCTGGCCTCCTCCGGGGTCGCGTCGACGAGCCGCCGGCCGAGGTAGGCGACGACCTCGCCCTCCCAGTCGAGGCCGTCCTCCCCCGCGGGCACCGGCGCCGGTTCGCCGTCGACGGACAGCGACGCCGTCCAGCGGCCGAAGACGGTCGGCAGCTCGGGGTACGGGTCGTCGCGGTAGCTGCCCTCGGCGACGTGCGCGCGGTAGTTGAGCCCGACGCAGAGCACGCGCGCGGCGTCCCGCACCGGCGGGACGAGGACCGGGCCGGCGACCGGCGCCGTCCGCTCGCCGGCCCGCCAGGCGGCCAGCCGTGCCTCGGGATCCGCCCAGAACGCCTCGACCGGCGCGATCGGCCGCGGCCCCTCGGCGGTCTCCTCGGCCACGTGACGGACGCCGTCGGCCGTCCGGATCCCGCAGAGTCTCATCGCGGCTTCCTCCCGATCTCCTCAATATCGCTAAACATACGACACTTTCTGTGGTTGACTGCCCCCATGACGGCCGCACCCGCTCCGCCGATCTCCGGCGGTCTCGTCCCGCCCTCCCACCGCAGCCGGGCCGAGGCCCTCGCCGAGTCGCTCGCCGGCCGGATCCGGACCGCGGCGCTGCGACCCGGCGAGCGCGTCGGGAGCCTCGAGGAGCTGCGCCGATCGACGGGGCTCGGACGCGCCACCGTCAGCGCCGCGGTCGGATTGCTGCGCGAGCGGGGGGTGCTCGTGATCCGGCCTGGCCGCGGCGGCGGGCTCTTCGTCGCGCAGCCGAGCCCGATCGTGCGGCTCCGGCACACCCTGCTGTCGGTCGGCGACGGCGTCGCCGTGGCCGACGCGATCGAGGTCCGCGAGTCGCTCGAGGAGCTCGTCGACCTGGACGCGTCGCGCTACTGCACGAGCGCCGACGGCCGGGAACTGGATCGCTGCCTGGCGGGCATGCGCGCCTCGATCGGCACCCCGTCCGCCTTCATGACCGCGAACTGGGCCCTGCACCGGCGCATCGCCGCCATCGGGCGCAACCGGGCCGCCGCCGGCGTGTACCTGGCGATGCTCGACTTCGTGGTGGAGTCGACGGCCGGCTACACCAGCGACGACCCCGAATGGCCGGACTACGCCGAGGACCGCTGCCGGCGGCACGAGGCGCTCGTCGCCGCGATCGTCGCCGGCGACGAGGCCCGGGTCCGGGCCGCCGTGCGTCGCCACCGAGCCCCCGAGGCCTGAGCCGACCACCGTGAGAAAGCGATGACCATGTCCACCGGCACCTACCACGACTACCTGTTCCCGCACGACGACCCGCGGCTGTCCGGCATCCGCGGCCTCGACCCGTACGCCTACCGGGAGGCGGCGAAGCTCGACGACTTCACGGGCGGGCTGATCCGCAACTGGACGCCGCTCTACCCGGCGCCGTTCGTCGGCATCACCACGGACGGCGCCGTCGTCCCCGGTCTGTTCCCGCTCGAGGAGGTGCCCGCCGACGAGGCGGCGCCGACCGCCGCGATGGTCGCGGCGGCGAACGCGTTCCTCGCCGCGCTCGACCCCGAGCAGACGGCGCGGATCCGCTACCCGATGGACGCCGTGGAGTGGGGGTCCTGGTCGAACCCGGAGTTCATGATCCACGACACCGGCATCCGGCTCGAGTTCCTCCCCGAGGCCGCCCGAGACGCCGCGCTCGCGCTCGTCGAGGCGAGCCTCAGCCGGGTCGGCTACCAGCAGGTGCGCACCATGATGCGGATCAACGGCTGGCTCGGCGAGGTGGTCGACCTGGAGTCCGTGATGAACGAGCTCAGCTACCACTTCGCCCTCTACGGCGAGCCGAGCCCGACCGAGCCCTGGGGCTGGCAGCTGTTCGGCCACCACATGGCGACGAACTGCGTCGTCATCGGCCCGCGGCTCTGCCTGACCCCGACCTTCATGGGCGCCGAGCCGAACGAGATCGACGACGGTCCGTACCGCGGCACCCAGGCCTTCTCCGACCGGATCGCGAAGGCGCGCGCCCTGATCGCCACGCTCGACGACGCCCGGCGCGCCGCCATCCAGGTCTACCCCGACCTCGTCGACAGCCTGCCCGAGGGCCGGGTCGACCCGGGCGACGAGCGGCACCTCGGCGGCGCATTCGAGGACAACCGCGTCGTCCCCCTCGAGGGCGCGTCGGTCGCCGGCTGGAGCGAGGCGTCGCGGGAGGCACTGCTCGCGATGGTCGCCGAGTCGACGAAGCACTACCCCGCGGGGGCGCAGCGCGCCCGCGTCCGGCAGGTCGCCGAGCACCTCGACGAGACCTGGTTCGCCTGGTACGGCGGCTTCGGCGAGGACGACCCGTTCTACTACCGGATCCAGAGCCCGGTCGCGATGTTCGAGCTCGACCACCACTGCGGCGTCTTCCTGAGCAACCGCACGCCGGCGGTCTTCCACATCCACAACGTGGAGCGCACCCCGAACGGGAACGACTACGGGAAGGCCTGGATCGCGCAGCTGCGCGACTGAGGCGGGGACGAGTGGGACCCCGGAGCGGAGGCTCCTCGCCTGACCGGCCCCTCAGCCGCTCGCCCGAGCCGCCCGATCGATCCGGCGGCTGCTGATCGTGCCGACGATCGGCGCGACGACGATCACCGCGAACCAGCTCAGCATGGCCGCGACGCCGCCGACGGTCAGCGCGAGCACGATCGAGCCGAGGAAGACCACGATCGTCGGCAGGAAGTTCCAGACCGTGAGCCAGAACACCCCGGAGTCCACCTCCTCGGAGAGCAGCCCGCGCCGGCGCAGGTAGATCCACTCGGCGAGCTCGGCGAGCTCGAGCAGCCCGACCGCCGCCGCGTACGCGATGACCGCGCTCTCCTCCGGCGCGAACTCGCTGATCAGCGACGTCGGGAACGGCAGCGAGACGACGAAGAACAGCAGCACCAGGTTGACGACGATGAGGCCCGTGTCGTGCCCGCGGACCACGCGGAACCGGCGGTGGTGCCCGATCCAGGAGACGCCGACGATGATGAACGAGAGCGCGAAGGCCACGTACGCCGGCCATTCCTGCTGCAGCACCTGCAGCGCGCTGGTCGAGCCGTCCGGGATGCGCAGGTCGAGCACGAGGAGGGTCATCGCGATCGCGTACACCGCGTCGCTGTAGTAGGCGATCCGGTCGGCGCCCTCGCCCCTGGCGAAGATCCGTCGGTAGCGCCGCTCGACGCCGTCAGGCATGGCTCACGTGCTCCTCGTCGCGGTGGGCGTCGGACTCCAGCTGGAAGGTCGAGTGCTCGATCGACACGGGGAAGTGGCTCGCGACGCAGTCCTGGAGCCGGGTCAGCAGCTCGGGCGCCCGGCCGTCGCGGAAGCACGCGTCGGCGACGACGACGTGCGCCGTGAGCACCGGCAGGTCGCTCGAGATCCGGCCGACGTGCAGGTCGTGCACCGAGCGGACGTCGTCCATCGCCTCCAGGTGCTCCCGGACCGAGCCGAGGTCGAGGTCCCGCGGCGTCACCTCGAGGACGACGCCGAGCGCGTCCCAGAGCAGCCGGATCGCCCGCGGCACGATGAACGCGCCGATCAGGATCGCGGCGATCGAGTCCGCCGCGGCGAAGCCGGTGGTCCAGATCACGATCGCCGCGACGATCACGGCGACCGAGCCGAGCGCGTCGCCGACCACCTCGAGGAACGCGCCGCGCAGGTTCAGCGTGCGGTCTCGGCCGCCGGCGAGCACGGCGATCGCGACGAGGTTGCCCGCCAGGCCGACGACGGCGAAGACCAGCAGCTGGGCCGCCGGGATCTCGGCGCCCTGGCCGATGCGGGCGATCGCCTCGATCACGACGAGCACCGCGACGCCGATCAGCAGCAGCGCCTGCGCGAGCGCCGCGACCACCTCGATGCGACGCAGCCCCCACGTCCGGCGGTCGGTCGGCCGGCTCGCCGATGCGGCGGCCGCGGCGAGCGCGATCCCGAGCCCGGCGGCGTCGGTGACCATGTGCGCCGCGTCGGTGAGCAGCGCGAGCGATCCGGTCAGCCACGCCCCGATGAGCTCCGCGACGAGCACCGCGAGCGTGATGCCGAGCGCGATCCCGAGCCGCGCGGTGCCGGCGGCGGCCCCGTGCACGTGGCCGCCGTGCGCCTCGCGCCCGTGCTGCGCCATGCCCGACACGATACCGGGCGGCATCGCGCCGCGCCCGGTCCGCCCCGCGCGGAGGACGGGATCCGGCTCAGTCCAGCCAGTCGGGGCGCGGCGGGAGGTCCGGGAAGACCCGGAAGACGAGGCCGGAGGCCGGGCGGAGCACGGTCCAGGCGGTGGCCCAGAGCAGCAGGGCGTCAGTGCGCAGACCGCGGCGGTCGAGGTACCACTCCTCGAGCGCGCCCTTGTACGGGGCGATCCGCTCGGCGTAGAAGGCGCGCGGGTCGACGCCCGGCCGGGACAGGTGGCGCTCCTCGTCGCGGAACACCACGGAGCCGATGCCGGTGATGCCGGGGGTGAGCCGCGCGATGGCCGCCTGGGACGACGCCGGGTAGACGTCGAAGTCGACCCGCATCTGCGGGCGGGGGCCGACGAAGCTCATCTGGCCGACGAGCACGTTGACCAGCTGGGGCAGCTCGTTGATCTTCGTGCGACGCAGGAAGCGGCCGAACGGCAGCACCCGCGGGTCGCCGCGGACGGTGAGCGAGCCGGTCCCGAGGTTCGGCGAGTCCTTCAGCATGGTCGCGAACTTGAGGATGCCGAACTCGCGGCCGCCCCGGCCGACGCGCGGCTGGCGGTAGAACACCGCGTGCTCGCCGGTGAGGGCGAGCACGACCATCACCGGCACCAGCAGCCAGCTCAGCAGCAGCAGCGCGACGAGCGCCCCGAGGAGGTCGAGCGCGCGCTTGACGAAGGCGGACACCCTCACATCCTCTGGTCGAGGCCGCGCCCGGTCTCGACGTGCCGGAGGGTCGGCACCAGCCGGCCGAGCGTCTCGACGATCTCGGCCTTCCCCAGCTCCGGCCGCTCGAAGAGCTCGCCGAGCTCGGCGGCCATCGCCCGGATGCCGGCGACGTCGCTCGGCGGCGCGGGCCGGGCGATCCCGATCGCCGCGAACCGGCCCAGGTCCACCGGCTCGTCCGCGGTGTGGAACTCCTCCGCCGCCTTCTCCCCCGAGGTGTCGGTGGCGAAGTAGTGCACCGGCCAGGTGCGGTCCGCGCGCGAGGCCGGCTCGGCCGTCGCGGCGCGGCGCGCCTCCTCCTCGCTCGGGAAGCGCTCCGGCACGTAGCCGAGCTCCTCGAGCAGCGCGTCGGCGATCGCGTCGAAGGCGAGCAGCTCCGAGACCCCGAGCCGGGGGAACGCGATGTCGCCCGGCTCGCCGAGCGCGCACGCCGCCAGGCAGAGCTGACCGCTCTCGGCCGGGCTCACGAAGTAGCGGCGCACGTCCGACGGCGCCGAGAGCGGCTGATGCCTCGCGATCCGCTCCAGGAAGCCGGCCGGCAGCGAGCCGGCGCTGAACGCGACGTTCGCGAACCGCGCCGTCGTCGCCGGCACCAGCCCCTCGGCGGCGTAGGCGAGCACCGCGTCCTCCATGAGCTTCTTCGACGCGCCCATGACGTTCGCCGGGTTCGCGGCCTTGTCCGTCGAGACGCAGAAGAACCGCTCCGCGCCGGAGCGGGCGACGAGGTCGAGCAGGCGGACGCTGGCGAGCACGTTGTTCCGCACCATCGCCTCGATCGAGAAGCGGTCCTTCTCGCTGCGGACGTGCTTGTGCGCCGCGAAGTGCGCGACGACGTCGAACGGCCCCTCCGCGGCGAACAGCCGGGCGAACGTCGGGCTGCCGAAGTCGATCGGGTAGGTCGTGGTGGCCTCCGGGACGTACTGCCCCGCGGTCGAGCGCAGGTCTCGGGTCAGCTCGGTCAGCCCGTTCTCGCTGGTGTCGACGACGACGAGCCGCGCCGGCCGGTACCGCAGCGCCTCGCGCACGAACGCGCCGCCGATCGTCCCGGCGCCGCCGACGACGAGCAGCGAGCGTCCCTCGAGCGCGGCGCGCAGCGCCCCCTCGTGCGCCTCCAGGTCGTCGGCGAACAGGCTGCGCGCGCGCCCAGTCACCCGCCGCGCGATGAAGTCGTCGAGGTCGAAGCCGCGGATCATGGCAGCTCCGCCTCCACCGCCTCCGAGACCGCTGCCACGACCTCGTCGACCTGGGCGTCGGTGAGGCCGTTGTAGACCGGCAGCGTGATCTCGTTCCGGTAGAGGTCGACGGCGACCGGGTAGTCGGCGACCCGGAAGCCGCGCTCGCGGAACAGCGTGAGCATCGGCATCGGCAGGTAGTGCACGTTGACGCCGACCTCGCGCGCCGAGATGCGCTCGATGATGCGGTCGCGCATCGCCTCGTCGGCGCCGGCGATCCGCAGCAGGAAGAGGTGGCGGGACGACTCGCGCCCGTCGACCGAGGTCGGCGGCAGGATCGCCCACGGCTTGCCGGCGAACGCGGCCCGGTAGCGGTCGACGATCCGGAGGCGGTCCGGCAGCAGCTCGGCCTGGTACTTCCGGATCTGGGCGAGGCCGATGGCCGCGTTGACGTCCGGCAGGTTCACCTTGAGGCCGAACTCGACGATGTCGTAGCGCCAGGCGCCCGGCTGGTTCTTCTCGAAGGCCGACTTCGTCTGACCGTTCAGGGCGAGCGCGCGCAGCCCCGCCAGCTCCGCCTCGTCGTCGAACGGCTGAGGCAGGTGCAGGCAGATCGCGCCGCCCTCGCCGGTCGTCACGTTCTTGACCGAGTGCAGGGAGAACACCGTGACGTCGGCGAGGCGGCCGACCGGGACGCCGCGAGCGCTCGCCCCGATTGAGTGCGCCGCGTCGGCGAGCATGAGCGGCCGACCGAGCGCCGCCTGGCGGGCATTGCTCGGACGGAGCATCCCGGCATGCGCCCGCAGCTCGGCGGACAGCGCGTCGTAGTCGGCCGGCAGTCCGCCGACGTCGACCGGGATGACCGCCTTGGTGCGCGGCGTGATCGCGCGGCCGAGCGCCGCGGGGTCCATGCAGAAGTCCTCGCCGACGTCGACCATCACGACGTCGGCGCCGAGGTTCATCGCGCACAGCGCGCTCGCCGCGTAGGTGTAGGCCGGCACGATCACCTCGTCGCCGGGGCCGACGCCCAGCCAGCGCAGCATGAGCATCGCCCCGGAGGTCCAGGAGTTCACGCACAGCACCGGGGTGCCGGTGATCGCGCCGATCTCCGCCTCCAGCTGCCGCACCTTCGGACCCGAGGTGAGCCAGCCGGTGTTCAGCAGCGCGTCGTTCACCTCGGCGACGACGTCGTCGTCGATGAGCGGGCGGGAGAACGGGACGGCCATCCCGTCAAGCGTACTGAGGCGCGCCCGTCGGCTCGCCCGACGCGGCGGCGGGCGCCGGCTCGGCGAACGCCTCGACCGGAGGGCAGGCGCACAGCAGGTTGCGGTCGCCGAACGCGTTGTCGACGCGCCGCACCGGCGGCCAGTACTTGTCCTCGGCGAGCCCGGGGACCGGATGCACCGCCTCGGCGCGCGAGTACGGGTGCGCCCAGTCGTCGGCGACGACCGCGCGGGCGGTGTGCGGCGCGTTCGCCAGCGGGTTGTCGTCGGCGGGCCAGCGGCCGGCGGCGACCGCGTCGGCCTCGCGCCGGATCGCGGCCATCGCGGCTGCGAACCGCTCCAGCTCGGCGGCGTCCTCGGACTCGGTCGGCTCGACCATGAGCGTGCCGGGCACCGGGAAGGACATCGTCGGGGCGTGGAAGCCGTAGTCGATGAGCCGTTTCGCGACGTCGTCGACCGTGACGCCGGTCGCCTCCCGCAGCGGCCGCAGGTCGAGGATGCACTCGTGCGCGACGAGGCCGCCGGCGCCGGCGTAGAGCACCGGGAAGTCGTCGCGCAGCCGGGCGGCGATCCAGTTCGCGGCGAGTACCGCCGAGGCGGTCGCCTCGGCGAGCCCCTCGACGCCCATCATCCGCACGTACGCCCAGGCGATCGGCAGGATGGACGGCGAGCCGTACGGCGCCGCCGAGACCGGCGTGCCGCCGTGCCGCACGGTGCCGCCGCCGGCGAGCGGGTGCTCGTCGGACTGCGCCATCGGGTGGCCGGGCAGGAACGGCGCGAGGTGCGCCTTCGCCGCGACCGGGCCGACGCCGGGGCCGCCGCCGCCGTGCGGGATGCAGAACGTCTTGTGCAGGTTCAGGTGCGACACGTCCCCGCCGAGGTCGCCGAAGCGGGCGTGGCCGAGCAGCGCGTTGAGGTTCGCGCCGTCGATGTACACCTGGCCGCCGGCCTCGTGGACGGCGTCGCAGATGCCGCGGATCCCCGCCTCGTACACGCCGTGCGTCGAGGGGTAGGTGATCATCAGCCCGGCGAGGTCGGCGCGGTGCTCTGCGATCCGCGCGGCGAGGTCGACGAGGTCGACGTTCCCGTCGGCGTCGGTCGCGACGGGCACGACGCGCAGGCCGGCGAGCACCGCGGAGGCGGCGTTCGTGCCGTGCGCGCTCTGCGGGATGAGCACCACGTCGCGGCCCTCCTCGCCGTTCGCGCGGTGGTAGCGGCGGATCGCGAGCAGGCCGGCGAGCTCGCCCTGGCTGCCGGCGTTCGGCTGCAGGGACACGGTGTCGTAGCCGGTCAGCTCGGCGAGCCACAGCTCGAGGTCGCCGATCAGCTCCAGGTACCCGGCGGCGTCCTCCGCCGGGGCGAAGGGGTGCAGCCCGGCGAACTCCGGCCAGCTGATCGCCGCCATCTCGGCCGCCGCGTTCAGCTTCATGGTGCACGAGCCGAGCGGGATCATGCCGCGGTCGAGCGCGTAGTCCCGGTCGGCGAGGCGGCGCAGGTAGCGCATCATCGCCGTCTCGCTGCGGTGCGCGTGGAACACCGGGTGCGTCAGGTACTCGCTGGTGCGCGCCAGCGACGCCGGGCGGCGCGTCCCCTCGGGGTCGACGACGACGTCGGCGCCCGGCGCCCGCCCGCCGAGCGCGGCGACCAGCTCGGTGACGAGCCCGCCGCGGGCGGCGTCCTCCGCGTCCGGCTCGCCGAACGACACCCCGACCACGCCGTCGGACACCCGCCGGATCAGGATGCCCGCGTCGTGGGCCGCGCGCACCGCCGTATCCGCGTCGGCGACCGCGACCTGCACCGTGTCGAAGAACGCCTCGTGCACGACCCGCAGGCCGGCCGCCTCGGCGGCCGCCGCGAAGGCGACCGCCGCCGCGTGCACCGATCGCGCGATCGCCCGCAGCCCCTCCGGCCCGTGGTAGACCGCGTACATCGCGGCCATCGAGGCGAGCAGCGCCTGGGCGGTGCAGATGTTCGACGTCGCCTTCTCCCGGCGGATGTGCTGCTCGCGCGTCTGCAGGGCGAGCCGGTAGGCGGGACGACCCTCGGCGTCGACCGAGACGCCGACCAGACGGCCCGGCAGCTGCCGCTCGAGGCCCGGCCGCACGGCGAGGTAGCCGGCGTGCGGACCGCCGAAGCCGAGCGGCACCCCGAGCCGCTGGCTGGAGCCGACCGCGATGTCGGCGCCGAGCTCGCCCGGGGGCCTCAGCATCGCGAGGCCGAGCAGGTCCGCCGCGACGACCGCGAGGCCGCCGCGGGCGCGCACCGCGGCGACCGTATCGCTCGGGTCCCAGAGCCGGCCGGACGCGCCCGGGTACTGCACGAGCACGCCGAACGCCTCCGGCAGCCGCTCCGGCGCCGTCTCGGCGAGGGGCAGCAGGACCGCCTCGATGCCGATCGCCGCCGCGCGGCTCTGGAGCACGGCCCAGGTCTGCGGCAGCACGTCCTCGTCGACGAGGAAGACCGCCGGCGCCGAGCCGGAGGCCCGGCGGGCGAGCAGCATCGCCTCGACCGCGGCGGTCGCCTCGTCGAGCATCGACGCGTTCGCGACGGCGAGGCCGGTGAGGTCCTCGACGACGGTCTGGAAGTTCAGCAGCGCCTCCAGCCGGCCCTGCGAGATCTCCGGCTGGTACGGCGTGTAGGCGGTGTACCAGGCGGGGTTCTCCAGCAGGTTGCGCTGGATCACCGCGGGGGTGACCGTGCTCGAGTAGCCGAGGCCGATCATCGGGCGGCGCACCGCGTTCCGCGCCGCGAGCGCGCGCAGCTCGGCGAGCGCCTCGCGCTCGGTCGCGGGGGCGGGGATCCGGCTCGGCGCGGGCTCGGCGCGGATCCCGGCGGGCAGCGCCGCGGCCATCAGCGCATCGAGCGAGCCGAGGCCGAGGTCGGCGAGCAGCCGCTGGCGGGCGGCGCCGGTCGGCCCGATGTGGCGGGCGGCGAACGCCGTCATGCGCCGGCCTGCCCGGCGATGAACGCCGCGTACCCGCCCTCGTCGAGCAGGTCGTCCGGGAGCGCGTCGAACCGCACCCGGATCAGCCAGCCGGCGTCGAACGGCGCCGCGTTGACGAGCTCCGGGCTCGTGGCGAGTGCCTCGTTCACCTCGACGACCTCGCCGTCGACCGGCGCGAACAGCTCGCCGACCGTCTTGGTCGACTCCAGCTCGCCGACGGCCCGGCCGGCGGTCACGACGGCGCCCACCGTCGGCAGGTCGACGTAGACGACGTCGCCGAGCGCGTCGGCGGCGTACCGCGTGATGCCGACGGTCGCGATGTCGCCGTCGACGTCGATCCACTCGTGCTCGGTGGTGTACTTCAGCTCGGCCATGGCAGGCGCCTCTCGGATGGGTTCAGTCGGTCGCGACGGGACGGCGGTAGAACGGCAGGGCGACGACGCGCGCGGGCAGCCGGGTGCCGCGGACGTCGATCTCGACCTCGGTCCCGAGCGCCGCGAGCGCCGGGTCGAGGAGGGCCATCGCGATCGGATGGCCGAGGGTCGGCGACAGCGCGCCGCTCGTGACGACGCCGGACGGCTCCGAGCCGCCGACCTCGAGCACCTGATAGCCGGCGCGGGCCGCGCGGCGGCCCTCGGCGGCGAGGCCGACCAGCACGGGAGCGTCCGCCGGCGGACCGGCGAGCACGGCATCCCGGCCGACGAAGTCGGCGTCCTTCCCGGCCGGCACCACGCGGCCGAGGCCCGCCTGCGCCGGCAGCGCTCCGCGGGAGAGCTCGTGGCCGTAGAGCGGCATGCCGGCCTCGAGGCGCAGCGTGTCCCGCGCGGCGAGCCCGGCCGGCACCAGCCCGAGCGGCGCGCCGGCCGCGAGCAGGGCGTCCCACAGCGCGGGCGCAGCCGCCGGCTCGACGAACAGCTCGAAGCCGTCCTCGCCGGTGTAGCCGGTGCGGGCCACGAGCAGCCGGGCGCCGTCGAACGCCGCCGGCGTCGCGGCGTAGTAGGCCAGGGCGTGCAGCGCCTCGCCGATCGGCGTGCCGTCCGCGGCGGCGAGCCCCGGCAGGGCGGCGAGGATCGCCTCGGCGCGCGGCCCCTGGACCGCGATCAGCGCGGTCGCGTCGGTCGCGTCCCGCAGCATCGCCCGCCGGTCGCCGAGCCGTTCGGCGAGCGCCGCGGCGACGATCTCGCGGTTCGCCGCGTTCGCGACGACCAGGAAGGCCTCGGGCTCGAGCCGGTAGACGATGAGGTCGTCGAGGATGCCGCCGTCCGGCGCGAGCAGCATCGCGTACCGCGCACGGCCCACCGGGATCGCGCTCGCCTGCGCCGTCACCGCGGCGTCGAGGAACGCGCCGGCCTCCGGCCCGGTCGCCTCGAACTCGGCCATGTGCGAGATGTCGAACAGCCCGGCGGCCGAGCGCACCGCGTGATGCTCGGCGAGCTCCGAGCCGTAGCGCAGCGGCATCAGCCAGCCGCCGAAGTCGGTGAACTGGGCGCCGAGGGCGACGTGCGCCTCGTGCAGCGGGGATCGCCGGGGCTCGGCGTCGGGCGGGGGCTGCTCGGTCACGGTCGGGGGTCCTCACGCTGCGGTGGTCGTGGACTCCCCCTCAGTCATCGCGCGACGGCGATTCCAGAGCGGCCGGCGCAGGTCGCGGTGTGGGACCTGAGAGATTGGCGGGGATGCTTGCTCCTACGGTGCCGGGCCGGACGATCCTCGTCCGGTGGCTCTCCCGCGCTGCGCGTGGCCCGATGTTCGGTTGCGGCACCAGCCTATGCCAGACCGGCTACTCCTCGTCGACGACGCGCGCACCCGGCACCGGGCCGTGCGCCCGCACCACCGTGCGGCCGGCGGCGCTCAGCGCCACCTGGATCCCGATCGCGGCGTCCTGGTCGGCGGCGAGGAAGGCCACCGTCGGCCCCGAGCCGGAGACGATGCCCGCGAGCGCCTCGGCCGCCTCGCCGAGCGAGAGCAGCTCGACGAGCTCCGGGGCGAGCTGGAGCGCCGGCGCCTGCAGGTCGTTCTGCATCGACTCCGCGAGCATCACGGGGTCGCCCGCCCGCAGCGCCTGCAGCACGCCGGGGTCGACCTGCGGGGTGACCGGCGGCGGCGCGATGTCGAGCACGTGCCGGACGCGGTGCCGGTCGAGCTCCTCGTAGACCGCGGGCGTGGACAGGCCGAAGTCCGCGACGGCGATCACCCACTCGAAGGTGCCGGTCGCGAGCACCGGGCTCAGCACGTCCCCGCGTCCGACGCCGATCGCCGTCCCGCCGGAGAGCGCGAACGGCACGTCGGCGCCGAGCTCCGCCCCGAGCGCGAGCAGCTCCTCGCGGCCGAGCCCGGTGCCCCAGAGGGCGTCGCAGGCGACGAGCGCCGCGGCGGCGTCCGCCGAGCCGCCGCCCATGCCGCCGGCGACCGGGACGTGCTTCTCGATCTCCAGGCGCGCGCCGCCCGGGTAGCCGGTGCGGGCCGCGAGCAGCCGGGCGGCCCGGATCGCGAGGTTCGAGCCGTCGGTCGGCACGCCGCCGAGGTCGACCGGACCGCGGACCCGCACCGAGAAGTCGTCCGAGGGCATCGCCCGCAGGTCCTCGTAGAGCGAGACCGCCTGGTAGGCGGTCACGACGTCGTGGTAGCCGTCCTCCAGCAGCGAGCCGACGCGGAGGAACACGTTGATCTTCCCCGGCGCACGGACGCGGACGCGGCGGCGCGGGGCGGGGCTGACCATGCCGCCACATTACGCGGCGGGGCCGAGGTCCCGATACGACCTGCGGCTACTCCGACCGCTGCCGGGCGATCGCGAGGAACTCCTCGACGCCGAGCACCTCGCCGCGCGCGGTGGGGTCGACGCCCGCCCGCTCCATCTTCGCCGAGGCGGACGGGCCGAGCACGGCGGCGAGCGACTGGCGTAGCATCTTCCGGCGCTGGCCGAACGCGGCGTCGACGAGCTCGAACGTCGCGAGCCGCTCCCGCTCGTCGCCCGGCGGCGGATGCCGGTCGAGGCGCACCAGCACGGAGTCGACGTTCGGCACCGGCCAGAACACCTGGCGGCCGACCGCGCCGGCCAGCCGCACGTCCGCGAACCACGCCGCCTTAACGCTCGGCGCGCCGTAGACCTTCGAGCCGGGCGCCGCGGCGAGGCGCTGCCCGACCTCCGCCTGCACCATGACGAGGCCGCGCTCGACGCCCGGGAACCGCTCCAGCACGTGCAGCAGCACCGGCACCGACACGTTGTACGGCAGGTTCGCCACGAGCGCCGTCGCTTCACCCGCGCCCGCGCCCGAGGCCGGCGTCACCGTCATGGCGTCCGCCGCCAGCACGTCGAGCGACCCGTCCGGCGCGCCCATCGCCGCGGCCGTGGTCGGCAGCAGCGCCGCGAGCCGCCGGTCGATCTCCACCGCCGTCACGCTCGCGCCCGCCTCGACGAGCCCGAGCGTCAGGCTGCCGAGGCCGGGGCCGATCTCGATGACCCGCTCCCCCGGCACGACGTCGGCGGTCGCGACGATGCGGCGCACGGTGTTCGCGTCGATGACGAAGTTCTGCCCGAGCCGCTTCGTCGGCGACAGGTCGAGACGCTGCGCGAGCTCGCGCACCTCCGCGGGGCCGAGCAGCCTCACCACCGGCGCACCGTCCTCACCACTGCCCGTAGACACGGATCGCGTTCTCGCGCACCGCGGTCCCCAGCTCCGCGACGTCGAGCCCGAGCACGTCGGCCATCGCGCGGAGCGTGACCGGCAGGTACGACGGCGCGTTCGGGCGGCCGCGGAACGGGTGCGGGGTGAGGAACGGTGCGTCCGTCTCGACCAGCACCCGGTCCAGCGGCGCGACGGCGAGCGCCTCGCGGAGGTAGCCGGCGTTCTTGAACGTCACCGTCCCGGCGAAGGACAGGTGGCAGCCGGCGTCGAGCGCGCGCCTGGCGAAGTCCGCGTCGCCGGAGAAGCAGTGCAGCACGGTGCGCTCCGGGGCGCCGACCTCCGCGAGCACGCCGAGCACCGCGTCGTGCGCGTCGCGGTCGTGGATCTGCAGGGCGAGGCCGTGCCGTTTCGTGATCGCGATGTGCGCCTCGAACGACGCCCGCTGGTCCGGGCGCCCCTCGTCGGCGGTGCGGAAGAAGTCGAGCCCGGTCTCCCCGATCGCGCGCACCCGCGGCCGGGCCGCGAGCACGTCGAGCTCGGCGAGCGCCGCGTCGAGGCCGCCCTCGGCCGCGAGCGCCGGGGCGTCGTTCGGGTGGATGGCGATCGCGGCGAGCACCCTCGGGTCCCGTTCGGCGAGCGCGACCGCCCAGCGGCTGTCGGCGAGGTTCGTGCCGACCTGCACCACGCCGGCCACGCCGACCGCCTCGGCCGCGTCGAGCTCGGCGATCGCCCGGTCGATGCCCCGCGGCTCGTCGCCGTCCCAGAGGTCGGCGTCCGGCTCGAAGTTGAGGTGCGTGTGATCGTCGTGGACCGGGACCGGGAGGGGCTCGGCGCGGCTCACGCGCTCTCCAGCAGCTCGATCCTCGGGAAGAGCGGCGGGTCGAGCGGCGCGACTCGGCCGCCGCCGTCCTCGACGGCGACCCGGATGTCCTGGTCGGCGGCCTCGCCCTCGCCGCCGAGCGCCGGCCAGAGCCGCGCGGCGGCCTTCGGGACCACCGGGGCGAGCAGCACGGCGAGCGTCTTGAGGCCGCGCACCGCGATCGCGAGCACCGTCGCGAGCCGCTCGCGCTGCTCCGGGTCCCTGGCGAGCGCCCACGGCTCCTCGTCGGTGATGAAGCCGTTCAGCGTCATGACGAGCCGGCGGGAGGCCTCGACCGCCTCGTCGATCGCGAACCGGTCGATCGCCTCGTTCGCCTGGGCGACCGCCTGGCGCGCGGCATCGAGGATGAACTCGTCGCCGCGCCCGAGCGTCCCCAGCTCCGGCACTTCGCCGTCGAAGTAGCGGTCGACCATCGCGACGACGCGGCTCGCGAGGTTCCCCAGCCCGTTCGCGAGCTCCGCCTGGTAGCGCGCCGACAGGTCCTCCCAGGAGAACGAGCCGTCCTGCCCGAAGGTGATCGCGGAGAGGAAGTAGTAGCGGAACGCGTCCGAGCCGAACACGTCGGTGATCTCGTTCGGCGCGATGCCGGTGAGCTTCGACTTCGACATCTTCTCGCCGCCGACCAGCAGCCAGCCGTGGCCGAACACGGCGCGCGGCACCTCGACCCCCGCGGCCATCAGCATCGCGGGCCAGATCACGGCATGGAAGCGGGCGATGTCCTTGCCGACCAGGTGGACGGCCGGCCAGCGCCGCTCGAACTCGGCCTCGTCCTGCCCGTAGCCGATCGCGGAGACGTAGTTCAGCAGCGCGTCGAACCACACGTAGACCACGTGCGACGGGTCCCACGGCACCCGCACGCCCCAGTCGAAGCTCGAGCGCGAGATCGAGAGGTCCTCGAGCCCCTGCTTGACGAACTGCACGATCTCGTTGCGCACGCTCGCCGGCTGGACGAACTCCGGGCGCTCCTCGTACAGCGCGAGCAGCCGGTCCTGGAACGCGCTCATCCGGAAGAACCAGTTCTGCTCCTGGAGCACCTCGACCGGACGGCCGTGGATCGGGCAGACCTGGCGGCCGGCGAACTCGCCCGCCGCCGGCGCGACCAGGTCGGCCGGCCGCTTGTACTCCTCGCAGCCGACGCAGTAGTAGCCCTCGAACTCGCCCGCGTAGATGTGGCCGTCGTCGTAGAGCCGCTGCAGGAACGCGGCGACGGTGCGCTCGTGCCGCTCGTCGGTGGTGCGGATGAAGTCGTCGTTGGCGATGTCGAGGGTCGCCAGCAGCGGCTTCCACGCCTCGGCGACGAGCTTGTCGGCCCACTCCCGCGGCGCGACCCCGTTGGCGGTCGCGGTGCGCATGATCTTCTGCCCGTGCTCGTCGGTGCCGGTCAGCAGCCAGGTGTCGTCGCCGCGCTGCCGGTGCCAGCGCGCGAGCACGTCGGCGGCGACCTCCGTGTAGGCGTGCCCGATGTGCGGCACGTCGTTCACGTAGAAGATCGGTGTCGTCAGGTAGAAGGACTCGCGCCCGGGCACCGGACAAGTCTATTGATGCGCCCGAGCCGGGTTACCCCGACCGTCGGCGGCGCAGCGCGGCGTCGTAGAGCGCGTTCTTCGCCAGTCCGGTCTCGGCGGCGACCTCGGACGCCGCCTCCTTCAGCGAGGCGCCGCCCTCGACCAGCTCGAGCACGCGCTCGAGCGCGGCGCCCTCGTCGGCCGCGACCTGCGGAGCGCCGCCGACCACGATGCAGAACTCGCCCCTGGCGCCCTCGGCGAAGCGCTCGGCGAGCTCGGCGAGCGGGCCGCGCACGACCTCCTCGTGCAGCTTGGTGAGCTCGCGCGCGACGGCCGCCGGCCGGTCCGGGCCGAACGCCGCGACCAGCTCGCCGAGGGACTCGGCGATGCGGTGCGGGGTCTCGAAGAACACCATGGTGCGCCGCTCCGCCGCGAGCGCCGCGAGCGCCGCCTGACGCTCGCCCGCCCTGCGCGGCAGGAAGCCCTCGAAGCAGAACCGGTCGGTCGGCAGCCCGGACAGCGCGAGCGCGACGAGCACCGCGCTCGGCCCCGGCAGCACCGTGACCGGGACGCCGAGCGCGACCGCCTCGCGGACGAGCACGAAGCCCGGGTCGCTGACGGTCGGCATGCCGGCGTCGGTGATCACGAGCACGTCGGCGTCGCGGGCGAGCTCGGCGACCTCAGCGGCGCGGTCGCGCTCGTTGTGGTCGTGCAGCGCGACGAGCCGGGCCCGCGAGGAGATGCCGAGCGCGCGGATGAGGTGCTGCGTCATCCGGGTGTCCTCGGCCGCGATGACCGGCGCGCTGGTCAGCGCGTCGCGGAGTCGCGCGGTCGCATCGCCGAGATTGCCGATCGGGGTCGCCGCCAGGATGAGCACCTCCCAATCCTCGCGCCTTTTCGGGCGACGCGGGCCGCGGACGCCCTTCTGTGACGCGATGCGCCGCCGCGACCCGGGACGACGCGGTCAGTAGGCTGACCGGGTGAGGGCGAGCGGGCCGGGGTTCGACGCGATCGTGGCGGCGCAGCCGGCGCCCGCGAGGGCGCCGTCCTGGCGGATCGGCACCCGTCTCGACGCGTGGTGGTCGTCCCGCACGCCGCGCACCAGGGCGGTGCTGCGCTGGTCGGCGCCGGCCGGCGTGATGCTCACCGCGGCGCTCACCCGGCTGGTCGGGCTCGCCCACCCGTCCGAGATCGTCTTCGACGAGACGTACTACGTGAAGGACGCCTGGACCACCTGGAACCTCGGCTACGAGGCGACCTGGCCGGCCGACCCCACCGGGAGCGACCCGCACTGGGCGGACCGGCAGTTCGAGGCCGGGAACACGGACATCTTCCAGACCACCGCATCGTTCGCCGTGCACCCGCCGCTCGGCAAGTGGCTCATCGCGCTCGGCATGGCGCTGCTCGGCCCGTCCGACCCGGTCGGCTGGCGGCTCTCGGTGGCGATCGCCGGCATCCTGCTGGTCGGCCTCGTCATGCTCGTCGCGCACCGGCTCACCCGGTCCCTGCTGGTCGCCTCGATCGCCGGCGGCCTGCTCGCGATCGACGGCAACGGCATCGTGATGAGCCGCGTCGCGCTGCTCGACGGCTTCGTCGCGCTGTTCGCCCTGCTCGGCTTCTACTTCGTGCTGCTCGACCGCGAGCGCACCCGGCGCACCGGCGCCCTGTGGGCGAGACCCTGGCTGCTCGCCGCGGGCGCCGCGCTCGGCGCCGCGACGGCGGTCAAGTGGAACGGCGTGTGGTTCCTCGCGTTCTTCGGCGTGTGGACCGTCGTCGCCGACGCGATCGACCGGCGCGACGGCTGGGCGGTGCTGCGGCACGGGCCTGTGAACTTCGTGCTGCTGGTCCCGGTGGCCGCGGCGGCCTACCTGCTGTCCTGGACGGGATGGTTCGCGACCGAGGGCGGCTACTACCGGCAGTGGGCGGCGCAGGGCGATCACGCCTGGGAGGGGTTCTGGTCCTGGGTGCCGCTGCCGGTGCAGAGCTTCCTGCATCACCAGGGCGAGGTGCTGCGCTTCCACGAGGGGCTGCACAACGACCACCCCTACCGGTCCCCCGCCTGGGCATGGCTGCTGATCGCCCGGCCGACCGCGATCTGGTACCGGGCGACGACCGGCGCCACCGACCCGGGCTGCGGCGGTGACGCCTGCGGCGCGCTCGTCACCGATCTGCCGAACCCGCTCATCTGGTACGCCTCGGTGGCGGCGATCGTCTGGCTGCTCGTCGTCGCGATCCGCCGGCGGGACTGGGCCGCCTGGGCGGTCGTCGTCGGCTTCGCGGCGGGGTACGTGCCGTGGCTGCTCCTGCCGGAGCGCACGACGTACTTCTTCTACTCGATCGCCTATCAGCCGTTCCTCGTCCTGGCGCTGGCGATGGCGCTGCACAGGATCCTCGGGCGACCCGACGACGAGCGATCGCGACGGCGCAGCGGCATCATCGCCGTGACGGCGTTCCTCGCCGCCGCCGTGGCGCTCAGCGTGTTCTTCTGGCCGATCTGGAGCGGGATGACGCTCGACACCGGCGCGCTGACGCTGCGCTACTGGTCCCCGACCTGGGCGTAGCGCTCAGGCCTGGCTCGGGACCGCCCGCTGCTCGGGGCCGTGATAGGCGGACAGCGGACGGATCAGCGAGTTGGACGCCTGCTGCTCCAGGACGTGCGCGGTCCAGCCGGTCACCCGGGAGGCGATGAACAACGGCGTGAACAGCTCCGTCTCGAAGCCCATCAGCGCGTACGCCGGCCCGGAGGGGTAGTCGAGGTTCGGCTGGATGCCCTTGCGCTCGACCATCGCCGACTCCAGCGCGTCGTAGAGGGCGAGCACGTCGGGCCGGTCGTAGAACTCGACGAGGCGCTGAAGCGCGGCCTTCATGGTCGGCACCCGCGAGTCCCCGTTCTTGTAGACCCGGTGCCCGAAGCCCATGATCTTGCGCTTCGCCGCGAGCGCGGCGTCGAGCCACGCTTCGGCGCGCTCGGCGGAGCCGATCTCGTCGAAGGCGTGCATGACCGCCTCGTTCGCGCCGCCGTGCAGCGGGCCCTTCAGGGCGCCGATGGCCGCGGTCACCGCGCTGTAGACGTCCGAGAGGGTCGAGGCGACGACGCGAGCGGTGAAGGTGGAGGCGTTGAAGGAGTGCTCGGCGTACAGGATCATCGACACGTCGAAGGCGTCGACGACCGGCAGCTCCGGCACCTCGCCGAAGGTCATGTGCAGGAAGTTCGCCGAGTAGGCGAGGTCGTCGCGCGGCTCGACGGGCTCGAGCCCGCGGCGCCGGCGCTGGGTGTACGCGACGATCGCCGGCAGCTGCGCCCACAGCCGCACCGAGCGGGCGAGCGTCAGCTCCGGGTCGATCCAGGTCGGGTCGGCGCCGAGCGTCGGGTCGAGGGCGCCGAGCGTCGAGACGGCGGTGCGGACGACGTCCATCGGGTGCGCGGTCGGCGGCAGCTCGTCGATGACCCGCTTCACGCGGTGATCGAGCGGCCGGTGCGACCGCTCGATCGCGGTGAACGCCTCCAGCTGGACGGGATCCGGCAGCCCGCCCTGCCAGAGCAGGAACGCGACCTCCTCGAACGTGCACCGCTCGCAGAGCTCCTGCACCGGGTACCCGCGGTACAGCAGCGAGTTCGTCTCGGGGTTGACCTTCGAGATCGCGGTCGAGTCGGCGACGACGCCCGCGAGCCCCTTCCTGATCTCAGTTTCCAATGTGCCGCTCCAGGGAGAAGTTGTACACGCTCGCGTCGAACGCGTTGTAGGCCTCGTAGTCGAGCAGCTCGTAGAGCCGGGCTCGGGTCTGCATGCCGGGGACCTGCGATCGCAGGCTGCCCTCCTCGCGGAGCGCGTCGAGGGCGCGCTCGGCGGCGCCCATCGCGGTGCGCAGCAGCGAGACGGGGTGGATGACGATCCCGACGCCCGCCGCGGCGAGCTCGTCCCGGGTGAACAGCTCCGACTTGCCGAACTCGGTCATGTTCGCCAGCACCGGCACCGGGCCGAGCGCCGCCTTGACCGCGGCGAACTCCTCGAGGCTCACCATCGCCTCGGGGAAGACGACGTCGGCGCCGGCGTCGACGAGCATCCGGGCCCGGTCGATCGCGGCCTGCAGCCCCGAGACGGCGCGGATGTCGGTGCGGGCGATGATCAGCAGGTTCGGGTCGCGCCGCGCACGCACGGCGGCGGAGATGCGCTGCAGCGCGGTGGCGTCGTCGACGACCGACTTCCCGTCGAGGTGGCCGCAGCGCTTCGGATTGACCTGGTCCTCGATGTGCAGGCCGGACACGCCGGCGTCCTCGAGCGCCTGGACGGTGCGGGCGACGTTCATCACCTCGCCGAAGCCGGTGTCGGCGTCGATGATCGTCGGCAGATCGGTCATCCGCGAGATCTGGCCGCCTCGGCCCGCGACCTCGGTGAGCGTGGTGAGCCCGACGTCGGGCAGCCCGAGGTCGGCGGCGAGGACCGCGCCGGAGATGTAGACGCCGTCGAAGCCCTTGTCCTGGATCAGGCGGGCCGACAGCGGGTTGAAGGCGCCCGGGAAGGTGAGCAGCTCGCCGGAGGCGAGCCGTTCGCGCAGCCGCGCGCGCTTCTCGGCCGGGGTCGTCGCGGTGTGGAGCACGGCCGCCTCCTAGAAGATCCCCGCCGGGACGGGCGCGGTCAGCAGCGGGTCGGTCATCGGGGTGACGGTGAGGCCGCGCAGCTCGGAGGGGCTGAGCTCGGGGAGGCGCTGCACGACGGCGAGGAAGCGGTCGATCTCCTCGGGGGCGAGCACGCCGGCGGCGAGCCGGCGGAACTTGGCCGTGTAGTCGGCGCGGGCGAACGGGCGGGCGCCGAGCGGGTGGGCGTCGGCGACCGCGATCTCCTCGACGATCCGCTCCCCGTCGGCCAGCTCGATCTCCGCCCGGCCGCCGAACGCCTGCTCGGTCGGGTCCTCGGAGTGGTAGCGACGGGTCCACTCGGGATCCTCGAGCGTGGTCACCTTCCGCCAGAGCTCGACGGTGTCCGGTCGACCGGCGCGCTCCGGCGCGTAGCTGGCGACGTGGTCCCAGGCGCCGTCCTGCAGCGCGACGGCGAAGATGTACGGGATCGAGTGGTCGAGCGTCTCCCGGCTTGCGGAGGGGTCGTACTTCTGGGGGTCGCCGGAGCCAGAGCCGATCACGTAGTGCGTGTGGTGGCTGGTGTGCAGCACGATCCGGGCGACGTTCGCCGGGTCGCGCAGCTCCGGGCGCTGCGCGCCGAGTCGGCGGGCCAGGTCGATCCAGGCCTGCGCCTGGTACTCGGCCGAGTGCTCCTTCGTGTAGGAGTCGAGGATCGCCCGACGCGGCTCGCCGGCGGCCGGCAGCGGTACGGCGTAGTCGGCGTCCCCGCCGTCGAGCAGCCAGGCGATCACCCCGTCCTCGCCCTCGTAGATCGGCGCGGGACTGGTCTGGCCCCGCATCGCCCGGTCGACCGCCTCGACGGCCATCTTCCCCGCGAACGCCGGCGCGTGCGCCTTCCAGGTCGAGATCTCGCCCTTGCGGGACTGCCGCGTCGCCGTCGTGGTGTGCAGCGCCTGCCCGATCGCCTGATGGATCGTCTCGGTCGGCAGGCCGAGCAGCGTCCCGATGCCGGCGGCGGCGCTCGGCCCGAGGTGGGCGACGTGGTCGATCTTGTGCTCGTGGAGGCTGATGCCCTTCGCCAGGTCGATCTGGAGCTCGTAGCCGGTCACGATGCCGCGCACCAGCTCCTCGCCGCTGCGGCCGAGATGCTGGGCGACGGCGAGGATCGGCGGGACGTTGTCGCCCGGGTGCGAGTACTCCGCCGCCAGGAACGTGTCGTGGTAGTCGAGCTCGCGCACCGCGACCCCGTTCGCCCACGCCGCCCACTCCGGGCCGGTGAGCTGGTCGGAGCCGACGATCGTCGCGCCGCCGCCCCCCGCGGAGACCCGATGCGCCTCGGCCTGCGCGCGCGCCGCGAGCACCGGCCCGCGGCCGAGCGACGCGGTCGCGACCGCCGCGTTGTCGATCACCCGGTTGATCACCATGTCGACGACGTCGGCATCCGGCTCGACGCGCTCGGCGGCGACCTCGGCGAGCTTCCAGGCCAGCTGCTCGCCGCGCGCGTGCGGCTCGGCGCTCGGCCAGACCCGCACCCGATGCTCGATCACCCGACCCATTCTGCCGTGAGTTCCTCCGCAGCGGTTCCGAGGGCCCGCGGCCGTCCCGGCATTGACGCCGCGCTCGGCGCGACCGTACGTTCGAGGGCGTGACCTCCCCGAGCCCGGACGACCGCGCCGCCATCGACGACCTCTACAACGCCTACCTCTGGGCGCTCGACACGCAGGACATCGAGCTCTACGTCGGCACGTTCTGGGACGACGCCGTGCTCAAGGAGACGCAGCTCGACGGGACGGTCGAGGTCTGGCACGGCGCCGAGGCGATCCGGAGCTTCACGGCCGGGCACTTCGGCGGCTACGGCGGGCACCAGCACCGCGAGACGACGCGCCGCTATCTGCCCGACCCGGCCGGCGAGCACCGCTGGACGCTGCACTCCTACTGGTTCGCGAGCCACCGCGACCCGGCGTCGAACGAGGTCGCGTTCTTCTCCACCGGCCTGTCGAACGACATCGTCGAGCGCCGCGGAGACGAGTGGCGGTTCGCGCAGCGCGGCATCTCGCGCTGGCCGGCCGACCCGAAGGCGGCGCTGCGGGCGATCGACGAGGCCTGAGCGGGCTCGGCGATCAGCGCGACTCCCACCGGAAGAAGCGGATCCCGACGAACGCGCACACGACCGCGTAGACCGGCACCATGATCGCGCCCGCTGTCGTCGCGTCGCTCCAGGCCGCGCCGAAGGCGACGGCGTAGAGGCTGGTCAGCGCGCCGACCGGCGTCCACTGCGAGAAGACGGTGAACCAGTCGCCGAGCACGCCGATCGAGCCGAGGATCCCGCTGATGATCAGCAGGATGAACAGCACGCGCCCGACCGCGTTCACCGAGGCCGGCGAGCGCAGCAGGCCGACGATCGCCTGGCCGGTGCACAGGAACATCGCGGCGCCGAGCAGCGAGACGCCGAGCACGGCGAGGTACTGGTGCCACTCGTAGACCACGCCGTGGGCGATCGAGCCGACGACGACGCCGAGCACGGTCATGACCACGGCCGAGACGAGCTGGACGACGATCCGGCTCGCCATGATCGCCCAGCTCGGCGTCGGCGTGACGCGCAGCCGCTGGAAGACGCCCGACGCCCGGTCCTGGGCGACGAGCGTCGAGTACCCGAGCATGCCCGCGGACATCGTCCCGTAGCTGAGCGCGAGGCCGATGAGCGTGCCGGGCTCGGCGAAGTCCCGCTTCCCGAAGCTCGTCGCGACGATGAAGATGATCGGCACCGCGAGGTTCGTCACGAGCACCTGCGGTGTGCGCGCCAGGACGGTGAAGTCGGCGCGCAGCAGCGCCGCGAGGGTCATGCCGATCGGCGGGCGACCGGGGGCGAGCGGCGCGTCAGTCACGGATCGAGCTCCCGGTCAGCGCGATGAAGACGTCCTCGAGGGTGACCTCGCCCCGGGCGAGCCGCACCACCCGCGGGTCCTCGCGGTACTCGGCGATGAGCGCGGCGGGGCTGCCGGTCGCGAGCAGCCGGCCGTGGTCGATGATCGCGATGCGGTCGCAGACGGCCTGCGCCTCCTCCATCGAGTGCGTCGTGAGCAGGATCGCGCCGCCCTCGCCGCGCAGGCCCTCGATCCTCGCCCAGAGCTGCCGCCGGGACTGCGGGTCGAGGCCCTGGGTCGGCTCGTCGAGCAGCATGAGGAGCGGGCGCGGCAGCGTCGCGATGAGCAGCGAGAACCGCTGCTGCTGACCGCCGGAGAGGCTCTTGAACCGCTTCGCGCGCTCGTCGCCGAGCCCGGCGTCCTCGATCCGGTCGCGGATGCCGTCCCCGCTCAGCCGCAGCCCGTAGAGGCCGGCGTAGAGCCGGACGAGCTGCTCGAGCCCCAGCTCCGGCTGGAAGCTCGACGCCTGCAGCTGCACGCCGAGCCTCGCCTTCGCTGCGAGCGGCGCCCGGATCGCGTCCTGGCCGTCGACGAGGACGGTGCCGGCCGCCGGCGACTGCAGCCCCTCGATGACGCTGAGGGTGCTCGTCTTGCCGGCGCCGTTCGGCCCGAGCAGGCCGAAGATCTCGCCGCGCCCGATCGAGAAGGACAGCCCGTCCACGGCGACGCGGCTGCCGTATCGCACGACGAGGCCGTCGACGCTCAGGACGTCGTCGCGGGACGGTGCTCCGTCCGCCATCGCCTGCACGGCGTCATCATGCCACCGCGGCCCGGCAGTTCGCTCGACGGGATCCGCGCCGGCGCGCGATCGCCGGCGACGGCCCGACGTCAGGTCCGCCGCAGCGGATGCGGCAGCGTGCCGTCCCACTGGCTGACGGTGCGGCGGCGCAGCCGCCAGCGCCCCTCCCGCTCCTCGACCTCGTCGTGGATCCAGCCGGCGTTCTGCACCTCGATCGCACCGCCGTCCGGGTCGCGCTGCAGCGACCAGTAGTACATCCAGACGCTCCAGCCGGGATCGCGCTCCAGGTAGAGCGGGGTCTGCAGGCGGTGCTGATGCCCCGACCGCGACGCGAAGTAGGCCGCCGTGCCCTCGCGCAGCTGCTGCGCGCCGACCAGCCGCACCTCGGAGCCGTCGGGGAGCAGGTCGATCCACTCGCCGTCCTCCCAGTACGTCCCGACGTAGCGGTCGAGGTCGTGGGTGTCGAGCGCCCAGACGTTGTCGGCGATGAGATCCTCGATCGCGTCGCGGACCTCGCGGCTCGGCGTGGTCATGTCGCTCCTGACTCTGCGGAGACCGGACGCCTTCGTCCGGAGCTCCAGCCTAGGCCGCCGCGACTTGACGGGGCCGTCCGACGAGACAATACTTAGTCATGTGACTAAGCATGCGACGGACCTGGACGCGATGTTCCGTGCCCTGTCCGACGCGACCCGCCGGGCGCTGGTGGAGCGGCTCACGCGCTCGCCGGCGTCGGTCACCGAGCTCGCCGAGCCCTTCGACGCCGCCCTCCCGACGATCCTCGAGCACCTCCGGGTGCTCGAGCGGGCCGGGATCGTGTCGTCCGAGAAGGTGGGCCGGATCCGCACCTACCAGCTCGCCGCCGACGCACTGGTCCCCGCCAATCGCTGGATCGTCGCTCGGCAGCGCCCCCAGGAGCGCCGCCTCGACCGCCTCGGCGACTACCTCGCCCACCCAGAAGGAGACTGACCATGCCCGCTCTCACCCAGACCCATGCCACGTTCGTGCTCGAGCGCGAGTACCCCGTCCCCGTCGCCCGCGTCTGGCAGGCGTTCGCCGATCCCGAGGTCAAGGCCAGGTGGTTCGGCAGCGAGGACTTCGTCGAGGTGGAGCGCACCGACGACTTCCGGGTCGGCGGGGTGTCGACCGACGACGGACGCCGCGGCGCCGACGGGCCGCTCTCGCAGTTCCGCGCGACCTACACCGACATCGTCGAGCACCGCCGGATCGTCTACTCCTACGACATGTGGCTCGACGGCGTCCACGCGTCGACCTCGATCACCACGCTCCTGTTCGAGCCGATCGGGACCGGCACCCGACTGACCTTCACCGAGCAGGGCGTGCACCTCGACGGCGTGCACGGCCCGGGGCCCGAGGCAGCGGCCGGTCGCGAGGAGGGCACCGGCTTCCTCATGGATCAGCTCGGCGCCGTCCTCGCCGGCGGCTGAGCCGACCGGCCCGCGGGCGCGTCGTCCGTCGTGGGTCTGCGCGTGGACCGCACCGCCCTCCGCGCGCGCTCGGACCTGATGCCCACGCTCCCGATCCTATTGACAGCGCTTCCGGCGGCCCGGGCTAGCGCCAGCCGAGCGCCGGGGCGACGTGCGTCAGGATCGACTCGAGCGCGTGCGCGTTGTACTCGGGGCCGAGCTGGGACGGGATCGTCAGGAGCAGCGTGTCGGCCGCGGCGATCCCCTCGTCCTGTCGCAGCTCCTCGATCAGCTGGTCCGGCGCACCCGCGTACGAGCGGCCGAAGATCGCCGCGCCCTCGGCGCCGAGCTGTCCCACCTGATCGCCGCCGGCCCGGTCGTTGCCGAAGAACTGCCAGTCCTGCTCGGTGACCAGGGCGAAGATGCTCCGGCTCACCGAGACCCGCGGCTCGCGCTCGTGGCCGGCCGCCTTCCACGCCTCCCGATACGCCTCGATCTGCTTGCGCTGCTGGACGTGGAACGGCTCGTTCGACTCGTGCATGACGAGCGTGCTCGACTGCAGGTTGACACCGATCTCCGCCGCCCACTCGGCGGTCTTGCGCGCGCCGGCGCCCCACCAGATCCGATCGACGAGCCCGGGCGACTGCGGCTCGATGCCGAGCGGACCCGGGTACGGGTTGGGGAACATCGGATGCGGGTTCGGCTCGGCGAAGCGCGCGCCCTGGATGACTTTGAGGAACACCTCGAAATTGCTCCGCGCCATCCTCGCGCCGTCCGGGTCGTCCTCCTCCGGCTGATAGCCGTAGTAGCGGTAGCCGGAGATCACCTGCTCGGGCGAGCCCCGCGAGACCCCGAGCTGCAGGCGCCCGCCCGCGATGAGGTCCGCGGCCGCCGCCTCCGAGGCCATGTCGAGCGGGTTCTCGTACCGCATGTCGATGACGCCGGTGCCGATCTCGATCCGCGAGGTGCGCGCCCCGATCGCCGCCAGCAGCGGCCACGGCGTGCCGTGCTGCCGCGCGTAGTGGTGCACCCGGAAGTACGCCCCGTCGACGCCGATCTCCTCGGCCGCCTCCGCGAGCTCGATCGCCTGCAGCAGCATGTCCGACGCGGACCGCGCCTGCGAGTAGGGCGAGCTCGACCAGTGGCCGAAGGAGAGGTAGCCGATCGATTTCGTCACGGGTTGAGCCAACCACGGCCGGGCTCAGGGCATTCCGCTCCCACCGGCCCGGTGCAGGATCAGTGCAGGATCAGTGCAGGATCATGTTCTCGTAGAGCGTCGTCCCGGTGACGTGGTCCCGCAGCCCGTCGAGATCGATCGTCAGCTCGAAGTCGGCGTTGAAGTCGTAGTACACGGGCTTCTCGAGCGCGTGGAGGAGCTTCGAGACGCCGTGCCGCGGCACGCTCATGTCGAGCGACTCGATGAGCTTCGGATTCGTCGAGGAGAACGCGATCCGCCCGCGCCCCTCCCGCTGCCACACCCAGTCGAGGCGCTCCGGATAGGAGTGCCCGAGCGGGCCGCGGGTCTCGCCGACGAGGGTGAGCCGGAGCGGGAGCTGCTCGTCGGTGAGGATCTCATCGCCCTTCGCGAGGAGGAAGGTCGGCACCTGGATCCGTCCGAGGCCCATGAATCCCTGGGTGAACACCATCGTGTAGATGAGGGTGTAGTCGCCGACGTGCGCGCGGCCCCAGAACCAGTGGTTCGTCTGGGCGGACAGCGGCTTCGTCCCCCAGTTGTGGTCGTGATAGCCGGTGCCGCTCAGCTCCTTCGTGACGCCGCCCTCCGTGATCGTCGCGGTCGCCGTGCCGTACGGCACGGGGACGACCCATCCGAAGTACTCCGTCTTCGCCGCGTCGAGGTAGTTCACCCCGGACCCCGGGCGCCAGCTCGGCGCCGCGCGCGTGAGCACGACGTCGGCGACGAGATCCTCGACCTCGACGTGCAGGGCGTACTGGGCGAGCTCGCCCTTGGCCGTGTTCGGTCCGACCCTCACGTCGCAGCCCTCGGCGGCCGCCGAGTACTCCGCGACCGAGTAGGTCGGCGTCAGCTTGCGGTGCGTGCCGTCCGCCTCCTGGCGGATGACGAGCAGCGTCGGCGCGATCGGGCCGCCGGGCGCCTGCGGCGACTTGTTCGCGAAGGTGAGCACGAGCGTCGAGCCGTCGTCGAAGTTGAGGTCGAAGTACCACCACTCGAACGCGCGGTCCGCATCGCCGCCGATCCGGGTCCCGTCCTCCCAGACCAGCACCTCGTGCTCCTTGAGCCCGAGGTGGGCGAGCGATTCCGCATTGAGCCCGGCGAACGCCGCGCGCGTCTTCTCGTCGTCGGGCAGGCTCGTCCAGCTCATGGCGTTCCTCGATCGCATCGTGGGATCAGTGCACCCGTCAACATATACCGACAGGCGCCGCGCATTCCTGCGTCAGCCTCCGACGCCGAGCTCCTCGACGAGTGCGCGCACGCGCCGCCCGATCTCGTCCCGGATCTCCCGGACGCGCTCGATCGGCTGCCCCGCCGGGTCGTCGAGCTCCCAGTCGAGGTACCGCCTGCCGGGATAGTACGGGCACTCGTCGCCGCAGCCCATCGTCACGATGACGTCGGAGGCCTGCAGGCCGACGGGCGTCCACGCCTTCGGGGCCTCACCGGAGATGTCGATCCCGAGCTCCGCCATCGCCGCGACCGCGACGGGGTTGACGGACGCGCCGGGCTCGGAGCCGCCCGACCTGGCGACCGCCCTGTCGCCGGCGAGCTGGCGGAAGAACCCGAGCGCCATCTGGGAGCGCCCCGCGTTGTGCACGCAGGCGAACATCACGGACGGCTTGGCTTCGGACACGATGGTCTCCTTCGATCGACGGGGTACAGGACGAGCACGAGCAGGACGCCGAGCGCGCCGCCGAGCAGCTGCGCGCCGAGGAACCATGGCACGGAGGGCGGCGCGATCCCGGCGAAGGTGTCGGAGAACATCCGCCCGATGGTGACCGCGGGATTCGCGAAGCCGGTGGATGAGGTGAACCAGTAGGCCGCGCCGATGTAGGCGCCGACCGCGGGCGCGATCAGCAGCGGCCGGCCCGCGCGGGACAGGGCGAAGACCACGAGGACGAGTCCGGCGGTCGCGACGAGCTCGGCGAGCACGGTGCCGGGCGCCGCGCGATCCCTCGTGGAGATCGTCGCGGGCACGCCGAACATCGCGTTCGCGAGGAGACAGCCGCCGACGGCCCCGGTGAGCTGCGCCCCGAGGCAGACGGCGATCGGCATCGCACCGCGGGCGTCTCCGAGCAGCCGGCCCGAGAGGGTGACCACGGGGTTGAGGTGCGCGCCGCTGATCGGGCCGAGGACCCACACCAGGACCGTCAGTCCGAACGCGGTGGCGATCGCATTCTCGAGCAGGCGCAGACCCGCGTCCTCCGGCGACCAGCGCTCGGCCGCGATGCCGGAGCCGACGACGATCGCGACGAGCAGGCCGGTGCCGAGGCATTCCGCACCGGCCTGCCGGGGCAGCGTCGTCGCGTTCAGCAGCAGGGCCCGTCAGGACGATGGGTCCCGCAGTCCGGCGGACAGTCCACCGGGTCGCAGCATTCGTGCATGACCGCTCCTCCATTCATCGATCGTTGTCGATACATGGAGTGTGCGGCGAATATCGACAACTGTCAATATCTATGGCAGTCTATTCACGTGCCCGTGCTCGAGCTGCTCCCCGTTCGCGACCTACGGGACTGCTGCGCGCCGATCACCCGCGAACCGGTCAGCGCGGCGAACGCGGCGAGCCTCGCCGCGTCGCTCAAGGCCCTGGCCGACCCCGCGCGACTGCGCATCCTGTCGATCGTCGCCGCGAGCGAGGACCAGGAGACCTGCGTCTGCAACTTCACCGAGCCCCTCGAGCTGAGCCAGCCGACGGTGAGCCATCACCTGAAGGTGCTCGTGGACGCCGGGTTCCTGGAGCGCGAGAAGCGCGGCACCTGGGCGTACTACCGGATCGTGCCGGGATCGCTCGACGACGTCGCGGGACTGATCGCCACCGTCTGAGCGGCGAGCGGTGCGAGCCGATCGGCCCGCGGGCGCCGGCCCCC
The DNA here is from genome assembly GCA_001898855.1 of Micrococcales bacterium 73-13. GTDB lineage: Bacteria > Actinomycetota > Actinomycetes > Actinomycetales > Microbacteriaceae > 73-13. The sequence continues at coordinate 68,106 of MKVN01000016.1, forward strand.
GCCGATCAGGCGGGGGCCGATCGCTCACTCGGTGCCGACCGACTTGTCGATGGTGTCGCGGACGCCGTCGATCTGCTCCTCGAACTTGCCGCCGGTCACCTTGTTCGCGAAGCCGGCGACGCCGTCGAGGACGTTGTCGCTGATCGTCTCGGCCTGCTCGCTGTGCAGCGCGCCGTCGATCGCGTCCTTGTTCTGCTCGAAGAGCTCCTTGCCCTTGTCCACGATGTCGTCGATGCCCATGATGTGCTCCTTCGTCCGATCGATCCCGCTCCGTGGGATCATGACGCGATTCCTGGGATCCCGCAATCCGGACTCGACGCGCCGCGGTCGCGGAGCTCAATCCAGGACGGCGCCCCGGCGCTCCCGGATCAGGAGCACCGCCGCGGCGGCCAGCACGAAGGCCGCCGTGAACATCACGAAGATCGAGGCCCGGCCGCCCGCCGCGAGCAGCGGCGCGACGACGAACGGCACGATGATCGACGCGATGCGGCCGACGCCGGCGGCCCAGCCGGCGCCCGTCGCGCGGATCTGCGTCGGGTAGGACTCCGGCGTGATCGCGTACACCGCGCCCCAGGCGCCGAGGTTGAAGAACGACAGCGCCATCCCGAAGCCGATGATCGCCGGCTCGCCGGAGATCGTCCCGAACAGCACCGCGGAGACGGCCGAGCCGAGCAGGAACACGATCAGCGTCGGCCGCCGTCCCCAGCGCTCGATGAGCCATGCGGCGACGAGATAGCCGGGCAGCTGCGCGACGGTGATGATGAGCGTGAACGCGAACGACGTCGCCAGCGGATAGCCGTCGGCGACGAGGATCGACGGGATCCACAGGAACGCGCCGTAGTACGCGTAGTTGACCAGGAACCAGAGCAGCCAGAGCCCGGCCGTCGTCGCCCGCAGGTCCGGCGCCCACAGCCCGGCGAACCGGCGGCCGGCGCCCGCCCGGGTGCGGACCGGACCGGTGTCGGCGGCCGCGGCACCCCGCGGCGTGCGCAGCCCGACGTCCGCCCGCCGCGGAGTCCACCCCGAGGCGGCGAACGAGGCGACGATCCGCTCGGCCTCGTCCCGGCGGCCGCGGGAGAGCAGGAAGCGGACCGACTCCGGCATGCCGAAGCGGACGAACGCCGCGTAGAACGCCGGAGCGGCGCCGATCAGCAGCGCCCAGCGCCAGCCGTCCGGCCCGAGCGGCACCACGTACGCGCCGACCAGGGCCTGCAGGAACCAGCCGACCGCCCAGAACGCCTCGAGCAGCACGATGACCCGCCCGCGGATGCGCGTCGGCGCGAACTCGCTCATGTAGGTCGAGGCCACCGGCAGCTCCGCGCCGAGCCCGAAGCCGGCGACGAAGCGGAACACCAGGAGCGCGGCGACCGACCAGGCGAGCGCGGTGAGGCCGGTCGCGACGCCGAACACCAGCAGGGTGATGGCGAACACGGAGCGTCGCCCGAGCCGGTCCGCGAGCAGCCCGCCGAGCGCGGCGCCGATCGCCATCCCGGCGAAGCCGATGGAGAGGATGAGCGGGCGGTCCCCGGCGGTCGCGAAGCCGTTCTCGACGAGGGCGGCGACGACGAACGACACGAGGCCGACGTCCATCGCGTCGAGCGCCCAGCCGAGGCCGGAGCCGAACAGGAGCCTGGTGTGGCGCTTCGACCAGGGCAGGCGGTCCAGGCGCTCCTGGAGCTCCGCCGAGGTCGCGCCGGCGAGGTCGGTCACATCCTCGATTCTGCCCGAACCGCGGCGCCGATCGGGACCCGAGCGTAGGCTGGTGGGCTCATGGCCGGGTACGTCGAGATCCTCCGAACCCCGGGCGTCGCGCGCATCATCGCCGCTCAGCTGACCGCACGCGCGCCCCAGGGGATGCTGTCGCTGTGCCTCCTGCTGCACATCGAGCGCATGCACGACTCCTACGGCGCGGCCGGGCTGGTGCTCGCCGCGACCAGCGTCGGCTCGGCGGTCGCGGGCCCGCTGACCAGCCGCTGGATGGGCGCCTGGGGCATGCGGCCGGTGCTCATGCTGACGATCGGGGTGTGCTCGGCGGCGCTGCTCGTCCTCACCCTGCTGCCGATGCCCGTGCTCGCGCAGATGGGGGTCGCGGTGGTCGCCGGTCTCGCGAACCCGCCGATCGCCTCGGCGGTGCGCACCATCTACCCGAAGCTGGTGACCGCGCGGAAGCTCACCGTGCTGTTCTCGCTGGACGCCACCGCGCAGGAGATCATCTGGGTCGCCGGCCCGGTGCTCGCGACGTTCCTCGCGACGCAGGTCTCGACCGTCGTGGCGATGCTCGCCGTCGTCGCGATCATGCTCGGCGGCGGCGCGTGGTTCGTGGCCAACCGCGAGGTGGGCCGGGTCCGCATCCCGCGCTCGCGACGCCGCATCGGCGCGGTGCTGCAGCGCCCTGCCGTGCTGCTCGCGACGATCGTGGGCTTCGTGCTGGTCGCCTCGTTCGCGGCGATCGAGGCCTCGATCGTCTCGGTGTTCGGGGACGGCGACCCGCGCAGCGGCATCGTCATCGCGATCTGGTCGTTCGCCTCGATCGCCGGCGGCCTGCTGATGGGACGCCTGCCGATGGGGCCGTGGTCACTGGCGCGGCGGATGTTCTTCGTCTTCCTCGGCGCCGGGCTCGCCCTGGTGATGCTCGACTTCTGGTGGCTCGCCTTCGCCCTCGTCATCTCCGGCATCGGCATCTCGCCGGCGATCGCGGTGCTCAGCTCGCAGGTCTCCTCCAGCGTGCGGTTCTCCGAGACGGCGGAGGCGTTCGGCTGGAACACGACGGGCCAGCTGATCGGCGCGGCGCTCGGCTCGGCGGCGGCCGGCTTCCTGATCGACGGCTTCGGCTCGTTCGGCGGCTTCGTGGCCTCGGCCGTCCTCGCGCTGCTCGGCCTCGCGATCGCCGCGTCGACGGTGCGGTGGCAGCCGGATCTGCGCGGCGGCGCGGTCGGCCCGATCCCGGACACCGAGCCGGTGCCGATCCAGCCGTCGTAGCGCGGGCTACAGGCTCGCGAACGTCGCGTCGATGAGCCGGGCGGCGCGGGGGCCGTTGGTCCCGACCGCGTGCATCTTGTTGATCGAGTAGCCGAAGCCCAGGCGCTCGGCGCGGTCGGCGAAGCCGATCGAGCCGCCGATCCCGTGGTGCCCGAACGCCTCGGCGTGCGGGCCCATGTAGACGGCGTCGGGCGAGTTGAGCAGCACGCCGAGGCCCTGCCGGTAGTGGCGGTCCTGGAGCTTCTCGTACTGGTAGTGCTGCATCGTCGTCATCCGGTCGATGGCCTCCTCGCTGAGCAGTCGCACGCCGTCGAGCTCGCCGCCCGCGACCGCGGCGTAGATCCGCGCGACCGCGCGCGCGTTCCCGTGGCCGCTGCCGCTCGGCAGCTCGGTGGTGCGGAAGGCGGTCGAGTTGACCCAGTCCTCCCACGGCCCCTCCGGGTTCTGCGCGAACGCCTGCTTGCGCAGCGCGTCCTCGGGACGCTCGGAGTCCTTCGAGTTCATCAGTCGCAGCCCGTCGCTCGGCATGAGGCGCGCGACCCGGTCGAACTCCGACTCGGGCAGGCCGATCCAGTAGTCGGCGCCGAGCGGCTCGGCGATCTCCTCGCGCAGCCACGGTCCGACGAGTCGGCCGGTGGTGCGCTTCATGACCTCGCCGAGCAGCCAGCCCTGGTTGTGCACGTGGTAGGCGGCGACGGTGCCGGGCTCCCAGAGCGGCTCCTGCTGCTCGAGCGCCTCGACCATCGCGTCGCGGTCGTTGACCGCGCCCGGCCAGAGGGTCTCGTTGGTGAGCACCGGGATGCCCGCGGTGTGGTCGAGGAGGTGGCGGATGAGCACGCCGCCCTTGCCGTTCCGCGCGAACTCCGGCCAGTACTCGGCGACGGGCGCGTCGAGCTCGACGATGCCGCGGTCGAGCAGCTGGTTGAACGCGATCGCCGTGATGCCCTTCGCGACCGACATCATGCAGACGATCGTGTCGCGCTCCCACTCGCGCTCCCGCGTCCGATCGGTCCAGCCGCCCCAGACGTCGACCACCGTCTCGCCGTCGACGACGACGCTGACGGCGGAGCCGACCTCGTCCTCCACCCGGTAGTTCTCGATGAAGGCGTCGACGACCCGCCGGAAGTCCTCGTGGTAGCTCCCATGCAGTGGGAACCCGGCCTCGTCGTCCTCGATGCGCTGCAGCATGACGCGATTATATTTGTCTGACATAGGACAGGTCGGCGCGGACGCCGATTCCGGACAGGATGCTCAATGGTCGACATCGCCCCCTTCCAGCTCGACGACTCCGTCGCGGACCGGCTCGTCGCGATCGTCGGCGCGGCGAACGCGCTGCGCACCGACGCCGAGCGCGACGAGTACCGCGACCCGTTCTGGCACCAGGCGGACCGCAGCTACGACTCCTCGCTCGTCCTCTTCCCCGCCAGCCTCGAGGAGCTCCAGGAGGTCGTCGCCGTCGCGAACGAGCACGGCGTCCCGATCTGGACGAGCTCGCAGGGCCGGAACAACGGCTACGGCGGCCCGAGCGCGCGCGTGCCGGGCTCGGTGCTGGTGAGCCTGCGGCGGATGAACCGCGTCCTGGAGATCGACCGCGAGCTCGCCTACGCGGTCGTCGAGCCGGGGGTCAGCTGGTTCGAGCTGCGCGAGGCGCTCGACGCCTCCGGCAACGAGGACCTGTGGTTCGCGGTCCCCGACCTCGGCTGGGGGAGCGTCATCGGCAACTCGCTCGACAACGGCGTCACGTATGCGCCGTACGGCATGGACTTCCAGAAGCTGTGCGGCTTCGAGGTGCTGCTCGCGAACGGCGAGCTCGTGCGCACCGGCTTCGGCGCGCAGCCGGGGAACGACGCCTGGCACGTCTACCAGCGCGGCTTCGGCCCGGTGCTCGACCAGCTGTTCTTCCAGTCGAACTACGGGGTCGTCACCAAGGCCGGCATCTGGCTGATGCGCCGGCCGGAGGCGTTCGCTCCGCTGTTCTTCTCGATCCCGACGAACGAGCTGCTGCCGGCCGCCGTCGACCTCGTGCGCGAGTGGCGGCTCGACGGCATCGCTCGCGGCGTGCCGACGATCCAGAACCTGGTCACGATGGTCGCGCAGTTCGACCACACGCGGCACCTCTACCTGCGCGCCGACCCGACCACCCCCGAGGAGCGCCTCGACGAGCTCGCACGGGACACCGGCCTCGGCCGCTGGGGCCTGCGCGTCGGCGCCTGGGGCGACGCCCCCGTCGTCGAGCACCAGGTCGCGCGCATGAAGCGCGACTGGGCCGAGCGCGTCCCCGGCGGCACGGTCGTCTCGGAGGGGCGCTACGGCCGGGACGAGTGGGACTCGATCCAGAAATTCTCGGAGAAGGTGCAGGCCGGCATCCCGAACCTCGACATCATCCAGGCGACGCCGGCGAACATCGGCCACCTCGCGTTCTCCCCCGTCCTGCCGACCCGCGGCGACTACGTGGCGGAGCAGGTGCGGCTGATCGGCGAGACGATCGACCGTGAGATCGGGCTCAACCACGTCTGCGCGCTGTTCTTCCCGAACGAGCGGGCGACGATCATGGTCAACTCGATCACCTTCGACGTCGAGGACGAGCCCACCTTCCACCGGGCCTACGACACGGTCCGCACGCTCATCGACGAGGGCGGCCGGCGCGGCTACACCGAGTACCGCGCCCACATCGACCTGATGGACGTCATCAGCGACCAGCTCTCCGCGAACGACTACGCCTATCGCGGCTTCGTCGAGCGGATCAAGGACGCCGTCGACCCGAACGGGATCCTCTCCCCCGGCAAGTACGGCGTCTGGCCGGAGCGCTACCGCGGGGCGGGCTCGTGACGCGGGTCGCCGGCGCCGTCGCGGTGGTGACCGGCGGCGCGTCCGGGATCGGCCGCGGCATCGCCGAGGAGCTGATCGCGTCCGGCGCGTCCGTGGTCGTCGCCGACGTCGAGCGGAGCGCGGTCGAGGCGACCGCCGCCGAGATCGGCGCCGTGCCGGTCGTCGCCGACGTGAGCCGCCTGGAGTCCGTGCAGGCCCTCGCGGACGCCGTCGTCGAGCGCTTCGGCGGCGTCGACATCGTCGTGAACAACGCGGGGATCGGGCCATCCGGCCTCATCGCCGACCTGACGATGGACGACTGGCACTGGATCATCGACGTCAACCTGTACGGGGTGATCCACGGCGTCCACGTGTTCCTCCCGCTGCTCGAGGCGCGCGGCGGCGGCCACATCGTCAACACCTCGTCGATGGCGGCGCTCACGCCGTTCCAGACGATCGGCTCCTACGCCGTCACGAAGTTCGGCGTCGCGGCGCTCACCGAGGTGCTCCAGGCGGAGCTCGCGACGGCCGGCAGCCCGGTGAAGGCGACGCTGCTGCTGCCGGGCTCGATCCGGACGAACATCAACCAGAGCTCGCGGAACCGCCCGGAGGGGAACACCGGCGCGCTCAGCGACGCGAAGATCGGCCTCGAGTTCTCCAACTCGTCCCGCTGGCTCGAGCCGCGCGACGTCGGCCGCATCACCGTCCGGGCGATCGAGCACGACGACGCGTTCGCGGTGACCCACCCCGACCGCTGGCCGGCCGTCGCCGAGCGCTTCGCACGGATCGAGGCGGCGTTCGCGCAGTACCCGCCGATCGAGACCGGCGCCTGAGCGCCGGGGCTCAGTTCGCGAAGGTGAGGGCGGTGCGAGCCGCCTCCTCGACGTGCACCAGCGCGATCCGGCGCGCCTGCAGCGCGTCTCCCGCGTCGATCGCGGCGACGATCGCGCTGATCTCGGCGAGGCTCTGCGCCGGCCGGCCGGGGCTGCTCAGCGTCAGCGCCCGCAGCCGGGACACCCGGCGCTGCAGCCCGGCGAGCGTGTCGCTGAGGAACGCGTTCCCGGCGCCCTCGATGAGCACCCGGTAGAACTCGTCCTTCGCCGCCCGCATCCCCTCGCCGGCGCGCACCGCGGCGGCGATCGCGTCGAGTGCCCCGTGCAGCTCGGCCCGCTGCTCCTCGGACGCTCGGCGGGTGAACCACTCCGCCGCCATGCCCTCGAGCTCGGCGCGGACCTCGTAGAGCTGCTCCGCCTGCGCACGGCTCAGCGCCGCGACGACCGCGCCGCGGCCGTTCCGGGACTCGACGAGCCCCTCCGACTCGAGCTGGCGCAGCGCCTCCCGGATCGACGGCCGACTGGCCTGGGTCATGTCGCAGAGCTCCCGCTCCACGAGCTGCTGCCCGGGCAGGAACTCCATCTGCACGATCGCGTCGCGCAGGATCGAGACCACCTGCTCGCGCACGAGCGCATGCCGCTGGACCTTGAGCTGCGGAAGCGCGGTCACGTCATCCCTCACATCGCCGGGCGTCGGCGCCGGCCGTTCCGACTGTAACGGAGCCCGTCCCCCGAGGCGAGCAGGCTCGCACGGCTCGGCGCATCGCGCGGCCCCGGTCCGGCCGGGCGCGCGCTACTCCTGATCCGGCTTCCGGAGCTCCGCCGGGGCGCTCGTCGGATCGGCCGCCGCCTGCTGCTCCGCGAGCTCGGTGCGGGCGCGCCGCCCGAAGGTGGTCGCCCGCTTGATCGCCGCGGTCCGCTTCGAGGTGCGCTCCCAGCGGGAGAGGGCGACCGCGCCGAGCAGCGCGACGCCGTTGAAGGCGTTCTCCACCCAGTCGGTCGCGCCGAGCAGCTGGAGGCCCTTGACGCCGACGGCCAGCACGTAGACCGACACGACCGTGCCCCAGACGTTGAACCGGCCGCCCTTGAACTGCGTCGAACCGAGGAACACCGCGGTCAGCGCGGGCAGCAGCAGGTTCGGGCCGACCGTCGGGTCGCCCGCGTTGATGCGGGAGGCGAGCAGCGTGCCGGCGAGCGCCGCGACGATGCCGCCAGCGACGAGCGAGCCGATCTGCAGCCGGGCGACCTTGACGCCGGACAGCCGGGCGCCGTCCGGGTTGAAGCCGGCCGCGTACATCCGGCGGCCGAGCGGCGTCTTCTCCATGACGTACCAGAGCACGAGCGCGACGACGATCATGATGATGAACGGCCAGGTCAGCTTGAACGTCCCGCCGAGCGGGATGCCGCCGGTCGCGAAGTCGCGGAAGCCTGCGCCGAGGCCGAGCACCTGGCGCTGCCCGGACATCAGGACCAGGCCGGCCGTGAGCAGCGAGCTCATGCCGAGGGTGGCGATGAAGGAGTCGATCTTCAGCCTCGTGATGATGAGCCCGGAGATGGTGCCGATCAGCGCGCCGCAGGCGAGCGCCAGCACGACGGCGAGCGGCCACGGCAGCTGCAGGTTCACCTGCAGCACGGCGACCAGGATCACCGCGAAGCCGACCTCGGCGCCGATCGCCAGGTTGAACACCGCGACGTTCAGCGGGATGAGCACCGCGAGCGCCGCGAGCACCGTAATGGTCTGCTCGTCCAGCAGCAGCACCCAGGTGCCGGGCGAGAGGAAGGTCTTCGGCGTGATGATCGAGAACAGCACGAAGATCGCGACGAAGATGTAGAGCGCGGAGATGTTGCGGAAGGACAGGATCCTCCGCCAGCCGCCGGCGCTCCTCGGCGTCGCCTTCGTGTCCTCGGTCGCCGTCGCGATCGCCTCGGTGGTCTTCACTGCTGTCCCTCGCTTCCGTCGACGGCGTCGTCGCCGTCGGCAAGTCCGTATCCTTCGAGCACGAGCCGGGTCTCGGTGAGCTCCTCGCCGGAGAGCTCGGCGGCGACCACCCCGTTGCGGAGCACCAGCACCCGGTCGCACAGCCGCACCAGCTCCTTGGCCTCCGAGGAGCAGACCACCACGGCGGCGCCCTGCGCGGCCGCGGCGTCGATCGCCTCGTAGAGCGCCTGCTTGGCGCCGATGTCCACACCCTGCGTCGGCTCCTCGAGCAGCAGCACGGTGGGGTCGTTCCGCAGCCACTTGGCGAACACGATCTTCTGCTGGTTGCCGCCGGAGAACTGCTTGAAGATCTGCTCCGGGCGCGGCGGGCGCACGTCGTACTTCGCGACGAGCTCCGTCGCGACCGCCTTCTCCTTGCGGGCGTCGACCCCGAAGATCGCGTTCGTCACGTTCTGCATCGCCGGGAGCGTGATGTTCTCCCGCGCGGTGAAGTCTCGGATCGCGCCGTACTTGCCGCGATCGCCCGGCACGAAGGCCATGCCGCGCCGGATCGACTCCGCCGGATCGCGCTTCGGGTAGGCCGCTCCGGCGACGTTGAACTCGTCCGCGGCGGCGAGCTCCGAGCCGAACACCATGGCGGGCAGCGCCTCGCGGCCGGAGCCGAGCACGCCGGCCACGCCGACCACCTCGCCGGCGTGGACGGTGAGGTCGACGCCGTCGAGCACTTCGCCCCACAGGCCGGCGATGTCGAGCACCACCTCGCCGTGCGTGCGGTCGGTGCGGCCGGTCTCGGCCTCGCCCGCCTTGACGCCGGTGACGAACTCCACGAGCCGCTCGTGGTCGACGTGCTCGCGGTCCTCGTCGGCGACCTTCTTGCCGTCGCGCAGCACCACGATCCGGTCGGCGAGCTCCAGCACCTCGTCGAGCCGGTGCGAGATGAAGATGATGCCGGCGCCGTCCGCGGCGAGCCGCTTGATCGCCTCGAACAGGATCCGGACCTCGCTCGCGTGCAGCGCCTCGGTGGGCTCGTCGAGGATGAGGATGTTCCGCGGGTGCTTCCACCCGTCCAGCGCCCGGGCGATGCCGATGATCGAGCGCTGCGCCGGCGCCAGGGAGCCGACCGGGACGGTGACGTCGAAGGGCTCGCCGAACCGGCTGATCAGCTCGGTCGCCTTCGCCTTCTCGCGCTTGACCGGCGCGGGCGCGAGCGACTCGCGCAGGCCCTGGTACTTCGGGATGCCGAGGTTCTCGATCGCGTTCAGCTCCATGGCCAGGCCCAGGTCCTGGTGGATGATGTGCAGGCCGGTCTCCTCCTCGGCGGTGGAGGACGGGTACTCGACCTCGCCGGCGTCCTTGGCGTAGACGCCGGCCAGGATCTTCACCAGCGTCGACTTGCCGGAGCCGTTGTGCCCGACGACGGCGACGATCTCGCCGCTGTGCACCTCGAGCGACACGTCGTCGAGGGCGCGGAGCCCCGGGAACTCCTTGATCATGCCGGTGATCCTCAGCAGAGGCCGGTTCGCTGCCGCCATGGCTTCACTCTCCGCGACCGCGTCGTCGCATCTGGGTTTTGTCAGACAATATCATCGCGAGGGACGAGGGAGGCGCCGCCCGTGATCGGACGGCGCCCCCTCTTCGTCGCGATGGTGCCGCGGTGGCGTCAGCTCGCCGCGTTCCAGAGCTTCAGGTACATGTCCCGGAAGCCCGGCAGGGCGTCGAACGCGCCGGTGGCGATGTCGACCCGGTCGATGTTCTGCTGGGTGACGGCGAGGGCCACGAGCCGGATCAGCGCGTCCATGTCGTAGTCCTTGAACACGCCCTGCAGCTTGCGGAAGCCCTCGTCCATCGCCTGCCAGGACTGGACCACCGGGTCGTACGCGAGCGTGCCGACCTGGGTGCCGTCCTTGATCTGCTGGTAGTTCTGCGGCAGCGAGATGCCGCCGAAGCAGTAGGCGTTGGTGATGCCGGCGAGCGCCGCCTTGTCGGCCAGGCCGATCTGCCACTGGTCGGAGGACGGCGAGCAGAACTCGGTCTCCGGGTGGGCCTGGAGGTCCGACACGATCTTGCTCGCGCCGTCGGTGTCCAGGATCGAGATGTCCATCGAGCGGACCGTCGCGTTCGGGACGTGCGAGTTGATGAAGTCCTTGTAGCTCGCGAGCATGTCCACCGAGGCGACGATCTCCGGCGCCGGGTAGTAGACGAAGTTCGTCGCGGTGCCGCAGGTCGCGACGATCGCGGCGGCCGCGATGATGTTGCCGTTGACGACCGAGGCGTCGGCGGTGCCGAAGGTCTCGTTGAGGCCGAAGTCGGTCGCGTTCGCGTTGCCCGCGTACACGATCGCCGCGCCGTTGTCGGTCAGCGTCTTGAACTGGTCCTGCCAGAACGTCAGGTCGGTCGCGAACGTGATCACGATGTCGGGGTCCAGCGCGACGACGGAGTTCATGCCCGAGTTGATGCTCTGGGCGTCCGCGCCGACGTTGACCGACTGGTACTGCGCGCCGGCCGCGGTCGCCGCCTCGCCGATGAACTGCGAGAGGATCGCCGAGTACGGGGACGCGTTGTCGAGGTAGACCACGAGCGTGTCGGGCGAGATCGGGTTCGGCAGCTTCTCATTGGTGAGCAGGCTGGTGACCGGCTGTGAGAAGGAGTCGAGGTAGGCCTGCGCGCCGGCGAAGTCGACGCCCTCGGCCGGCGGCGCGGCGCATTCGCCGGTCGCCATGTTCATGTAGGTGACCCCCGCCGCGGGGGCCTCGGTGCCGGTCGATCCGCCGCTCGGCGCACCCGCGGAACAGCCCGCGAGGCCGAGAGCGATCGCCGCGACCGCCGCGGTGCCGCCGAGGGCGGCCCTGGTGCGTCCGTGCATCTTGATTGCTCGCTTTCTTGGTGACTACGTTGTCATTTCGTCCGACGAAAATGTCCGACATTTGACAGTAATACACCCTAGGTCAAGCGACAAGGCGCCGCGCACCGAAATCGGTGCGCGGCGCCTCTCGATCTGATAACGACGCTACCTCGCGTCGTCGCCCTGGTCCTCGATGCCGTCCTGCTTCAGCGCGGTCTGCGTCGGGGTGAGCTGCGGCGGATCGGACTCGGCCGCGGCCTCCGCGGCGAGCTTCTCCTTGCCCTCCTTGGTGAAGGTGGTGGCCTGCCGGATCGCCCTGGTCCGCTTCCCGGTGCGCTCCCAGCGGGAGACGGCGACCGCGACGATCAGCGCGACGCCGTAGAGGAAGTTCGAGTACTCCTTCGGCACCTTGACGAGCAGCAGGCCCTGGACGCCGACCGCGAGCACGTACAGCGCCAGGACGGTGCCCCAGACGTTGAACCGGCCGCCCTTGAACTGCGTCGAGCCGAGGAATACCGCGGCGAGGGCGGGCAGCAGCATGCCGACGCCGTAGGCGACCGAGCCGCCGAACTTCGATGCCGAGAGCACGCCGATGACGCCCGCGATGAAGCCGCCGGCGACCAGCGAGCCCCACTGCAGCCGGGCGACGTTGACGCCGGAGAGGCGCGCGCCGTCCGGGTTGAAGCCCGCCGCGTACATCCGACGGCCGACCGGGGTGCGCTCGAGGACGTACCAGACGGCCAGCGCGACGATGATCAGCACGATGACCGGCACCGTGAGCCGGAAGCCGCCGAGCGGCACCGCGGTGGCGGCGAGCTGCTGGAACTCCGGCGAGGCGGCGAACGGCTTGTTCTGCGAGATCAGGTAGGTGATCGCGCCGATGATCGAGCTCATACCGAGGGTGGCGATGAACGAGTCGATCTTCAGCTTCGTCACGACCCAGCCGGAGAGCATGCCGACCAGCGTCGCGACGACGACGGCGATGATCGCCGCCATCCACCACGGCATGCCGACCGCGAGGAACAGGTCCGACTGCTGCTCGTGCGGGATCTGCAGCGTGATGCAGAGCATCATCGCGAGCGCGATCTCGGCGCCGATGGCCAGGTTGAACACGCCGGTCGTCAGCGGGATGAGCACCGCGATCGCCGCGAGCACGACGAGCGAGTTGGTGTCGAGCAGGTTCGCCCAGGTGCCCGGGGTGAGGAACGTCTGCGGGGTCCAGATCGCGAAGACGATGAAGATCAGGATGAACAGGTACACCGCGGAGATGTTGCGCGGAGAGAAGTAGCGGCTGAACACCGACGGCCCCTTCACCGCCCTGGTCCCGTCCGTCATCGTGGCAACCGCCTCGGTCTTCTTCACTTGTCCGCCCCACTCCCGAGTCCGTAGCCTTCGAGGACGACCCGTGTCTCGGTGAGGTCCTCTCCGGAGAGCTCCGCCGCGACGCGGCCGTTGCGCAGCACGAGCACCCGGTCGCACAGGCGCACGAGCTCCTTCGCCTCGGAGGAGCAGACGATGACGCCGGACCCCGCCTCCGCGGCCGCGTCGATCGCGCCGTACAGCGCCTGCTTCGCGCCGATGTCGACGCCCTGCGTCGGCTCCTCGAGGAGGAGGACCTTGGGGCGGTTGCGCAGCCACTTCGCGAACACGATCTTCTGCTGGTTCCCGCCGGAGAACTGGGAGAACGTCTGCTCCGTCCGCGGCGGCTTGACGTCGTACGTCGCCACCAGGCCCATCACGTGCTGGCGCTCCCTGCCGACGCTCACCGCGCCGGCGGCGTTGGTCAGGCTCTTCAGCTCGGGCAGCGTGACGTTCTCCCTGGCGTTCATCGGCCGCACCGAGCCGAACTTGCCGCGGTCGCCGGGCACGAATCCCATGCCGCGGCGGATGCTCGCGCGCGGGTTGCGCTTCGTGTAGCGCTTGCCGTTGAGCAGGAACTTGTCGGCGTGCGCGTCGATCGAGCCGAACACGAGTGCCGGCAGCGCCTCGCGGCCGGAGCCGAGCACGCCGGCCACGCCGACCACCTCGCCGGCGCGCAGCGTGAGGTCGATGTCCTCGACGTCGGCCCCGGAGAGGTTCTCGATCTCCAGCACCACGTCACCGTGCGTGCGGTCGGTGCGGCCGGTCTCGGCCTCGCCCGTCTTGACGCCGGTGACGAACTCGACGAGCCGCTCGTGGTCCACGTGCTCCCGGTCCGCGTCGGCGACCTTCTTGCCGTCGCGCAGCACCACGATCCGGTCGGCGAGCTCGAGCACCTCGTCGAGCCGGTGCGAGATGAAGATGATGCCGGCGCCCTCGGCGGCGAGCTGCTTGACCGCGTCGAACAGCACGGCGACCTCGTTCGCCGCGAGCGCCTCGGTGGGCTCGTCGAGGATGAGGATGTTCCGCGGATGCTTCCAGCCGTCCAGCGCCCGGGCGATGCCGATGATCGAGCGCTGCGCCGGGGCGAGCGTGCCGACCGGGACGTTCAGCGGGAAGACCTCGCCGAACCGGCCGATCAGCTCGAGCGCCTTCTCGCGCTCGTGCCTGGTGTTGAACGGCGCGAAGGACTCGCCGAACTTCTTGTACTTGGGGATGCCGAGGTTCTCGATCGCGTTCAGCTGCATCGCCAGGCCCAGGTCCTGGTGGATGATGTGCAGCTCGGTCTCCTCCTCCGGCGCCGAGGCGGGGAACTCCACCTCGCCGGCGTCCTTGGTGTAGACGCCCGCCAGGATCTTCACCAGCGTGGACTTGCCGGAGCCGTTGTGGCCGACGACCGCGACGATCTCGCCGCTGTGCACATCGAGCGACACGTCGTCGAGCGCGCGCAGGCCCGGGAATTCCTTGATCATCCCGGTGATCTTGAGCAGCGGTGCTCCGCCCTTGCTCGGTGACATCGTGGCGCCCTCCCCTTCGAAAGTGCCTGGTGCATCGATGGGAGGCGCCGCCCGCCGTCCGCCGGTCGCCCGGCGGACGGCGCCTCACTCCCTGAGGTTGATGCTAGGGCTAGTTGGTACCCCAGGCCTTCTTGTAGTCCTGGATCGTGTTCGGGTAGGAGGTGTAGATCCCGTCCGCGCTGATGTCCAGGTCGTTGACGTTCTGCGCGGTGATCAGCGTCGAGATGTTCGCGTTGATCTTCCGCCAGTTGTCGCCGTACCCGTCGGCCGGGAACACGCCCTCGTACTGCCGCAGGCCCTCGTCGACCAGCTGGAAGAGGAACTGCTGGAAGTCGAGCGTGTAGCCGCCGTACTGCGTCCCCTCCTTGATCTGCACGACGTTCTGCGCGAGCGAGGACTGCCCGATGCCGTTCGCGTTGGTGATGCCCGCGTTGGTCGCGGCGGCCGCGAGGCCGACCTGCGCCTGGTCCTGGGGGCTCACGAAGAACTGCGTGTCGGGGTGGCCCTGGAGGTCCTGCAGGATGCCCTGCGGGTTGTCCGTCGCGAAGATCGAGATGTCCACCGAGCGCATCTTGGCGTTCGGGGCCAGCTCGGCGAGGTACTTGTCCGCGGCCTCGTGGTTGACCGTCGAGAAGTAGAACTCGGGGATGTTGTACCAGGCGAAGTCGGTGCCGGTGCCGCAGGTGAAGTACACCGCGGCGGCGGCGAGCACCTCGCCGTTGACGATCGAGCCGCCCATGCCGCCGAGCGTGTCCGGCAGGCCGAACGTCTCGGGTGCGCGCGGGTCGGCGCCCCAGACGACCGTGACGCCGGCGTCGATCAGGGCCTTGCCCTGCGCGGTGACGATGGTCGGGTCGATGGCGCCGACGATCAGGATGTCCGGCGGGTCGGCGACGATCGCGTCGAAGCCGGTGGCCGCCGATGCCGGGTCGGGACCGGCCGGGTAGTTGACGAACACGCCGCCCGCGGCCTCGGCCGCCTGCTCGATGAACGGCCGCCACAGCGAGTCGCCGACCGGCGACATGTTGTTCGCGTAGCCGATCTTCAGGCCCGCCGGCAGCGGCTTGGGCAGCGGGGCCCAGCCGAGCAGGTTCGGCGTGATGCCCGTGGACTTCTGCTGGAACTGCTGGACGTACTCCTTCGCCGAGTCGAAGTCGACGCCATCGGCCGGCGACACGGTGCACTCGCCGGTCTTCGGGTCCATCAGCTGGAAGGTCGCGGCGGTGGAGCCGCCGTCGGTCGGTGTGGTGCCGCCGCCCCCGTTGCCCGCGGAGCAACCCGCGAGAACGAGCGCCAGCGAGGCGACTGCCGCAGTGCCGCCGATGGCGGC
Source organism: Micrococcales bacterium 73-13 (assembly GCA_001898855.1). Taxonomy (GTDB): domain Bacteria; phylum Actinomycetota; class Actinomycetes; order Actinomycetales; family Microbacteriaceae; genus 73-13. The sequence continues at coordinate 83,713 of MKVN01000016.1, forward strand.
CTTGATGCGTCGTTGCATGGTGATTGCTCGCTTTCTTGATGACTTCTTTGTCGTGCTGTCCGACGATCCCGCCGACAACGCGTTCATATTACACAGCTTGGTGTGAATTGACAGGAATCCTGTTGTTCAGGTTTCCTGTCGTTCCGCCCGCATCCGTCCGCGGAGGGATCGGGTGGCCTCCGCGTCGACGCGGACCCCCTCCGGATCCTCGTGGGGATCGCCGACGATGACCACACCGTACAGCCGCGCGGCGCCCTCGATCGTCACGTATTCGTCACGAACGTCGACGCGCACCCGGTCCGGATCGCGCTCGAGCGGGTCGCCCCAGCCGCCGGCGCCGGCGCCGATGTAGCGGAGCACCGCGTTCGCATCGCTCGTCTTCGCGGCGTCGAACGGGTAGCGGTAGACGCCGTCCGGGCTCGGCGCCTTCGTCTCCGGGTCGAGCACGCCCGCCCACGGCTCAGACAGCGAGAAGTCGCCGGCCGACGGGATCCGCGACCGGCCGGCGTCGTCCGCGGGGAAGATCCAGACGCCGCCGTTGCGCCCGTCCCCGCCGCCCTGCACGCCGAAGCCCGCGGCCGTCTTGTGCCGCAGCTCGATGATCGAGTGGAACGCGGGGGTGAGGAAGAGCGTGTCCCGCACCATCGAGTTCCCGCCGCGGTAGAAGCCCGGCCCCGCGGTGTCCGGCACCGGCTGGTGGCGGATCATGACGACCGGGCTGTCCTTCTCCACCGACTCGATGCTCGGCGCGATGCCGTTGGCGAGGTAGGACATGCACTGCGTGTCCGCGTCGCCGTAGCGGTTCGCGCCGAACGGCCCGACCTCGCCGCCGAGCTGCATGACCGCCGCCCAGGGGCGGCCGTCCGGCCACGCGCCGAAGGCGGTGTGCAGGTTCGACCCGCCGCGGTCCCCGGCGATCGCGTTCTGCCCGAGCGCCGGCTCCAGCGCCATCAGGATCGTCGCGAGCAGCACCTGCGACTGCTCGAAGTAGAGGAAGACCGCGCCGTCCGGCGGCAGGGCGCTGACCACGGTGCCCTCGGGCAGGATCACGTCGATGTTCCGGAACAGGCCGGAGTTGAATCGCCCGCGCGGGTCGACGTTGTACTTCAGGGCGACCCCGACCGCGAGCTTCACCTCCCAGACCGTCGCGTTGATCGAGGAGCGCGCCTGCCGGTGGGTGCCCGAGAAGTCGACCTCGATCCGCTCGCCGCGCTTGCGGATCGCGACGTGCACCGGGTACGACTCCGAGTCGTCGACGCCGTCCGCGTCGACGCCGTGCTCGGCCTCCCAGTCGCCGTCCGGCAGCTCGGCGAGGCCGAGCGCCATCTGCTCCGCGGCGGCGTCGACCGAGTAGCGCATCGCCCCGAGGAAGGCGTCGATCCCGTAGCGCTCGATCGACTCCAGCACGAGGCTCTCGCCGAGCTCGAGGCCCGAGAGCACCGTGAGCATGTCCGGCAGCAGGATCTCCGCCATCCGGACGTTGTCGAAGATCACCGACCACGACTCCGGCACGTTCCGCCCCTCGCTGACGAGCAGTCGCGGGGAGAGCACCAGGCCGTTCTCGTAGACGTTCTGCTTCGTCGCGCTGAAGCCGCCGGGCACCGTGCCGCCCATGTCGAGCTGGTGCGCGTTGAGCGTCACGAAGGACACGATCCGGCCGTCGAGGAACACCGGGCGCACGAACACCAGGTCGTTGTTGTGGTTGCCGGTGCGGTACGGGTCGTTCGCGATGAGCACGTCGCCGGGCCGCAGCCGGTCGACGCCGTACTCCTCGACCATGTTCGGCACGGCGTCGATCGTGGTGCCGGCCATGAGCACGATGCCGTTGCTCGCCGCCGGGACCAGGTAGTCGAGCTCCGGCGGGCCCGAGATCGTGCAGGCCAGGTCGTAGAAGTCGCGCAGCACGGGACTGAACGCGCCGGTGAGCAGCCGGACGCTCATGTGCTCGACCAGGTAGTCGAAGCGGTTGCCGAGCACGGTCGCGGTGTAGCGGTCGCAGGCGTACGCCGCCTGGAACGCGGCCTCGTCGAGGTCGCGGATGCGTCGGCGCTCGGCGTTGCCCGGCGCCGCGGTGAGGGTCGTGGTCACTTCGCCCCCTCCTTCCTCTGCGTGATGACGATCTCCCCGACCCGGCCGACGACGGCCTGCTGCCCGGGGGGGATGTAGGTCGTGCTGAGCTGCTCCCGGATCACGGCCGGGCCGACGACGGTCGCCCCCGTGGTCAGGCGCTCGCGCGAGTACCACTCGGCCTGGACCGGCTCGGCCGCGACGTGGGAGAGCGTCAGGGTGCCCTCGGGGGTCGCGGCGAACGGCTCGGTCTCGGCGGCGAGCGCGTAGTCGACCTTCTCGGCCGGCACGACGATCTCGACCCGGTACGTGACGCCCTCGACCGGGAACGCGTCGAAGCGGTTGCCGTTGCGCGCCTCGTAGGCGTCGTGGAACGCCGCGATGACGGCCGACAGCGACTCGGCGGTGACCGGGCCGTCCGGGAGCTGCACGAACGGGATCTCCCAGCCCTGCCCGACGAGGCGGCCGTCGAAGGAGCGCCGCACCGGGAGGCCCGTCGCGACCGGCCCGAGCCGCTCGCGCAGCCTCGCCTCCATCCGGTCGTAGACCGCCGCGATGCCCTCGGCGGTGTCCGCGCCGAACACGACGTAGGCGCTCTCCGACTCGTAGTAGACCTGGTCGGTCGACAGCAGGCCGATCGCGCTGAACAGGCCGGGGTTCGGCGGGACGATGACCTCCTTCAGCGGGAGCAGGTCGAGCGCCGCGGGCAGCAGCATGCCGCCGGCCGCGCCGTAGGCCATCAGGCTGAAGTCGCGGATGTCGACGCCGTGCCGGACCGCGACGTTGAGGATCTCCTCGGCCATGTGCGCGACGGCGAGCCGGTAGGTCGTGCGGATCCGCTCGTCGTACGGCACCGGGGTGTCGAGCGCGAGGAAGGCCGCCTCCGACGCCGACGCGTCGAGCTGGAACTCGCCGCCGGCGAAGCCGTTCGGGTCGAGCACGCCCATCAGCAGCACCGCGTCGGTGACCGTCGGCTGCGTGCCGCCGCGGCCGTAGCAGGCGGGTCCCGGCTCCGCGCCGGCGCTGCCCGGCCCGACGAGCAGGCCGCCGGAGGTGCCGACCGTCACGAGCGAGCCGCCGCCGGCGCCGACGCTGGAGACCTCGGTCGACAGCGCGTTGATGATGAGGTCGTGCTCGATCTCGAAGGTGTTCTGCACGAAGGGCTTGCCGTCCACGATGATCGAGACGTCGGTGCTCGTGCCCCCGACGTCGGCGCACAACAGGTGCTGCCGGCCGATGACCCGGCCGAGATGCCCGCTGGAGACCGTGCCGGCGGCCGGGCCGGCGAACAGGATGCGGAACGGCCGCTCGAGCGCCTCCTCCCAGGGGAGCAGGTTCGCGGCGCAGTCGGCGAAGTTGAGCTGCCCGTCGAAGCCGAGGGCGCCGAGCTCGGAGTCGAGCTGCTTCGCGTAGTCGGAGAAGAGCAGCTTCATGATGACGTCGATGACCGTCGTCGAGGCGCGCTCGTACTCCTTGGCCAGCGGGCTGGTCGCCGACGAGATCGACACCTCGACGCCCGGCAGCACCTCGTGCACCAGCTCGGCGAGCCGCAGCTCGTGCTCGGGGTCGACGTAGGCGTTGATGAGGCAGATCGCGATGCCCTGCACGCCGGTGCGCCCGAGGATCTCGAGCTCGTGCCTGGCCTGGGCCTCGTCCAGCGGGAACAGCGTCTCGCCGCGCGCCGTCTTCCGCTCGCGGATGCCGCGACGCAGGTAGCGCGGCACCAGCGGGCGGCTCACGTCGCCGAAGGTGCGCCGCCAGGCGGGGTCCGTCTGCGCGTCGAGCGGGCGGTGGATGGTGCCGCGGTCGAGGATGTCGCGGAAGCCCTCGGTGGCGAGGAAGCCGATCTTCGGCAGCCGGCGCTCCAGCACCGCGTTCAGGCCCATCGTGCTCGCGTGGTTGAACACCGGGCTGCCGGCGACGCCGAGCCGCCGCGCGCCCTCGACGACGGAGCCGGCCGGATCGACCCGGCTCGACGGCACCTTCGTCACCTCGACCCTGCCGTCGCGGATCGCGACGACGTCCGTGAACGTCCCTCCGACGTCGACGCCGAACATCAGCGGCCCGTCTCGCGCGGGACGGTGGTCCCGAGCGGCACGTAGGAGCCGAGCGCCGGGGCGGGCGTCCGGCGCAGCGACGCGAGGCAGTCCTGGCACTTCTCGACCTGCCACCAACCCCCCTCGGAGAGCACGCGGTAGGCGCGCACGTCGGAGCCGCCGCATTCGGGGCAGGTCGCCGCGACGGGCTGGCGCTCGACGTAGAGCCGCTCCGCTTGCGGTCGGGGGAAGGTCTGCACGTGGTCCTCCATGCATCGACGTTGACACGGGGTGCCCTGAATGTACGACGATCGGACAGATCGCGCAAAATCGCATCGGGACGAATGGCAGTGTCTCGCAAACGGCGCCGCCCCGGGCGACATTCACGGAAATTCCTGTCCGACAATCCTGGCCCGCATCGCCTCGGGCCGGACGGAGCGCTCCTAGGGTCGCCCCGACAGCGAAGTCGGAAGGAGACTCACGGATGTCGCTCCAGGACAAGCTCGATCGCTTCCCGACCGCGATCAGCGCGCTCACCGTCGCACTGCCGCCGGCCTATCACTTCCCCTACCCGCCCGAGCACACCAACTGGCGGGACGAGCAGCGCGCGTGGGGCACCACGGCCGTGCTGTTCAACCAGTCGTGGCACATGACGGACCTCTACATCTCGGGGCCCGATGCCCTCCGGCTGCTCTCCGACACCTCGGTCAACGGCTACCGGGGCTTCGGGGCCGGCCGCGCGAAGCAGTACCTCGCGGTGACCGACGAGGGCTACGTCGTCGGCGACTCGATCCTGTTCGGGCTCGAGGACGACCTCTTCTCGCTCGTCGGCTTCGAGCTGCCCATGAACTGGATCCAGTACCAGGCGGAGGTCGGCGGCTACGACGTGACCTTCCAGCGGGACGCGGCCGGCTGGGGCCGCCTCGGCGCCGTGCCGAAGCGGCTCTACCGCTACGAGCTCGAGGGCCCCGCCGCCTGGGCGATCCTGGAGACCGCCGCGGGCCGCCGGCTCGACCCAATCGGCTTCTTCCGGATGGGCGAGATCGAGCTCGGCGGACTGCGGGTGCGCGCGCTCAACCACACCATGGGCGGCGTCCCCGGCCAGGAGAGCACCGGCCTCGAGCTGTTCGGCCCGGCCGACCAGCGGGAGGCGTTCGTCGAGCGCATCCTCGCCGCCGGCGAGCCGCACGGGCTCCTGCAGGGCGGCGCGCTCGCCTACGGCACGGCCTCGCTCGAGTCCGGCTGGATCGGCGGCGTCGTGCCGGCGATCTACACCTCCCCGTCGCTGCGCCCCTACCGCGAGTGGCTGCCGGACACCGCGTTCGAGAACGTCGTGCCCGCCACCTCCGGCAGCTTCCGCCCGGCCGAGATCGACGGCTACTACGCGACCCCGTGGGATCTCGGCTACGGGCACATGGTCCGGTTCGACCACGACTTCATCGGCCGCGAGGCGCTGGAGGCCGCGGCCTCCGACCCGCACCGCCGGAAGGTGTGGCTCAGCTGGAACGACGACGACACCGCGGGCGTGCTCGCCGACGCGGCGCTGGACCGCTTCCCCCGGCCGCGGGACCTCTACGCGCCGTACCACCAGGTGCGCGACGCCGTGCTCCGCGACGGGCGGACCATCGGCCTCACCCACCAGACCGGGTACACGCCCGGCCTCGGCGCCTGGACCTCCCTCGCCTCGATCGACGAGGCGGAGGCGGTCGAGGGCGCGGAGGTGGAGATCCTGTGGGGCGACTTCGACGGCGGCGCCTCGGACCCCTACGTCCCCGACCACGTGCAGCGTCCGGTGCGGGCCACCGTCCACCTGCAGTCCCCCGCGCTCTGACCGCGCGCCGCCCGGCCGAGCGCCGGGCGGGCATCACCGAGAAACCGAAGGAGCAATCACATGGAACGACGACGTCTCAAGGCCGCCATCGGCGGCACCGCGGCGGCCGCCTCGCTGGCGCTCGTGCTCGCGGGCTGCGCCGCCGGCGACGGCGGCACCGCGCCCACCGACGGCGGGTCCACCGCCGCGACCTTCCAGCTGATGGACCCGAGGACCGGCGAGTGCGCGGTCGCCCCGCCCGATGGCGTCGACTTCGCCGCGGCGAAGGAGTACGTCGACCAGTTCTCCCAGCCGTCGAAGGGCATCATCCCCAGCGTCCTCGGCTGGGACCCACTCCCCGAGCCGCTGCCGGCGGGCCTGAAGATCGGCTACGCGAACAACATGTCGCCGGTCGGCGACGGCCTCTGGCGGCCGTTCATCGAGCAGGCGGCCGCGACCGCGGGCGGCGTGTTCGTCAACTACCCGGCCGGTCCCGACCCGGCCGCCGCCGCGACCGGCTTCGACGCGATCGTCGCCGACCCGCCGGACATCCTGATCGTCGGCGCCATCGACCCGACCCTGGTGACCGCCCAGGCCAAGCAGCTGCTCGCGGACGGCGTCACGGTCGTCTGGGGCGCCGACCCGCGCGCACCCGAGATCCTGGGCCTCCAGGACACGCTCGGCGGCATGGGCGGCTCGATCGTCAACGGCGAGGTGCTCGCGGCGGCCGCGGTGTACTTCACCTGCGGCACCGGCACCGACCTCGTCTGGTACAACATGCCGGAGTTCCTCTTCTCCACGGTCAACCACCAGGGCGCGGAGGAGCTGCTGAAGCAGCTGTCGCCGAACGCGAGCATGCGCTCGGTCGACATCTCGATCTTCGCGACGGACAACCCGAACGGGATCGTCCAGGACCTGCAGAGCCATCCGGACACGCAGTTCTTCATCACCCCCGGCGACCAGTTCCAGATCGGTCTCGCGGCCGCGGCGAAGACCGCCGGCATCGAGAACGCGCAGGGCATCGGCCAGTCCTCGCTGCCGCAGAACGTCGTTCAGATCCAGGAGGGCACGCAGTACGGCGGGTTCACGCTCGACTTCCAGCAGTTCCTCTTCCAGCTCGTGGACGAGGGCCTGCGCAAGTACGAGGGCGTGTTCCCGAAGGACGGCTACGGCACCGACTGGCGGAGGATCAACGCGAACATCTCGACGCTGATCACGCAGCAGAACGTGGACGGCCTGGACATCGGCCCGGACTCGAACTACTACTCGTACCCGAACACCGTCGCGGACTACGCGAAGGCCTGGGGCAGGTAGCAGCGGTCGGCCGATCCGACCGCCGGGGGCGCCGCTCGTCGAACAAGACGGGCGGCGCCCCTGCTCGCCGAGGCGCCCTCGGGCGACCCGTGCGACGCGCAGGCGCGGAATGCACGACAATCAGACAGCACGCGAAAACCCGCCGCTCGCCCGCGGCGGTGCGACCGGAGGGACGACGATGTCCGACACCCCAGCCCTGCACGACCCCGTCCTGGTCGGCGAGACCCTCGTCGAGACCTGGGGCGCCCGACGCTTCGAGGGGCGCGTCGCGGCGGTCACGGGCGCGGCGCGCGGCATCGGACGGGCCGTCGCCGAGCGCCTGATCGCCGAGGGCGCGACCGTCTACGCGACGGACCTGCGCGAGGAGCTGCTGCACGAGACCTGGGACGGCGTCGCCGCGGCGATCCCGCTCGCCTTCGACGTCCGGGACAGCGCCGCGGTGGACGCCGCCTTCGACCGGATCCGCGCCGAGCAGGGCAGGCTGCACGTGCTCGTCTGCAACGCGGGCGTCCCCGACCACCCCAAGCGCGCGAAGGGCTTCCCCGGCGACCCCGAGCCGGCGACCATCGACGACGAGACCTGGCGCTTCGTCCTCGACATCAACCTCAGCGGCACGTTCTACTGCATCCGCGCCGCGCTGCCGCTGATCCGCGCGGTCGGTCCGGCCGGCGGCGCGATCGTCAACCTCTCCAGCGTCGCGGCGCTGCACCCCTCGCCGCTCGCCGCGCCGTACCCGTCGTCCAAGTCCGGGCTGATCGGCATGACGCACGCCCTCGCCGCGCTGCTCGGCCCGGAGAACATCCGGGTGAACGCGGTCGCCCCCGCGGCGACCGACGGCGCGATGATGCCGGACGACAAGGAGTACCTCGCGACGCTCACCGCGAAGCAGCCGATCGACCGGCTCGTGCCGCCGAGCGAGATGGCCGCGACGATCGTCCACCTCTGCTCCGACGAGGCGCAGTTCATGACCGGCCAGACCGTCAGCGTCAGCGGCGGCATGGTGATGTGACGGACCAGGCACGAGGGAGCAAGGACATGGACAAGTACGCGAACGAGATCCAGCCCGTGGTCGGTCCCGTCGAGGTCGGCGGCGAGCTCGTCGAGACCTGGGGCTTCCGCCGCTTCGAGGGCCGGGTCGCCGCGGTCACCGGCGCCGCGTCCGGGATGGGCGAGGCCGTCGTGCGCCGGTTCGTCGCCGAGGGGGCCGTCGTCTACGCGCTCGACCTCTCGCGGGAGCGGCTCGACCGGATCTGGGGCGACGTCCCAGAGGTCACCGGCATCGCGGTCGACGTCGCCGACAGCGCCTCGGTGAACGCGGCGTTCGAGCGCATCGGCGCCGAGCGGGGCGGCCTGCACTCGCTGGTGACCGCGGCCGGCGTCTCCGACTCGCCGACCCGCATGGACCCGGAGGGCGGGCACAGCTCCGCCGACCTGTCGACCATCGACGACGACTCGTGGGACTTCGTGATCGGCGTCAACCTGACCGGCACGTTCTACTGCATCCGGGCCGCGATGCCGCTCATCCAGGCGACCGGCGCGGGCGGCGCGATCGTCACGATCTCCTCGGTCGGCGCCTTCGCGCCCTACCCCCTGCCCGCGGCCTATCCCGCGTCGAAGGCGGGCGTCGCCGGCATGACGCGGGCGATCGCCGCGCTCGTCGCGCGCGAGAACATTCGGGTCAACACCGTCGCGCCCGCTGCGACGAGGACCGCGATGCTGCCGACCGACGAGGAGCTGCTCGACTCGCTGCTCGCGCTGCAGCCCATCCCGCGCGCGATCCCGGCGAGCGAGATGGCGGCGAACATCGTCTACCTGTGCAGCGACGAGGCGCAGTTCATGACCGGCCAGACGGTGCACGTCAACGGCGGGATGGTGATGTAGGCGCGGCGCCTCAGGGCTCGAGGTCGGTAAAGTTCGTGCCGGCGGAGAGCGCCACGGTGCCGCCGTCGACGGACAGCGCGGTGCCGGTCACGTAGCTCGAGCCGCTCGAGGCGAGCCAGAGCACGCCCTGCGCGATCTCGTCCGCCTGCCCGAGCCGGCTCATCGGCGTGCCGAGCAGCAGACGGTCCTTGAGCGGCTGCGGCAGCTCCTGGAGGAACGGGGTGTCGATCGGGCCCGGGCAGATCGCGTTCACCCGGATGCCGTCCCGCGCGTGGTCGATCGCCGCGGCCTTGGTCAGGCCGATGACACCGTGCTTCGCGGCGGTGTAGGCGCCGAGGTTGTAGCCGGCGACGAGACCGGAGGCGCTCGCCGTGTTGATGATCGAGCCGCCGCCGCGCGGCGCCATGACGGCGACCTCGGCCTTGATGCAGAAGTAGACGGCGTTGAAGTCGATGTCGACGACGCGCTTCCAGTCGTCGGTGCGGATCCGGCCGAGCGGCACGTGCTCGCCCTCGACGCCCGCGTTGTTGTGCGCGACGTCGAGGCCGCCGAAGCGCTCGACCACCGCGGCGACGGAGGCCTCGACCGAGTCGAAGTCGGCGACGTCGGTGCGGAAGAACTCGGCCGTGCCGCCGGCGGCGCGGATCAGCTCGACGGTCTCGGCGCCGGCGGCCTCGGCGATGTCGGCGACGGCGACGTTCGCCCCCGTCGCGCCGAAGGCGAGCGCCGTCGCCCGGCCGATGCCCGAGCCGGAGCCGGTGACCAGCACGGTGCGGCCGGAGAAGTCGTAGGAGATGTCGGGCATGGGGGCTCCTTGGCGTGGCTCAGAGGTCGAGGTCGGAGAAGTCGGTGCCGGCCGAGAGGATCGTCAGGCCCGCGTCGATCGGGAGCGCGACGCCGTTCACGTAGCTCGCGCCGTCGGAGGCGAGCCAGAGCACGCCGCTGGCGATCTCCTCGGCCGAGGCGAGCCGCTTCATGGGCACGCCGAGCATGAGGCGCTGGACGATCTGGGGCGGGACCTCGCCGACGAAGGGCGTGTCGACGCCGCCGGGGCAGACCGCGTTCACCCGGATGCCGTCCTTGGCGTGGTCGACCGCTGCGGAGCGGGTGAGGCCGATCAGCCCGTGCTTGGCCGCCGTGTACGGACCGGAGTGGTAGCCGGCGAACAGGCCCGCGGCCGAGGCGGTGTTGACGATCGCGCCGCGGCCCTGGCGCCGCATGACGGCGACCTCGGCGCGGATGCAGTAGTAGACGGCGTTCAGGTCGACCTCGACGACCCGGCGCCAGTCCTCGAGGTCGACGTCGCCGAACGGCACGTGCTCGCTCTCGATGCCGGCGTTGTTGTGCGCGACGTCGAGCCGGCCGAAGCGCTCGACGACCGCGGCGACCGTCCGCTCGGCGGCCGCCGCGTCGGCGACGTCGAGCGGGAAGAACTCGGCGCTGCCGCCCGCGGCGCGGATCAGCTTCACGGTCTCGAGCCCGCCGGGCTCGGCGATGTCGGAGACCGCGACGTCCGCGCCCGCGGCGCCGAAGGCGAGCGCCGTCGCGCGGCCGATGCCGGAGCCCGCGCCGGTGATGAAGGCGGTGCGGCCGGAGAAGTCGTAGCTGACGTTCACGATGCCGTCCTCACGACAGCGCGCTCACGACGATGTCGGAGAGGCGCTGGAAGCGGTCGATGTTCGGCCCCTGCGGGAGCAGGCCGGTGCTCAGGCCGACGAAGGTCGCGTCGAGCTCGGGGTCGACCCAGTACTCGGTCGATCCGGCGCCGTAGTTGCCGAACGTCGCGGGGCTGGTCAGCGTGCCGAACTGGTGCTTGACGATGCGCTCGCCGCGGACGCTGAAGCCGAGGCCGAGGTAGGCCGGCGGCACCTCGTAGCCGTTGCGCAGCGCCGCGGCCTTGTACAGCTCGTTCGGGAAGTCGCCGGTGTGGTTGCGCCGGGCGAGCCGGATCATGGCCGGCGAGAGGATCCGCGCGCCGTCCAGCTCGCCGCCGCGGCGCAGCATCTCCGCGAACCGGCCCATGTCCTGGGCGGTCGAGGCGGCGCCCATCCAGACCGCCTCGTGGCGCTCGGCGAGGAAGATGCCGTTCGGGTCGTCGTTCTGCTTGGAGAGGTGCTGGACCGGCACGACGCCGCGGAAGTCCGGCATGACGTGCCGCGGCCGCATGTGCGCGCGCAGGCCGAGCCGGGTGTCGTCCATGCCGAGCGGGATCAGCAGGTCCTGCTCGAAGATGTCGTTGATCGAGCGGCCCTCGGGGTCGGTGCGGCGCAGCACCTCGCCGAGCAGGATGTGGTTCGCCATCGGCGAGTAGTCGCAGCGGCTGCCCGGCTCGCTCGCGCCGTGCACCAGCGCGACGACCGACTCGACCATCTCGGAGAGCTCGTCGAAGGCGAGGCCCGGCTTCGTCTCCCAGACGCCGGGCAGGCCGTTCGTGTGGGTGAGGAAGTGGTGGATCGTCGCGCGCTCGCGCGGCGGACCGGAGAACTCGGGGATGATGTCCGAGACCTTCGTCGTGAGCGCGATCCGCCCGAGCTCGATCGCCCGGAGGATGAGCACGTTCACGAACGCCTTCGTCACGGAGAAGATCGAGAAGACGGTGTCGTCCTGCAGCGGGATCCGCTGCGCCTCGTCCGCGTGGCCGACGACGAGGTGCGCGAGCTGCTCGCCGTGCTGGGCGATCCGGATCGAGGCGCCCCAGTACTTGCGCGCGGCGACGTCCGCCTCGAGCACCTCCCGCAGGTGCTCGAGCCGCGCGGCGCGGAACGCGTCCTGCGCGCTCATCGCTCCATCGCCAGGATCGAGGGGCTGCGGACCGAGTCGAGGCTGAGCAGCATCTCCCGCTGGCCCTCGCGGGTCGCGGTCAGCGTGCGCTGGTACTGCGTCGCCTCGCGGAGCTCGTCGACGTCGATGTTCCCGTAGACGACCCGTTTCAGGCCCGAGGCGATCGGCGAGGAGACCTCGCTGAAGACCCGCGAGCGCTCCGCGGCCCAGAGGTCGAGGTAGCCCTCGTCGACCTCGCCCCTCGCGACGGCGGGGAGCACCTCCTCGAGCGCGAGCACGTCGTAGAGGCCGGTGGTCAGGCCGAGGCCGCCGGTCGGGTTCGTGAGGTGCGCGGCGTCGCCGATGAGCACGACCCGGCCGTCGCGCAGCTTGCTCGCGAGGCGCTGGTGCATCCGGTACGGCCGGTAGTCGACGAGCTCGAACTCGAAGTCCGGGCCCCACAGCCCCCGGTAGAACTCCTCGATCCGCTCGACGATCCCCTCCTCGGGCAGCGAGTCGGACTCCTGGAAGGTGCAGCGCCACAGGCCCTCGCCGTCGATGTCGGCGATGACGCAGGCGTGGGTCGGGTGGATGTAGAGGTTCGAGCTGCGGAAGCCGCGGCTGCGCAGGTCCGCGCGGAGGTTCGTCGCGACGAAGCGCTCGTCCCAGGTGAAGCCGTCGAGGCTCGCGCCGATGAGCTCGCGGACGGTGCTGCGGCCGCCGTCGGCGCCGACCAGCCAGCCGGCGCGGAGCCGTTCGGTGCCGTCGGCGGTCTCGACGGTCACGGTCACGCCGTCGGCGTCCTGCTCGAGGCCCGAGACGCGCGTCCCCCAGCGGATCTCGACGCCGAGACGGGCGAGGTGCTCGGCGACGAGCGTCGTGAACTCGCCCTGGCCGAGGTGGAGGTTGTACGGCGTCGGGGTGTCGCCGTCGATGACCTCGAATGGGGCGGAGAGCACCTCGCCGAGGGCGACGACGTGCAGGTTGAAGCCCTCGCGGTCGAGGTGACCGCGCTCCTTCATGTCCTCGAGGATCCCGAGCCGGTCGAGGTCGGGCAGCAGCGGGTGGAGGTAGACCACCGCGCGGGGCGACATGTTCGGCACCGGATCGGCCTCGACGACGGTGACCTTCAGGCCCTGCTTCGCGAGCGCGAGCGCCGCCATGACGCCGACCGGGCCGGCGCCCGCGACGATCACGGTGTCATCCGCCATGGTTCCTCCTCCTCGAGGTGCCGGCGCGCGCCGACGCGTCGCGCCCGGAGCCATCGGGCCGAGGCCACGCTAGCCTGTCAGACAGCTTCATGTCAACTTGCCTGACAATCCGCCGAGCAGGGCCGAGTCAGCCCGCCGCCGCGGCCGCCTGCGCCCGTTCCAGCGCCACCAGCGCCGTCCGGGCCTCCTGCTGGACGTGGAACGCGGCCGCCGACCGCGCGCTCTTCACGTCGCCTCGCGCGAGGGAGTCGAGCATCGCCTCGAGCTCGATGAGGTTCTGCGTGGTGCGTCCCGGCTGCTCGAGCGCGAGCGCCCGCAGCTGGGTCACGCGGCGCTGCAGCAGGTTGACCATCTGCAGCAGGATGGGGTTCTTCCCGCCCTCGAGGAGCACCTCGTAGACCCCGTTCATGGCCCGCATGGCGGCGACCGAGGCGCCCTCGCCGCGCTCGGCGGCGGCCCGCACCTCGGCGACCGCCTCCCGGAGCCGCTCGACGTCGGCCGGCTCGGCGTGCTTGATGAAGAGCTCGACGGCGAGCCGCTCGAGCTCGACGCGGACCTCGCTGACCGAGGTGGCGAGCTCGGGGCTCGTGACGGCGACGATCGTGCCGCGGCCGCTCAGCGACTCGACGAGTCCCTCGGCCTCGAGCTGGCGCAGCGCCTCGCGCACCGACGGGCGGCTCGCCTGCGTCATCTCGCAGAGCTCGCGCTCGACCAGGAGCTTGCCCGGCTCGAGACGCATCTCGATGATCGCGTCGCGCAGGATCGACGCGACCTGCTCACGGATGGGAGCGTGCCGCTGGACCTGGCGCCCGCCGAGGAGATTGCTCACGCCCGGCCCCTTCCATGCTGCCCGGTCGAGCTTATCCGGCCAGCGCCCCCGGTGCCACCGGCGTCTCGGCGATGCCGCGGACGCCGAGGCCGGTGACCCGGTAGAGCAGCCCGCCCTCGGCGCCCGGATGCGTCGGCGCCCCGGGCGGCAGCTCCGCGAAGCCGGCTGGGTCGAGCGAGGTGACGTGCAGGACGTCGAGGTCGGGGCCGCCGAAGGCGAGGCTCGTGATGTTCGGCGTGGGCAGCTCGAGCCGGTCCAGGACGGCGCCGTCCGGCGAGACGCGGACGATGAACGGCGCGTGGTGCAGCACGATCCAGACGCAGCCCTCGGCGTCGACCGTCGCGCCGTCGGGGAAGCAGCCCTCGCCGGCCGTGGAGTGCAGCACCCGCTCGTTCGACAGCCCGGCGTCGTCGTAGTCGTAGGCGAGCTCGGTGCCGGTCAGGCTGTCGGCGAGGTAGAGCGTGCCGCCGTCCGGGCTGAAGCAGAGGCCGTTGCCGAGGTGGATGCCCTCCCGCAGCGTCGTGGTCGAGCCGTCGGGCTCGAGCCGGACGAGGCGGCCGACCGGCTCGCGGAAGCCGCGGTCGCCGGAGACGGCGAGCAGTCGCCCGCGGCGATCCGCCTTCCCCTCGCTGATCCGGTCGGCGGGGCCGACCCCGGCCGGGACGAGCGGGCCGAAGTCCCCGGTCGCCGGGTCGAAGCGCCGGAAGCCGTCCTCGAGCGCGACCGCGACGCCGCCGTCGGCGGTCGTCGCGACGGCGCCGGGCGACTCCGGAGCGGTCCAGGAGTCGAGCTCGTCGTCGGGGCCGAGCCGGTGGATCGAGTTCCCGAGGATGTCGATGAACCACAGCGACCGCGTCGCGGGGTCCCAGACCGGGCTCTCCCCGACCAGGGTGTGCACGCCCGGCACCCGTTCGATCCGCGTCATCTCGACCGCCTTCCGTCCGCTGGCGACTGTAGTTGCCGATGCCGGCCGTCGGCTATACATTTGTCAGACAGCATGACGACGTGCCGGAGGAGGCTCGACCGGGTGACCGAGATCAACGGACGGGTGGCCGTCGTCACCGGAGGGGCCTCGGGCATCGGCCGCGGCATCGCCGAGGAGTTCCTGGCCCTCGGGGCACGGGTCGTCATCGCCGACATCAACGAGGACCGGCTCGCCCGGACGGCCGCGGAGATCGACGCCTTCCCGGTGCGCACCGACGTGACCCGCGCGGAGAGCGTCGCGGCGCTCCGCGACGCCGCGATCGAGCAGTACGGCCGCGTCGACATCCTCGTCAACAACGCGGGCGTCGGCCCCGTCGGCTACATCGAGGAGCTCACCCTCTCCGACTGGCGCTGGATGCTCGACGTCAACCTGTGGGGCGTCATCCACGGCATCGACGCCTTCCTCCCCCACCTCATCGCGAGCGACCGCGGCGCCCACGTCGTGAACACCGCGTCCTTCGCGATCTTCAACCCGCTGCCCGGCCTCGGCGCCTACCAGGCGGGGAAGTTCGGCGTGCAGGGGCTCTCCGAGACGCTCGCCATCGAGATGGCCGAGCGCCACCCGCACGTCCACGTCTCGATCCTGCCGCCGGGACCGGTGCACTCGAACATCAAGGAGAGCATCGCGCTGCGCCCCGAGGGCGAGACGGGCGGTCTCAAGGCCGCCGATCTCGAGGAGGGCGAGGAGGCCGCGAAGCTGCGCTGGATCGACGGCCGCACCGCCGGGAAGGTCGTCGCCCAGGCCGTCCTCGGCGACGACCTCTACGCGATCACCCACCCCGAGTGGTGGCCGCTCGTGGAGGCGCGCAACGAGCGCATCCACGCCGACTTCACCAAGTACCCGCCGATCCTCGGCTGAGCGCCGACACGACGCATAAGGAGCCAGACGCCATGGCCGAACGACCGACCCTCGCCCCCGCCGTCCTCGACGAGCTCGCCGCGGCGCTCGACGCCGAGCGGGTCGTCACCGACGCCGCGGGCGTCGACGAGTTCAAGGACCCGTACTGGATCCCCGGCGACGACAGCTACCTCGGCTCCGCGGTCGTCTACCCGACCACGGTCGAGGAGGTGCAGGAGGTCATGCGGATCGCGAACCGGCACGGCGTCGCGGTCTGGCCGCACGGCCAGGGCCGCGGCGGCTACGGCGGCCCCTCGCCCCGGGTCCGCGGCTCGATCCAGATCAGCCTGCGCAAGATGGACAAGGTGCTCGAGATCAACGAGGAGCTCGCCTACGCGGTCGTCGAGCCCGGCGTGCGCTGGTTCGACCTGTACGACGCGATCGAGGCGGGCGGGCACTCGCTCCAGCTCACCGTCCCCGACCTCGGCTGGGGCTCGGTCATCGGCAACTCGATGGACAACGGCATGACGTACATGCCGTACGGCGCGGACTTCCAGCTGCTGTGCGGCCTCGAGGTCGTGCTGCCGACCGGCGAGCTCGTGCGCACCGGCATGGGCGCGATCCCCGACAACAAGTCCTGGCACCTCTACCGCCGCGGCCTCGGGCCGTCGTTCGGCGAGATGTTCGCCCAGAGCAACTTCGGCATCGTCGTCAAGGCCGGCGTCTGGCTCCAGCGCAAGCCCGAGGCCTACGTCTCGGTGAACCTCTCCGTCGGCCAGGACGCCGACTTCGAGGCGGCCGTCGACGCGCTCCGCGAGCTGCGGCTCGCCAAGGTCATCGAGGGCGTGCCGGCGCTGTACGCGGCGCTCACCGCCGCGCCGCAGCTCATCGACGCGCAGGTCGACTTCGACCTCAGCCGCCCGCTCACCGACGAGGAGCTCCAGGCCTACGCCGACGAGACCGGCGTCGGCATCTGGGCCGGGCGCACCGCGCTCTGGGGCACGAAGGCGATCGTCGAGGCGAAGCTCGAGGCGATCCGTCGCGTCTGGGAGGCGATCCCGAGCGGTCGGGTGCTCGCCTCGAAGGTCTACGCCCCCGCCGACTACCCGGACATCACCCTGTCGACCGAGCAGGTCCAGGCCGGCATCCCGACGCTCCAGCTCATCGAGGCCCAGCCCCCGTGGCTCGGCCACATCGGCTTCTCGCCGATCATGCCGCTGCAGGGCAGCGAGGTCCGCTTCGTCATGGAGCAGATCCGCACGCGGCTGCGCGAGGACGGCCTCAACTTCCTCGGCGGCGTGTTCGCGTTCAACGAGCGCACCGCCTGCATCGTCACCGGGATCCCGTTCGACGTCCGCGACGAGGCGCAGACGCGGCAGGCGTACGCCTCGGCGAAGCGGCTCGTGCAGGAGGTCGGCGCCCTCGGCTACGGCGAGTACCGTGCGCACGTCGACTTCATGGACGAGGCGCAGGGCGTCTACGACTGGAACGACGGCGCCTACCGCCGCTTCGCCGAGACGATCAAGGACGCGATCGACCCGAACGGCGTGCTCTCCCCCGGTCGCCACGGCATCTGGCCCGAACGCTTCCGGGACGCCTGAGCGCGCCGGACACGAGGCGGCTAGAGCCAGCCCGTCGACGGCTCGATCTCGAGGAGCCAGGACAGGTCGCGCTCCCGCGCGCCCGACTCGTCGCGCGAGGCGCGCGCCCGCCACTGCTTCGGCGACTCCCCGAAGGCCTGACGGAAGACGCGCGAGAAGTGCGCCTGGTCGGGGAAGCCCCAGCGCTCGGCGAGCTCGCCGATCGGCCGGTCGGCGAGCATCGGGTCGCCGATCTCGCGGCGCACGCCCGCCAGGCGCCGCTCGCGGATCCACGCCGAGACCGTCGTGCCGTGGTCCTGGAAGGCCGCCTGCAGGGTGCGGGTCGAGATGAAGTTCGCCGCGGCGATCGACGCGGCGCCGAGCTCGGGCTCCCTGAGGTGCTCGGCGATGTACGCCGTGACGCGCTGGAACACCGGCGTGCCCGCCGCCCGGTCGCCGCGGGTGCGCTCGAGGAAGTCGAGGAAGCTCGTCGTGAACAGGTCGACCAGGTTCTGCGCGACGCGCCGGCCGACCGGCCCGCGCAGCAGGTCGGGGTCGCGGGCGACCGAGGCGACGAAGGGCGAGAGGTGCGCGCTGAACCCGTCGGCGGCGCCCACCGAGCGCCCGAGCAGCGGCAGGAAGGACTGCGCCGGCGCGTCGATGAAGGTCTGCGGGAAGCGCAGCATGAACACCGTGAAATCGCCGTCGAACTCCCAGTCGAAGGGCACCAGCGAGCTGGAGACCGCGAAGTCCCCCGGCTGCAGCGGGGCGCTCGAGCCGGCCTGCGTGAAGGTCGAGGTCCCCGCGATCTGGAAGTTGACGACGTAGAGCGGCTCCGGCGTGAAGCGGATGTGCTCCGGCGTGCGGTGCAGCACGTGCCGGGCCGTGCGCACGTCGATGAGGTGCGCGGAGATGCGGTCGAGGATCTGCCGGTGCAGCGTCCCGTGGAACTCGCCGCCGGCCGGGTTCTCGACGCGCTGGAAGGACGGCAGCTCGCCCGTGATGAGCACCCGCCAGCTGTCGAGATCGTCCGCGCTGCCGCGGATCTCCTGGAAGACCCCGCTCATGGCCGCGAGCCTATCCCGCCTCGCAGTGCGCTCAGATCGCGCCGGTCTCCGTCATGCCCGCCTTGAGCCGGAGCTCGCCGCCGTCCCACACCGAGGCCCAGTCCTCGACCCAGCGGCGGCTCGCGATCCGCCAGCCGCGCTCCGTCCTGACGACGACGTCGTAGTAGGTGCCGTGCACCTGGAACGCGGTCGCCCGGCCGTCGACGTCCCGCGCCCACGGGTTGAACGTCTTCGAGCAGCAGGTCGCCGAGGCGCGCGACTCGTCGAAGTCGACGACCAGGTTCGAGGTGATGTGGAAGATGTGCTCGAAGCCGTTGCCGCCGAACATGTCGATCGCGCGCAGCTCGTCCCAGCTCAGCACCGGCCCGTTCGCCTGGCTGTAGTCGAAGCTCGCGTCGCTCGTGAACACGCGGTCCGCGAGCGTCTCGTAGTCGGCCCGGTCGACCGCGTGCACGTAGCGCGCGTAGACGTCCTGGATCTCGAGCCGGTCGCCGATCTCGTTCAGGTCCATGGGTCCCGCTCCCGCTCGCCCGAGCCCGTCACCGGAGTTCCGGCAGCGTCCAGCCGTTCAGGTCGTACTCGCTCATCGCCTGCTCGGCGAACTCCTCGAGCTCCCGCTCCTTGCCGCTGCCGACCGCGTCCCAGTGCACGAGGAGCCGCACCTGCTCGTGGGAGCCCTGGTAGTTGCGCTCGTAGAGCTCGTGGCGGCCGCCGAACTCGGTGCCGACGGCGTCCCAGAGCAGCTTGAGCGTCTTGACGCGCTCCTCCGCCGAGATGCCGCCGGAGCCGCGCACGTACTTGTCGAGGTACGGGCGCACCTCGGGCGACTGGAAGTCCTTGACGGACGAGGGCAGGTAGATGAGGCCGCTGCCGAGGTCCTGCAGCACGATCTCGCGGATCCGCGCGTAGCCGACCATGGAGAGCCAGCGGTAGGAGTTGACGGCGTCCGGGTTCGGCTGGACCGAGCCGTTCAGCCACGGCACGGGGTTGCGCGCCATCTCGTCGGCGATCGCCCAGAACGTCGATCGCCACGCCATGACCTCGCCGAGGCGCATCTCGACGCCGCGGAAGTCCTTGGTCCCGGTCAGCGCGAGCGACTTCGAGAGCAAGCCGGTGATGAAGTCGACCTTGACCGCGAGCCGCGTCGCGCCTTGGAAGGTGAGCCGGTGCGCGAAGCCCGACTTGGGGCCGAACACGTTGAACTGGTCGACGTCGCCGTAGAGGAAGATGTTCTCCCACGGGATGAGGACGTTGTCGAGGATGAGGATCGCGTCGTTCTCGTCGAAGCGGCTCGACAGCGGGTAGTCGAAGGGCGTCGCCGTCTCGTCGGCCGTCTGGGCGTACGAGGTCCGCGAGATGAGCTTGACGCCGGGGGTGTTCATCTGGATGCCTGCGACGATCGCGAACTTCCTGTCGCGGACCGGGGCGCCCGCGTAGCCGAGGAACGCCATGTTCGTCATCGCCGAGCCCGTCGCGACGACCTTCGCCCCGCTCACCACGACGCCGCTGTCGGTCTCCTTGACGACGTGCAGGAACACGTCGCCGACCTCGTCCGGCGGGAGGTTGCGGTCGATCGGCGGGTTGATGAGCGCGTGGTTCCAGTAGAGGACCTTCTCCTGGGACTCCTTGTACCAGCGCAGCGCGTTGTCCCGGTACTCGCCGTAGAACTCGTCGTTGACCTTGAGCGTGCCGAGGAAGGCGGCCTTGTAGTCGGGCGTGCGGCCCATCCAGCCGTAGGTGAGGCGCGCCCACTGGGTCATCGCCTCCTTCGCGTCGAGCATGTCCTCGGCCGAGGTCGCCATCTTGAAGAAGGGGTGGGTGTATCCGCCGTTGCCGGTGTCGGTCGGGACGGTCTTCACCCGGCCGTCGTGCAGCGCGTCGTAGAGGCGCGCCATCGAGCGGACCGGGGTGCGGAACGCGGGGTGCTCGGTGACGTCCTTGACGCGCTCGCCGTAGACGTAGATCTCGCGGTCGTCCCGGATGGACTCGATGAACTCGGCGCCGTTCATGGGGCGCGAGCTGTTCTCGGGCAGCGGCAAGGTGCTCTCTCCTTCAGCGGGGATGGGGGTCGGACGGGCTCGGGCCGGCGCTCAGGCGATGCCGAGCGGCAGGAACTGGCCCTTGTAGAACGCGAGGGCGTCGCCGTCCTCGGCCGCCTCGTAGTGGTGCACCCGGCCGACGACGAGGATGTGGTCGCCGGCCTCGTGGACCGCCCAGGGCTCGCAGACGAACGCGGCGTGCGACTCGGCGAGGCGGGGGGCGATGTGGTCCTCGTTCCAGCGGACCTCGTCGATCGCCTCGGGCCTGCCGGCGAAGCGCATCGCGATGTCGTGCTGGTCGTGCCCGAGGACGTTGATCGAGAAGGGCTTGCCGACCATGCGCTCCGCGGCGCGGCTCGTCGTCGCGAGCGAGACGAGCACCAGCGGCGGGTCCATCGAGACGGAGGTGAACGAGTTCACCGTCGCGCCGAGGTACTCCCCCTCGTGCTCGTAGGTGACGACGGTGACGCCGGTGGCGAACCGGCCGAGCGTGCGGCGGAAGTCGCGCGGGTCGAACTCGGCGGATGCGACGGGCGGGTTCGCGATCATCGTCACGGTCACTCCTTCGTGCGGGGCTGCGACCGCGCGTCGTGCGGCCTCGCATCGATTCTGCGAGCACCCTCCGGGCCGCCGCTTGTGCGATCGCGCAGGCGAGTTGCGCGGATGCGCACAGTCGTCTTCGGGCCGCCCGCGGCCGCGAACGACGCGATACCGTTTGTCTGACAACAGCCCGGGACACGGAAGTCCCCGATCCGAGTCGACGACGACCTGCGAGGAGCCGACATGGCCGAACCGACCACCCGCCCGTACACCGGCGCCGAGTTCCTCGAGTCGCTGCGCGACTCGCGCGAGATCTACTTCGAGGGCGAGCGCATCGAGGACGTGACGACCCACCCCGCCTTCGCGACGCCCGCGCGCTCGATGGCCCGGCTCTACGACGCGCTGCACGACGGCTCGATGCGGACCGTCCCGACCGACACCGGCAGCGGCGGGATCACCCACCCCTTCTTCAAGGCGCCGCGGTCGACCGAGGACCTGCTCGACGCGCGCTCGGCGATCGAGTCGTGGGCGCGGCTGACCTACGGCTGGATGGGCCGGACCCCGGACTACAAGGCGGCGTTCCTCGGCACGCTCGGCGTCAACGACGAGTACTACGGGGAGTACGCGAGCAACGCGCACCGCTGGTACCGGGAGTCGCAGGAGAAGATCCTGTACTGGAACCATGCCCTGGTGAACCCGCCGATCGACCGCAACCTGCCGCCGGACGAGATCGGCGACGTCGTGCTGCACGTCGTCAAGGAGACGGACAACGGCGTCGTGGTGAGCGGGGCGAAGGTCGTCGCGACCGGCTCGGCGATGACCCACATGGCGTTCCTCGGCTACTTCGGGGCGCCCGTCCGGGACAAGCAGTTCGCGATCATCGCGGGCATCGAGATGAGCACGCCGGGCGTCAAGCTCATCTCGCGCACCTCCTACTCGGCGACGGCGAAGCAGACCGCGACCCCGTTCGACTACCCGCTGTCGAGCCGCTTCGACGAGAACGACGCGATCCTCATCCTCGACAACGTGCTCATCCCGTGGGAGAACATCTTCGTCTACGGCGACCTCGAGAAGTTCAACATGTTCGGGCTCGCCTCGGGCTTCGGCGACCGGCTCGCGCTGCAGGGCGCGATCCGGCTGGCGGTGAAGACCGACTTCATCGCCGGCCTGCTCGCCAAGTCGCTGACGATGACCGGCACGAAGGACTTCCGCGGCGTGCAGGTCCGGCTCGGCGAGGTCTACGCTTGGCGCTCGACCTACTGGTCCCTCGTCGAGGCGCTGACGCGCAATCCCGTCCCGTGGGTGAACGGCTCCGTCCAGCCCGACCCGGTGGCCGGCGACGCGTACCGCTCGCTCGGCGCGGTCGGCTACGCGCGGATCCGCGAGATCGTGCTGCAGGACCTCGGCTCGGCGCTCATCTACCTGCCGTCCTCGGTCAAGGACTTCCGGTCGCCGGAGGTGCGTCCGTACCTCGACAAGTACGTGCGCGGCTCGGGCGGGATCAGCGCCGAGGAGCGGGTGAAGACGCTCAAGCTGCTCTGGGACGCCGTCGGCACCGAGTTCGGCGGCCGGCACGAGCTCTACGAGCGCAACTACCAGGGCTCGCACGAGGCGATCAAGATCGGCGCCGTCTTCGACTACGAGCGTCGCGGCACCGCGAAGGCGCTCGCCGACTTCGCGGAGCAGGCGATGAGCGAGTACGACCTGGACGGCTGGACGATCCCGGAGCTGCGCGACTGACGCGGCGGGACGCGCGCGGCTCGGAGACCGGTGGCGCAGATCGGCGCGTTTGTCTGACAAACTGATACGGACATCGCTGTCCGAGATCAGGGTCGACGACGACCCGGAGTTGGGAGTCCCGCCCGTGACCTCCGATCGCAACCGCGCCTGGATCGTCGAGCGGCCCGTCGTCGGCGAGTACTCGCCCGACTGCCTGCGGCTCGCCGAGCGCCCGGTCCCCGAGCCGGGCGATGGCGAGGTCCTCGTGCGCACCCTGCTCGTCTCGATCGACCCGACGACGCGCAACTGGCTCACGCTCGACCCCGCGAAGCAGTTCATCCCGTTCGGCGTCGGGGACCCGGTGCTCAGCGCGAACGTCGGCATCGTCGTCGAGTCGCGGCATCCCGACTACGCGGTCGGCGACACCGTGCGCGGCCACTGGGGGATCGCCGACTACGGCGTCGCCGTGCCGTTCACGCTCGAGCGGCTCGACGCCGAGGGCGTCCCCGACGAGGCGCAGCTCTCGGCCTTCTCCCACGTCGGGCGGGCCGCCGCGGTCGGCCTGCTCTGGGCTGCGGAGCTGCGGGACGGCGACACCGTCGTCGTCTCCGGGGCCGCCGGCGCGACCGGCTCGATCGCGGTGCAGCTCGCGAAGTCGCGCGGCCACCGCGTCGTCGCGATCGCGGGCGGTGCGGAGAAGACCGCCTACTGCCGATCGATCGGCGCCGACGAGGCGATCGACTACCGGTCCGAGGACGTCGCGGAGCGGCTCGTAGCGCTCGTGCCCGAGGGCGTCGACCTCTACTTCGACAACGTCGGTGGCCCGATCCTCGACGCGGTGCTCGCGAACATGGCGGTCGGCTGCCGGATCGCGATCTGCGGGGTCATGTCGCAGTACCAGGTCGAGCGGCCCGAGGACGCCTACGGGGTGCGCAACCTGCCGAACATGCTGTGGAAGCGGGCGACGATCCGCGGCTTCGTCGTGCCCGACGCGGGGCCGGAGCGGCTCGCCGAGTACGACCGCCTGCTGCGCGAGCTCCACGCGAGCGGCCGGCTGCGCGTGCGCGCCCACATCCTCGACGGGCTCGAGAGCGCGGCGGCGGCGGTCGGCATCAACTACGCCGGGGCGAACGAGGGCAAGCTCATGGTCCGCGTCTCGGACCGCTGAACGACCGCAGAACGAAGGAGCTCGCATGACGCAGCGATTCACCGACCGGGTCGTCCTCGTGACGGGCGGCGCGGGAGGGATCGGGGCCGCGACGGGGCGCGCCTTCGCCGCCGAGGGCGCGATCGTCGCGCTCGCGGACCGCGATCTCGCGGGTGCCGAGGCGACCGCCGCGGCGATCATCGCGGCCGGCGGCCGGGCGAGCGCCCACGCCGTCGACATCGCGGACGAGGACTCGGTCGACGCGCTCGTCGCGGGCGTCGTCGCCGAGCACGGCGGGCTCCACATCGCGTTCAACAATGCCGGAGTGCCGACGCCGATCCTGCCGACCTTCGACGAGCTCACGCCCGAGATCTGGCGGAACGTCATCGACGTCAACCTCACCGGCACCTACCTCTGCATGCGCGCCGAGGTGCTGGCGCTGCGCGCCTCCGGCGGCACCGCGATCGTGAACACGGCCTCGATCCAGTCGCTGCGCGCCTCGGCCGGCCAGGCGGGCTACATCGCGAGCAAGCACGGCGTCGCGGGCCTCACCAAGGCCGTCGCGCTCGACGTGATCGGCGACGGCATCCGGGTGAACGCGGTCTGCCCCGGCTTCATCATGACGCCGATGATGGCCCCCGCGGTCGCCGTCCCCGAGGTCAAGGCGTTCCTCGAGGAGAAGGCGCCGATCCACCGCATCGCCGAGGCGGAGGAGGTCGCCCGAGCGGTCCTCTTCCTCGCCTCGGACGAGGCGTCGTACTGCGTCGGCTCGCTGCTCAGCGTCGACGGCGGACTCGCGATCTAGGAGGACCTGCGATGCGCATCTCGGTACTCATCGGCGCTCAGGGCGAGGGCATCGAGCGGCTGCTGGAGGCTGCGGTCGCCTGCGACGAGGCCGGAGTCGACGGGATCTGGTACGGCCAGTTCCTCGGCTACGACGCCCCGACGCTCGCGCTGGCCGCGGCGGCCCGCACCGAGCGGCTGATGCCGGGCGTGAGCGTCGTCGTGGCCCGGCCCCGCCATCCCATCGCGGTCGCCGCGCAGGCGCACACGGTCAACGCGATGAGCGGCGGACGCTTCCGCCTCGGCGTGGGGCTCTCGCACCGCTCGACCATCGAGGGCATCTACGGCCTCGACTTCCCCTCGCCGGGCAGGTACCTCCGCGAGTACCTGCGAGTGCTGCGCGAGCTCATCGAGCTGAGGCCCGTCGACTTCGACGGCGAGTTCGTCCACGCGCACGGTCAGCTCGGCATCCCGGAGGCCATGCCGCTGCCGCTGTACACGGGCGCCCTCGGGCCGCTCGCGCTCGAGGCGACCGGCGAGTTCGCCGACGGCACCGTGACCTACCTCGCCGGTCCCCGCACGATCGAGGAGCACGTCGTGCCGCGGCTGCTCGTCGGCGCGGCCCGCTCCGGTCGGCCCCGCCCCGAGCTCGTCGCCTGCGTCCCGGTCATGGCGACCGACGAGCCGGACGCGATCACGCCGCGGCTGCACGAGTTCACCCGCTTCCACGCCAGCCTGCCGGAGTACCAGCAGATCATCGAGCGAGAGGGCCTCGCCCATCCCGGCGACATGGGCCTGATCGGCGGCGGCGAGACCCTGGTCGCCGGCGCGCGGCGGCTCCGCGACGCCGGCGCGACCGAGCTCGGTGCGGCGCTGTTCGGCGACCGGGAGGAGCAGCTGCGCACGATCCGGGCGCTCGGCGAGGTCGCGGCCGCCCTGCGCTGAGAGGGCGAGCGCGGCCTCGACGCGGGCCGCGACCGCTCACCCGGCGTTCGCGGGGTGCGGGATCGTCTCGACGTCGAAGTCGCGGTTGTTGACCGCGTCGAGGTACGGGTACCGCGCGACGCGGGCCCGGATCCGCTTCTGCGGGCCGTCCGGCTGGCCCCAGAGCACGACGAGCCCGGTGCCCTCCTCCGCGAGCGCGGGCTCGATGAAGGCGAGCGAGATCATCCGCCGGTAGCCCATGCTCGTCGCCCGGCCGGTCGTGATCCCGACCTCGCGGTCGCCGTCGAGGACGAGGTCGGCGCGGAAGCCCATCGTCCGGAACTGCCCGGTCCGCTCGTCGAAGGTCCCCGAGTCGAACTGGATCTCGGCGGGCCGGTCGAACTGGTCGTAGACCGGTCCCTCGCGGTACTGCGAGGCCCAGACGTCGGCGATGTCCTCGCCGTCCCACTCGAGGGTCACGACCTGGCGCGGCGGCGCCTCGGAGAGCCGGCGCGCGGCCTCCTTGCCGACGAAGTCGTGGTCCCAGTCGATGCGGTCGCCCCAGCCCGCGTCGAAGGGCGTGAGGTACCGCTTCGCCGCGTCGGTGCCGGCGCTGCCGAGGAGGCGCGGGCGGTCGGCGAAGAAGCCGGCCCCCGGGCGCGCGTCGAGCCACGCGGCGAAGTCCGGGGTCTCGTACCACGGGTAGGGGAAGTGGTAGTAGGCCTGGGGGAAGCCGTCCTCGGTGTGGTTGAGCATGTACGCCCACTTGCCCTGCCGGACGAGGCCGTACGGCGCGCCCGCGGCACGGATCGCCTGGTACACGGCGTGCGCGTCGGGGAATGCGCCGTGCACCTCGTACGAGAGCGTCCCGGCCATGCCGAGCCGGAGGATGCGCACCGGGCGGCCTTCGATCGAGGACTCGCGGTGGCGGGCGAACGCGATGTCGTGGAGGTCCTCGCCGGTCGCCCGCTCGAGGATCTCGAGCGAGCGCGGGCCGGCGACCTGGAACAGGAAGACCTGGCCGGTGACGTTCTCCCCCACCGCGTCGTACGCGCCGGACTCGAAGGCCCAGTCGATCGCGGGGCTGAGCCAGGTGGCGAGGTACTCCTCCTCGCCGGTGCGCATGACGACGCCGTCCGCGAGGATGCGGCCCTCGTCGTCGAGCATGATGCCGTGCCGGATGCCGCCGACGCGCAGCCGGCTGAAGTCGTTGACGAAGCGGTCCTCGAAGAACCGCCGGGCGCCCGGCCCCGTGATCCGGTACGTCGGCGAGATGCCGAGCGAGGCGCCGAGGTAGGCGCTATCCTTCCAGGCGGTCGACTCGTGGCGCCAGCCGGTGAACTCCATCGCGGCGATCATCGGGCCGGTCTGGCCGTAGCTGAGCACGTCGGCGGCCCAGGGGAAGCTCGGCTCGAAGGGCGGGAACGGGATCTCGGTCATGGTGAACCCTTCTGCCGCGTCGACGGTGACGCGGCGATCAATATTTACGCGACACTATCTCACAAATAGTCGATTGGGAAGGGCCGCTCGCGGAGCGCTATAGCCTGAGCCGATGAAGCGAGAGCGCGGCAGACCGCGGGCGACGACCCACGCGGCGATCGTCGAGGCCGCGTTCGAGCTGTTCCGCGAGGTCGGCTTCGAGTCGGTGACGATGCCGATGATCGCCGCCCGCGCCGGGATCGGCCGGGCCACCGTGTTCCACTACTTCTCGAACAAGGCGGAGATCCTCTGGTACACCCAGACCGACACGACCGAGGAGTTCCGCACGAACCTCGCGGCGCAGCCGGCGGGCGTCGACCTCGCCGACGGCGCGTTCGCGGCGTACGCCGGCATCTGGTCGACGCACGCCGACGAGATCGCGATCGGCAAGGAGATGGTCCGCACCATCGAGACCTCGTCGCCCGAGTCGACCGGGAAGTGGCGGGCGTACGAGACCTGGTCGGGTCTCGTGCACGACTACGTGATGGCGCGCACCGGACTGCCTGCGACCGACACCGCCGCCCGGGCCGTCGCGATGGCGATCTGGGCCGCGATCTGGTCCGCGGCGACCGAGTTCGCCCTCACCGACTCCGACTCGATCGACGAGCACCTCGCGAGGGCTCGCGCGGCGATCGGGGGCGCGGACCCCCGCGTCGGGGCACGCGGGGGCCTCGCGATCTGAGCTCAGCCCTCCGCGGCCGGCTTCGTCGCGGCGGCGAGGTACTGCACCGAGGCCTGCCGCCAGTTGAGCGTGACGTGGTGAGCGAGCATCTCCACGTCGCGCTTCGCGCGCGAGACCGGGTGCGCCGGGTTGCCGGTCTTCGCGCCGATGAGCGCGGCGATGCGGTTGACGGCGCCCACCGCGGTCCTCGTCACGAGGGAGTAGTTGCGGTTCCAGGTCGCCAGGTCGAGCTCCGACGACGGCACCCGCTGCCGGGTCCGCTCCGCGATGTCGCGGCTCTGTCGCTCGACCAGGCACCTCGCCATGAGGACGTCGCCGGAGGCCTGCGCGAACTCGCTCGCCGCGTAGTCCTGGTCGGCCAGCCGGTAGTCGCCGCCGAGGGCGTGCGCGACCCGGGTGCTCGACGCCGCGTGCTCCGCGAAGTGGTCGACCGCGGCGATCGCGGCGCCGACGGCGACGCCGGCGAACTCGAACTTGCCGTACGAGGGGAACGTCGTGTGGAGCATGTCGAACGTCGGGTGCAGCTCGCGCGACGCGACCCAGCCCTCCTGGAGCGCGGGGAAGGACAGCACGTGGCGCTTCGGGACGAACACGTCCTCCAGGACCTTCGTGCGGCTGCCGGTCCCGCGCATCCCGGTGGGGAACCAGTCGTCGACGGTCGTCGCCAGGGCGTTCGGGACGATGATGACGTGCGGCTCGCCCCGCTCGCCGATCGGGATGACGAAGACGAGCCAGGTCGAGAAGTCGGAGCCGCTGCAGAACGCCCACGACCCGCTCACGCGGTAGCCTCCATCGACCCCCTCGACCTTCGCCCTGGGGTTGAATCCGGTGTAGCCGGCGAGCGTCGCGTAGGAGTCGGTGCCCCACACCTCGTCCTGCACCTCCTCGGGGTAGCAGAGGAACAGGCTGTTGTCGGCGTCGAGGATCGAGAACACCCAGGCGGTCGAGGCGCAGCCCTGCGCGAGCGTCATCGTCACCCGTGCGTGCACCTCCTCGGTGAGCTCGAGCCCGCCGTACTTCTTCGGCTTGAGGATGTGGAAGAAGCCGCTGTCCTCCATCCGGCGGTAGATGTCGTCCGAGATCCGCCGCTCCTCGTCCGTCCTGACCGCGAGCGCGCGCAGCACCGGGACGAAGTCCTCGGCATCGCGGACGACGTCCTCGGCGGTCCGGTTCCGGGTCGGCGGCTGGCGGTTCTGATCGTCCATCGGTGCTCCCCTTCGAGCGATGCCGTCCGTGACGGCGGCAGGTCTGAGTATTTTCGGGACTATAGTCCCATAAATATTCGCGGTGGCAAAGCGATCGATGGGAACGCCATAGATTGGGACGATGAAGCGCGAACGCGGACGGCCCGTCGCCGCGACCGACGAGGCGATCTTCACGGCCGCGTTCGACCTCTTCCGCGAGGTCGGCTTCGAGGCGACGACGATGCCGATGATCGCCGAGCGCGTCGGCATCGGCCGGTCGACGCTGTTCCGCCGCTTCCCGAACACGACCGCGATCATGTGGTACGCCCGCGCGGAGCTGACCGAGGAGTTCCGTGCGAACCTCGCCGCCCAGCCGGAGGGCACCGAGCTCGCCGACGGTGCGTTCGCCGCCTACCGCGCCCTCTGGACGGCGCGGCCCGAGCTCGTCGCGAGCGGCAGGGACATGATGCGGATCATCGAGACCTCAGGACCGCAGGGCACGATCAAGTGGCAGGCCTACGGCTCATGGGCCGAGCTCGTGCACGGCTATGTCCTCGACCGCACCGGCCTCCCGGAGACCGACACGACCGCCCGTGCCGCCGCGATGGCAATCTGGGCCGCGATCTGGGCCGGGGCCGTCGAGTTCGCCCTCGCGGACTCCGACTCGATCGACGCGCACCTCGCCCGCGCGCGATCCGCGATCGACGTGCGGCTTCCCTCTCGCTGAGCGCGTCGGCGGCTATTCGATCTCGCCGTCCAGGTCGTACTCGGCCATCGCCTGCTCGACGAAGTCGTCGAGCCTGGCGAGTCCCCCGGTGCGCTCCATCGACTCGACCACGAGCATCCGCACCAGCTCGTGGTTGCCCTGGTAGTTGCGCTCGTACAGCTCATGACGACCGCCGAACTCGGAGCCGACCGCGTCCCAGAGCAGCTTGAGCGTCTTGACGCGCTCCAGCGCGTCGACCCCGCCCGATCCGCGCACGTACTTGTCGAGATAGCCGCGGATCTCGGGCGACTTGAAGTCCTTCACCGACGACGGCAGGTAGATGAGCGCCGAGCCGAGATCCTGGAGCACGATCTCTCGGACGCGCGCATAGGCCTGCGCCGCGACGGTGCGGTACGCGTTGACCGCGCCGAGGTTCGGGTCGACGCTGCCGGCGGGCCCCTCCTCCGGCGCGCGGACCATCGCCTCGGTGAGCGACCAGATCATCGAGCGCAGGCCGAGCACCTCGCCGAGCCGGGTCTGCACCCCGCGGAACTCGCTCGTGCCCGTGAGTCTGAGGGATTTCGCGAGCAGACCCGCGATGAAGTCGAGCTTGACCGCGAGACGGGTCGCGCCGTGCATCGGGAACCGGAGACCGAACGACGGGTTGCCGCGCAGTCCGATGCCGTTCGCGCCGTAGTGGAAGACGTTCTCCCAGGGGACCTCCACCCGGTCGAGGACGAGGATCGGATCGTTCTCGTCGAAGCGGCTCGACAACGGGTGGTCGAAGACCGCTGACGTGCGTCGTACGGTCTGCGCATACGAGGTGCGGCTGATGAGCTTGACCCCTGGAGCGTTCATGGGGACCGCCGCGATGATGTCGAAGCGCTTGTCCTTGACCGGCGCACCCGAGTGCGCCACGAAGCCGAGGTGGGTCATCGCCGACCCCGTGGCGACGACCTTGGCGCCCGAGAGCACGACACCCGAGTCGGTCTCGCGCTCGACGTGCACGACGACGTCGGCGGAGTCCTCGGGGTCGAGGTGGCGGTCGATCGGCGGGTTGACCAGCGCGTGGTTCCAGTAGAGCAGGCGCTCCTGCGACTCGGCGTACCAGCGGGTCGCGTTCGGCGCGAACTCGCCGTAGAACTCCGTGTTGGAGCCGAGCGTCGCGAGGAACGAGGCCTTGTAGTCGGGCGTGCGCCCCATCCACCCGTAGCTCATCCGAGCCCAGTGGCTGATCGCGTCCCGCGAGGCGATGAGGTCCTCGGCGCTGCGCGCGGCCTTGAAGAACGGATGCGTGACGCCGCCGCTGCCGGTGTCCGTCGGGACCGCGGGAAAGCCGCTGGCGGGGTCGTGCACCGCGTCGTACATCCGCGCGATCCGGCGGATCGAATCCGCGAACGCCGGGTGCTCGGTCACATCGGCGACGCGCTCGCCCTCGAGGTAGACGGTGCGGTCGTCGCGGAGGCTCTCGATGTACTCGGCGCCCGTCATCGGGCGGTTGGATTCTGACACGGCCTGCTCCTTCGCTGCTCGGGAACAGGCTCCGCGATCGGGGCGGCGACCCTCAATCCGGCTTCCAACGGATGGAAGCGGAGCGGGCTCAGCGCCGCCAGCCGAGCCCGCGGGAGACCGTGTCGGCGGCGAGCCGGACGGCGACGGGGAACCGCGGGTCGATCGGACCCGCGCTCGAGGCGATGAGCGAGACCGCTGCGACGACGACACCGGTCTCGTCCCGGATCGGCGCCGCGACCGAGGCGGCGCCGGGGAGGTACTCGTCCCGGGTCTCGGCCGTGCCCGCCGCGCGGATCGCCGCGAGCCGCGATCCCAGCTCCGCGGCACCTGTCGTCGTCGCCGGCAGGAATCGCTCGGGACCCTCCGCGAGGACCGCTACGAGCAGCGCATCGCCGCCGTGCGCGAGCAGCACCAGGCCGGCGCCTGTGCAGTGCAAGGGCACGCGCCGACCGAGGTGCGCGCGCTCGGGCACCGCGCTGCGCCCCGCATAGCGCTGGAGGTACAGCGCACGCAGCCCGTCGAGCACCGCGAGATGCACGCTCTCGTGCGTGAGCTCGTACAGGTCCTGCAGCACGGGCACCGAGACCTGGCGCAGCTCGCGCGCGTCGGGATAGCGCAGCCCGAGCTTCCAGAGCTTGAGGCCGAGCTGGTAGCTGCCATCGCGGCGGCGCTCGAGTCCGCCCCAGCGCACGCACTCCTCGGCGAGCCGGTGCGCCGTCGGCAGCGGCAGGCTCGCTCGCGCGGCGAGGTCGCTGAGGCTCAGCCGCACGGCGCCGTCCGCCCCGAAGGCGTCGAGCAGCGCGAACGCCCGCGCCGGGACCGAGCGATCGTCGCGGCGACGACGGCGGACGGGCGCTGGCGCGGCGGTCATCCCGCCTCAGCCCTGATGCAGGTCGCCGCCGGGCAGGTAGCGCTTCGGCCAGACGCCGTGCCGACCCGGCATCAGGATGCCGTTGGGGTCGATCGCGTCCTTGAGCTTCCGGACGAAGCGCTGGTAGGCGTGGTCGTTGAAGCCGTACTGCGCCGAGGCGAGGTCCATGATGTCGAGGTGCGCGCGGTACTCGCCGTAGCCGAGCTTGCCGATCTCGACGACGAGGTGCTTCGCGAGCCGGTACGCGTTCTCGGTGGAGGCCTTGTCGGTCCGGTCGAACTGCATGCCCGCGACGAGCAGGCAGGAGCGGTCGTTCGTCAGCATGATGCCGCCGGAGAAGTTGAGGCCGAAGGCGAGGATCTGCTTCCTCATCTCGTCGATGACCTTGCGCACCTCGCTGCCCTTGAGCGCGACGACCGGCGAGAAGCCGATGTGCGCGACGTGGTCGGGGGTGTTCTCGATCGCCTTGAGCGTCGGGATGCCGATCATGATCTGATCGGCGGAGTAGACGATCTCGTCGTACTCGTCCGGCGAGTACGAGCGCTCCGCGGAGACGGTGCCGCTCGGGATCCTCGCCCAGGCCTCCTTGATCCGCCGGAGCTTGAGCTGCGCCATCTCGGCGTCGCCCCAGATCGCGGCGCGCACCGACCAGGCGCCGACCCCGTTGCGCTCGGCGATCTCCTTGACGTCCTCGGCGGTGATCTGACGGCGCGCGTCGAGCACCTTGTCGTCGCGGAGCATGACCGCGGCGCGCAGCGTCGGGTACATGGTCGGGACGCCCTCGAGGTAGCCGGCGAGCTTGAGCTCGCGCATCGTGTCGATCGCCTGCTCGAGATCGGCGTCGTCCCAGATCGTCAGCATCGTCGGGATGTACGACTCGGGGAGGCGGCTGAGCCAGACGCCGGCCTTCGTGACGATGCCGTAGTTGCCCTGGGCGAACAGCGGGTCGATCGTCGGCCCGAGCATCCGCTTGTAGAGGTGCCAGGACTTGTTCCCGTCCTGGGCGCCCATGCCGGTGCGCAGCAGGTCGCCGTCCGGGAGCACGACCTCGAGGCCATTGATCGTCTGCTGGTCCTTGCCGAGCGGCTGGTACACGACGCCGTTGTCGAGCTGGTTGCCGATGACCGAGCCCCACCCGAGGTCGGGGGTCGGCGTCATGAGCCGGTAGCCCTTCGCCTTGACCGCGTCGTACAGGTCGAACCAGCGCACGCCCGGCTCGACGACCGCGTAGGCGAGCTCGTCGTCGATCTCCAGCACGCGGTTCATCCGGTGGAAGGAGATCTGGATGGAGCCCCGCACCCGCGGCGACGGACCGCCGTAGCCGACGTTGCGGCCCTGGCCGTGCGGCCACACCGGGATGTCGTACTCGTTCGCGAGGCGCATGATCGCCTGCACCTGCTCGGTCGAGGTCGGGAGCACGACGGCC
Organism: Micrococcales bacterium 73-13; assembly: GCA_001898855.1. Classification (GTDB taxonomy): domain Bacteria; phylum Actinomycetota; class Actinomycetes; order Actinomycetales; family Microbacteriaceae; genus 73-13. The sequence continues at coordinate 117,102 of MKVN01000016.1, forward strand.
GAGGCGGCGTAGGTCTCGTCGCCCGGGACCCAGTACGCGTCCTTGTACTCGTCGACCTTCGCGCGCTCGACGAGGACTGCGTCCTCGCCGACGACGTCCGCGAGCGCGCGGCGGAGCTCCTCGGGGATGGTCGGCAGCTCGGTTCCGGTCTCGCTCATTCGATCTCCTCCACGGTCCTCGGCTTGATCGGCGGGTACTTCAGGAACGCGGCGCGGATGCCCTCGTGGCGCTCCTCGACCCGGGGCAGCGCGCCCGGGTGGGTGATGGCGTAGAAGTCGTCGTTCCGGATGGCGCGCACCACGATCTCGCCGACGTCGGCCGGGCTCAGCCACATCGCGACGTCGCGGCGCGTCGGGTCGGCCGCGAGGTCGATGTCGGTGAGCCCGCCGCGCTCGCCGGCCGGCCGGTTGCGGCTGCTCGTCGCGATGCCGGTCAGGACGCCGCCTGGCGTGACCAGCGTGACCCCGACGTTCGCGCCGTCCTCGGCGAGCTCGGCGGCGAGCACCTCGCTGATCGCGTGCACGCCGGCCTTCGAGGCGGCGTACGCGCCGAGGTTCGGCAGGGGTTGGAACGAGGACATCGAGGACGTGTTGACGATCCGGCCGCCGGCGGGGTTCGCGAGCAGGTGCGGGAGGAACGCGTCGATACCGTGGATGACGCCCCACAGGTTGACGTCGATGACCCAGCGCCAGTCGTCGAGCGAGAGGTCGCGGATCCGGCCGGCGGGGCCGACGCCCGCGTTGTTCACGACGATCCCGACCGAGCCGTACTCGGCGACGACGGCGTCGGCGAGCGCCTGGACGCTGCCGGCGTCCGAGACGTCGACGCGGATGCCGCGCACGCCGAGCTCCTCGGCCGTGCGGTCGAGCGCGCCCTGCTCGACGTCGGCGATGACGACCTTCGCGCCCGCGTCGCGCAGCGCCGTGGCGATGCCGCGGCCGATGCCGGACGCGCCGCCGGTCACGACGGCGACGACCCCAGAGATCTCGGTCAACCCGTGCACTCCCTCGTGTGAGCGCCGCGACCCCGACCGCGGCGCAACCAGTCTGCCATGCATCTGTCTGACAGCCAAACCCGTCCGGACGCCGACGCCGTGCGACGGCGTCACGCTTCGATCACGTTGTGCTGAGAAGGCCCTGACCCGCCACTCAGGGCTCCGGTCGCGCCCCTAGCGTGGGCGCATGGCCATCACGTCCCGCACCGTCCTGGTCCCGGCGCTCCTCCTCACGGCCGCCCTCGGGCTCACCGGGTGCGCCGCCGGCGTCAACGACGCCGCCGGCGGCGCCCCCGGCATCTCGAGCCTCCCCGAGTCCGCCGTGACCCCCATGAGCGGCGCCGCCGCCGACGGGTCGAAGAGCGCGGTCGACCGCTCGATCATCGTCACCGGCTGGGCGACGATCCTCGTCGACGACCCCGCCGCCGCCGCGCAGTCGGCGACCGGCATCGTCGAGCAGGCGGGCGGGCGGGTCGACGCCCGCAGCCTGCAGGCGCCCACCGACTACTCGGGCGGCAGCGCGACGCTGACGCTGCGGGTGCCGGCCGACGCGCTCGACGGGGTGCTCGACCAGCTCGCGGAGCTCGGCCGGGTGCAGAGCCTGTCGACGAACGCGAGCGACGTGACGGTCGAGGTCCAAGACCTCGCCGCGCGGATCGGGGCGCTGCGCACGTCGATCGAGCGGCTGGAGGCCCTGCAGGCGCAGGCCGGCGACGTCGACGCGCTGATCGCGCTGGAGACCGCGATCAGCGACCGGCAGGCGCAGCTCGAGTCGCTCGAGGCGCAGCAGCGCTACTACGACGACCAGATCTCGATGTCGACCATGACGATCGAGCTGGTCTCGCAGGCCGTGCTCGCCGAGCCCGAGCCGGGCTCGTTCTGGGACGGCGTCCAGGCCGGATGGCACGCGCTCCTCGGCTTCCTCGCCGGCTCGGCCGTCGCGCTCGGCGTGCTGCTGCCCTGGCTCATCCCGCTCGCCGTGATCGCCGCGGTGGTGTGGATCATCGTCGCGGCGGCCGGGTCCCGCCGCCGCAAGCGGGCGGCCGCCGCGGCGGCCCGGCCGCCCGC